>NZ_DAINBO010000088.1:0-2362 GCF_036732845.1 Brevundimonas sp. | reverse complement strand
GTCACCATCGCCCATTCGCGCACCCGCGACCTGCCCGCCCTGTGCCGCACGGCCGACATCCTGGTCGCCGCCGTGGGGCGGCCCGAAATGGTGCGCGGCGACTGGATCAGGCCGGGCGCGACGGTGATCGACGTCGGCATCAACCGCGTGCCGTCGCGCGATCCCGAAAAGGCGGCGGCGGGCAAGACGCGGCTGGTCGGCGACGTGGCCTTCGATGAGGCGGTCCAGGTCGCGGGCCGCATCACGCCCGTGCCCGGCGGCGTCGGTCCCATGACCATCGCCGTCCTGCTGGCCAACACCTACGCCGCCGCCTGCCGCGCGGCCGGGATCACGCCCGAACCCCTGGACGCTTGAAGCGGCCGACGACTGCGCCGATAGTTCGACTCGAAACCGGCGTTCGACCGGCAGACGGAGGACCTATGACCCGCTTCAACTCGCGCATCGCCGCCGTGGCCGCCGTGGCGGTGCTGGCCCCGTCCGTCGCCGGATGCGGGATCAACGCCATTCCCACCAAGGAAGAACGCGCCCAGGCCGCCTGGGCCGACGTCCAGTCGCAATATCAGCGTCGCGCCGACCTGGTGCCGAACCTGGTCGCCACCGTCCAGGGCGCGGCCTTGCAGGAACGCACCACCCTGACCCAGGTGGTCGAGGCCCGCGCCCGCGCCACCGGCGTGACGGTGACGCCCGAGACCCTGAACGATCCGGCCGCCTTCCAGCGCTATCAGGCGGCCCAGGGTGAACTCAGCCAGGCCCTGTCGCGGCTGCTGATGGTGGTCGAAAACTATCCGACCCTGCAATCGAACCAGAATTTCCTGACCCTGCAGTCGCAACTGGAAGGGACCGAGAACCGCATCACCATCGCCCGGCGCGACTACAATGAGGCGGTTCGCGACTACAACACCAGCTTGCGCACCTTCCCGACCGTGATCTGGGCCAAGACCATCCACGGCGGCTCCAAGCCGATGCAGCTCTTCACCGCCACGGCCGCCGCCCAGTCGGCGCCGACGGTCAATTTCGACGCTCTGAACCCCTCGGCTCAAGGTCCAGCTACCGCGCCCGGCGCCGCGCCCGGTTCGCCGCCCCCGGCCGCGCCCGGCCGGTGATCTCGACGCCCCAGTCCCGCGTGGCGCGCCCCGTCGCGCACCTGTCGCTGCTGCTCGTCCTGGCCTTGGCCTGGGCGACGCTGGCGATCGCGCCGGCCTGGGGCCAGACCTTCCCCGCCCTGTCCGGCCGCGTGGTCGATCAGGCGCGGCTGCTGGACCGCGAGACCGAGGCGGCCCTGACGCAGAAGCTGACGGCCCTGGAGACGGACACCGGCGACCAGTTGGTGGTCGTCACCCTGGACAGTCTGCAAGGCTATGAGATCGAGGAATACGGCTATCGCCTCGGCCGCCACTGGGGCATCGGCCAGAAGGAGGGCGACAACGGCGTCCTGCTGATCGTCGCGCCCAATGAACGCAAGGTGCGGATCGAGGTCGGCTATGGCCTGGAGCCGATCCTGACCGACGCCCTGTCGGCGCAGATCATCCAGAACAGCATCCTGCCGGCCTTTCGCACCAGCGCCTTCCAGAAGGGCATCACCGACGGCGTCGACGCCATCGACACGCAGTTGAGGCTGGACCCCGCCGAGGCCCAGGCCCGCGCCGAGGCGGCCCAGGCGACCCGGCCCGAAGCGCCGATCGGACCCATGATCGTGGTCTTCCTGGTCTTTCTGTTCCTGTTCCTGAGCCTGCTGGGGGCGGCCTCACGCGGGCGACGGCATCGCGGCGGCGTCTCGCCCATCCTGATCTGGGCCGCGTCCGAGGCCCTGCGCAACGGATCACGCGGCGGACGCGGCGGCGGCTGGGGCGGTGGTGGCGGAGGCGGCGGCTTCGGCGGCGGCGGCGGAAGCTTCGGCGGCGGCGGCGCCTCGGGAGGATGGTGATGCGCTTTACCTCTCAGGACCACGAACGCATCGCGGCGGCCATCGCGGCGGCCGAGGCCCGGACCTCGGGCGAGATCTTCTGCGTCGTCGCCGGCCGGGTCTCGGCCTATCGCGACATACGCCTGGGTTGGGCGGCTCTGGCGGCCCTGCTGCTGCCGCTAGTCCTGATCCCTGTGGGGTTCGATCCGGCCTGGTTCCCCGGCGTGGCGAACACCTGGGAGGCCGCGCACCTGGCCGCGCGCGACGTGACGATCGGGCGCGCCCTGGCCGCCTATGCGGTCATGCAGGCGGCCATCTTCCTAGTCGTCTTCCTGATCGTCTCCCTGCCCGGCGTGCGCCGCTGGACGACGCCCGCGCCCGTCCGGCGCGCTCGCGTCCGAAACGCGGCGATGAAACAGTTCCTGGCCCACGGCCTGCATCAGACCGAGGCCCGCACCG
>NZ_DAINBO010000087.1:0-2557 GCF_036732845.1 Brevundimonas sp. | reverse complement strand
GCCGCCGAACCGGCCGTGGCCCTGACCGTGCCGCTGATCGTCGACGCGCGCGCCGCGCAAAACTGGGATGACGCACACTGATGACCGACCCGAATGAAGCCCCCATCCGCGACGACCGCGAGGCGCGTCGCTATGTCCTGGACATCGACGGCCAGAGCGCCGTGGTGATCTATAACGAGGCGGGCGGCGGCCTTTTGATCACCGAGACCCTGGTGCCCCAGGCCCTGGAGGGACAGGGAATCGCCAGCCGCATGGCCCGTTTTGTCCTGGAGGACATCCGCGCGCGCGGGCTTCTGGTCCTGCCGACCTGCCCCTTCTTCGCCAGCTATCTGAAGAAACACCCGGAATGGACCGACATCGTCCACCCCAGCTACCGCATCGCCCTTGGCCTCTGATCCGTTCGATGTCCTGATCGTCGGCGCCGGGGCGGCGGGCATGATGTGCGCGGTCGAGGCGGGGCGGCGGGGGCGGCGGGTGCTGGTCGTGGACCACGCTTCGGCGCCGGGCGAGAAGATCCGCATCTCGGGCGGGGGGCGGTGCAATTTCACCAATCTGGGCGCCGGACCTCAGGCCTTCCTGGGCGAGAATCCGCGCTTCGCCACCTCGGCCCTGAAGCGGTTTTCGCAGCACGACTTCATCAAGCGCGTCGATGCGGCGGGCATCGCCTGGCACGAGAAGACCCTGGGTCAGTTGTTCTGCGACGGCAGCGCCAAACAGATCGTCCGCATGCTGACCGACGACATGGCGGCGGCCGGGGTCGAGATGCGGCTGGGCGTCGGCGTCGAGGCGATGGAGCCTGAGGGCGAGGACCATCGCGTGCGCCTGTCGGACGGATCGCACGTCACGGCCTCCAGCCTGGTGGTCGCCGCCGGCGGCAAGTCGATTCCCAAGATGGGGGCGACCGGCTGGGCCTATGAGGCCGCGCGGCGGTTCGATCTGCGGGTCACCGAAACCCGGCCCGCCCTGGTTCCCCTGACCTTCGAGCCGGGCCTGTTGGCCGAGACGGCGCCTCTGGCCGGCCTGTCGGTCGATGCGGTGGTCGGCTGCGGCAAGACCCGGTTTCGTGAGGGCATGCTGTTCACCCACCGGGGGATCAGCGGGCCGTCGATCCTGCAGATCAGCAGCTATTGGCGCGAGGGCCAGGCGATCACCCTGTCGATGGCGCCCGATGTCGATGTGTTCGAGACCCTGCGCGCGGCGCGGGCCGAGAACGGACGTCAGGCGGCGGCCACGGCCCTGGGCCACATCACGCCCCGCCGCCTGGCCGACGCCGTCCTGGCGCGGCTGAAGATCGGCGGCAATCTGGGCGACCTGTCGGACAAGGCCCTGCGGACCATCGACCAGGCGGTCAACGGCTGGAGCCTGAAGCCGGTGGGGTCCGAGGGCTATCGCACCGCCGAGGTGACCCTGGGCGGCGTCGACACGGCGGCCCTGGATCAGAAGACGATGGCGGTTCGGGATCGGCCGAACCTGTTCTTCATCGGCGAGGCGGTGGACGTCACCGGCTGGCTGGGCGGTTATAATTTCCAATGGGCCTGGTCGTCGGGCTGGGCGGCGGGCCAGGTCTGCTGAAACCGCGAACCCGGCCTTCGTGGGACCTGGGCCGATTGGTCGCATGGGCGAACGGGCTTAGGGCGCCCAAGTCTGTGGGCATGACACGGAGACGCCCATGCCCCTTCTGATGTGCCCCAACGACAATGCGCCGATGCAGACGCTGGAACGTTCCGGCGTCCAGTTCGACATGTGCCCGACCTGCCGCGGCGTGTGGCTGGACCGGGGCGAGCTGGAGAAGCTGATGGAGGCCGCGACCCAGGACGCGCGCGCCGCCGCCCCGCCGCCGCCTCAACCGGCCGCCCAACCCTATCCGCCGCAACAGGCGCAGCAACAGCCCTGGGGCGCCCCCCCGCAAGGGTATCGCGACGACCGCTACCGCCGCGACGACGACTATCACCACCGCAAGAAGAAGAAGCGGATGGACATCTTCGACATCTTCGACTGACGTCCGCCCCTCGCGGAGGACCGCACGAACGAAAAAGGCGGCGCCCGATCTGGACGCCGCCTTCTTCATGTCAGGCTGGAGCCGTCACTCAGTCGCGACGACGACGGCCGCGATCGCCGCCGCGATCGCCGTCCCGCTTGGGACGGCCGCCGGTGTCTTCCGACAGGGGCGGCTCGCCCCGCTCGGCGCGTTCGGCGTTGATCTTGTCGGTGATGTCCTCACCGGTTTCCTGATCGACGACCTTCATCGACAGCTTGGTCTTGCCGCGATCGTCCAGGCCCAGGAATTTGACCTTGACCTCCTGGCCTTCCGAAACGACGTCGGCCGGATTGGCGACGCGCTCCAGGGCCATCTGCGACACGTGGACCAGGCCGTCCTTGGCGCCGAAGAAGTTCACGAAGGCGCCGAAATCGACGACCTTCACCACCTTGCCGGTGTAGACCTTGCCCACTTCGGCCTCGGCCGCGATGGAGTTGATCCAGGTCTTGGCGGCCTCGATCTTGTCCTGGTCGTTGGCGGCGATCTTGATGGTGCCGTCGTCGCCGATGTCGATCTTGG
>NZ_DAINBO010000086.1:0-2710 GCF_036732845.1 Brevundimonas sp. | reverse complement strand
AAGCGCAGGAAGGCGTCGATGTCGAAGAAGAACTGGCTGACCGCGCGGGTGGCCCCGGCGTCGACCTTGGCCTTCAGCACCTCGATGTCGTGGGCCAGGGACGGGCTTTCGGGGTGCCGTTCGGGATAGACGCCGACGGTGATGTCGAAGCCGCCGATGCGGGTGATGGCGCCGGCCAATTCGGTGGCGTTGGCGTAGCCGTCGGCGCGCGGCGTATAGACGCCGCCGATGCCGCTTCCCCCCGGCGGATCGCCGCGCAGGGCGACGATGTGATCGACGCCGATGGCCTTGTAACCCGCGATGACCTCATCGACCTCGTCACGGCTGGCCTCGACGCAGGTCAGGTGGGCGGCGGGGCGCAAGGTGGTCTCGGAAATGATCCGCTGGACCGTGCGGTGGGTGCGCTCACGCGTCGAACCGCCCGCGCCGTAGGTGACCGAGACGAAGGCCGGGTTCAGCGGCTCCAGCCGACGGATCGCCTTCCACAGATTGGCCTCGGCCTCGTCGGTCTTGGGCGGGAAGAATTCGAACGAGACGCGCACCGGGTCGCGGTTCGATCCGGCGCGGGCCACCGGTCCCAGCGGCGAGAGCAGAAGGGCGCGGGCCTCAGCCAGGCTGCGGGAGGAGGGGGAGGCGGCCATCAGGCGGTCTTTCGGGCGGCTTGGGCGGGCCGCTGGGCGGTCCAGATGATGACGGTCAGGCCGTCCTTGTCGGGCGGCAGGGCGATGGGGGCCGAGGGCTTCAGCCCGGCGTCGCCCAGCCAGCGGCGGATCTCGTCGTCGGCGAAGCCCAGGCGGCGGTGCTGATGCTCGTCGCGCAGGCGTTCGATGTCGTGCGGGGCGAAGTCGACGATCAGCAGCTTGCCGCCCGGCATGACCAGACGCGCGGCCTCGGTCACGGCGGCGGCCGGATCGGCCAGGTAGTGCAGCACCTGATGCACCAGCACCAGATCGGCGCTTTCGGCCGGCAGGCGGGTCGAGAAGATGTCGCCGTGGCGCAGTTCGACCCGGTCCAGGCCCGCGCGGGCGACGTTGGAGCGGGCGATGTTCAGCATGTTGTGGCTGAGATCCAGGCCGATCGACATCCGCGCCTTCTTGCCCAGAAGCGTCAGCATCCGGCCCGAGCCGGTGCCCAGATCGACGACCCGTTCAAACGGGCCGGAACCGGCCGCGCGCTCGATGGCGGCCTCGACGGCGGTCTCGGCGACATAGAGGCTGCGGATGCGGTCCCATTGGGGCGCGACCTGTTCGAAATAGGCGGCCGCGGCCGTCTCGCGCTCCTTGCGCACATCGTCCAGGCGGCGGTGGTCGGTCTCGGATTCGCCGTCGGCCAGAAGGTCCAGCACCGTGTCGATCAGCAGGCGCGCGTCATGGTCCGACGACAGGCGATAGAAGACGCGGGCGCCGTCCGGGAATCGCTCCACCAGACCGGCGTCGCTCATCAGCTTCAGATGGCGCGAGACGCGCGGCTGGCTCTGATCCAGCACGCGCGACAGCTCCATGACCGACAGCTCCTCGCCCGCCAGCAGCGACAGCACCCGCAGCCGGGTCGGTTCGCCGGCGGCGCGCAGGGCCTCCACGGTCTGGTCGGCGGTCAAGGACATCAGTACATATAAGGATATCCTTATATGTTTATGCAAGCAGAAAACGCCGCCGGATCAGGGGATCGGCGTTACGAGACCGCGTCCGTTCAGGCCCGCGTCGAGATTCTGGAGCAGCAGCATCAGCATGGCCTGGACCGCCTGGGTCGTGGCCCCGCCCGTGTGCGGCGTCAGAACGACATCCGGCAGATCGGCCCAGCGCGCGGGATCGGTCGGTTCAGGCTCGAACACATCCAGCGCCGCGCCGCCCAGGCGGCCGGACTTCAGCGCCGCGATCAGGGCGTCCTCATCGACCAGTTGACCGCGCGCGACATTGACCAGCAGGCCGTCGTGACCCAACGCCTCGATCACCTCGCGCGAGATCAGGCCCCGGTTGTCGTCGTCGGCCCGGCAGGCGACGACCAGGACGTCGCTGTCCCTGGCCAGGTCGAGCAGCGAGGCGGCCTTCGGCCAGGGCGCGTCCTTGTCGCGCGGTCCCCACCACGAGACGCTCATGCGAAAGGATTGGCAGCGCCGGGCCACGGCCTGGCCGATGCCGCCCAGGCCGACGATGCCCACCCGCTGGTCCTTCAGCGAGGCGGTGATGGTCTTGGATTCGGTGGTCCAGCCGCCCGCGCGCACCTGGCGGTCGCCCGAGACGATCCGACGCCGCGCGGCCAGGATCAGGGCCAGGGCGTGATCGGCCACGTCCTCATGATTGACGCCGGGGGCGTGGCTGACCTTCAGCCCGCGCGCGCGGCACCAGTCGACGTCGATCTGCTCATAGCCGGCGGTGAAACAGGCGATCTGCTCCAGATTGGGCAGCCGCTCGATCAACGCCTTGTCCAGCGGGAACTCTCCGGCCACGACCAGGGCGCGGATGTCGCCCTGAGCCTCGACCGGCGGACCCTCCCAGAAGCGATAGACGACGTACGGCCCGTCCAGAAACGCCGTCAGCGGCGCCAGATGCCGCTGCATGATCAGGATCGCGGGACGGTCGGTCATGACGCCAGCTTAGCGCGGTCGAAGGCCAATGCGACCCCCGACCGCGCCAGCCCGTTGATCAACCGAACAGTTGGTCGTTTTGCGGGGTGTTGTTGCGGTGATCGGGGGCGTTGATCAGGGCGGCGA
>NZ_DAINBO010000085.1:0-2977 GCF_036732845.1 Brevundimonas sp. | reverse complement strand
GTGCCGAACATCCAGAACACGGTCATGATGCCCAGGGCGAAGCCGAAGTCGCCGACGCGGTTGACGACGAAGGCCTTGATGGCGGCGGCGCTGGCCGACGGTTTCTTGTACCAGAAGCCGATCAACAGATAGGACGCCAGCCCCACCCCTTCCCAGCCGAAGAACAACTGCATGAAGTCGGCGGCGGTCACCAGCGCCAGCATGGCGAAGGTGAAGAGAGACAGATAGGCGAAGAACCTGGGCTTGTCCGGGTCCTGGGCCATGTAGCCCCAGCTATACAGGTGGACCAGCGACGACACCGTGGTGACCACCACCAGCATGGTCGCCGACAGGGCGTCGATGCGGATCGACCAGGTCGACTGGAAGTCGCCGACGTTGATGAACGGCAACAGCTCCAGCGTGAACGGCGCCATGTGGCCCCAGGTGTGCTGGTAAAAGACGATCCAGGCCACGGCGCACGAGAAGAACAGCAGGCCGGTGGTGATCGTCTGCGACGCGACATCGCCGATGCGGCGGCCGGTCAGGCCGGCGACGGCGGCGCCGAGCAGTGGGGCGAAGACGCCGAGGGTGACGAGGGTCTCGATATTCACGGTCAGCCCTTCATCACGCTGGCGTCGTCGACCGCGATGTCGCCGCGGTTGCGGAAGAAGGTCACCAACACGGCCAGACCCACGGCGGCTTCAGCGGCCGCAACGGTCAGGACGAACATGGCCATCACCTGCCCGGCCACGTCGTTCAGATGGGTCGAGAAGGCGACGAAATTGATGTTCACGGCCAGCAGGATCAGCTCGACCGACATCAGGATGATGATGACGTTCTTGCGGTTCACGAAGATGCCGAACACCCCGATGGTGAACAGCATGGCCCCGACCGCCAGATAGTGCTGCAAGGTGATGTCCATCAGCGAAGCTCCTCGGGCGTCACGCCCACGCCGGTCTGGACGCTCTTGACCTCCATGGCGGTCTTGGCGTCGCGGCCGACCTGGCGGCTGACGTCCTGGCGTTTGATGCCCGGCTTGTGTCGCAGCGTCAGGACGATGGCGCCGATCATGGCGATCAGCAGCACGATCCCGGCCGCCTGGAAGAAATAGACGTAGTCCGTATAGAGCACCCGCCCGATGGTCTCGATATTCGAGGCGTCGGCGCTCGCCACGGCCGGGCCGGTCACGTCGCGCGCGGCCCCGCCCTGCACCACGGCCATGGACACCATGATCATCTCGGCCAGCAGGATGCCCGCCACGATGCCGCCCAGCGGCAGGTAGCGCGCATAACCCTCGCGCAGGCGCACGAAGTCCACGTCCAGCATCATGACCACGAACAGGAACAGCACCGCGACGGCGCCGACGTAGACCACGACCAACAGCATGGCCAGGAACTCGGCCCCCATCAGCACGAACAGTCCGGCCGAGGAGAAGAAGGCCAGGATCAGCCACAGCACGCTGTGCACGGGATTGCGCGCGGTCACGACCAGCAGGCCGGACACCACGGCCGTCGCGGCCAGAAGATAGAAGGCGAGTCCTTGCAGCATTTGCGGGACCAAGCCCCTTTCACGATCAGTGCGGCGATCCCATCGGGGGAATCGCGGCCGGGTTTAGCGATACGGCGCGTCGAGTTCCAGATTCTTGGCGATCAGCCGTTCCCAGCGATCGCCGTTCAGCAGCAGACGGGACTTGTCGTAATACAGTTCCTCGCGCGTCTCGGTGGCGAACTCGCTGTTCGGTCCCTCGACGATGGCGTCCACCGGGCAGGCCTCCTGGCACAGGCCGCAGTAGATGCATTTGACCATGTCGATGTCATAGCGGGTCGTGCGACGGCTGCCGTCGGCGCGCGGTTCGGCCTCGATGGTGATGGCCTGGGCCGGGCAGATGGCCTCGCACAGCTTGCAGGCGATGCAGCGCTCCTCGCCGTTCGGATAGCGGCGCAGGGCGTGCTCGCCCCGGAAACGCGGCGACTGCGGGTTGCGCTCGAACGGATAGTTCACCGTCGCCTTGGGCTTGAGCATGTATTTGACGGTCAGGCCGACGGCCCCCACGGCGTCGACCAGCAGGGCGCCTTTCACGGCTTGCTTCAGGCGGGCGATCATTGCGGGTCTCCCGGACGGCGGCAGTCGCGGCGATAGCGATCCGTGTCCTTGTTCATCATCTGGCACAGGCGCGTGCGCTCTTCCTCGCGGCGGACGATCTCGTCCTGGCGGCGCTGCCACTGGCTCGGCGTGGTCGGCATGGCCTCATAGGGCTGAAAGGCGCAGGCGCCAGTCCCCAGGGTGATGGCGGCGATCAGGGTCATGCGGATCACGCCCCCACCCCGAACACCCGCCAGGCCGCCACGACCACCACGGCCACCAGCGACGTCGGCAGAAAGATCTTCCAGCCCAGGCGCATCAACTGGTCATAGCGGTAACGGGGCACGAAGGCCTTCACCAGGGCGAACATGAAGAACCAGAAGACGATCTTCACGAACAGCACGCCGAACAGGAACAGGTTGCGCACCCATTCGGGCCAGTCGGCGGCGAAGTCGATCGGGAAGCCCGGGTTCCAGCCGCCGAAGAACAGCAGGCTGATCATCACGCACATGAAGACGATGTTGGCGTATTCGCCGATCATGAACAGCAGGTAGGGGGTCGAGCTGTATTCGACCTGATAGCCGGCCACCAGTTCCGATTCCGCCTCGGGCAGGTCGAACGGCGGGCGGTTGGTCTCGGCCAGGGCCGAGATGAAGAAGATGATCGCCATCGGGAACATCACGACCACGGTCGGCCAGGTGTCCAGGCCGCCGCCGAAGGCGAACCAGTTCCAGATCCAGCCGTCCTGCTGCGACACGATCGCGGTCAGGTTCATCGACCCGGCCAGCAGGATGACGTTGACGATGATCAGGCCGATCGAGACCTCATAGGACACCATCTGCGCCGCCGACCGCAGCGAGCCGAGGAACGGGTACTTCGAGTTTGAAGCCCAGCCGCCCATGATGATGCCGTACAC
>NZ_DAINBO010000084.1:0-3135 GCF_036732845.1 Brevundimonas sp. | reverse complement strand
CGAGGAACGGGTACTTCGAGTTTGAAGCCCAGCCGCCCATGATGATGCCGTACACGCCCAGCGAGCTGATGGCGAAGATGTACAGGATGCCGACGTTCAGGTCGGAAATGACCCAGCCCGGCGCGAACGGGATCACCGCCCAGGCGATGAAGGCCAGGATGAAGGTGATCAGCGGCGCCAGAAGGAAGACGGCCTTGTCCGAGCCGGCCGGAACGACGATCTCCTTCAACACGAATTTGAAGAAGTCGGCGAACGACTGCAACAGGCCGAAGGGACCGACCACGTTCGGTCCCTTGCGCAGTTGGACGCCCGCCCAGATCTTGCGGTCCGCCAGCAGCAGGAAGGCCAGAGAGATCAGGATGCCGACCGTGACCAGCAGGATCTGGCCGACGGTGATCAGGGTCCAGCCCAGAGGCGTGCTCCAGAATTCCATGACTTACTCCGCCGCCATCGCGGCCGGGGCGATCCGCTGGGCGGACAGCTCGGCCATGGTCGTGCTGGCTCGCGCGATCGGGTTGGACAGATAGGGGTCGGCCACCGGCGAGACGAAGTCCGCCTCGCCCAGATCACCCTTGGCGCCCAGCGAACCGACGTCGAACGCCGCGGCCGGGGCCACATAGTCGATGCGGCCGAAGGTCGGATGCTCGGCCATCAGCTTGGCGCGCAGTTGATCCAGGGTGTCGTACGGCAGGGTGTGGCCCACGCGTTCGGACAGGGCGCGGATGACGGCCCAGTCCTCCTTGGCCTCGCCCTTGGGGAAGACCACGCGTTCGGCCGTCTGCACCCGGCCCTCGGTGTTGACGTACAGACCCGGCTTCTCGGTGTAGGCCGCGCCCGGCAAGATGACGTCGGCGCCGTGCGCGCCCCGGTCGCCGTGGCTGCCCAGATAGACGCGGAAGGCGTTCGAGGCCGTAGCCTCCACCTCGTCGGCGCCCAGCAGGAACAGCACGTCCAGCGCCTTGGGCTTCAGCATCTCGGCGACGGTCAGGCCGCCCTGACCGGGCGTGAAGCCCATGTCCAGGCCGCCGACGCGCGCCGCCGCGTGATGCAGCACATTGAAGCCGTTCCAGCCGTCCTTCACCGCTCCAACCTTCTTGGCCAGGGCGCCCAGGGCGTTCAGCACCGCCGCGCCCGACTTGCCGTTCAGGGCGCCCGCGCCGACGATGATCGCCGGGCGTTCGGCCTTGGACAGGGCGTCCACGGCCGCCTTGGGCAGCTTGGACAGAGTCTTGGCTCCTGACCCCAACCAGTTGTAATCATAGGTCAGATTGGACTTGGCGCCGATCACGCTGATCTCGGTCTTGCCGTTCAGCCAGCTCTTGCGCAGCCGGGTGTTGACCAGGGGCGCCTCGCGGCGCGGATCGACGCCGACCAGCAGCACCGCGTCCGCCCGTTCGATGCCGGCGATGCCGGAGTTCATCAGCCAGCCTTCGCGCGGGCCGTGGCCCAGGGCCGCGCCGTCCTGGCGGCAGTCCGTATTGGCCGAACCCAGGGCGCGGAACAGGTCCAGCGCCGCCTTCATCGACTCGGCGTCTTGCAGGTCGCCGGCGATGACGCCGATACGCTCCGGCTTGGCCGTCTTCAGCTTCTCGGCGACGCGGGTCAGGGCCTCGTCCCAGCTCGCCACGCGCAGCTTGCCGTTCTCGCGCACCCACGGCCGGTCCAGGCGGCGCGCGATCAGGCCGTCGACGGCGTAGCGGCTCTTGTCCGACAGCCACTCTTCGTTGACGCCCTCATTGACGCGCGGCAGCACGCGCATCACCTCGGCGCCACGACTGTCGGCGCGGATGTTGGAGCCGACCGCGTCCATGACGTCGACGGTCTCGGTCTTCTTCAGCTCCCACGGGCGGTAGTGGTACTGCCACGGCCGGTGGGTCAGGGCGCCGACCGGGCACAGGTCGTTGACGTTGCCCGACAACTCGCTGTCGATGTTCTTTTCCAGATAGGTGGTGATCTCGGCGCTCTCGCCGCGCGAGATCATGCCGATGTCGGGCACGCCCGCCACCTCGGTGATGAAGCGGACGCAGCGCGTGCACTGGATGCACCGGGTCATGAAGGTCTTGACCGTCGGGCCCATGTTCTTTTCTTCGACCGCGCGCTTGTTCTCGGAATAGCGCGAACCGTCGCGGCCATAGCCCACGGCCTGGTCCTGAAGATCGCATTCGCCGCCCTGGTCGCAGATCGGGCAATCCAGCGGGTGGTTGATGAGCAGGAACTCCATCACCCCCTCGCGGGCCTTCTTGACCATCGGGGTGTCGGTGAAGATCTCCTGACCCTCGGCGGCCGGAAGGGCGCACGACGCCTGCGGCTTGGGCGGTCCCGGCTTCACCTCGACCAGACACATCCGGCAGTTCCCGGCGATCGACAGCCGCTCATGATAGCAGAAGCGCGGAATCTCGTGCCCGGCGCGCTCGGCGACCTGGAGCACGGTCATGCCCGGCTCAAACTCGGTTTCTACGCCGTTGACCTTGGCGATAGGCATCAGCGGGCCTCTTTCTCGACGGTTCCGGCCGTCGAAGTCGGAAGGGTTACGGTCTGGGTCTGGCCGTCGCGCGACAGCGACACCGTTGAGCCTTGGACCGAGCAGGCGAAGCTCAGGCGGCCGCCATCGACCGGCGCGCGCCACGACACGGTCCCGGCGTCATAGACCACGTCCGCCTCCGCCTGACCGTACTGAATCATCACCGCCTGGCGGCAAGCGGCGTCGGTCGAGACCGGGGCGACGGCGATGGTCTCGGCGACCGACGCGGGCGCGGCGACCGGCGCCGTTTCGACCGGCGGCGGCGCGGCTTCACGCTGTCCGCAAGCGGACAGGGCGATCAGGCCGACGGCGATGAGGGACAGGCGCTGCATCCCCTACTCCGCCGCCACCGCATGACCGGCGAAGTTCGCGCGGCGCGTGCGGTATTGCTGGATGCGATCCTCGATCTCGTGACGGAAGTGACGGATCAGGCCCTGCACCGGCCAGGCGGCGGCGTCGCCCAGGGCGCAGATGGTGTGCCCCTCGACCTGACCGGCGACGTCCAGCAGCAGGTCGATCTCGGACGGGTCCGCCTCGCCGATCGCCATGCGCTCCAGCACGCGCCACATCCAGCCGGTGCCCTCGCGGCACGGCGTGCACTGGCCGCAGCTCTC
>NZ_DAINBO010000083.1:0-3278 GCF_036732845.1 Brevundimonas sp. | reverse complement strand
TGGTGCCGGGCTATGAGGCGCCGGTGAAGCTGGCCTATTCGTCGCGCAACCGCTCGGCCTCGATCCGTATTCCGTGGGTCTCGTCGCCGAAGGCCAAGCGCATCGAGGCGCGCTTCCCCGATCCGATGGGCAACCCCTATCTGACCTTCGTGGCCCTGCTGATGGCGGGCCTGGACGGCATCGAGAACCGCATCGACCCGGGCGCCGCCGCCGACAAGAACCTGTACGACCTGCCGCCCGAAGAGCGCGGCTCGATCCCCGAGGTCTGCGGCTCGCTGCGCGAGGCGCTGGAGAACCTCGACAAGGACCGCGCCTTCCTCAAGAAGGGCGGCGTCATGGATGACGACTTCATCGACAGCTACATCGAGCTGAAGATGGAAGAGGTGGCGCGGCTGCAACTGCACCCCCACCCGGTCGAGTTCGACATGTACTATAGCTGCTGATCCCACCCAGGGGTCGGATCGGAAAGGGCCGGGGGCGCAGCGCCTCCGGCCCTTTTTCATGGCTGCGTTCCCGCCTGGCGCGGGCGATCGAGCCTGGATCTGGACCCCGGCGTTCGCCGGGAAGGCGGTGGGCGGTCAGCCTCCGACGGGACAACGTGAGTTCAGCCCTTCTGTCAGTGAAAGATCCCGACCGCCAACTCCGCCCAGGTCAGCGCGAAGACCAGGCCGATGATCCCGCAGGTCACGAAGCGCCCGACATCGGTCTTCTGGGTCCGCACCGCGATCTCGCAGGCGGCGCCCGTGGCCAGAAGCATCGTCGCCATCACGCCGAAGTCGAACCCCGTCCACCGCACCTCGTCGGTGAACCGCATGGCGATCAGCGGCGCCAGCATGATGAAGGCCGCCGCGCCCCACCCCAGGACACGCAGGACTTTCCAATGTCCCGGCAAGGTCGTCGTATTCGTCATGGCGCGCCTGTCTCCGCAGCGTCGATCAAGGACGTCATCCTCGCCGATCCCGGCCCGAGACACATGAGCGGAATGTGAGGTCGCGCTGAAAAGCGCTCAGGCCAGGCCTTCAGCGGCCTCACGCTTGCCCCGCCGCATCTCGATGATGCGCACGCACCAGATCGAGACCTCGTACAGCAGCACCAGCGGCACGATCAGCATGATCTGGCTGATCGGGTCGGGCGGGGTCACCACCGCCGCCACCACCGCCACCGCCACGATGGCGTAGCGCCGACCCGAGACCATGGCCTTGGACGAGATCAGCCCGGCCATGCCCAGCAGCGTCATCACCACCGGCAACTGGAAACAGAAGCCGAAGGCCAGGATCAGGGCCGTGACCAGGTTCATATAGTCCGACACCTTGGGCAGCAGGGCCGCCGTCACTCCCGCCTGGCTGAACCCCTGGCTCAGCGAGAACCACATGACGAAGGGCAGCATGACGAAATAAACCAGGGCCGCGCCGAGAACGAACAGGATCGGCGCCGCCACCAGGAAGGGCAGGAAGGCCCCCCGCTCATTGCGATACAGGCCCGGCGCCACGAAACGGTAGAGCTGGAAGGCCAGAACCGGGAAGGCCAGGATCACCGCGCCCAGCCCCGCCAGCTTCATCTTGGTGAACAGGAACTCCAGCGGCGCCGTATAGATCAGATTGACCGTCTCGCCCGAGGTGTGCGGCAAGGGCTTCAGCCCCGCCGTGCCCAGGATCAGGTCCAGCGGCGACACCGCCGCGTGCGCGCCGCCGCCCGCCGCCGCGTGAAAGGCCGCCGCCGCCGCGAACGGGCGCACCAGGAAGACATAGATCGGCTCGGCGAAGGCGAAACAGGCGATGAAGGCGACGATGAAGGCCGCCACGCAGATGATCAGCCGTCCGCGCAGCTCGATCAGATGATCCATCAGCGGCGCGCGCGACGCCTCGATCTCGGCCTCGTCCCGGTCGTTCAGGGTCATGCGCCGGCCTTGGGCCTGGCGGCGCGCGGCTTGCGGGTCGTGGGCTTGGCGGACGCCGCCTTGGCCGGGGTCTTCGGTTTCGGCGCGGCCTTGGCCTTGTTCGCCGCGGTCTTGGCCGCAGGCTTCCGTTTGGCCTTGGCGGGCCGTTCCGGCGTCGCGGTCGGCGCGACCGGCACATCTGCGGCGGGCGTCGGCAGGGCGGCCATCACCGGCTCGGCGTCCGGCCATTCCGACCGGCCCGTGACCAGCGGCTGGCTCAGATCCTTGTTGATGTCCTTGAAGGCCTCGTCCGCCTCGGCGCCCAGGGCGTACATCCCCTGCCCCGACTTCAGCGCCGCGACCTCCTTGCGCAATTCGTCCAGTTCCGACTGGCGCGCCATCTCGTCGAAGCTGGCGCGGAATTCATTGGCCATGCCGCGCATCTTGGCCATGAATTGACCGACGCGCTTCATCAGCACGGGAAGGTCTTTCGGCCCCACCACGATCAGGGCGATCAGCCCGATGACCAGAATTTCAAAGCCGCCGATACCGGGGCCTAGGCCGCCCATGCGTCAGGCTCTTTCCCGTCAGACGACGATCAGCGCTTCAGGTCGTCTTTTTCAGCGTCGGCGCGCGGCAGGCTGGCGGCGCCGTCCGACGTCCCCTTGTCCTCGTCCTCGCCCTTCAGGCCTTCGCGGAAAGCCTTGATGCCCTTGGCCGCGTCGCCCATCAGGCCGGACAGCTTGCCCCGTCCGCCGAACAGCAGCATCGCCAGGACGATGACGATCAACCAGTGCCAGATGCTCAAGCTGCCCACGACGGACTCTCCTCGGTCGGGCGCGACGCCCAAATCAATCTTCGGCCTGCATATAGGCCGGGTTGTGGCGGCGCGCCAAGCAAGCTTGTAGGGACGCGCCCATGAGTCACGTCATCATCCACACCGACGGCGCCTGCAAGGGCAATCCGGGTCCCGGCGGCTGGGGCGCCGTGCTCCAGGCCGGACAGGGTCACGAGAAGGAGTTGTGGGGCGGCGAGGCGAACACCACCAACAACCGCATGGAGCTGATGGCCGCCATCATGGCGCTGGAGATCCTGAAGCGCCCCTGCCGGGTCGAGCTGCATACCGACAGCAAATACGTCATGCAGGGCGTGACCGAATGGATTCACGGCTGGAAGGCGCGCGGCTGGAAGACGGCCGACAAGAAACCGGTCAAGAACGAGGACCTGTGGAGGCGCCTGGACGCCGCCCGCAACCGACACGAGGTTCATTGGCGCTGGGTCAAGGGCCACGCCGGGCACGCGTTGAACGAACGCGCCGACGCCCTGGCCAATCGCGGGGTCGATGAACTGTTGGGCCGCGCCTAGAAGGTCACGAAATTCAGCGTCACGGCCACGGCGCCCA
>NZ_DAINBO010000082.1:0-3627 GCF_036732845.1 Brevundimonas sp. | reverse complement strand
CGACCACGTCGGAATGGCCGTTGATGTATTTGGTGGTCGAATGGATGACGATGTCCGCGCCCAGTTCGATGGGGCGTTGCAGCACCGGCGACAGGAAGGTGTTGTCGGCCGCGACCAGGGCGCCGGCCGCCTTGGCCCGACGCGCCACCTCGGCGATGTCGGTGACGCGCAGCAGGGGGTTGGACGGCGTCTCGATCAAGACCATGGCCGCGCCCTGGGCCAGGGCGGCGTCCAGGGCGGGAAGATCGGTCTGATCGACGAACACCAGTTCAAAACGGCCCTGACGCGCGCGCGCGTTCAACAGGCGACAGGTGCCGCCGTAACAGTCGTGCGGCGCGATCAGCCGTTCGCCGGGCTTGATCAGGTTCAGCGGCAGGTCCACCGCCGCCATGCCGGTGGCCGTGACCACGGCGCCCGCGCCGCCTTCCAGCGCGGCCAGGGCCTCGCCCAGCACGTCGCGCGTGGGGTTGCCCGAACGGGTGTAGTCATAGGGCCGCTTCTTGTCGAAGCCGTCGAAGGCGTAGTTGGACGACAGATAAAGCGGCGGCATCACGGCGCGGTGGGTCGGGTCGGCGTCCACGCCCGCGCGGGCCAGCAGGGTGTCGATCCGGGTCGAGGCGCGGCTCATTGGTCCACCTCCTTCAGCGCCTGGCGCAGGACCTGGCCGATCAGCGCCTCCTCCTTCAGGAAGGCGTCGTGGCCGTACAGCGACGGCGCTTCGACGAACCGCCACAGGACCGGCAGCCGCGCCGCCAGTTCGCGCAGGTCGTCGATGGGGGCCAGCCGGTCGGTGGTGAAGCCGACCAGGGTCACGGGCGTCTTGATCGCCTCGGGCGTGACCTGATGGCGGTCGATGGAGTCCGACAGGCTGATCCACCGCTCGGCCGTCATCCGGCCGCGATAGGACCGGCCCTGCGCCGTCAGATAATCGCACACCGGATAGGTACCGCCCGCCGTGGTCGGGGCCTCGGTGGGGAAGCGTTCGGCGAACTCTTCGCCGGTGCGATAGGTGGTCATGGCCAGTTCGCGGGCCAGGGCCACGCCGTCCTCGGCGCGCCCGGCCTCGGCCGCCAGCTTCAGGATGCGCCGCTGCACGCCGCGCCAGGCGGTGCCGATCGGATGCGCCCGATGCGCCGCCGAGATCACGACCAGGCTGTCGATCCGCTCGGGGAAGATCTCGGCGAAGGCCAGGCCGACCATGCCGCCGTAGGAGGCGCCGACGAAGGCGGCGACCGTCTCGATCCCGACCTCGTCCAACAGCAGGGCCAACAGACGGGCCTGATCGCGGGTGGTGATGGTCACCGAGGTCCGTCCGCCGGCGTCCGGCGCATAGTCGAAGCTCAGCACCTGGAAACGGTTCAGATCGACCGGGCCGCGCACGCCGACGGCGCCCGACCACCAGCCGCGCCCGCCGTTCTCGGTCTTGTGCACGAAGCGGTCGGCCGAAATCCCGCCCGCGACCACCACCACCGGCGCGCCCACGGTCCCGTGCAGCCGCCCGACGAGCCGCCGTTGGCCCAACCGCTCTCCGGATTCCAGATGGAAGTCGGCGGGGATGTCGGCGGTCACGTCACGGCCGCCGCGCATGACGGCGGACGACCGAACTTCACGACGCGCGGGGCGACAGAAGGGGTCTTCGGGGCGGGAGAGTTCCAACAGGCTCATCGGTCGTTCGCATCCTCGGCTCCTCAAGCCTCCTGGACGCGGTGACAGACCGTGGAGCATCGCCTAGCCGACGCTCCACTCATCTCTCGCGGATCGCCGAAGCGACCCCCGCAGGAGTTGGCACCGTTTCGGGCGGAACCCGATGGTTGCCCCGGCGTCAAAGGGCCTATCCCTCAGCCGGTCTTGATGAGTGTCCTTACGGTGCGGATGCGAAGCTCGCCGGTCAAGGGGAAAATTATTGCGCGATGTCGGCGGGTTTCGCCTGTCAGGGCCGACTGTTGCGTGTTTGCACTGGCTGGTCGCAATTTTCGTGCGGGCCGCTTGACGCGGCGCGGCAGGCGGGTTCACTCTGGCCTTGAGTTTAAACGAGGCTCTCGTGATCCAGCAGATCGCCATCACCGTCCTGGCCGCCGTCGCTTTCGCGACCAGCGTCGCCATGACCATGACCTCGATGACCACCACCACCATGCCCTCGCGGGCGGGGAAAGGTTAGCGCGGTCGCACCGGCCAGAACGCAGAACCCGAACCCCGTCCGGCCCCGCCAGGCGGGGTTTTCCTATTCCTCCCCACTCGATCTTTGCCGAAACGGACCTCCGTCATGCCCTCCCAAGCCGCCCTGGCCCTCGTAGCCGACGCTCCCGCCGCCAGCCTTGAGGCCGAAGCGCCGATCGTGGTGCTGAAATTCGGGTCCTCGATCTTGCGCAGCCCCGCCGATGCGCCCGCCGTGGCCTCGGCCGTCTATGCCCATGTGCGGGCCGGGCGGCGGGTGGTGGCGGTGGTCTCGGCCTTCGGCGGCCAGACCGACCGGCTGCTGGCCGATGCGCGGGGCCTGGGCCTGGCGCATGAGAACGACCTGTTGCCCGGCTATGTGGCCCTGGGCGAGGAAAAGGCGGCGGCCCTGGTCGCCATCGCCTGCGACCGCATCGGTCTGGACGCCGCCGCCCTGTCGGTACGTGAACTGGGCGTGGTGGCGGAAGGCCCGGCCGAGCACGCCCGGCCCTCGGCCCTGCGCGGCGAGGCGCTGAAGGCTGCGCTGGATCGCCATCAGGCGGTGATCGTGCCGGGGTTCGGCGCGGTGCGGCCGGACGGGCGGCTGGCCCTGCTGGGGCGCGGCGGTTCGGACCTGACGGCGGTCTTTCTGGCGGCCGAGCTGGGGCTGGACAAGGTGCGGTTGGTCAAGGACGTCGACGGTCTCTACGACCACGATCCCAAGGCGCCGGGCGCCCCGGCCCAGCGTTATCGCCGCATCGACTGGGAAGGCGCGCGTCGGCTGGGCGGACAACTGGTTCAGCGCGACGCCATCGACCTGGGTCAGGATCGGGCGGTGGAGATCGAGGTCGCGGCCCTGGACCGCGCCGAGGGCACGGTGATCGGCGCCCGCTCGGCCCCGCCGGGACCGGCCCCCGTCCACGCCCCGATCCGCGTCGCCGTGGCCGGCTGCGGCGTCGTCGGCGGCGGGGCGATCAGCCGCCTGCTGGACGATCCGCGCTTCCAGGTGGTCGGCGTGCTGGTGCGTGATCCGAACAAGGCGCGCGATATCGACTGTCCCGCGGATCTGTTCGTCGCTGACCCGGCGGACCTGTTGGCGAAAAAGCCCGACGTGGTGCTGGAGGCCCTGTCCGACGGGGCGGCCGGGCACGCCCTGATCCGCGCGGCGCTTCAAGCCGGCTGCGATGTCGCCAGCGCCAATAAACAGGCCGTGGCCGCCGATCCCGCCGGACTGCTGTCGCTGGCCGAGGAACGTGGGCTGCGCCTGTTCTGGTCGGCCTCGGTCGGGGGCGGGTCGCCGATGATCGAGACGGTGCGCGCCGCCCGCGCCGCCGGGCCGATCGCGTCGTTCGAGGCGGTGCTGAACGGCACCTGCAACTTCATGCTGGAACGGTTGGGCCAGGGCGCGGCCTTTGACGAGGCCCTGGCCGACGCCCGCGCCGCCGGTTTCGCCGAAGAGGACCCGTCGTCGGA
>NZ_DAINBO010000081.1:0-3636 GCF_036732845.1 Brevundimonas sp. | reverse complement strand
ATCGCCGACATCGTCGCCCGCCAGATTCTCGACAGCCGGGGCAATCCGACGGTCGAGGTCGACGTGACCCTGGACGACGGCAGCTTCGGCCGCGCCGCCGTGCCCTCGGGCGCCTCGACCGGCGCGCATGAAGCGGTCGAACTGCGCGACGGCGACAAGGATCTGTGGGGCGGCAAGGGCGTGCAGAAGGCGGTCGACGCCGTCAACGGCGAGATCTTCGACGCCCTCAGCGGCATGGACGCCGAGGACCAGCGCCGCATCGATTCGACCCTGATCGGCCTGGACGGCACGGCCAACAAGGCTCGGCTGGGCGCCAACGCCATCCTGGGCGTCAGCCTGGCCTGCGCCAAAGCCAGCGCCGTCTCGGCCAATCTGCCGCTGTACCGTTATCTGGGCGGGGTTTCGGCCCGCGTCCTGCCGACGCCGATGATGAACATCATCAACGGCGGCGCCCACGCCGACAATCCGATCGACATCCAGGAGTTCATGATCCTGCCGACCGGGGCCGAGACCTTCTCGGAAGGCCTGCGCATGGGAACCGAGATCTTCCACGCCCTGAAGACCGCCCTGAAGGACGCCGGTCACAACACCAACGTCGGCGATGAAGGCGGCTTCGCCCCCAATCTGGTCTCGGCCGAGGCGGCGCTGGAGTTCATCACCAAGGCGGGCCAGGCGGCCGGCTATCTGGCGGGCGAGGACTTCCACCTGGGGCTGGACGTCGCCTCGACCGAATTCTTCAAGGACGGCAAATACGTCATGACGGGCGAGGGCAAGACCTTCGATCCCGAGGGCATGGTCGGCTATCTGGCCGACCTGTGCGAACGCTTCCCCATCGTCTCGATCGAGGACGGCTGCGCCGAGGATGATTTCGACGGCTGGAAGATCCTGACCGATCGTCTGGGTGACCGTATCCAACTGGTCGGCGACGACCTGTTCGTGACCAATCCGGCCCGTCTGGCCGCCGGCATCGGCGAAGGCCTGGCCAATTCGATCCTGATCAAGGTCAATCAGATCGGCACGCTTTCCGAGACCCTGGATGCGGTCGATATGGCCCATCGCGCCGGCTACACCGCCGTCATGAGCCACCGCTCGGGCGAGACCGAGGACGCCACCATCGCCGACCTGGCCGTGGCCACCAACTGCGGGCAGATCAAGACCGGCTCTCTGGCCCGTTCGGATCGCACGGCCAAATACAACCAGTTGCTGCGCATCGAAGAGATGCTGGGCGACCAGGGCGCCTATTACGGCGACGGGATGCTGTTGAGCCGGTGACCTCATCGTCTCCTCCCCATCACAGATGGGGAGGGGGACCGCCGTAGGCGGTGGAGGGGCTGTTGGACCGCACACGATCCCAGAACCCCTCCGTCTCGAACGCTTCGCGTCCGATCCACCTCCCCATCGCTGCGCGATAGGGAGGAGATACGGCCAAGCTACGGTTCGTTAGGCATTTCCGCTCACATTCAATCAACTGTGAGTCCGCGCTCAGAAGGAGCGTCCGAAATGCCTGAACGGATGAAGCCCTACACCCTGTCCCTCTGTCTGCTGGCCGCTGTGCTGTACCTCGGGGTGCAGGCGTTGACGGGCGAGCGGGGCCTGCTCGGGGCGACGGAGCGAGACGCCCTGCTGGAGCAGCGCGCATCTCAACTGCACGATCTGGCTGAACAGCGACGGGATCTGGAGGTCCGGGTCCGCTATCTGCGTAGCGAGAGCCTGTCGCGCGATCTGCTGGAGGAGCGGGCGCGCGCCGTGCTGGGCTTCGCCGATCCGCGCGACTATGTGATCCGGGTCTCCAGCCCGGCCGCCCAGGCGTCTAAGCCCGCGCAATCCTGAACTTTCGTTACATCTCCGACGGCTGACTTTGCCTTTCGGGAACGAAGGCTGCTAAAGCCGCCTTACGTAACGACAGAAGGCCTTCCTGCGAGGCCCAGCCGGGAGATGGCGGATGGCGAAAGCCCCCTCCGACAAGACGACTTCAAAAACGATTCCCAACGCCCCACAGGCGTCCAAGGAAGACCTGCTCCGCTTCTATCGCGAGATGGTCCTGATCCGACGCTTCGAGGAGCGGGCGGGCCAGTTGTACGGCATGGGCCTGATCGGCGGCTTCTGCCACCTGTACATCGGCCAGGAGGCCGTGGCCGTGGGCGTTCAGGAGAGCGTCAAACAGGGCTATGACAAGATCATCACCGGCTATCGCGACCACGGCCACATGCTGGCCGCGGGCATGGACCCCAAAGCGGTCATGGCCGAGCTGACCGGCCGCATCGGCGGCTCGTCCAAGGGCAAGGGCGGCTCGATGCACATGTTCGACGTGCCGACCGGCTTTTACGGCGGTCACGGCATCGTCGGCGCCCAGGTGGCGCTGGGCACCGGCCTGGCCTTCGCCGGTTGGTATCGCGGCGACGATTCGGTCAGCTTCATCTATTTCGGCGACGGCGCGGCCAACCAGGGCCAAGTCTATGAGAGCTTCAACATGGCCCAGCTCTGGAAGCTGCCGGCCATCTACATCATCGAGAACAATCAGTACGCCATGGGCACGAGCATCGAACGCTCGTCGGCCACGACCGAGCTGTATCAGCGCGGCGCCAGCTTCGGCATTCCGGGCGAACAGGTCGACGGCATGGACGTGCTGGCCGTGCGCGACGCCACGGCCCGCGCGGTCAAGCGCGCCCGCGAGGGCGGCGGTCCTTTCATCCTGGAGGTGAAGACCTATCGCTATCGCGGCCACTCCATGTCGGACCCGGCCAAATACCGCACCAAGGAAGAGGTCGACGAGGTCAAGAAGACCCGCGATCCGATCGATCACATCAAGATGCTGCTGGACCAGGCCAAGGTGACCGAGGACGAGCTGAAGGTCATCGACAACGAGATCAAGGCCATCGTCGCCGAGGCCGTTCAGTTCGCCCAGGAAAGCCCAGAGCCGGATCCGTCCGAACTCTATACCGACGTCTATGTGGAGGCCTGACCGTTGACCGACATTCTGATGCCGGCGCTGTCGCCCACGATGGAAGAGGGCACGCTGACCAAATGGCACGTCAAGGCGGGCGACACCGTCAAGGCGGGCGACGTGATCGCCGAGATCGAGACCGACAAGGCGACCATGGAGGTCGAGGCCGTCGATGAGGGCGAAGTCCTGGAGATCCTGGTGGCCGAAGGCTCCGAGGGCGTGAAGGTCAATACGCCTATCGCCCGCCTGGCCGGGGAGGGCGGAACCGCCGCTCCGGCTCCGAAGGCCGAACCGGCCGCGGAAGCGCCCATGGCCGCTGAAGCCGCGCCCGCCGCCGCGCCCGCGCCCAAGGTCGAGCTGCGTGACCCCGAGCTGCCCGCCGACGTCAAACTGGTGAAGACCACCATCCGTGACGCCCTGCGCGACGCCATGGCCGAAGAGATGCGCCGCGACGACCGCGTCTTCCTGATGGGCGAGGAAGTCGCCCAGTATCAGGGCGCCTACAAGGTCAGCCGCGAACTGTTGCAGGAGTTCGGCGAGCGCCGGGTGATCGATACGCCGATTACTGAATACGGCTTCGCCGGTGTTGGGGTGGGGGCCTCGATGGCGGGGCTGAAGCCCATCGTCGAGTTCATGACCTTCAACTTCGCCATGCAGGCGATCGACCACATCATCAACTCGGCGGCCAAGAC
>NZ_DAINBO010000080.1:0-3793 GCF_036732845.1 Brevundimonas sp. | reverse complement strand
CCGGCGCCGTCGTGCTCGACGCCGCCCTGTTCGCCGATCACGCCGCTGTCGATGACCGGCAGGTCCAGACGGTCGGCCACGCGCCGGGCGATGCGGGCGTCGTTGTCGTGGGCCTGCTTGCCGCCCCAGCCGTTGAACTGGATCAGGGACACGGCCAAGGCGCCGTCCGCGCCCTTGACGAAGGTCGGGCCGCTGTCGCGACACCACAGGTCGTCGGTGGGGATGTCCCAGACCTCGACCGCGCCGCTGAACCGGCGGCGATCCAGGCCGCGCGCGCTGGGCGCCGCCAGCAGGGCCACCGGCTCATGCTCGCCGATCGCATTGGCGATGTCGACGATGGAGGCTTGAACCGCCGCCAGGTCGCGGGCGCCGTAAACATCGACGCTGACGGGCCACTGCATCAGGGTTCGCTGATGCGGCGCGCTTTCCAGGGGCATTTCCAGTTTCATGGGCGCCGGTTCCGATCGCGCGCAGCCGGACGCGCCGACGCCCGCGAGGCTTATACCGGTCTGAAGAAGGCGTCGTCTGTCCATGATCGCGACTGTAGGTCAGGCGGCGAACTTCGACCAGTGTGGCTGAGAACCATTATCAATTAGGGGTTTGCGGCGTTTTGTCCGGCCGTTTTCGTGGACAAATCGGCCGCGTGGGAGCATCACGCGGGAAAGTCATTCCGCCGCAGGACCCTCAGGTTTTGTTCGACTACGCCGCCGCATTCCAGACCGCCGTCGAACAGGTGAAGGGCGAGGGGCGCTATCGCGTCTTCGCCGACCTGAAACGCGTGGCTGGAAATTTCCCGCGCGCCGTGCGTCGCCGTCCGAACGGAACCGAGCAGGACGTGATCGTCTGGTGCTCCAACGACTATCTGGGCATGGGCCAGCATCCGGTGGTGCTCGACGCCATGAAGGCCGAGGTCGACGCGGCGGGCGCCGGGGCCGGCGGCACGCGCAACATCTCGGGCACCACGCGCTCGGCCGTCGATCTGGAGGCCGAACTGGCGTCCTGGCACGGCAAGCAAGCCAGCCTGCTGTTCACCTCGGGCTATGTGGCCAATGAGGCGACGCTGACGACGCTGCAACGCATCCTGCCGGGTCTGATCATCTTCTCCGACAGCCTGAACCACGCCTCGATGATCGCGGGCATCAGGAACGGCGGCTGCGAACGGCACGTCTTCGCGCACAACGACCTGGCGCATCTGGAAACCCTGCTGGCCGCCGCTCCGGCCGACGCGCCCAAGCTGATCGCCTTCGAGAGCGTCTATTCGATGGACGGCGACATCGCCGACCTGAAGGGCACCATCGCCCTGGCCCACAAGTACGGCGCCATGACCTATCTGGACGAGGTTCACGCCGTGGGCCTGTACGGTGAAACCGGCGCGGGCGTGGCCGAGCGCGACGGCGTGCTGGACCAGATCGACATCATCGAATGCACCCTGGGCAAGGCCGTCGGCGTCATGGGCGGCTATATCGCCGCCGACGCGGTGATCGTGGACGCGGTGCGGTCCTGGGCCTCGGGCTTCATCTTCACCACCAGCCTGCCTCCGGCCCTGACCGCCGGGGCCTTGGCCTCGGTGCGGCACCTGAAGACCCATCCCGAACTGCGCGCGGCGCATCAGGAACGGGCCGCGACCCTGAAGCGGCTGTTCGCCGAGGCCGGCATTCCGGTGATGGACAGCGAGAGCCACATCGTGCCCGTGCGCGTCGGCAATCCGGTCCACTGCAAGAAGATTTCGGACATGCTGCTGGAAGAGCACGGCGTCTATGTCCAGCCGATCAACTATCCGACCGTGCCCAAGGGCACCGAGCGGCTGCGCTTCACCCCCTCGCCGAACCACACCGACGCCATGATGGCCGACCTGGTGGCGGCGATGGACAAGCTGTGGACCCACTGCAACGTGGCGCGCCGCCCTGCCGCCGCCTGAACCGGACCTCGGCGAGGTCATCCTCGAACTGACCCGCAACGGGTCGTATCTGAAATGCTCGGCCATTCACGCCGCCACCGGCCGCGAGGTCTCGGCCATCGGCCCGGCGGACCAGCCCGAGGCGCTGAAGCGCGTCGCCGTCGCCAAGTTGAAACGGGCGCTGGCGGGACCGGCCGCCTGACCTGTCCAAGGTTTCACAATTCCCCGTCTTGCCGGGACCGTCGCGGGGTCTAACGTTGCCGACCTGACCAAACGGGTTTGGAGCGTCTCACATGTCCCTGTCGATCTCTTCGGCGCGTCGGCTTCCCACGGGCCTGACCCTGTCGCTCCTGTGGGCGACCTTGATGGGGCTGTATATCTACAACGACTATTTCAGCCTCTATCTGCCCAAGACGCTTGAAAGAATGGCGACGGGACAGTTGGCCTTTGGGCCTGCGACGCCGACCGCGCTGTTGATCGTGTCGATCATGCTGGCCGTGCCGGCGGTGATGATCTTCCTGTCGGCGGCGCTGCCGCGTCTGATCAGCCGATGGCTGAACATCGTCCTGGGCCTGGCCTATACGGCGATCGAGGGGCTGACCTTCATCGGCTCGCCGCTGTTCTATCAGGTCGTGGTGGCGGTCGAGATCGTGACGACCCTGCTGGTCGTCCTCTATGCGATCCGTTGGCCCCGCGACGATTGAGCCGCCTGGGCCAGGACCACAAGATGTTGTGGTCCCCATCGACCGAGCGTAGATAGATCGGCGCTTTCGCCGCCCTCTCTAGTTCGGGATTCGTCCGTGACCGCCTTCACCCACGCCGACTATTTCTCCAAATCCCTGGCCGAGGCCGATCCCGAGATCTTCGGCGGCATCCAGGGCGAACTGGGCCGCCAGAAGGAGCAGATCGAGCTGATCGCTTCCGAGAACATCGTCTCCAAGGCGGTGCTGGAGGCGCAAGGCAGCGTCCTGACCAACAAATACGCCGAGGGCTATCCCGGCCGTCGCTATTACGGCGGCTGCGAATACGTCGATGTGACCGAGGATCTGGCGCGTGAGCGGGCCAAGAAACTGTTCGGCGCGGCCTTCGCCAACGTCCAGCCGCACTCGGGCGCTCAGGCCAACCAGGCGGTGTTCATGAGCCTGCTTCAGCCGGGCGACACCTTCCTGGGCATGGACCTGGCCTGCGGCGGCCACCTGACCCACGGCTCGCCCGCCAACCAGTCGGGCAAATGGTTCCGCCCGGTGACCTATAAGGTGCGCGAGGACGATCATCTGATCGACTATGACCACGTCGCCGAAATGGCCGAGCGCGAAAAGCCCAAGCTGATCCTGGCCGGGGCCAGCGCCTATTCGCGCCACATCGACTTCAAACGCTTCCGCGAGATCGCCGACGGCGTGGGCGCCTATCTGATGGTCGACATGGCCCACTATGCGGGCCTGATCGCGGGCGGCGTCTATCCCGATCCGGTGCCGCACGCCCATGTCGTGACCACCACCACCCACAAGACCCTGCGCGGCCCGCGCGGCGGCATGGTGCTGACCAACGACGGCGACATCTCCAAGAAGATCAACTCGGCCGTCTTCCCCGGCCTGCAAGGCGGGCCGCTGGAGCACGTCATCGCCGCCAAGGCCGTGGCCTTCGGCGAGGCGCTGAAGCCTGAGTTCAAGGCCTATGCCCGCCAGGTGGTGGACAACGCCCGCGCCCTGTCGGCCGTGCTGATCGAGCGCGGTGCGGCCATCGTTTCGGGCGGCACCGACAGCCACCTGATGCTGGTTGACCTCAGGCCCAAGGGCGTGACCGGCAAGGCGACCGAGGCGGAGCTGGAGCACGCCCTGATGACCTGCAACAAGAACGGCGTGCCGTTCGACACCGCGCCCTTCACCGTGACCTCGG
>NZ_DAINBO010000079.1:0-4034 GCF_036732845.1 Brevundimonas sp. | reverse complement strand
CAGTTCAGGGGCGGGCTGATGAACATCAGCTTCTGGAACATCGCGCTGGACGGCGACGCCCTGGTGCGCGCCTGTTTCGGGCGTCTGACCGGGTCTGAGAGCGGTCTATTGGGCTATTGGTCCCTGAGCAGCAGCGGCAAGGATCGGTCGCCGCTGCACAATGACGCCCAGCCCGTGGGTCCGGTCGCCGGCGGATGGTGCCCCGAATGCGTCTGGGCCAGGGGCGACAACGACTTCGTCTTCGCCCAGCTCGCCAGCCTGCCCGACCCCGGCGCACCCACGGACCCTCGCACCCAATCCGTCAGCGTATTGGTGCCCGCCGGTGCGCCCGCCCTGTCCATGGCCATTCTGTCGAACAGCGACCAGCCCAGCTTTCCGGCCGGCGCCACGGTGCGACTGACCGATCCCAACGGCGTCGTCTATAATGAAGACCAAAGCACCGACGCCATCTTCGTGAAGACGGTCGGGGGCGAGGTGTTCAGCGCCAACTTCATCACCCCCGCCGCGGGCGAATGGACCGTCACGGTGACTGCGCCGGGGACGACGGTCTATACCTGCAACATCCAGACAACCCCGACCCAGGACGTGGTCCAGACCAGTCTGGCGGCGCTCGATCCCCTGTTTTCGGAAACCGCCGTCGTCGGCAGTCCCTATCACGGCCGGCTGATGCGCCATTACGGCGATCAGGTGATGGTGGGCGGCTTCTGGGGTTGGGTGGTCGCCGTGGTGCTGGTGGTGGTGGTGGTGGTGGCCGTGGTCGCCGTCGCCGTCTACAGCGGCGGCGCGGCGGCGCCCGCGGCCGCGCGCCTGCTGGCCCTCGTCGTCCTGTTCGGCGCCGTGACGCTCACCGCCTATCTGAACGCCCTGAACAGCCAGAGCGTCACCGAAACCACCACCCAGATCGCGGGCAGCAGCGGCTTCATCGTCGCCACCGATCCCCTGATCCTGATGGACGCCAACGCCGAGGCCGACCCCGTCACTCAACTGCTGTATCAGGCACGCAAGAAGAAGCTCTTCCCGTCCGTCGCCACCAGCGAGTTCAACACCACCCTGAAGCAGTTGATCGGCCCGGACATGGTGCGGGACAAGGTCAAGGCCGCCCTGATCGGCGCATCGTCGGGCCTGGTCAGCGCCGCGGGCCACGGCCAACCCACCTACATCCTTGGCGCGAACGTGGCGCCCGGCAGCACGGAGATGGTCATCGTGCTGGCGACCTACAGCGTCGGTCAATTCACGCCGCCGGAAGCCGCCGGGAAGATCTTCCACCTGTTCGCCTGTTATTGCGGAACGCCGGGATCGACCACGTCCCCGGGCCTGGCCCAGGCGCTGGTGGCGGCCGGGGCCAAGGCCGCTTTCGGCTACAATCAGCCGGTCAAGATGACCGAGGCGATCGTCGACACCGTCGGTTATTGCGGTTCGCAGATCGACCTGACCCTGATGGCCGGCGGCACCTGCGCCCAAGCCTATCAGGCGGCCTACAAGGCCTATACCGACAAGGCCAAGCTGTATGTGGACAACGGCCGGCCGGATCTCGCGGCCCTGCTGACCTGGAACCGCGACGCCCTGGTCGGTCCCAGCAAGAACACCATGTACGGCGACCCCAACGCCAAGCTGAACATCGCGCCCCGGCCCCAGCCCTTGATCCGCCACTGACAAAGAAAAACGCGGCCCGGCGAACCGGACCGCGTTTCTGGCTTCAGACCTGACGCCGGATCAGTGACTGACCACCGCCCCGCCTTCCGTCGTGGTAGGCGCGGCCGCGGGCAACGGTTCGGTCGCCTCGTCCCATTCGACGGGGGTCAAGGTGCCGGTCAAGGCCCACTTCAGCGCCTCGTCGGCGGTCGAGACGGGCACGATCTCCAGCGCCGACTTCACATTGTCGGGCACGTCGGCCAAGTCCTTCTCGTTCTCCTGCGGGATCAGCACCGTCTTCACGCCCGAGCGCAGGGCCGCCAGCAGCTTCTCCTTCAGGCCGCCGATGGCCGTGACCCGGCCGCGAAGGGTGATCTCGCCGGTCATGGCGATGTCCTTCTTAATCGGGATGCCGGTCAGGACCGAGACCATGGCCACGGTCATGGCCACGCCCGCCGAAGGACCGTCCTTGGGCGTCGCGCCGTCGGGCACGTGCACGTGGATGTCGGTCTTTTCAAACACCGGCGGCTTGACCCCGAACGACAGGGCGCGCGCCCGGACGTAGGAGGCGGCGGCCGAGATCGACTCCTTCATGACCTCCTTCAGATTGCCGGTCACGGTCATGCGGCCGCGCCCCGGCATCTTGATCGCCTCGATGGTCAGGATGTCGCCGCCGAACTCGGTCCAGGCCAGGCCGGTGACGATGCCGACCTGATCCTCGGCGTCGGTCTCGCCATAGCGGTATTTCCGCACCCCGGCGTATTCGGCCAGCTTGGCGTCGTCGACCGTGATCGAGACCAGTTTGGACGTCGCCATCTCGCGCACCGCCTTGCGGGCCAGGCCGCCCAGGGCGCGCTCCAGAGAACGGACGCCCGCTTCACGCGTGTAGTAGCGGATCAGATCGCGCATCGACTGTTCGGGAACGATCAGCTCGCCCGCCTTCAGCCCGTGGTCTTCCAGCAGCTTGGGCAGGACGTGGCGCTTGGCGATCTCGACCTTTTCGTCCTCGGTGTAGCCGCTGACCCGGATGATCTCCATGCGGTCCATCAGGGGCTGAGGCATGTTCAGGCTGTTGGCCGTGGTCACGAACATGACCTGAGACAGGTCGTAATCGACCTCCAGATAGTGGTCGCCGAAGGTCGAGTTCTGGGCCGGGTCCAGCACCTCCAACAGGGCCGAGGACGGATCCCCGCGCCAGTCGGCGCCCAGTTTGTCGATCTCGTCCAGCAGGACGAAGGCGTTGGTCGTCTTGGCCTTCTTCATCGACTGGATGATCTTGCCAGGCATGGAGCCGATGTAGGTGCGGCGGTGGCCGCGAATCTCGGCCTCGTCACGCACGCCGCCCAGCGACATGCGGACGTACTCACGCCCGGTCGCCTTGGCGATCGACTTGGCCAGCGAGGTCTTGCCGACGCCCGGAGGGCCGACCAGGCACAGGATCGGGCCTTTCAGGCTGCCGGTGCGCGCCTGCACGGCCAGATATTCCAGGATGCGCTCCTTCACCTTCTCCAGACCGAAGTGATCCTCTTCCAGAATGTCCTCGGCCTTCTTCAGGTCGATGGGCTTCTGCTTGGCCTTGCCCCACGGGATCGACAGCAGCCAGTCGAGGTAGTTCCGCACCACGGTCGACTCGGCCGACATCGGCGACATGTTGCGCAGTTTCTTGACCTCGGCCTCGGCCTTGGCCCGCGCCTCCTTGGACAGCTTGGTCTTACGGATGCGCCGCTCCAGCTCCATGATCTCGTCGCGCTGGTCGTCGGTCTCGCCCAGCTCGCGCTGGATCGCCTTCATCTGCTCGTTCAGATAATATTCGCGCTGGGTCTTCTCCATCTGCCGCTTCACGCGGCTGCGGATCTTCTTCTCGACCTGCAAGACGCTGATTTCGCCCTCCATCAGGCCATAGACCTTCTCCAGGCGCAGCGGCGTCTCGATGGTTTCCAGCAGGGCCTGTTTGTCGGCGATCTTGACCGACAGGTGCGCGGCGACGCTGTCGGCCAGCTTGGCCGGGTCGGTGATCTGGGGGATGGAGCTGAGGGCCTCGGGCGGGACCTTCTTGTTCAGCTTCACATAGTTCTCGAACTGCTCGACCACCGCGCGCATCAGCGCTTCGGCCTGGGCGGGGTCGCCCGCGTCGTCGGCGATCTCGACGGCCTCGGCCTCGAAATAGTCCTCGCGGTCGGTGAAGCGGGTCAGATGGGCGCGGCTCTTGCCCTCGACCAGCACCTTGACCGTGCCGTCGGGCAGTTTCAGCAGTTGCAGCACCGTGGCCAGCACGCCGATCGGATAGATGGCGTCGGGCGCCGGGTCGTCATCGACGCTGTTACGCTGGGTCGCCAGCAGGATCTGCTTTTCGCCCTTCATGATCTCGTCCAGCGCGCGCACCGATTTCTCGCGCCCGACGA
>NZ_DAINBO010000078.1:0-4249 GCF_036732845.1 Brevundimonas sp. | reverse complement strand
GATCCGGCCGGGACCGGGGCCAGGAAACGCAGCTTGTCGAAGCCGTAGTTGACCCCCATCACCACCCCGTCCAGCGGCTTGACCGCGTCATAGCTCATGGCCGAGGCCAGGCTGAGGGTCAGGAATCCGTGGGCGATGGTCCCGCCGAACGGCGTCTGCCGGGCCGCCTCGGGATCGACGTGGATGAACTGATGGTCCTCGGTGACGTCGGCGAAGGCGTCGATGCGGGCCTGGTCGATCTCGAACCATCTGGAGACGCCGACCTCCTGGCCGATCAGGGACGACAGCTCGGACGGATGGGGCATGGTCAGGCTCCGATCGGGGTGAAACGGTCTTCGATGATGGCGGCGAACAGGGCCGGGTCGATGTTTCCGCCCGACAGGACGACGGCGGTGGTCAGCCCCTTGGTCTCGACCTTGCCGGCCAAGAGCGCCGCCAGAGACACCGCGCCGCCCGGCTCGATCACCAGCTTCAGCACCCGAAAGGCGTAGCGCACCGCCTCGGCCGCCTCGGCGTCGGTGACGGTGACGACCCGCTCCAGCCGCTGATTGATGGGCCAGGTCAGCTCGCCGGGGATGGGCGTCATCAGGGCGTCGCAGATGGTCCCCGGCGCGGGCGCATGGGTGACCCGCTGTCCGGCCGCGAACGACATCTGGGTGTCGTTATAGGCCGCCGGTTCGACGCCGACGACGCGCGTATCCGGCGACCGCGCGGCCAGGGCCAGGTTGATCCCCGCGATCAGCCCCCCGCCCGAGGTTCCGCACAGCAGTTGATCCAGCGGCGCATCCGCCTGCTCCACGATCTCCAGCCCGACCGTGCCCTGGCCCTCGATGACGAAGGGATCGTCGAACGGCCGCACCAGGATGCTGCCGCGCGTGGCCGCGATCTCCTCGCCGATGGCTTCGCGGCTCTCGGCGTATCGGTCATAGGTCCGCACCTCGCCGCCGAAGGCGATGACCCCCTCGACCTTCACCCTGGGGCTGTCGGCGGGCATGACGATGACGGCCGAGGTCCCGACCAGCCGCGCCGCCGCCGCCACCGCCTGGGCGTGGTTGCCCGACGAATAGGCCACCACCCCGCGCGCCCTCTCGTCGTCCGTCAGGCGGCTGATGCGGTTGTAGGCGCCGCGGAATTTGAAGGCCCCGGCGTATTGCAGGTTCTCGGCCTTCAACAGCACCCGCCCGCCCAGCCGTTCATTCAGGGCCGGGCTTTCGATCAGGGGGGTGCGGACGGCCTGTCCGGCGATCTGACGGGCGGCGTCCTGGACGCCTTGGAACGACGCGATGTGCATGACGCCACTTAAGCCGAAGCCGCGTCTCGGCCCAAGAGACGATCTGGACGATGACGGCGCGCGCGGGCGCCGCTAGGGTCCCGGTCATGACCGATACGCCCGCCGCCGCCAGCGCCGACCCTTCCGCGATCCGGCTGTGGCTGATCGACGCCTCGGCCTACATCTTTCGCGCCTATCACGCCCTGCCGCCGTTGACGCGCAAGTCCGACGGCCTGCCGGTGGGCGCGGTCCAGGGCTATTGCAACATGTTGTGGAAGCTGATCCGCGACATGAAGGGGGCGGACGGGCCGACCCATCTGGCCGCCGTCTTCGACCATTCGGAAAAGACGTTCCGCAACGACCTGTACGATCTGTACAAGGCCAACCGCTCGGCCCCGCCCGAGGATCTGATCCCCCAATTCCCCCTGGTGCGCCAGGCGACGGCGGCCTTCGGCGTGCCGTGCGTGGAGCTGCCGGGATATGAGGCCGACGATCTGATCGCCACCTACGCCTGCCGGGCGCGCGACGCGGGAGGCGAGGCGGTGATCGTCTCGTCCGACAAGGACCTTATGCAGTTGATCGGACCCCACGTCGTCATGTGGGACCCGATGAAGGACCGCCGCCTGGCCGAGGACGCGGTGATGGAGAAGTTCGGCGTCACCCCGGACAAGATGATCGATCTTCAGGCCCTGGTCGGCGACAGCGTCGACAATGTGCCCGGCGCGCCCGGCATCGGTCCCAAGACGGCGGCCCAACTGCTGGACGAATACGGCGATCTCGACACCCTGCTGGCCCGCGCGGGCGAGATCAAACAGCCCAAGCGGCGCGAGACCCTGATCGAACACGCCGAGCAGATCCGCCTCAGCCGCCGGCTGGTCGAACTGGTCCGTGACGTCCCCGCGCCTGAACCGATCGCCGACTTCGTGGTGCGCGATCCCGATCCGGCGACCCTGTCGGCCTTCCTGGACGAGATGGAGTTCCGCACCCTGGCGCGGCGCGTCGGCGACGGCAAGGCGGCGGCCCACGACGGCTCGGCCTTCGCACCGAAACCGATGTCGGCGCCGGTCGCCACGCCCCGCTACGCCCCCGCCGAGACCCCCGCGCCGGGCGCGAGCCAAGGTCAGGATCAGGGCTTCGACGCCGACGCCTATGTCTGCGTCCAGACCGTGGAGGCGCTGGACGACTGGATCGCTCGGGCGACGGCCGCCGGGATCGTCGGCTTCGACACCGAGACCGACGCCCTGTCGTCCACCCACGCGGGCCTGTGCGGCTTCTCCCTGGCCGTCGGGCCGAACGAGGCCTGCTATGTGCCGCTGGGTCACGAACATCCCGACGCGCCGGGCGCGGGCGGCGGGCTGGACTTCGGCGACGCCCCGGCCCAGCCGCCGATCCAGCAGATCGACATGGCGACGGCCCTGGCCCGGCTGAAGGCCCTGCTGGAGAACCCCGCCGTGCTGAAGGTGGGCCAGAACATCAAATACGACATGGCCGTCATGGCCCGGCGCGGCGTCCGCGTGGCGCCGATCGACGACACCATGCTGATCAGCTACGTCCTGGACGGCGGCAGTCACAACCACGGCATGGACGAGCTGTCCAAACGCTGGCTGGGCCACGAGCCGATCGCCTTCAAGTCGGTGACCGGAACCGGCAAGGCGCAAAAGAGCTTCAAACACGTCGAACTGGTCCCCGCCACCCGCTATGCGGCCGAGGACGCGGACGTGACCCTGCGCCTGTGGCGCATCCTGAAGCCCCGCCTGGCGACTGAGCGCCTGACCGCCGTCTATGAGACGCTGGAGCGCGGCATGCCCGCCGTCCTGGCCGACATGGAGCTGGCGGGCGTCCGCATCGACCCGGCCCGGTTGAAGCGGCTGTCGCACGAATTCGGCCTGCGCATGATCGAGCTGGAGGACAAGGCCCAGGCCCAGGCCGGCCGCCCCTTCAACCTGGGCAGCCCCAAACAGATCGGCGACATCCTGTTCGGCGAGATGGGCCTGCCCGGCGGCAAGAAGACCGCCACCGGCCAATGGGGCACCGACGCCAGCGTGCTGGAAGACCTGGCCCTGACCCACGACCTGCCGCGCACCCTGTTGGAATGGCGCCAACTGTCGAAACTGAAGGGCACCTATACCGACGCCCTGACCGCCGCCGCCGACCCGAACACCGACCGGGTGCACACCAGCTATCAACTGGCCGCCGCCTCGACCGGCCGCCTGGCCTCGTCGGACCCCAACCTCCAGAACATCCCGATCCGCAATGAGATCGGCCGCCAGATCCGCCAGGCCTTCATCGCCGCCCCCGGCCATGTGCTGATCAGCGCCGACTACAGCCAGATCGAGCTGCGCCTTCTGGCCCACATCGGCGACATCGCCGAGCTGAAACGCGCCTTCAAGGCAGGCCAAGACATCCACGCCGCCACGGCGTCCGAAATGTTCAACGTCCCCATCGATCAGATGGACGCCGAGACCCGCCGCCGCGCCAAGGCGATCAATTTCGGCATCGTCTACGGCATTTCCGCCTTCGGCCTGGCCGCCCAGCTCGGCATCGATCAGGGAGAGGCGGGGGCCTATATCAAGACCTATTTCGAGCGCTTCCCCGGCATCCGCGCCTATATGGACGCGACCAAGGCCCAGGTGCGCCAGGACGGCTTCGTCTCCACCGTCTTCGGCCGCCGCATCCACATTCCGGCCATCCATTCCAAATCGGGCGCCGAGCGCCAGTTCGGCGAGCGCGCCGCCATCAACGCCCCGATTCAGGGCGCCGCCGCCGACATCATCCGCCGGGCCATGATGCGCATGCCGGGCGCCCTGGCCGAGGCGGGCCTGAAAACCCGCATGCTGATGCAGGTCCACGACGAACTGGTGTTCGAGGCCCCCGAGGCCGAGGCCGAAGCCGCCGTGGCCCTGGTCAAACGCGTGATGGAGACCGCCGCCGAACCGGCCGTGGCCCTGACCGTGCCGCTGATCGTCGACGCGCGCGCCG
>NZ_DAINBO010000077.1:0-4296 GCF_036732845.1 Brevundimonas sp. | reverse complement strand
GCCGTCGCGCACCTCGGCCGAACCGATGCGCACCGTGGCCCCGGCCTCGGCCGAGCCGCCGTCCGAACCGACGGCGACGCCGGCGTGCGGCGTCAGGCTGACTTCCAGACCGTTCTCGGTATAGGCGGTGGCGACCGGCCAGCCGCGCACGAAACGGACGTCATAGCGTTCGGGGTCCAGTTCGGCCTGGTCCAGCGGCGTCACCGGCAGGGGCGAGCCGTCGGCGCGGCGCAGGCGGCCGCCCGTCACCAGCGACAGCCGGTCGGTGAAGCCGTCGCCCTCGCGCCAGACGTCGTGCCGCGTCACGGCGCTCAGGCCCGGCTCTTCGGGCGCGAAATCGCTTTCAAACTCCACCGCCGGGCCGAAGGGGCGGTCGGCGGCGATGTTGAAGGCGCTCTGGGCGTTCAGACGGGCGACCACGTCGCGCTGGGCGTCCGCAGCCCAGGCCTGGGCTCCAAGGTCATAGGCGGGTTGGGCATGGGCCGTGCGGGCCAAGGCCTGTTCGAGCGTTTGGGGCGCCGAGGGTTGCGTCTGCGCCAGAGTCGGAAAGGCGACGCCGACGATCATCATGACCGCCGCTCCAACCCAACCGACATACGCAAACGCACGCATCAACGGTCCCCTCAGTCCGTTAACAACCGTCAACCTGCCTTAAAGCAAGCCCGGCGCCAACAGACTCTTTCGTGACACGGCCCCCACCGACGTCACGCTGCGTCGCCTCAAGCAGCGAGCGGCCGCGTCGCGAGCGTTAGGCTCAAAGGGGATTCCAATAAGGTCGGCGCCGCCGACCTTATTGGCAGGCCAGGCATTCCTCATAGTCGGTCTTGGCCGCGGCGAAGAGGTCGGGCTGGTTCAGATCGGTCTCGGCTCCGTCCGCGGTCTTGTCCTCCGCCCCGGCGAAGGCGGCGCGCTGGACCGATTTGGAACGCAGATAGTACAGCGACTTCACGCCCCGCTCCCACGCCGACCAGTGCAGCATGTGCAGGTCCCACTTATCGACGTCGCCAGGCAGGAAGACGTTGATCGACTGGGCCTGGCAGATCTCGGGCGAGCGGTCGGCCGACAGTTCGATGATCCAGCGCTGGTCCAGTTCGAAGGCGGTCTTGAACACCGACTTCTCGTCGCCGGTCAGGCTGTCCAGGTGTTGAACCGAGCCTTCGTGCTCCAGGATCGACAGCCAGACGGCGTCGGTGTTCAGGCCTTTGCCTTCCAGAAGCTCTTCCAGATAGGGATTCTTGACCGCGAACGAACCCGACAGGGTCTTGTGGGTGTAGATGTTGGCCGGGATCGGCTCGATGCCCGCCGAAGTTCCGCCGCAGATGATGCTGATCGAGGCGGTCGGGGCGATGGCCAGCTTGTGGCTGAACCGCTCCATGACGCCGCGCTCGCGGGCGTCCTCGCACGGACCCTTCTCTTCGGCCAAGAGGCGGCTGGCCTTGTCGGCCTCGCGGCGCAGGTGCTTGAACAGACGCATGTTCCAGCTCTTGGCCATGGCCGATTCAAAGGCCACGCCCTGGCCTTGCAGGAAGGAGTGGAAGCCCATCAGGCCCAGGCCCACCGACCGCTCGCGACGGGCCGAATAGACGGCGGCCTTCATTTCCGGCGGCGCGCGGCGGATGAAGTCCTCCAGGACGTTGTCGAGGAAACGCATCACGTCCTCGATGAACTGGGGTTCCTCGCGCCATTCCAGGAAGGTCTCGGCGTTGACCGACGACAGGCAGCAGACGGCGGTGCGGTCGATGCCCAGATGGTCGCGGCCGGTGTGCAGCATGATCTCGCTGCACAGGTTCGACTGTTTGACCGACAGGCCCAGGTCACGCTGGTGCTGCGGCATCTGCCGGTTCACCGTGTCCGAGAAGATCAGATACGGCTCGCCGGTCTGCAGGCGGATCTCCAGGATCTTCTGCCACAGGGCGCGGGCGTCGACCGTCTTCATCGTCTCGCCGGTCTTGGGCGACACCAGGGCGAAGGGCTGGCCGTCGCGCACGGCGTGCATAAAGGCGTCGGTGATGTTGATGCCGTGGTGCAGGTTCAGGGACTTGCGGTTGAAGTCGCCCGAGGGTTTGCGGATCTCCAGGAACTCCTCGATCTCCGGGTGGTGCACGTCCAGATAGACGGCCGCCGAACCGCGGCGCAGCGACCCCTGGCTGATCGCCAGCGTCAAACTGTCCATCACGCGGATGAAGGGGATGATGCCCGAGGTCTGGCCCGCGCCCTTGACCTTTTCGCCGATGGAGCGGACGCCGCCCCAATAGGTGCCGATGCCGCCGCCGTTCGAGGCCAGGGCGACGTTTTCGTTCCACACCGACTGGATGCCGTCCAGGCTGTCGCCGACGGCGTTCAGGAAGCAGGAGATCGGCAGGCCGCGATCCGCGCCGCCGTTCGACAGCACCGGCGTGGCCGGCATGAACCACAGCTTGGACATGTAGTCATAGACGCGCTGGGCGTGATCCGCGTCGTCGGCGAAGGCCGTGGCGACGCGCGCGAACATGTCCTGATAGCTCTCGCCCGGCAGCAGATAGCGGTCTTCCAGGGTCTTCTTGCCGAAGTCGGTCAAAAGGGCGTCGCGGTCGCGGTCCAGATGGATCGACGGCACCACGCTGAGGTGCGGCCGATCGGTCTGAACGGCCGAGGCGCCGCCCTCGAACCCAACCGTCTTCAATGCTTCGCCGCCAGCCATAAGCGCCTTGCCCCAAATAGAGATTCTGTTGTGGCCCTCGCGCCCTGACCACATCATCTAGTGGCCGAAGCGCGTCCCGAACCCACATATGGGGCGCATATGCCTAACGACCCGTCAACGGGCTTGACGATCACTTTCTGGGCGAATCACGTCGGAACCAGGGGAAGAGCCTGTGGACAGGCCACGACGCGGGCGCGACGTTCCGAAAACGCGCCTCTCACGAAGCCGTGAGTGGAACGCGAGGTCCGGCTTGGCCATTCGGGAGCGGATGGTGTCGGAAAAAGTGATCGCCGCGCTGCGCCGCGCTCGGGCGTCGGCCCGCATGGAGCCGTCCGCCTTGGGCGCGTTGATGGTCGTGGTTCTGGGCGTTCTGGCCTTCGTCAAACTGGCCGACGACATGGCCGAGACCGACGGCCGGGCCTTCGACCAGGCGATCCTGGTCTGGATGCAGCCGGTCGCCGGGCAGCCGCGCGGGCCGTGGTGGCTGCACGAGGCGGCGCTCGACATCACCTCCCTGGGCGGCATCGCGGTGCTGAGCCTGTTCGCCGTGGCGACGGTCGGCTTTCTGTTGATCCAGAAGAAGCGGCTGTCGGCCCTGCTGCTGGCCCTGGGCCTGGCGGGGGGCGTCGCCTTGAGCGAGGGGCTGAAGGCGCTGTTCGAGCGCGAGCGGCCGCCCGCCGTCTATCAGGCCGTCGAGACGTTGAACGCCAGCTTCCCCTCGGGCCACGCCCTGATGTCGACGGTCTTCTATCTGTCAGTGGCGGTGATGCTGGCGCGCGCCTTTCCGACCAAGCGGCTGAAGGCCTATGTGCTGGGCGTCGGCATGACCCTGGCCGGACTGGTCGGGCTGACGCGCGTCTATCTGGGCGCCCACTGGGCCACGGACGTGCTGGCCGGATGGTGCATCGGCGCCGCCTGGGCCATGGTCCTCTGGCTGGCGTCCTACGCCGCGACGCGGCTGCAACGGGCGCGTCACGCGCCGCTTCAGGACGCGCCGTCGCCCGAGATCGGCTAGTGCCTGATCAGCCTAGGTCCCGACCGCCTCACGACCACCAGATATAGCGGTCGCCGAAAAAGTGATCGCAATATAGCCGCAATTCGGCTTGGCGCCCCGGCGGGCGGAGCGCATGGTGGGACCCTTCGTTTCTGGATTCGCGTCAACGGTCCCGCCGCCATGAATGCTCACGCCCCGATCAAATCCTCCACGCCCGGCCTCTTGACGTCGTCGGCGGCCTATAAGCCGTTCCGATACCCTTGGGCCTTCGACATGTGGAAGAAGCAGCAGCAGGTCCACTGGATGCCCGAAGAGGTGCCGCTGGGCGAGGACTGCAAGGACTGGGCGGCCAATCTGACCGACAGCGAACGCAACCTGCTGACCCAGATCTTCCGCTTCTTCACCCAGGCGGACATCGAGGTGCAGGACAACTACATGGAGCGCTACGGCCGGGTGTTCAAACCGACCGAGGTCAAGATGATGCTGGCGTCCTTCGCCAACATGGAGACCATCCACATCGCGGCCTACGCCCTGCTGTTGGAAACCATCGGCATGCCCGAGGCCGAGTTCGGCGCCTTCATGGAATATGAGGCCATGCGGGACAAGCACGACTACATGGGCC
>NZ_DAINBO010000076.1:0-4478 GCF_036732845.1 Brevundimonas sp. | reverse complement strand
ATCTCGACCAGCATCATCTTGTCGACGGGCGAGAAGAAGTGGATGCCGATGAAGTCCTCGGGCCGCACGCTGGCCTCGGCCAAGCCGGTGATCGGCAGGGTCGAGGTGTTCGAGCCGAACACGGCGCCGGGCGCCAGTTGGGCCTCGGCGCGCTTGGTCACATCGGCCTTGATCTCGCGGTTCTCGAACACCGCCTCGATCACCAGGTCCGAACCCTTGATCAGGTCGTAGTCGGTGGTGGCGGTGACCGAACCCAAGAGGGCGTCGTATTTGGCCTGGTCGATCTGGCCGCGCGACAGACGCTTCTTCAGCAGCTCCTCGACGTGGGCCTTGCCCTTGTCGGCGCTCTCCTGGTCGCGGTCGATCAGGATGGTCTCGATCCCGGCCAGGGCCTGAACATAGGCGATGCCCGCGCCCATCATGCCGGCGCCGATCACCGTGACCTTCTTGGGATCGGACTTGGGCACGTCGGCCGGGCGCACCGCGCCCTTGTCCAGCTCCTGTTTCGACAGGAACAGCGACCGGATCATCCCTTGAGCCTCGGGCGTCATCAGGGTCTTGATGAAATAGCGGGTCTCGATGCGCAGGGCCGCGTCCATCGGCACCTGAACGCCCTCATAGACGGCCTTCATCAGGTTCAGCACGGCCGGATAGTTGCCGTAGCTCTGCTTCTTGACCATGGCGTTGCCGACCAGGAAATTCTGGATGCCCGCCGGGTGATAGGGACCGCCGCCGGGCAGTTTGAAGCCCTTCACGTCCCACGGCTGGACGGCCTTGCCGCCGCCCTTGATCCAGGCCTTGGCCGCCTCGACCTCGCCGCCCTTGGCGACCACTTCATGGACGATGCCCGCGCCCTTGGCGTCATTGGGACGGAAGGACTTGCCCTCGCTCATGGCCATCATGGCCGGCTGCACGCCGATCAGGCGCGTCAGGCGCTGGGTGCCGCCGCCGCCGGGGAACAGGCCGACCTTGATCTCGGGCAGGCCCAACTGAATCTTGTTGTCGTCGCCGACGACGCGATAGTGGCAGGCCAGGGTCAGCTCCAGCCCGCCGCCCAGGGCCAGGCCATTGATGGCCGCCGCCACCGGCTTGCCGCAGGTCTCCAGCGCGCGCAGGGCGCCGTTCAGCCGCCAGCCGGCGTCATAGGCCGCCTTCAGGTCCGCTCCGCCCAGCATGCCCGAGGCCATGTCGCCCAGGTCGGCCCCGGCGCAGAAGCCCGAGGCCTTGCCCGAGGTCAGGACCGCGCCCTTGACGGCGTCGTCGGTCTTGATGCGTTCGACCCACTCGGGGATTTCCTTCATCACGCCCGAGGTCAGGGTGTTCATCGACCGTCCGGGGACGTCGAAGGTGATCAGGGCGATGCCGTCGGCGTCGACGTCGATCTTGAAGTTTTCCATGTTCGTGATCCTCAGACGCGTTCGATGACGGTGGCGGTGCCCATGCCGCCGCCGATGCACAGGGTGATCAGGGCGGTCTCCTTGTCCGAGCGCTCCAGCTCGTCCAGCACCACGCCGGTGATCATGGCCCCGGTGGCGCCCAGGGGGTGGCCCATGGCGATGGCGCCGCCGCAGACGTTGATCTTGTCATGCGGGATGTCCAGCGCCTGCATGAAGCGCAGGACGACGGCGGCGAAGGCCTCGTTCAGCTCCCACAGGTCGATGTCGGACTTGGCCATGCCCAGCTTGCCCAACAGCTTATGGGCCACGAACTCCGGCCCGGTCAGCATGATCGACGGCTCCGAGCCGATCGAGGCGGCGCCGCGGATCTTGGCGCGCGGCTTCAAGCCCAGGGCCTTGCCGGCCTCCAGCGATCCGATCAGCACCCCGGCCGAACCGTCGACGATGCCCGAGCTGTTGCCCGGCGTATGCACGTGGTTGACGCGCGCCACCTCGGGATAGCGCTGCTGGATCACGGCGTCGAAGGCCATGTCGCCCATCATCTGGAACGAGGGGTTCAGTCCGCCCAGGGTCTGCATATCGGTGTTGGGACGGATGGTTTCGTCGCGGGCCAGTTGCACCAGGCCGAGCTGGTTCTTGACCGGCACGACCGACTTATTGAACCGGCCTTCCTCCCACGAACGGTGCGAGCGTTTGTGGCTCTCGACCGAATAGGCGTCGACGTCGTCGCGGCTGAAGCCCCATTTGGTGGCGATCATGTCGGCCGAGACGCCTTGCGGCACGAAATAGGTCTTGAAGGCGCTGGTCGGATCGACCGGCCAGGCCCCGCCGTCACTGCCCATCGGCACGCGGCTCATGGCTTCGACGCCGCCGCCGACGGCGAAGTCGGCCTCGCCGGACTTCACCTTGGCCGCCGCCATGTTCACGGCCTCCAGGCCCGAGGCGCAGAAGCGGTTGATCTGAACCCCCGCCGTCGCCTGCGACCAACCGGCGTTCAGCACGGCGGTGCGGGCGATGTCGGCCCCCTGTTCGCCCACCGGCGAGACGCAGCCCAGGATCACGTCGTCGACCTTGGAGGTGTCCAGGCCGTTGCGGTCGCGCAGCGCCTCCAGCACCTGGCTGGCCAGGCTCAACGCCGTGATCTCGTGCAGCGATCCGTCGGACTTGCCCTTGCCGCGCGGCGTGCGCACCGCGTCATAGATGTAGGCGTCGGTCATGAGGATGATCTCTCCTTGACGTCCCTAACGCTCGGCGCGCGGCGCCTCGCTGCTTGAGGGACAGAGTGCGGAATCGAAACGTGACCGCCAGAAAGCCTACGTTTACGTCAACGTCAAGTAATTAGGATGTGACGTCCTCGTCCGCCAGCCGTTCGGCCAGCCGTCGTTCCTCGTCGACGGACAGGGGCGAGGTCTCGCCGGACGCGCTTTTACGACCCCGCAGCAACAGGACGGACCCCGCCGCCAGCAACAATGCGAACGGCCCGAACCACAACAGCCAGGTGCCGATGCGAACCGGCGGCTTGAACAGGACATAGTCGCCGTAGCGCTCGACCAGTCCGGCGCGGATCTGGGTGTCCGAACGGCCCGCCGCGATCTCTTCGCGCACCAGGCGGCGCATGTCGGAAGCGACCCCGGCCGGGCTGTCGGCGATGGCCTCGTGCTGGCAGACGACGCAGCGGATGCCCTCGAACAGGGCCTGGGCGCGGGCTTCCTGACCCGCATCGGCCAGGGGCCGGTCGGGCGCAACGGCGGGTTCGGCGACGGCCGGGCCGCCGGACAGCACGATCACGGCGGCGGCGATCGTCAGGGCGCGCCTCATGCCGGCTTCCTCCGCGCCCCGGCGCCCAGCCTCAGCCGCCGATCCAGCAACGACAACAGGCCGCCCAGCGCCATCAGGGCCGGGCCGAGGAAGATCAGCCGCGCCCATGGGTTGAAATACATCCGCATCGCCCAGGCCGGACGGGCGCTTTCGCCGCGCCGCTCGCCCAGGGTCAGATAGACGTCGTCCACGCCCCGAAAATCCAGGCCGACCTCGGTCGTGGTCTGGCCCCCGGCGGGAAAGAAGCGCCGCTCGGCCGTGACCTGGCGCGCGGCGCGGCCGTCGCGGGTCGTGACCGTCAGGATCGCCTGTTCGGCCAGATAGTTCGGTCCCTCGGCGATGCGCACGCTGTCCAGCCGCGCGCTGTACGGCCCGGCGCTCAGGCTCTCGCCGACGGCGATCGTGCGCGCCGCCTCGGCCTTGAAGCCGGTCTCGACCACCGCGCCCAGCACGAAGACGCCCAGGCCCGCATGGGCCAGCGTCATGCCCCAGGCCGCCAGGGGCAGGCCCTTGGCCCGGCGCAGGGTCTCGGCTCCCGGCGCGCGGAACAGGCGGATGCGCTCGGCGACCTCGACCAACGCCCCGACGATCAGCCAGCCGCCCAGGCCCACGCCCGCCGCCGACATCGCCTTCTTCGGCTCGAACAGGGCGAAGGCCAGCAGGCCCAGCACCACGGCCGCGGCCGCCGCGACCCACAGCCGTTGCGCGGCGCCCAGGGCGTCGGCGCGCTTCCACGCCAGCAGCGGCCCGGCGGGCAGGATCAGGCAGGCGACCGCCATCAGGGGCACGAAGGTCGCGGCGAAATAGGGCGGGCCGACCGAAATGGCGGCCCCGGACGCCGCCTCCAGGATCAGCGGATACAGGGTGCCCAACAGCACCGTCGCCGCCGCCGCCGTCAGGAACAGGTTGTTCAGCACCAGGGCGCCCTCGCGGCTGACCGGGGCGAACAGGCCGCCGCCCTTCAGTTGCGGGCTGCGCCAGGCGAACAGGGCGAAGGCCGCGCCGGCGGTCAGGCCCAGGATGGCCAACAGCATGATCCCGCGCTCGGGATCGACGGCGAAGGCGTGGACGCTGGTCAGGACGCCCGAGCGCACCAGGAAGGCGCCCAGCATGGAGAAGGTGAAGGCCAGCAGAGCCAGAAAGACGGTCCAGCCCGCCAGCGCCCCGCGCCGCTCGGTCACCACCGCGCTGTGCAACAGGGCCGCGCCCGCCAGCCACGGCATGAAGCTGGCGTTCTCGACCGGGTCCCAGAACCACCAGCCG
>NZ_DAINBO010000075.1:0-4517 GCF_036732845.1 Brevundimonas sp. | reverse complement strand
CGATGACCTGGATTTCGATATGGCGCGGCTTCTGGAGGTAGCGCTCCATATAGACGGCGCCGTTGCCGAAGGCGGCCAGGGCCTCGGACTGGGCGGTCTGGACGGCCTCGACCAGATCGTCGGCGGTCAGGGCCACCTTCATGCCGCGTCCGCCGCCGCCCGCCGCCGCCTTGACGATCAGGGGAAAGCCGATGGTCTTGGACGCCGCGATGGCGGCCTCGACCGTTTCGACCTCGCCGTCAGAGCCGGGGACGACCGGGATGCCGGCGTCCTTGACCGTCTGTTTGGCGGTGATCTTGTCGCCCATGACGCGGATATGCTCGGCCGTCGGGCCGATGAAGGTCATGCCGTGGGCGGCGATGATCTCGGCGAAGCGGGCGTTCTCGGACAGGAAGCCGTAGCCGGGGTGGATGGCCTGCGCCCCGGTGATCTCGGCCGCCGCGATGATCGAGGGGATGTTCAGATAGGATTTGGCGGCAGGCGCGGGCCCAATGCAGACGCTTTCGTCGGCCAGGCGCACCCACATGGCGCCGCGGTCGGCCTCGGAGTGCACGGCGACGGTGGAGATGCCCATCTCCTTGCATGCGCGATGGACCCGCAGCGCGATCTCGCCGCGGTTGGCGATCAGGACCTTGGTGAACATGTCTGGTTCCTTTGGGCGATCAGGCCTCGAGCAGGACGAGAGGTTCGCCGAACTCGACGGGCTGGCCGTCGCCGACCAGGATGTCCTTGACCACGCCGTCGCGGGGGCACTGGATCGGGTTCATCGTCTTCATGGCCTCGACGATCAGCAGGGTCTGGCCCTTCTTGACCTTGTCGCCCGGCTGGACGAACGGCGGGGCCTCGGGCGAGGCTTGCAGATAGGCGGTGCCGACCATCGGCGACTTCACCTCTTCGCCCGCGCGGGCGACGATGGTGGCCGGGTCCGACGGCATGGAGACCGGGGCGGCGGGCGCGGCCTGAACCGGCGCGGCGGCCGGGGCGGCGGCGTACTGGACCTGGGCCGGGGCGACGTGGATTTCACGCGCCACGCGGATGCGCAGCTCGTCGCGCTCGACCTCGATCTCGGTCAGATCGGTCGCTTTCAGGATCTCGGCCAGTTGCCGGACCAGGGCGGTGTCGATGTCACCGTTGTCGTTCTTGGTCTTCTTGTCGTCGGCCATGGGACGTTCAGCCTCGTTGTCTATGGGATCGAACGGCGTCAGGCCGCCGCGCGTTCCTGAACCAGTTTCAGAGCAGACCGGACGGCGGCTGCATAGCCCTGCGCGCCCTGGCCCGTGATGATGTCGTCGGCCGCCAAGGACACATAGGAGTGATGGCGGAACGCCTCGCGGGTCGTCGGATCGGACAGATGACATTCCACGACGGGAATCGTCAGCGTCTTCAAGGCGTCCAGCAAGGCGATGGAGGTGTGGCCGTAGGCCGCGGGGTTGATGATCAGGGCCAGGGCGGCGGTGCGCGCCTCCTGAATCCAGTCGATCAGCACGCCTTCGTGATTGGATTGGCGGAATTCGACGCGGACGCCGCCCGCCGCCGCCTCACAGATGGCGCGCACGTCGTCCAAGGTCTTGGAGCCGTAGATTTCCGGCTCACGCACCCCCAGAAGGTTGAGGTTCGGGCCGTTCAAGACGTACAGGGCGAGGGCTTCGGGCATTCGCTCGAGACTATGATGTCCGGCCGTGGATTCGGTTCGGCCTTTTAGCTGAGGCGCGGCGGTAATCAAACCGCGCGCCGGAAAGAGTGACGTAGCGTCATGCGCATCCAGGTCAACGGCGAACCGCGCGACACGCGAGCCGAAACCGTATCGGCCCTGGTCGAGGAATTGGGCCTGGACATCCGCAAGGTGGCGGTCGAGCGCAATCTGGAGATCGTGCCCAAGAGCCTGCACGCGACCACGCCGGTGGCCGACGGCGACCGCTTCGAGGTGGTGCAGTTCGTCGGCGGGGGCTGACGAACAAAAAAGCCCGTCCGGTCAAGGACCGGACGGGCTGAAGGCTGGGAGTGGGGCAGGCGTCTAGAAGCGCGCCGAGATCTCCAGGCCGTAGGTGCGCGGTTCGTTGAAGTTGGCGTAGTCGCCGATGGCGTTGGTCCCCGACCGACCCTCGGTCGAGCGGCGATAGATGTGCGCCTCATTCAGCAGGTTGCGCGACCAGAGCGAGAAGGTCATTTCCCGTCCGTCGCCGACCTGAACCCCGGCCAGGGCCAGGCGGGCGTTGACGATGAAGGCGTCGTCCGTCTTTTCGGGCGACTGTTCAAAGCTCTGGGTCCCCTCGGAATAGTTGGCGTCCAAGTGGGCGCGCACCTCGCCCCAGCTCAGGGGTCGGACATAGTCCAGCGCGGCGGTGACCGCGTGGGGCGGGGTGTAGATGATGAAGACCGGCTGGATCGTGCCGCAGGACGGGCAGGCCGCCGACGCCGGGAACGGGTTCTGGGCGTCCGGCACGTTGGTGTCCGTATAGGCGTAGGCCAGGGTGAGGCGCAGGTCGTCGGTCACGTCCAGAACCGCGTCCAGCTCCAGGCCCGAGATGTCGGTGTCGCCCGGCGCGTTGACGGTTTCGACGGTGTTGCGCGTGTTGCCGGTGACCGGATCGGGCGCCACCAGGGTGAACTCGATCTGGCTGTTGGTGCGCACCATGTCATAGAGGGCGACATTCAGCCGCAGCCGGTCGAACAGGGTCGATTTCAAGCCGACCTCATAGGACGTCACCTCTTCGGATTCGAAGGGGGCGTAGGTCAGGGAGCGCGAATTGGCGCCGCCCGCCCGGTAGCCGGTGGCATAGGTGGCGTAGACATTGACCTGGGACGAGAGGTCATAGGCCAGGGTCACCATGGGATCGAACCGGCTTTCCGACAGGTCGAAGCGGAAGTCGCGCGGCGTGTTCGAGACCCGGTAAAGGACCCCCTTCTTGTCGTCCCAGGTCTGGCGCCCGCCCAGGGTGAGATGCAGGGCGTCGTTCAGCACCGGCGGCGTATAGACGGTGTGCACATAGACGCCCTGGCTTTGCGCTTCGGCGCGGCTGCCCCGATCGATGGAGCGGTAGCCGCGCGTGATGCCGGCGGTGACCGGGTCACGCACGACATAGGCGCCGGTCGAGCCGACATAGGACAGGGAGCTGGGCGTGGCCGCCTCTTCCCAGGCCTCTTCCTCGAAGTGATAGACGCCGACCACATAGTCCAGACGGTCGTCCAGGGCCGAGCCGACCAGTTGGAACTCCTGGCTGAACTGCGACTGCTCCAGGTCCGACAGGCTGTAGCGCGCGAAATTCCGGGCCGAACTGCCGACCGGGGCGTTGGGCTGGAAGACCGGCGGACGGTTGGGACCGCCAGCGTTGTCGTACTGATAGGCCTTCACCTCGCGATAGGCGGTGATGGAGCGCAGCTCGATCTGGGGCGTCAGGTCCCAGCTCATGTGCAGCGAATGACCGAAGGTCTTGTCGATGCTGGGTTGCTGGGGCACGCCGATGTCGGCGACGTCCTGGCGGTCGGTGTGCACATGCACGCCCGGCGGCAGCGGCGAGATGGTTCCGGCCGGACGCGGAAAGACCGTCGACACGGGCAGGCCCAGCGGATTGTAGCTGACCAGTTGGCTCAGGAAGGGCGTGCTTTCGCCATAGCCGTTGTCATAGGCGTACAGCGCGTTGAAATCGTCGCGCGGACGCCACAGCACCGAGGCGCGCAGCCCCCGGCGGTTCAGATAGTTCCAGCCGGTCTGACCCTCCATCGGATTGCGGGTCGTGGCGTCGTGATATTGCAGCGCGCCGTCCAGCTTGACGCTGAAATCGGCGACCTCGGGCAGGTCCAGATGCGCCTCGGCGTTGTAGCCGCCGAAGTTGGAGATTCCGGCGCTGGTCCGCAGGCCGAATTCGCCGGTGGGGCGCCGGGTGACCAGGCTCAGCGCGCCGCCTTCGGTGTTGCGCCCGAACAGCGTGCCCTGGGGTCCGCGCAGGACCTCGACCCGTTCGATGTCCAGCATGGTGGCGTTCAGCCCCTGCTGGCGGCCCAGATAGACGCCGTCCAGATAGACGCCGACGCCCTGTTCCCGGGCGGGCTGGTTGGCGTCGTTCGGCACGATGCCGCGAATGCCGACCGTCAGGGCCGACTGGCGCGATTCAAAGGTCGAGACGCGCAGCGACGGCACCGCGCCGTCGACCAGGTCCAGCATCGACTGGACGTGCCGGTTCTCCAGCGTCTCGGCGTCCACGACCGAGATGGCGATCGGCGTGTCTTGCAGATTGGTCTCGCGCTTGGTCGCGGTGACCACGACCTCGTCCAGGACGGAGATCGGGCCTCCGGCGCCTTCGGGACCGGCCAGGCGGTCCTCGGCGACGATGTTTCGGATGTCCTGGGCCATCGCGGGGGCGGCGGCCAGAATGGACAAGGCCCCGCCCAGAAGCAGGCGAGACCGGAGCGTGATCGACATAGGTTCATCCCCCTTGTGCGAGGGGGGCGATACGGTCGTTCTGTGTCGCCGCCGTTTAGGCGCGGACAAGCTTGCGCGTCAGTTCGGCGTCGCTTTT
>NZ_DAINBO010000074.1:0-4561 GCF_036732845.1 Brevundimonas sp. | reverse complement strand
TCGCCCTTCTGCACCGTCTGGACGATGCGGCGATAGTCGTCGATCGGCAGGCCGGCCTCGGTGGCCACGGCGGCGATGTCGCCGCGAATGGTTCCGACCTGGGTCGCTTCCTTTTCGCTGAACTTGGTCCAGCGCACGCCCATTTCCTTGACCCGCTCCGACCAGGTCGGGTCCAGTTCGGCGCCGAAATAGGCCTTCAGGAACTCGGGCCGCGAAATGCCGTAGCTGTCGGCCAGGCGCAGCAGACGGCCTTCCAGACCGATCAGCCGCTTGTTGATGGCGTAGAGCTGCTCGACCAGGGCTTCGATGCGGTTGTTGTTCAGCTTCAGCGTCTTCAGACGATCCGAGATCGCCGTGGTCAGGACGTCATAGGCCTTCTGGTCCTTGGCGCTCAGCGCTTCGCCGCGCAAACGGGCCTCGACCAGCTTGTCCTGCAGTTTGCGGAAGGCGCCGAAATCGGCGGCCACGGCGTCCAGCACCTCCATGACGCCGTCGCGCAGCTCGGCCTCCAGGGCCGAGATCGACAGGCCGCCGCCGTCGTCGAAATCATCGTCGTCGTCATCTTCGCCTTCCGGCTTCTCGCCTTCGGCGGCCGCCTCTTCCTCGGCGGGTTCCTCTTCGCCGTCGGCGGCGGTGGCCGCGCCGGGCACGGCCGAGGGGTTCAGCACCGCATAGGTGGCGTCCAGGTCGATGACCTCGCGCAGCAGGATGCGGTTGTTGGCCAGTTCGTCGCGCCACACCATGATGGCCTCGAACGTCAGGGCGCTTTCGCACAGGCCCGAGATCATGGCGTCGCGGCCCGCCTCGATGCGCTTGGCGATGGCGATCTCGCCCTCGCGGCTCAGCAGCTCGACCGAACCCATTTCGCGCAGATACATGCGCACCGGGTCGTCGGTGCGGTCATAGGCGGCCTTGGCCGGGGTCTCGGCGATGGAGGTTTCGGCCGGATTGGCGACCTCGCCGCCCTCTCCGTCCTTCTGTTCGGCGTCTTCTTCCGCCTCGACGACGTTGACGCCCATCTCGGACAGCATGGCCAGGGTGTCCTCGATCTGGTCGGGGGTCACCTCTTCGGACGGCAGGACCTTGTTCAGCTCCTCCATCGTCACATAGCCGCGGGTCTTGGCCTGTTTGATGAATTTCTTGACGCCGGCGTCCGTCAGATCAAGCAGGGGACCGTCGGTGTTGACTTCGGCGTCCTGCTGTTCGGTCTGAGCGCTCATTCGATGGTCTCCAGCGGGGCGGCCCGCCTAAATTTAGCAAACGCGCCTCACAGCCGAAGGTTACGGCCGCGTCGACGCTTTCTGACGGTCCCGGACGTGGTCGCACGGCAAGACGCGCCCCGTTCGGCCTTCAGCCGAGGGAGCGTCTCATCTCGCCCCGACGCAACACGCGCCGAAGCCAAGGCGTTCACCGAACCCGCGACGCGGGCAGGGCGTCGAACGCCTGCGACCACCGGATCCCCGCCTCGCCGAGGGGCTTGTCTACAGCCAGGAATGGCGCTTCGGACTTAGCCGCCGCCTTCTCGACCTCGCGCATCTAAGGCATCGTGACCCGTGCGCGCCAGATGGCGACGCCAGGCCGCCCTGTCAAGCGTTCAGGTCGCTTTAGGTCCGTGCACGGCGGCGATTCAGTGCACGGCGGCCGACGCCCAGATCTCTCCGCTGGCCAGCGCCCTGTTCAGGCCGTCGCGTTGCGACTTCAGATTGCTGAACGTGCCGGCGTCATAGTCGTCGCCCTGTTTCAACTCATCCAGCGCCCGGCTCAGCGCCATGGCCTCCAGCAGGACATCGATCGCTCGGGTCAGGTCTTCCTGGGCCTTCTGCGCGGTGACCGTCGCGTCGAGGAAGGGCGCGTGCGAGATCTTCGCGGTGCGGTCGATCCGTCGCAACGCGTCCTCGTGGCCCAAGGCCCTCAGGCGCGCGCGCAGCAGGCCCTCGCCATAGGCCTCGACCTCGCCGGTGATCCGAACCAGGTCGGCCACCAGACGATCCAGCCCGGGGTCGCCGAACGCCTGGGCGGTCAGCAGTTCAGCCCGCTCCTGAACGACATCAGGATGAGAGATCAGCCCGTCCAGGATCGCCGACGTCAGGGGTTTGGGCGACTGGGCCAAGGCGGTCGCGGCCGCCCGCGCCTCGGGCGTGACGTCCATGATCGGCGCGGCCTTGCGCGCCTGTCGGTCACGATAGATGGCCCGATGGGCGTCCCGCATCTGGGCCTTGGACGGCCGCACCTTCTGGTAATAGGCGCCGACCAGATAATCCTTGTAGGCCCGCGCCAGGTCCGGGTCCGTGATGATCGCGGCGCATTTGCGCAGCCGCGCCAACAGGATCGCCTCCTTCTCGGGGGTGCCCAGAGGGCCGACCGCCTCGGACTCCTTCTCGAACACCATCCGGGACAGGGGCGTGGTCTGCCTCAGGGCCTCGCGCAGGTTCGGGCCGCCCTTTTCCCGATACATGTCGTCGGGGTCCATGCCGCCGGGCAGGCTGACGAATTGCAGGCTGCGGTCCGGCTTGATCAGCGGCAAGGCCCGCTCCACCGCCCGGAAGGCCGCCCGCCGCCCGGCCGCGTCGCCGTCGAAACACAGCACCGGCTCAGACGAAATGCGCCACAGCCCGGCCATCTGCTCTTCGGTCAGGGCCGTGCCCATCGGCGCCACGGCCGGCACGTCGGCGCGCTGGCAGGCGATGACGTCCATATAGCCTTCGACCACCACGACGGCCTGGTCGGACCTGGACTCCGCCCCCAGCAGCCGCCGCGCCTCGGTCAGGCCGTACAGGGTCGCCCCCTTGTGAAACAGCGGGCTTTCCGGCCCGTTCAGATATTTGGCCCGGTCGTCGGGGTTCATGGCCCGGCCGCCGAAACTGACCAGCCGTCCGCGCCCGTCCAGAATCGGGAACATCAGTCGGTCGCGGAACCGGTCATAGGGCGCCCCGCCCCCCTCCGGCGCGATCAACAACCCCGCCTCGACCAGATCGCCCGGCCGCGCCCCGCGCTGGACCAGGGCCTGTTTCAGCCCCTCGCGGTCGTTGGGCGCATAGCCCAGGCCGAACCGCTCCCACTGATCCTCGGGCAGGCCGCGCTTCTCCAGATAGTCGCGCGTCGCCTTGCCGGTCTGGCGGCGCAGATTGGCCGCGAACCATTTCTGGGCCAGGTCCATCCATTCCGACAGACCCTTGCGCTTCTCCTCGCGCTCGGCCGCCATGGGGTCTTCGGCCGGCAGGGCCATGCCCGCCTCGGCCGCCAGCCGCGCCACCGCCTCGACGAAGCTCAGCCGCTCGGTCTCTTGCAGGAAGCTGATGACGTCGCCGTGCTTGCCAGAGCTGAAGTCGTGGAAGAAACCCTTGTCGTCATTGACGAAGAAGCTGGGCGACTTCTCCTTGGTGAAGGGCGACAGGCCGACGTATTCGCGCCCCTGACGCTTGAGCTTCACCGACCGTCCGATCACGTCGGACGGGCGAAGGCGCGCCTTCAGCTCCTCGATATATCGCTCGTCAAATCGCACCGCCGATGCATAGCCTTCGAGCCGGTCGAACGCGACCGCCGTTTATGTTTTGGTAACCAATATGGCGGGGAAACCCGCCGAACCGTCTGGGTTCAAACATTTTTCCGGCGCTTTGGGAAACTATCCACAGAGGCTGTGGGCAACCCCCGCCGATGTCGGGCGCAGAAGCGCCGCCCCCTCTTTCCACGAGACGTTCATGTTCATCGCCATCGCCCGTCCGGCGGTGGAGCCGGTCGGTCCCGACGCCGTCGCCGTGCCCGGCTCTCCCGCCATCGCCTTCGCCTCGCCGCGCGCTCTGCACGCCCGCCTGTTGGAGAACGCCGCCCAGCGCCGCCTGCGCGGGCTGGAGCGGAAACGCTCGAACCGGCTGGAAGACGCCGACTACTGGCTGCACGCCGCCCCGGTGGCGGTGAGGAAGGCCTGCGCCCTGCGCGCCGAAATGCGCTTCGCGCCCCTGCCCTAGACCGAAACCGGTTGCGTTGGACGCCGTCCAACGCCGCTCAGATTTCGGTCCAGCGTCTGGCCTTAGGCCATCATCGCCGCGAAGCGGTCGAACAGATACAGGCTGTCAGTCGGTCCCGGCGACGCCTCGGGGTGGTGCTGGACGCTGAACACCGGCCGGTCCTTCAGGGCGATGCCGCAGTTGGTGCCGTCGAACAGGCTGACGTGGGTTTCCTCGACGGCGTCGGGCAGGCTGTCGCGGTCCACGGTGAAGCCGTGGTTCATCGACACGATCTCGACCTTGCCGGTGGTCAGGTCCTTGACCGGATGGTTGGCGCCGTGGTGGCCCTGATCCATCTTCACGGTCTGGGCGCCCAGGGCCAGGGCCAGCATCTGATGGCCCAGGCAGATGCCCATCAGGGGCTTGCCGCTGGCGACCAGCTTCTTGATCTCGGGCACGGCATAGGCGCCGGTCGCGGCCGGATCGCCCGGCCCGTTCGACAGAACCACGCCGTCGGGATCGCGGGCCAGGATGTCCTCGGCCGTGGTCGTGGCCGGGACCACGGTGATCTTGGCGCCGGTCGAGGCCAGGGCGCGCAGGATGTTGCGCTTGACGCC
>NZ_DAINBO010000073.1:0-4661 GCF_036732845.1 Brevundimonas sp. | reverse complement strand
AGGGTGTCGCGGCGCATGCCGTCGATCTTGTTCAGCGCCAGTATGGCCTTGGCGCCCGTCGCCTTCAGATTGGCGATGATGGTCTCGGTGTCCTCGGCCGAGCGGCGGTCGGCGGGCGTGCCCTCGCGGCCCTCGGCGCCCAGTTCGGACTGGGCGTCGACCAGATGGACCACGGCGTCGGCGTCCTGCGCCCCGCCCCAGGCCGAGGCGACCATGGCGCGGTCCAGTCGGCGGCGCGGGGTGAAGATGCCGGGGGTGTCGACCAGTACGATCTGCGCCCGGCCCGCCATGGCGATGCCGCGCACCGGAAAGCGCGTCGTCTGGACCTTCTGGGTGACGATGGAGACCTTGGACCCCGTCAGTCGGTTCACCAGGGTGGACTTGCCGGCGTTGGGCGCGCCTATGACGGCGACGAATCCTGCGCGCTGGGGGGTCTGGTCGGTCAAATCACGCCTTCACGTTTGAGCATGGCGGTCGCGGCCGCCTTCTCCGCCTCCTGACGCGAACGCCCCTGGGCGGTCAAGGGTTCGACGCCCTGGACCGAGACTTCGACGGTGAAGGTCGGCGCATGGTCTGAGCCGGTGCGGTTGACGACGACATAGGCCGGCAAGGGGCGGCCCAGACCTTGCGCCCATTCCTGCAAGGCCGATTTCGGATTGGCGTGGGCGGTCGGGGTCGGCGCGGCCAGTTCTTCGGCCCAGGCGCGTTCAAACGCGGCGCGGGCGGCGTCGATGCCGCCGTCCAGCCATACCGCCGCCAGCACGGCCTCCACGGCGTCGGCGATCAGCCCAGCCTTGCGCCGTCCGCCCGACTTGCTCTCGCCCGGCGACAGACGCAGCGCCTCGCCGACGCCCAGTCGTTCGCCGACGCGGGCGCAGGCGGACTTATCGACCAGGCCGTGCAGGGCCGAAGACAGCTCGCCCTCGTCCGCCAGCGGATTCTCACGGCACAGCCGGTCGGCCACCAGCAGGCCCAGCACCCGGTCGCCCAAGAACTCCAGCCGCTCGTTGTCGATGGGTCCACGTGGTCCCGGCGGCGCACCCTCGGCCACGCTGGCGTGGGTCAGGGCGCGCTCCAGCAGGGCGCGATCCTTGAACTCATGGCCCAGGCGCCGGACCAGGGCGGCGACCGCCTCGGCCCGACGGTCGGCCATCACTTCAAGACGGTGAAGAAGCGGCTGGGCCGGACGTTGGCGAACCAGCTCACCGGATTGAACAGCGAGGCTCCCGGCGACCAGGAGAACAGGATGATCTCGGCCTTGCCGATCAGGTTCTCGGCCGGGACAAGGCCCACGCCGCTGTTCTGGTCGTAACGGCTGTCCACCGAGTTGTCGCGGTTGTCGCCCATCATGAAATAGTGGCCGGCGGGCACGATATAGACGCCCGTGTCGTCCACTTCGCCGCTCGGACCAAAGTCCTGGATCGAGAAGGACTTGCCGCCCGGCAGGGTCTCACGCAGGCGAGTCACCGGACGCGGGCCGAAGACGTCTTCGATCTGGCTCTGGCTGACGACCACGTCATCGACCGGCTGGCCGTTGATGTGCAGCCGGTTGGCGATCATCTGGATGCGGTCGCCCGGCAGGCCGATCAGGCGCTTGATGTAGTCGGTCTTGTTGTCGCGCGGCAGCTTGAACACCACGATGTCGCCCCGCTGGGGCGCGCGTTCCATGATCCGGCCCTGGAACAGGTTCGGGCTGAACGGGATCGAGTGTTTGGAGTAGCCGTAGCTCCACTTGGACACGACGATGTAGTCGCCCTCATACAGGTTCGGCTCCATCGAGGCCGACGGAATGGTGAAGGGCTGGAACAGGAAGACCCGCAGCACGAAGGCGATCAGCAGGGCGAAGAAGATGGTCTTCAGTATCTCGACGGTCTCGCTGCCGCCCGAAGACGACTTGCCCTTCTTGCGGGCCTTGCGGTCGTAGATCGGGGCCGGAGATTCCTCGAACGGCGCATCGCCGTGGTCACTCCAGACTGGCTTCTTGTCCGAAGCGTGGGCCGCCGCGGCCGCAGCGGCGGCGACGGCGACCGTCTCGACCACCGGGGCGTGGTCGTCATGAGATGCGGTCTCGCCATGGGCGGCGTGGGCGTCGGCGGCGGGAGCGTCATGACCATGTTCGGCATGACCGTGATCATCATGGTGGCCATGCCCGTCGCTGACCGCCGCGACGGCGGCCGGAGCATGGTCTGAATGGCCGTGATCGTCTTGGTGGACGTCGGCATGGCCGTGATCGCCGTGAGGGGCCGCCTCGGCATGGCCGTGGTCGTCATGATGCGCGGCCTCGGCATGACCGTGGTCGTCGTGAGCGGCCGCCTCGCCGTGGCCGTGTCCATGATCGTCATGGTGGCCGTGACCGTCGCTCACCGCCTCGACGGCGGCGGGGGCGTGATGCCCGTCGCCATGGTCATCATGGTCGTGACCGTGGTCGTCCGGCTTCGGCGCGGCATGGTCGTCGTGACCGTGCCCATGATCGTTTCCATGGCCGTGCCCATGATCGTGATCGTCGTGCGGCTTGTGGTCGTCGCTCATCGTCTTCGTCCCCCGGCCGCTGCACGCGGTCTTTCGGCGCGAAATCGGTATATCGTGATTACGATACCCGCAAGGCTTCGATCACCACGAAGGCGAGCGCATAGGGGTGCTCGTCGCTCAGGGTCAGGTGAATTTCGGCCCGGTGTCCCTCCGGCGTCAGTCGCGCCAGGTGTTCGGCGGCATGGCCGGTCAGGGCCAGGGTCGGCTGGCCGCTGGGCCGGTTCACCACCCCGATGTCGCGCCAATAGACGTCGCGCCGCATGCCGGTGCCCAGGGCCTTGGCGCAGGCCTCCTTGGCCGCGAACCGCTTGGCGTAGCTCCAGGCCGCGTCGGGCTTGCGTTCCGACCGGGCGATCTCCAGCGGGGTGAAGCAGCGGTTGCGGAAGCGGTCGCCGAACCGGTCCAGCGACGTCTGGATGCGGCGGATGTCGCACAGGTCCGCGCCCACGCCGACGATCATGGCGCCGCCTCGTCCATAGCCGCCCGCATCCGCCGGATGGCGGCGTCCAGGCCGACGAACACCGCTTCGCCGATCAGGAAATGGCCGATATTCAACTCGACGATCTCAGGGATCGCCAGGACCGCCCCGGCGGTGTCGTAGTCCAGTCCATGTCCGGCGTGGACCTCCAGCCCGGCAGCCTGGGCGCGGGCGGCGGCGGCGGCCAGGCGGTCGAACTCGGGTCCGCGTTCGGCCAAAGGCAGGTGGCAGTAGCGGCCGGTGTGGAACTCCACCACCTGAGCGCCCACGGCGGCGGCGGCGTCGACCTGTTCCGGCGACGGCTCGATGAACAGGCTGACGCGGATTCCGGCGTCGGCCAGCGCCCTGACGACGGGCGCGATCCGGTCTTCGTGCCCCGCCACGGCCAGGCCGCCCTCGGTCGTCACCTCCTCGCGCCGCTCGGGCACCAGACAGGCGGCGTGGGGCCGGTGCCGCAGGGCGATGTCCAGCATCTCGTCGGTGACCGCCATCTCCAGGTTCAGCGGCCGGTCGAAGCGACGGCACAGTTCGGTCAGGGCGATGATGTCCGCGTCGGTGATGTGGCGACGGTCCTCGCGCAGATGGGCGGTGACGCCGTCCGCCCCCGCCTCGATGGCCTCGCGCGCCGCCCGCACCGGATCAGGGTGCGTTCCGCCGCGTGCGTTCCGCACCGTGGCGACGTGGTCGATATTGACCCCCAGGCGGACGCGGCGGCTCATCCCTTGGCCAGCCTGCGGCTGCCGGGGTCCTCGACCGGCAGGGCCGCCAGCTCGGGCGGCAGGGCGTCGGCGGGATATGCAGGCACATCCAGCGTCGCCAGGGCCACCAGCGGCACGCCGACGTCGGCGCGGCCGCCTGAACGATCGACGATGCAGGCGGCGGCCACGACGTCTCCCCCGGCCTTCCTGATCGCCTCGATGCATTCGCGCGACGACAGGCCGGTGGTGACGATGTCCTCGACCATCACCACCTTCTGGCCCGGCTCGACATGGAAGCCCCGACGCAGCTTGAACGCGCCGCCTTCGCGCTCGACGTACATCGAGGGCACGCCCAGATGCCGGGCGGTCTCATAGCCGGGGATGATGCCGCCCACGGCGGGCGAAATGGCCACGTCCACCGGGCCGACGGCCGCGACGATCTTGTCCGCCAGCGCCTGGCACAGGCGCGCGCAGCGGGCCGTGTCCATGAAGACCAGGTTCTTTTGCAGGAAGACCGGGCTGTGCAGGCCCGACGACAGCACGAAATGGCCTTCGCGCAGAGCGCCCGCGGCGCGGAATTCTTCAAGGACGTCTTCAGAGGTCATGGCTTCCCATAGCGCCAGGCCGGGGGCGATGGGAACCCGCCTATTCGATCGACTGATGCGGCTTCAACCCGCAGGCCAGCAGGCAGGCCCACACCGCCTCCGCGTCTTCCGCGAACCGGAACAGCTTCAGATCGTCCGGCGTGATCATGCCGTGGCGGACCAGTTCGTCGAAATTGATCACCGAGCGCCAATAGGCTTCGTCGAACAGCACGATGGGGATCGGCGGCGCCTTGTCGGTCTGGCGCAGGGTCAGGATCTCGAACAGTTCGTCGAAGGTGCCGAAGCCGCCGGGAAACACCACCAGGGCGTTGGCCCGCATCGCCAGATGCATCTTGCGCATGGCGAAGTAGT
>NZ_DAINBO010000072.1:0-4771 GCF_036732845.1 Brevundimonas sp. | reverse complement strand
AAGTCGTCGCCGATCATGGTGATGTTCTGCAAGGCGGTGGCCCCGTCGCCGATCAGGGTGGCGCCGCGAACCGGGGCGGTGATCTTCCCGTCCTCGATCAGATAGGCCTCGGTGCACTGGAAGACGAACTTCCCATTGGTGATGTCCACCTGGCCGCCGCCGAAATTGGCGGCGTAGAGACCGCGCTTGGTCGAGGCGATCATGTCGGCCTGGTTGTCGCGTCCGCCCTCCATGAAGGTGTTGGTCATGCGCGGCATCGGCATATGGGCGAAGGACTGACGCCGTCCGTTGCCGGTGGCCGAAGCGCCCAGTTGGCGCGCCGAAAGCCGGTCGTGCATCAGCCCGACCATGATGCCGTCCTCGATCAGCACGGTGCGCGAGGTCGGGGTGCCTTCGTCGTCGACGGACAGGGAGCCGCGGCGTCCGGCGATGGAGCCGTCGTCGACCACGGTGACGCCCGGCGCGGCCACGCGTTTGCCCATCATGCCGTTGAAGACCGAACTGCCTTTGCGGTGGAAGTCGCCCTCGAAGCCGTGGCCGACCGCCTCGTGCAGCAGCACGCCGGGCCAGCCCGCGCCCAGCACCACGTCCATCTCGCCCGCCGGGCAATCGACGGCGTCCAGATTGACCAGGGCCTGACGCAGGGCCTCGTCGATCTGGCCCTGCCAGCGGTCGGGGGCGATCCAGGTCTCGAAGCCGGCGCGGCCGCCCGCGCCCGCCGAGGCCGTCTCGCGGCGACCGTCCTTCTCGACCGTGACCGAGACGTTCAGCCGGACCAGCGGGCGGACATCACGCACCAGCCGTCCGTCCGCGCGCAGGATCTCGACGGCGCGCCGCTCGCCCACCAAGGAGGCCGAGACCTGGACCACGCGCGGATCGCGGGCGCGCGCCCAGGCGTCCATTTCCGACAGCAGGGCGATCTTGTCGGCGAAAGCCGGTGCCGCCAGGGGATCGACCTCGTCATAGAGTTTCTGATTGGTGGCGCGCGGCGCCTCGGCCGTGACGCCCGTGTGTCCGGCCTTGGCCAGGGCGGCCGCGTCCGCGGCGCGGCGCAGAGCGGCGGCCGAGATCTCATTGGCGTGGGCGTAGCCGGCGGTCTCTCCGGCCACGACGCGCAGGCCGAAGCCCTCGACCGCGTCATAGGCGGCGCTTTTCAGCCGACCGTCGTCGAAGACCAGGCTCTCGCTCTCGGTCTTCTCCAGGAACAGTTCGCCGTCGTCGGCCCCGGCCAGGGCGCCGGACAGGACGCTCAAGGCCTCGTCGGGATCGACGCCGGCGGTTTCGAGGATCGGGGGCGGGGAGACGGAGACGGTCATAAGCCCCAGATAGGGACTCACGACGGCCGCGTCACCCGCCCCCGCGTTTCAGAGCGGGTCGAGGCTCAGAACGATTCGCGGATGTCGCCCGATCCGCTGATGGCGCGGCTGACCTTGGTCGGACGTTCGGTCAGGGTGACGTCGCCCGATCCGGTGATGCTGATGTCCGCCTCGCCGGTGGGACCGACCCGGGCCTCGCCCGAGCCGGCGATGTCCACGTCGGCGTCCGTCAGGGTCAGGGCCGCCAGGTCGGCGTCGCCTGAACCGTTGATCGACAGGGCCAGTCGGCGCGCCTTGCCGGTCGCGGTGACCTCGCCCGAGCCGTTGATGTCGACCCGCAGATCGTCGTGGTCATAGTTCTGGATGTCCAGTTCGCCCGAGCCTTCGACCGCGAAGCGGCTGACGTTCGGGGCGGTGACCGTGATCCGCACGCGTTCGCTGTCGGCCCAGATCTCGGCGCCGCCGGGCCTGAAGCCGAAGGTGACCCGCTCGTTCCCATCCTTCAGGGAGATGCGGCCGCCGGTGACGACCACGCGGTCCACGGCGTCTTGCGGCCCGGTGACGACGATCCCGGCCTGGGCGCCTTGAACGAAGACGACGTTCAGAGAGTCTTCGATGCGCAGGCTGTCCTGACCGTCCCAGGCCAGGTTGCGGGTCACGTCGGGACCGACGGTGCGGGCGCCGTTGACGCGCTCGAAGCGGACGCTGTCGCCGTCGCCTTCCTGAAGGGTCCAGGCCCAGCCGTTGCGGGCCATGTCGCGGCCGCCCAGGGCGGCGGCGCCGCCCAGACAGGCCAGGCACAGCACCAGGGCGGCGCCGGCGATGATGAGCAGGGTGCGGGTCATGCCGTCTCTCCAGCGGCTTGGGGTTCAAGAGCCGGCTTCAGCAGCCGGTAGTGCAGGCGGGCGAACCAGACCAGGCCGTTGACCAGCCAGACGGTGACCAGGGTGGTCAGGGCGCCGATGAAGGTCGCGCCGGCCATCAGACCCAGGCCGGCGAACAGGGCCGCCAGGACGCCGCCGGGGAAGCCCGCGAACGGCCCGGCCACGAAGACCACGCCGCCGGCGATGAACATGGCGATCACGGCCACGAAGACGCCGAAGATGGACCCCAGCACGCCCATCAGGATGGGCAGCAGGATCAGGATGTCGATCGCCCCCAGGCCCAGCACCGCGAAGACGGCGGCGGCGGCGGCGGACGGATTGCGTTCCTGGCGCCAGCGCTGGGCGGTCGATTCGGCGCGCAGCTCGCGGGCCAGGCGATCAGGGTCGCCCAGGGCCGAGGCCACCTCGGCCTCGGTGCGGCCCGCCGCGACGCCGTCGTCGAAATGCGCCTCATAGTCAGCGACGATCTCGGCGGCGGCGGATGTCGGCAGGCCGAGCAGTCCGCGCTTGAGTCGGGACAGGAATTCGGCGCGCGTCATAGGGCGTCTCCCGGTTGGGCGGCGACGACGGAGCTGTCGGAAACGACGGCGTCGACGGCGCGGGTGAAGGATTTCCATTCGGTCGCCTGGGCGTCCAGGGCCGTGCGGCCCGCCTGGGTCAGGCGGTAGTATTTGCGCGACGGGCCGGACGACGATTCGACCAGATAGGTTTCGACCAGGCCGTCGGTCTGCATCCGCCGCATCAGCGGGTAGATGGTGCCTTCGCCCATGTCGATGGCGTCGGACAGTCGGCTGGCGATCTCATAGGCATAGCTGTCGGCTCTCGCGAGCAGGGCCAGGACGCATAGGCCCAGAACCCCTTTCTTAAGCTGGATTTCGATGGTTTCGGGCACCTCGGTTCTCCTGTGCTGACGGGGTGAATATCGCAAGGTATCGTGTGATGCAAGGTAGCTTGCGAAACATGACTGCGATTTAATGACGGAGCGCGCCTCGGGCCTCGCGACGGGGGGGGGCGGGTCGAAAAAACGGCGCTCCTGGCGGCGGCGCGCCCGATCAGCGCCCTATTCCCCAGGCTCTAGGCCCTTCGTCGCTTGGCAAGCGCCCGGCGATCCGATAGGGACCGGCCCATGACGCGGCGGCCCGTGGCCTTTGCGCGCCTTGTTGCGATTAACTCGCAAACGGCCGTCGCAGAACGACTTTATAGAGGACGTCTCGAATGGGGATGGGCACGCGAGCCAAGGGGTTGATCGGAGGCGCGACCGCCTCGGCCCTGGCCGTTTTCGCCGCCGCGCCGACCTGGGCGCAGGATTTGGTGGGGCAACCGACGCCGGGAGGGCTGGGGCTGCAGCCCGCCGCCTCGCCGTTGAAGGTCGAGGCGCATGTTTTCCACGACTTCATTCTGATGCCGATCATCACGGCGATCTGTCTGTTGGTCCTGGGCCTGCTGCTGTGGATCGTGGTGCGCTACAACAAGCGGGCCAATCCGACGCCCGCGCGCTGGAGCCACAACACCCTGATCGAGGTGATCTGGACGGTCGTGCCGGTCCTGATCCTGGTGTTCATCTCGCTGTTCTCGTTCCGCCTGCTGTTCGCCTATCACAACATGCCGGACCCGGACGTGACGGTGAAGGTCACCGGCAACCAGTGGAACTGGGCCTATGAATACCCCGACCAAAAGGTGCCGGAGTACATCTCCAACATGGTGCCCGAGGGCGAACTGGCCGAGCGCGGCATTCCGCACAACCTATATCGCCTGGCCGCCGACGAGCCGATGGTGGTTCCGGTCGGCAAGACCGTCCGCCTGCTGATCACCGCCGCCGACGTGATCCACGCCGTGGGCCTGCCGGCCTTCGGTCTGAAGACCGACGCCGTTCCGGGCCGGGTCAATGAGACCTGGTTCCGCGCCGACCGCGTCGGCACCTTCTACGGCCAGTGCTCGGAACTGTGCGGCGTCGATCACGCCTTCATGCCGATCCAGATCAATGTCGTGACCGAGGCCGAATTCGCCGCCTGGGTCGCCTCCAAGGGCGGCTCCATGACGCCGCAGGCCGCGCCGGCGCCCGCCGCCGCCGCGCCGGCTCCCGCCGCTGCCGAAGGCGCGGTCCCGGCCGCCCCCGCAATCGCCGCCGCCGGGTCGACCCCGACCGCCCCCGCCACTACTCCGGCTCCGGCCGCGGCTCCCGCCGCGTCGGCGGCCCGTTAATCCGCGAGAGCCTCGAACATGGCCAACGCAGCCCAGACCCACGCCCACGACGGTCACGACGATCACGACCACAAGCCGGGCTTCTTCACCCGCTGGTTCCTGTCGACCAACCACAAGGACATCGGCACCCTGTACCTGCTGTTCGCCATCATGGCGGGCATCGTGGGCGGCGCCCTGTCCGGCCTGATCCGCTGGGAGCTGGCCGAGCCGGGCTTGCAGATCTTCCTGCCGGGCAGCCCCCTGGCCCAGTTGGGCCTGTTCGACCTGAGCGACCCGTCGCGCGCCAAGCACGCCTATAACGTCGTCGTCACCGGCCACGCCCTGATCATGATCTTCTTCATGGTCATGCCCGCCATGATCGGCGGCTTC
>NZ_DAINBO010000071.1:0-4809 GCF_036732845.1 Brevundimonas sp. | reverse complement strand
AAGAGGGCGTCATCGACGACCCGCGCGAGGCCGATGTCGGCGCCATCCTGGCCTGGGGCTTCGCGCCCTGGACCGGCGGCCCGATCACCTACATCGACCAGTATGGGCTGAAGGCCTTCGTCGACCAGGCGGACAAGTACGCCGCCCAATACGGCGACCGCTTCTCGCCGCCGCAACTGCTGCGCGACATGGCGGCCAAGGGCGAGACCTTCTACGGCCGGTTCGCGGGCAAGAAGGCGGCTTAGTTTCCTTCTCCCCTCGAGGGAGAAGGTGGGCGCCGAAGGCGCTCGGATGAGGGGGCTGGTTCCGCCCGCTGATCGTCAGACGATGAGGGTGGGTCTGGCATCCCCCTCATCCGTCTCGCTCCGCGAGCCACCTTCTCCCCCGGAGGGGAGAAGGACGATGCGTACGCACACGGTGAAGACCGCGACCCTGGACCAGCAGGTGATCGAGGCCGGTTCAGGCCCTCTGGTCGTCCTGATCCACGGCTTTCCCGAACTGTCGATCAGTTGGCGCGCGCAGGTGCGGGCGCTGGCTGACGCGGGCTACCGCGTCGTGGCGCCGGACATGCGCGGCTATGGCGGCACGACTGGCCCGGGGCAGCGGACCCAGGACCACACCCTGCCGCAACTGGTCGAGGACACGGTCGCCCTGGTCGCGGCGCTGGGCGAGACCCAGGCCGTCGTGGTCGGCCATGACTGGGGGGCGCCGGTGGCCTGGCATTGCGCCCTGATGCGGCCCGACATTTTCCGCGCCGTCGCCGGTCTCAGCGTGCCGTTCCAGCCGCGCAGCGAGAGCGGCCCGCCGATCCCGGCCATGAGGGCGCTGGCCCAGCGCGTGGGCCGGGGCGAGCTTTACATCGTCCGCTTCCAGGAGATGGCGGACCAGATTCAGTTCGACGCCGATCCGGCCGCGGCGCTGCGCAAATGCTTCTGGTCCTATGACGGTGCGACGCCCGCCGCCGACCGCGCGACCGGCTTCATTCCGGCGGGCCTGAGCCTGATGGAGTCCGTGTCGGACGACGCGGTCCTGCCGCCGTGGATGGGCGACGATCTGTTCGCCGAATATGTCGCGGCCTTTTCGGCGCGGGGCTTCAAACAGCCGATGGACTGGTACCGGTGCATGGACCTGAACTGGGAACGGATGGCCGATCTCCAGGGCCGCAAGATCACCGTGCCGGCCCTGTTCATGGTCGGCGAGCACGATCCGGCGCGCCACTATTCCGGGCGTCATGAGAAGACCCTGGGCGACTGGGCGACCGAGCTGCGCGGCAATCACGTCATCGCCGGGGCCGCCCATTGGCTTCAGCAGGAGCGGCCGGACCAGGTGAACCGGCTGTTGCTGGACTTCCTCGCCGGCCTGGACGTCTAGGGTGTGAATCCATGAACCTCGTCACCCTCGGGCTTGTCCCGAGGGGCCATGGGGGCCTCGGGCCGGACCAGGGGCTGTTGTGACCACTGGTGAGGGCCATCCGCGTTCGAGGCAATGCCGCGACAGGCCCTCGGGACAAGCCCGAGGGTGACGGAGCTTTGTAGGCCCTGACGAACCTTAGACTCGACTTGGGTTCACGTCCTAGACCGGGTCGGTCGGCGCCGGTTCGGGCGTCGAGGGCGTGTCGGGCAGGGGGATGAACTCGTGGTCGTCGCCGTCGGGCAGTTTCATCCGGCCCGCCTTCCAGTCGGCCTTGGCCGCGTCGATCCGGTCCTGGGACGAGGCGACGAAATTCCACCAGATCAGGCGCGGTCCCACCGGCTCGCCGCCCAGCACCATGACGGTGGACCGCTCCAGCGCCTTGATGGTCGGTTCGGCGGTCGGCTCCAGCACGATCATCTGACCGGCGCGGAAAGCGCGGTCGCCGACCTCGATGGCGCCGGAGGCGACATACAGCGCCCGCTCGGAATAGCCGCCCGCGCCCTTGCCCGGCGGCGGCGCGGTGCGCACGCCCGGCTGCAGCTCCCAGTGCACATAGAACAGCGGCGACGAGGTCTTGACCCGCGCCGTCGCGCCATAGGCCTCGCCCGCCACCAGCCGCGCGAACAGGCCCTGATTGTCATAGGCGGGCAGGTCCGGCCCGGCGTAGTGCATGAAGCCGGGATCGCGGTCCTCGTCCTCGACCGGCAACGCGATCCACGCCTGCATGCCGTGCATGGGACCGCCCTGGGCCGCCCTCAGCGGATCGGTGCGTTCGGAATGGACGACGCCCTTGCCCGCGGTCATCCAATTGACCTCTCCGGGACGGATGGCCTGGGTCACGCCGGTGTTGTCCCGGTGCAATATCTCGCCCTCGAACAGATAGGTCAGGGTCGACAGGCCGATGTGCGGATGCGGCCGCACGTTGATCGCCTCGGCGCCCGGCGCGAAGTCCGCCGGTCCCATCTGGTCCAGGAAGATGAAGGGACCGACCATGCGCCGCGAATGAAAGGGCAGGACGCGCCCGACCTCGAACCCGCCCAGGTCCTTGCGCCGTGCGTCGATCACCATTTCGATCATGTGCGAATCTCCCGCCCGGACAGGGCGCGAGCGGAACTATCCGACGTGCGGCGTGACGATGCCAAGGGGCAGGGCGGTCACATTCTTCACCCCGCGGGTGACGATGTGGCTCTCGCAGTCCGAGACGATGCCCAGGGCCAACAGCTTCTCGCGCAGGAATTTGTCGAAGGCGTGCATGTCGCGCGTGATGATGCGCAGCACATAGTCCTCGCGCCCGGTGATGGTGGCGCACTGCACCACCTCGGCCCAGTCGCCGACGGCGGCCTCGAACGCGGCCAGGTTCTCGGTGGACGGAAGGTTCAGCTTGACGATGGCGTAGACCTCGAAGTCCAGGCCCAGTTTGGCGGCGTCCAGCAGGGTCACCCGGCGGGTGATCAGGCCGGAATCCTCCAGCCGCTTGATCCGGCGCCAGCAGGGCGAGGCCGACAGACCCACGCGATCCGCCACCTCGGCCACCGACAGCCCCGCGTCCTGTTGCAGGATGTCCAAGATCCGAGCGTCGATGGGATCGAGTTCGTCCGCCAAGGCGTTTCTCCGATTCAGAATGCCGCGCAATAAAATACCTCTGATCGGGGTTATGCAAGACGGAATTGCGCGAGCTTTCCCCCGCACAGTCGTGCTATCAGGCGCCTCATAGGGAAAAACGCTGCGGTCCAAGAACGGCAGGACATATGACCAAGAACACCAAACCGCTTTCGCTGCGGGTGCCCGAACCCACGGGTCGGCCGGGCGATGCGCCGGACTTCAGCCACATCCGCATGGACGGTCCCGGCGTCATGGCGCGGCCCGAGGTTTCGACCACGGCGCACGCCATGCTGGATCACGCCTTCGGCCTGATCCGGGTGCTGGACGACGAGGGCAAGGCCGTCGGGCCGTGGAATCCGCGCCTGGACGCCGAAACCCTGCGGCGCGGCCTGAAGGCCATGATCCTGACCCGCGCCTTCGACGAGCGGATGCACCGCGCCCACCGCCAGGGCAAGACCAGCTTCTATATGAAATGCACCGGCGAAGAGGCCATCGCCGTCGCCCAGGGCATGCTGCTGCCGCGCGAGGACATGGGCTTTCCCACCTATCGCCAGCAGGGCCTGCTGATCGCCCGGGGCTATCCCCTGGTCGACATGATGAACCAGATCTACTCCAACGCCGCCGACCCGATCAAAGGGCGGCAGTTGCCGATCATGTATTCGTCCAAGGACTTCGGCTTCTTCACCATCAGCGGCAATCTGGGCACCCAATATCCCCAGGCCGTCGGCTGGGCCATGGCCAGCGCCTATAAGGGCGACGACAAGATCGCCATCACCTGGATCGGCGACGGATCGACGGCCGAGAGCGACTTCCATTCGGCCCTGACCTTCGCGGCCGTCTATCGCGCGCCGGTGATCCTGAACATCGTCAACAACCAGTGGGCCATCAGCTCGTTCATGGGCATCGCCGGGGGCATGGAGACGACCTTCGCCTCCAAGGCCGTAGGTTATGGCCTGCCGGCCCTGCGGGTCGACGGCAACGACTTCCTGGCCGTCTGGGCCGCCACCGCCTGGGCCGAGGAGCGCGCCCGGTCGAACATGGGCGCGACGGTGATCGAAATGGTCACCTATCGCGGCGCCCCGCACTCGACCTCGGACGATCCCAGCCGCTATCGCCCCGGCGACGAGCACGAGAAATGGCCGCTGGGCGATCCCATCGAACGCCTGAAACAGCACCTGATCGCCCTGGGCGAATGGTCCGACGCCCAGCAGGCCGAGGCCGAGGCGGACGCCGTCGACCAGGTCCGCGCCGCCGGCAAGGAGTCCGAGGCCGTCGGCACGCTGGGCCAGTCGCGCCCCAGCGTGAAGACCATGTTCGAGGACGTCTATTCGACCGAGGACTGGCGCCTGGTCGAACAACGTCGCGAGGTGGGAGTCTGAACATGACCACCCAACCGATGAACATGATCCAGGCCCTGAACTCGGCCATCGACGTCAAGATGACCGAGGACGCCAATGTGCTCAGCTTCGGCGAGGACGCGGGCTATTTCGGCGGCGTCTTCCGCGTCACTGACCACCTGCAGAAGAAGCACGGCCTGACCCGCAGCTTCGACGCCCCGATCTCGGAGACCGGCATCGTCGCCACGGCCCTGGGCATGGCGACCTACGGCCTGCGTCCGGTCGTGGAGATCCAGTTCGCCGACTACATCTATCCGGCCTATGACCAACTGGTCTCGGAAGCCGCCAAGATCCGCTATCGCTCGGCCGGCATGTTCACCACCCCGATCACGGTGCGCAGCCCCTATGGCGGCGGCATCTTCGGCGGCCAGACGCACAGCCAGTCGCCGGAAAGCCT
>NZ_DAINBO010000070.1:0-4902 GCF_036732845.1 Brevundimonas sp. | reverse complement strand
ACCGCCTTCAGGTTCGACCAGCCGCCGCGCACGCCGCCGCAATGCTCTTCCAGCAGTTGTCGCAGCGGGATCGACATCGCCTCTTCGACATTGCACGGCCGGTTCACATGGCCCGAGATCGACATCAGCTTGGTGCCGGTGTTGTTCGGCCGGCCGAAACCGGCGAACCAGTCGGCGCCGCGACGCAGGATGGTGCCCACGACGGCGATGGATTCGACGTTGTTCACCGTGGTCGGCATGCCGTACAGGCCCGCGCCGGCCGGGAAGGGCGGCTTCAGGCGCGGCTGGCCCTTCTTGCCCTCCAGGCTTTCCAGCAGGGCCGTCTCTTCACCACAGATGTAGGCGCCCGCACCGTGGTGGATATAGACGTCGAAATCCCAGCCGTGGACGTTGTTCTTGCCGATCAGCTTGGCCTCATAGGCCTGTTTGACCGCCGCCTCCATGCGCTCGCGTTCCAGCACATATTCGCCGCGCAGATAGATGTAGCAGGCGTGCGCCTGCATGGCGTAGCTGGCGATCAGACAGCCTTCGATCAGCAGATGCGGATCGTGGCGCATGATCTCCCGGTCCTTGCAGGTGCCGGGTTCGGATTCGTCGGCGTTGACGACCAGATAGTGGGGCCGTCCGTCCTTCAGCTCCTTGGGCATGAAGGACCATTTCAGCCCGGTCGAGAAACCGGCGCCGCCCCGGCCGCGCAGGCCCGAGTTCTTCACGTTGGTGATGATCCAGTCGCGGCCAAGGTCCAGCATGTCCTTGGTGGCGTTCCAGCAACCGCGCGTCTTCGCCCCCTCCAGGCCCCAGTCGTGCAGGCCGTACAGGTTGGTGAAGATGCGATCCTTGTCTTCCAGGATGCCGACCACGCTCAAAGTCCTTCCGCCAGACGGCGCTTGTGATGACGGGTGCGCAGGAACACCGCGAAAATGACCAAGGCCCAGCCGCCCGCCAGCATGGCGTAACCGAACAGGACCGCCTGTTCCGGCAGCAACCCGCGCGAGGCGGCCACCACCACCACGGCGGCCAGCAGGATCAGCCCCAGCCCCGTCCAGCGATACGGCAGAGCCACGCGACGCAGCTCGCGCCGATATTCGGCGCGGCCTTCCTCGGTGCTCAGGTCGGGCATGGGCGTCGTCATGCGGGCGCCTTGGCGGGTTTGCTGTTCGGCAGCGTCTTGATCTTCTTGGCGGCCGAGCCGTCATAGAGTTTGGGATCGGTCAGGGTCAGCGGCCCGCCCTCGGGCGCCGAGTTGACGCGATCGACGCGCGGGCCGGGCTTGGGCTTCTTGCCCGCCGCGAAGTCGTCCAGGATCGACTTCAGATTCTCGGGCGTCAGGTCCTCGAAATAGTAGTCGTTGATCATGGCCATCGGCGCATTGACGCAGGCGCCCAGGCACTCGACCTCTTCCCAGTAGAAACGACCGTCGGCCGACAGGGTCTGTTTCGGGCCGATCTTGTCCTTGCACACCTTCATCAGCTCGCCCGCGCCGCGGATCATACATGGCGTGGTGCCGCACACCTGAACCAGGGCGGCCGAGCCGACCGGCTCCAGCATGAACATGGTGTAGAAGGTCGCGACCTCCAGCACCCGGATGTAGGGCATGGCCAGCAGGTCGGCGATCTTGCGGATGGCGGGTTCGCTGACCCAACCCTCCTGCTTCTGGACCAGCCACAGGATCGGGATCACCGCCGACTGCTTGCGCTCGGCGGGGTATTTGGCGATCCACCACTCGGCCTTCTGCATCGTCGCCTTAGAGAAGGCGAACGCGGCCGGCTGTTCCTTGGCGAGACGACGAACCGACATCAGACTTCCAACTCCTCGGCGACGACGCCGGAACCCAGCATTTTCTTGCGCACGGTCAGGATCTTGTGCTGGCCGTTGCGGCTGATCAGGAAGTTGTGCTTCCAGTTTTCGCCGCCACTTTCGGTGGAGGTGTAGGCCACCACGCTCCAGCCCTGCTTGACCGCATCGCTCAGGGGTTTGTCGCTCACCGGTCCACCTCGCCGAAGACGATGTCCAGTGAACCCAGAATGGCCGAGACGTCCGCCAGCATGTGGCCGCGGTTCATCCAGTCCATAGCCTGCAGGTGGCGGAAGCCGGGGGCCGAGATCTTCACGCGATACGGCTTGTTGGTGCCGTCCGAGACCACATAGACGCCGAACTCGCCCTTGGGCGCCTCGACGGCGGCATAGACCTCGCCTTCCGGCGTCTTGAAGCCTTCGGTGTACAGTTTGAAGTGATGGATCAGGGCTTCCATCGACCGTTTCATCTCGCCGCGGCGCGGGGGAACGATCTTGTGGTCCTCGATCATCACCGGCTCGCCGGGGCAGTTGCGCAGCTTGTGGATGCACTGCTCCATGATGCGCAGGGCCTGTTTCATCTCCTCGACGCGGACCAGATAGCGGTCCCAGCAGTCGCCGTTCTTGCCGACGACGACGTCGAACTCCAGATCGGCGTAGCATTCGTACGGCTGCGACTTGCGCAGGTCCCAGGCGATGTCCGAGCCGCGCAGCATCACGCCGGTGAAGCCCCAGGCCAGGGCCTCTTCCTTGGACACCACGCCGATGTCGACGTTGCGCTGCTTGAAGATGCGGTTCTCGGTGACCAGGGACTCGATGTCCTTCAGCGCCGCCGGGAATTGCTGGCACCAGCGGCCGATGTCGTCGATCAGGTCCATCGGCAGGTCCTGATGGACGCCGCCGGGGCGGAAATAGTTGGCGTGCAGGCGCGCGCCGCAGGCCCGCTCATAGAAGACCATCAACTGTTCGCGCTGCTCGAAACCCCACAGCGGCGGCGTCAGGGCGCCGACGTCCATCGCCTGGGTCGTCACGTTCAGCATGTGCGACAGGATGCGGCCGATCTCGGAATACAGCACCCGGATCAACTGGGCGCGGTACGGAACCTCGACGCCCAGCAGCCGCTCGACCGCCAGACAGAAGGCATGCTCCTGGTTCATCGGCGCGACGTAGTCCAGCCGGTCCAGATACGGCACGTTCTGAAGGTAGGTCCGCGCCTCCATCAGCTTTTCGGTGCCGCGATGCAGCAGGCCGATGTGCGGATCGACGCGCGTCACCAGCTCGCCGTCCAGCTCCAAGACCAGACGCAAAACACCATGCGCAGCAGGGTGTTGCGGGCCGAAGTTAATCGTGAACTTGCGGTCGTCCATCTCCCGCGCATGGGCGGTGCGGCCGTCTTCGTCGAACACGTCGGCGGCGCCGAGCGGAATGTTGTGGCCGTCAGCCATCAGCGGAATCCTCGTCGTGCGGCCCGACACGCTTGCGCGTCAGCGCCACCAGCCAGCCGAGCGCGAGGGTCAGAACCCCCATGCCCGACACGGCGGCGGTCGAAATCTCCCAATTGCCGGTCAGCACCGCGATCGCCAACGGCGTCGACAGCAGCACGGCCGATGCGCCCAGCAGCGCGCTTTGCAGCTCGCCCGCCGACAGGCGCCGAATGCCCGCCCCTATGGCCAGACAGACCACGGCGATCATGATGGCCACGCCCAGCGCCTGCATCTGCGACGGCGACACGTCCGGCGCGCGCGTGAACCAGCCCGTCAGCCGCGCCCCCAGCGTGAACAGGAACGCCGTCGAAAAGGTCACCAGAAAGAAGGAAGACGCCGATCGTATCGCCGCGCGGTTCATGGCCGATCATCCCGCCTTCTCGTCGCCAGGCAGCACCGGGACCGGATATTCCGCGCCTTCCCAGGGCGACAGGAAGTCGAAATTGCGGAACTCCTGGGTCAGCTTGACGGGTTCATAGACGACCCGTTTCAACTCCTCGTCGTACCGGACCTCGACATAGCCGGTCATCGGGAAGTCCTTGCGCAGCGGATGCCCCTCGAAGCCGTAGTCGGTCAGCAGGCGGCGCAGGTCGGGGTGGCCCGTGAACAGCATGCCGTACATGTCGAAGGCTTCGCGCTCGAACCAGTCAGCCGAGGGATAGACCGCGCACACGCTGGCGACCGGCTGGACCTCGTCGGTCGTCACCTTGACCCGCAGGCGGGCGTTCTTGGTCAGGGACATCAGGTGATAGACCACCTCGAACCGCTCTTCGCGGTCGGGATAGTCGGCCCCGCAGACGTCCAGAAGCTGTTGGAACTCGAACCGGTCGCGCAGCGCCGTCATCACCTCGACGATCCGCTCACGCGGGGCGACCAGGGTCAGCTCGCCATAGGCCACCTGGGCCTCGACGCCCAAGGCCCCCACCATCTCGGCGCCCAGGGGCGTCAACTGCGCCTCCAGATGCTCGATCATCGCCACGTTGCTCATCGTTCGATGGTCCCCGTGCGGCGGATCTTCTTCTGCAACTGCAGGATGCCGTAAACCAGGGCTTCGGCGGTCGGCGGGCAGCCCGGCACATAGATGTCGACCGGCACCACGCGGTCGCAACCGCGCACGACGCTGTAGCTGTAGTGGTAGTACCCGCCGCCGTTGGCGCAACTGCCCATCGAGATGACGTAGCGCGGGTCCGGCATCTGGTCGTAGACCTTGCGCAGGGCCGGGGCCATCTTGTTGGTCAGGGTGCCGGCCACGATCATCAGGTCCGACTGGCGCGGGCTGGCGCGCGGCGCGGCGCCGAAACGCTCCAGGTCATAACGCGGCATGGACGCCTGGATCATCTCCACGGCGCAGCAGGCCAGGCCGAAGGTCATCCACATCAGCGAACCGGTGCGCGCCCAGTTGATGACGTCGTCGGCCGCCGCGACCAGGAAGCCGCGCTCGCCCAGCTCGGAATTGACCGCCTCGAAGAATTTGTCGTGGACCTTGGGATCATAGCCCTCGACGGTCGAGCGCGCGGCGCGGCCGAAGGCGACCGGCGAACTGCCCTGGTTGCCGACACCGATCAGCGGAAGGTCGTTGGTGGTCACTCCCATTCCAGGGCGCCCTTCTTCCATTCGTAGATGAA
>NZ_DAINBO010000069.1:0-6307 GCF_036732845.1 Brevundimonas sp. | reverse complement strand
ACCTGCAACAAGAACGGCGTGCCGTTCGACACCGCGCCCTTCACCGTGACCTCGGGCGTGCGCCTGGGCACGCCGGCGGGCACCACGCGCGGCTTCGGCGTGGACGAGTTCCAGCAGGTCGGCCACTGGATCGCCGACGTCATCGACAGCATGCAGGGCGGCGACGTGGCCGACGCGGGGGTCAAGGCTCGCGTGGCGGATCAGGTGCGCGCCCTGACCGCGCGCTTCCCCATCTACGGATAGCCGCGCGATGAAGTGCCCCTTCTGCGGAAACCCGGACACTCAGGTGAAGGACAGCCGCCCGTCCGACGACGGTTCGGCCATCCGGCGGCGGCGTTCGTGTCCGGCCTGCAGCGGGCGCTTCACCACCTTCGAGCGGGTGCAACTGCGTGAACTGGTGATCCTGAAGCGCAATGGGCGGCGCAATCCGTTCGACCGCGACAAGCTGGAGCGGTCCCTGGCCGTGGCCCTGCGCAAACGCCCGGTCCAGCCCGAACAGATCGAACAACTGGTCAGCCGCATCACCCGCCAGTTGGAAAGCCTGGGCGAGACAGAAATCCCCTCCAGCACGGTCGGCGACTTCATCATGAAGGCGCTGAAGTCGGTCGATGAGGTGGCCTATGTCCGCTACGCCTCGGTCTATAAGGACTTCCGCCACACGGGCGACTTCGCCAAATTCCTCGGCGACGAGGGGCTGGACGAGGGCTGATGCGCCCGCGCGTCACCTTGAAGCTGGCCACGTCGCTGGACGGCCGCATCGCCACGGCCTCGGGTGAAAGCCAATGGATCACCGGCTCGGCGGCCCGCGAACAAGGCCACCGCCTGCGCGCCGCCCATGACGCGGTGCTGGTCGGGATCGAGACGGTTCTGGCCGACGACCCGGAACTGACCGTGCGCTTGCCGGGCCGATCCGTGGACCAGCCGCTGCGTGTCGTGCTCGACAGCCGCCTGCGCACGCCAGACGGCGCCAAGATCTCCGGTCCCAACACCCTGATCCTGACCATCGCCGCACCCCGCCTCATCGGTCATGCGGAAGTCCAGCAGGTCGCCGCCGAAGACGGCCGTCCGGCCATCGACGCCGTCCTGGCCGCCCTGGCCGAACGCGGCGTCGGTTCCGTCATGATCGAAGGCGGCGGCCAGGTCGCGGCCTCTTTTCTCCGGGCGGGGGCGGTGGACGCCCTCGAATGGTTCCGCGCGCCCATCCTGCTGGGCGCCGAGGGCCGCCCTTGTGTCGCCGCCCTGGCCCTTGCGTCCCTGGCCGCCGCCCCCAAGTTCCGGCGTCTGTCCGTCGTGCCGCTGGGCGACGATCTGTGGGAACGCTACGAGGCCGTGCGATGAGCGAAAATCGACTCGATAGACTCGATAGACCCGCTTTTTTCGGTCGAGGTTTCTGATGTTCACCGGCATCGTCACCGACATCGGCCGAGTGCGCGGCGTCGCCGAAACGGCCCGCGACCGCCGCTACGAGATTGAAACGGCTTGGGATACGGCGACCATCGACCTCGGCGCCTCGATCAGCCATGCGGGCTGCTGCCTGACCGTGACGGAGAAGGGACCCGGTTGGTTCGCCGTCGAGGTTTCGGGCGAGACCCTGTCCAAGACCACCCTGGGCGACTGGCGAACGGGCGATCCGGTCAATCTGGAGCGCGCCGCCCGGCTGGGCGACGAAATGGGCGGCCATGTGGTGTCGGGCCATGTCGACGGCCTGGGCCGCGTCGTCTCGGTGACGCCCGAGGGCGGCTCGCACCGCGTCGTCGTCGCCGCGCCCGCGCCCCTGCATCGCTTCATCGCGGCCAAGGGGTCGATCACCGTGGACGGCGTGTCCCTGACGGTGAACCAGGTCTCGGGCGCCGAATTCGGCGTCAACATCATCCCCCATACCTGGACGGCGACCACGCTCGGGCGCCTGAAGGCCGGAGATTCGGTCAATCTGGAGATCGACATGCTGGCGCGATACCTCGCGCGGTGGCAGGAGACTGCGTCATGAACCTGGCGGCCAACATGAACGACAGCCCGATCAGCTCGATCGAGGATATTCTCGAGGACGCCCGCAACGGCCGACCCTACATCCTGGTCGACGCCGAGGACCGCGAGAACGAAGGCGACGTCATCATTCCGGCCCAGTTCGCCACGCCGGACCAGATCAACTTCATGGCCAAGCACGCGCGCGGCCTGATCTGCCTGGCCATCACGGCCGACCGCGCCCGCCAGTTGCGGCTGCCGCCGATGGCCGCCGAGAACCGCACCTCCATGGGCACCGCCTTCACCGTCTCGATCGAGGCGCGCGAGGGCGTGACCACCGGCATCAGCGCCGCCGACCGCGCCCGCACGGTTCAGGTCGCCGTCGATCCGAACAAGGGCGCCGACGACATCGTCTCGCCTGGCCACGTCTTTCCGCTGGTCGCGCGCGACGGCGGGGTCCTGGTCCGCACCGGCCATACCGAGGCGGCGGTGGACATCAGCCGCATGGCCGGCCTGACGCCCGCAGGCGTCATCTGCGAGATCATGAACGATGACGGCACCATGGCCCGGATGCCGGACCTGGTCGCCTTCGCCCAGCTTCACGGGCTGAAGATCGGCACGATCGCCGATCTGATCGCCTATCGCCGCCGCACCGAACGCTTCGTCGAGCGGGTGCTGGAGACGCCGTTCGACAGCGTCCACGGCGGGCCGTTCCGCCTGATGCTGTTCAAGAACGCCATCGAGGGAGTCGAGCATGTCGCCCTGGTCAAGGGCCGGATCGAGCCGGGCAAGCCGGTCCTGGTGCGCATGCATCAGGTCGACTTCGCCGCCGATCTGCTGGGTCATGTCGAGGCGCGCCAGGACTATCTGCCCAAGGCCCTGAGGGCGATCAGCGAACATCCCGGTGCGGGCGTCGCCGTCTTCCTGCGCGACCCCGAACTGGCCGGTCTGGCCGAGCGTCTGGCCGGCGGGGCCAAGCCGGCCGCCGCGGATCGCTCGCTGAAGGCCTATGGCGTCGGCGCTCAGATCCTGCTGGACCTGGGCGTGCGCGACATGATCGTGATGAGTTCGACGCGCCCCAATCCAACCGCGCTGGAAGGTTATGGCCTGCGCATCGTCGGCTGGCGCGACATGGATGGAGAAGACCAATTCTGACCGATGGCCCGCGCGTCCTGATCGTCGAGGCGCGCTTCTATGATGATCTGGCCGACGCCCTGCTGGACGGGGCGAAGGACGCCCTGCGCGCACGCGGCGTCGCCTTCGATGTCGTCACCGTGCCCGGCGCGCTGGAGATTCCGCCCGCCATCGCTCTGGCCGAAGAGGCCGGGCGCTATCCGACCGCGCCGCGCTATGACGGCTATGTCGCCCTGGGCTGCGTGATCCGGGGCGAGACCTATCATTTCGAGATCGTCTCGGATCAGTCGGCGGCGGGTATCATGCAACTGGGCTTGAAGGGCCTGTGCATCGGCAATGGCGTGCTGACGGTCGAGGATGAAGATCAGGCCTGGGCGCGCGCCCGGCTCAGCGAGGGCGACAAGGGCGGCGGCGCGGCACGCGCCTGCCTGGACCTGATCGCCTTGAAGAAGCGGCTTCGCAAGGGCCTCGGCTCGGAAGGACAGGCGGCGTGAGCGATCCCAACAGCCTTGAATCGGTGATGGCCCAACTGGCCGAGACGCCCCTGACCGGCAAGCAGCGCCGCGCGCGCACCATCGCTCGTCTGGCCGCCGTCCAGGCCCTGTACCAGATGGAGCTGGCCGGGGAGGGGGTCGAGACCGTCATCGACGAATTCACGCGCCACCGCTTCGACGCCGATATCGAAGGCCAGATGCTGGCCGAGGCCGATGAGGCCTATTTCGCCGAAATCCTGCGCGGCGTCGTCACCGGCCAGGCGGCCATCGACGCGGCGGTCAAGGATCGGCTGGCCTCGAACTGGCGGCTGGAGCGTCTGGACGCCACCCTGCGCGCCCTGTTGCGCTGCGGCGCGTGGGAGCTGCGCGAACGCAAGGACACCCCGCGCGAGGTCGTGATCGATGAATATGTCGAACTGGCCAAGGCCTTCTTCGATGAGGCCGAGGCCAAGTTCGTCAACGCGGCTCTCGACGGCGTCGCCCGCGATGCCCGCGGTTGACGTCGCCGGAGAGTTCGAGACCATCCACCGCCTGCTGAAGCCGCTGGCGCACCCGGAATGGGCGCGCGGCCTGACGGACGACGCGGCGGTCCTGCCTTCGAGGGCGGGGTACGACCTCGTCCTTACCAAGGATGCGCTCGTTGAGGGCGTCCATTTCCTGCCCGACGACCCGCTGGACACGGTGGCCCGGAAGCTGCTGCGGGTGAATCTGTCGGACCTGGCGGCCAAGGGCGCGGAGCCGTTCGGCTATCTGCTGAGCTGTTTCTGGTCCGACCGCTGCGGCTGGCCGGAGCGCCAGGCCTTCGCCGAGGGTCTGAAGGCCGATCAGGCCGAGTTCGGCGTCTGGCTGATGGGCGGCGATACGGTCAGGACGCCGGGACCGCTGAGCTTCAGCCTGACGGCCCTGGGCTGGGTCCCGAAGGGCCGGGCGGTGTCGCGCGCCGGGGCGCGGCCGGGCGATCTGGTGTTTGTGACCGGGTCCATCGGCGACGGCGGCCTGGGCCTGATGGCGGCGCAACGGCAGTTGCGGTTGGAGCCGGAGCGGCTGGAGGCCCTGATCGCCCATTATCGGACGCCGCACCCGCGCGTGGCGTTCGCCGAGGCGGTGCGCGACCTGGCCAGCGCCTGCGCCGACGTTTCAGACGGTCTGATCGCCGATGTCGGCCATATCGCCCAGACCAGCGGCGTCGGGATCGTGCTGGACCTGGAGAAGATCCCCCTGTCGGCCGCCGGCGCCGCCTGGTTCGATGATCGGGTCGACCCGGAGGCGGCCCTGGTCAGGCTGGCGACCGGCGGCGACGACTATGAGCTGGTGCTGACCGCGCCGCCGCGCCACGAGGCCGCCCTGCGCGCGGCGGCCGAGGCCCGGCTGCTGCGCCTGACGCGCATCGGCGAGGTGATGAGCGGGCAGGGCGTGACGGCGACCTATCTGCGTCAGCCGGTCGAGATCGCGAAGGCGGGTTGGACGCACGGCTGACTTCCCTCTCCCATCGAGAGAGGGATCGATGCGCCGGAAACCAAATCCTAACCGTGATCGCCCAGCGTCCGGCCATGGATCGTCGCGCCCTGATTGCTGGAAGCCTGGCCTTGAGCGCCGCCGCCCGCCCGGCCGCCGCCAGCGGTCCGACCGGCGAGGCGCCCGCGCCCGCGCTGAACATCCCAGGCGTCGGACTTCCCGTGATCGAAGGCGGACGTCTGCGCAACTATGTCTTCGTTTCCCTGAGGCTGCATCTGGGGGCGGGCAAGACGCCCGAGCAGATGCGGCCCAAGGAGGCCTATTTCCGCGACGCCCTGGTCAAGGCGGCGCACCGCACCCCCTTCCTGGTGCCGGGAGACTGGACCCGGCTGGACGGCGCGGCCCTGCAACGCAGCCTGCTGGCCTCGGCCAATCAGATCGCCGGACGCGGCGCGGTCGCCCGGGTCGAGATCATCAGCCAGACCCCGCGCCGCCGCACGGGCGTCCGCGCGGGCTGAAGTCCCCTTTGAAAACGCCGGTTGCGTCATGCTGACGCATTTGGCACGGTTCCGCCGCAATTCCCGCGGGACGCGATCAGGCGTCCGTGTGCGCACGGGGGGACCGGAAGGCGGACAGAGGCGTAACGCCCGCCGCGCCAAGGGTCCGCGCGCCGTTGGCTTTGAGGTTGGAAACACCCATGACGAACTATCTATGGCTGGTCATCGCGGCCGGCGCCTTGGGGGTGCTGTACGGCGCCGTCCAGACCGCCGCCCTGATGAAGGCCGGAACCGGCAACGACCGGATGCGCGAGATCGCGGCGGCCATTCAGGAAGGCGCATCCGCCTATCTGCGTCGCCAATACACCACCATCGGCATGGTCGGGATCGTGATCCTGATCGCCGCTTGGCTGCTGATCGGCCAATGGGCCGCCGTCGGCTTCCTGATTGGCGCCGTGCTTTCGGGCGCGGCGGGCTTCGCCGGGATGCTGATCTCGGTGCGCGCCAACGTACGCACGGCCCAGGCCGCGTCGGAAAGCCTGTCCAAGGGTCTGGATCTGGCGTTCCGTTCGGGCGCCATCACCGGCATGTTCGTGGCTGGCGGCGCCCTGTTGGGCGTGGCGGGCTACTATGCCTTCATGACCCTGGGGCTGGGCATGGCCGGGACTGACCGCCAGGTCATCGACGGTCTGGTGGCCCTGGGCTTCGGCGCCTCGCTGATCTCGATCTTCGCGCGTCTGGGCGGCGGCATCTTCACCAAGGGCG
>NZ_DAINBO010000068.1:0-6316 GCF_036732845.1 Brevundimonas sp. | reverse complement strand
GCCTCGCTTGACTTCGGCCCGGAGTCGGGGCCTTAGGTCGGCGCTCTCGCGGGAGAGACCGGGCCAAGAGATCGGACCCGGAGCCGAAGGCGCAACCGCCCCGGAAACGCTCAGGCAAAAGGACCGCGAGGGCGCACGGACGCTGGAAAGCCGCCTTCGGGCGCGCCGACGGAGCAAGGCGGCCATCGAAGACCTCGGTCTTTGGGGCGCCGGAATCTCTCAGGCTTCAGGACAGCGGGGGCGCTTCACCGGCGGGAGACCGCCCGAACAGGCGACCGCGAGGCCCATATGTCCGACACGCTCAAGACCACCCCCCTGAACGCCGCGCACCGCCGCCTGGGCGCCCGCATGGTCGGCTTCGGCGGCTATGACATGCCGGTCCAGTACGAAGGCGTTCTGGCCGAGCATCGCTGGACCCGCGAACACGCAGGCCTGTTCGACGTGTCGCACATGGGCCAGGCCAAGATCACCGGCGCCGACGCCATCGCCTGGTTTGAACGCTTCGTGCCCGGCGACTACGCCGTCCTGAAGGCCGGCAAGCAGAAATACAGCCTGCTGCTGAACGCCGACGGCGGGATCATGGACGACCTGATGGCCGGAAAGCCGGATCACGACGGTCTCTATGTCGTGGTCAACGCCGGCAACAAGGACGCCGACTTCGCCCATCTGAAGGCCAATCTGTCGGGCGACGTGACGCTGACCCTGCTGGACGACCGCGCCCTCTTGGCCATCCAGGGACCCGAGGCGGCCGAGGTCATGGCCGCGCACGAACCGGCCCTGGCTGAAATGGGCTTCATGGATTCGGCCCGGCTGAAGCTGTTCGGCGTCGATTGCTACGTTTCGCGCTCGGGCTACACCGGCGAGGACGGCTATGAAATCTCGGTTCCCGGCGCCGACGCCGAGCGGGTGTGGGAGCTGTTGCTGAAGGACGCCCGGGTCAAGCCGATCGGCCTGGGCGCGCGCGACAGCTTGCGCCTGGAGGCCGGCCTGCCGCTGCACGGCCACGACATCGATCCGACCACCAGTCCCGTCGAGGGCGCCCTGACCTTCGCCCTGTCGAAGTCGCGCAAGGAGCGCGCCGACTTCCCCGGCGCCGCCCGCATCGCCCGCGAACTAGCCGACGGCCCGGCCCGCGTCCGCGTCGGCCTGCACGTCAAGGAAGGCGCCCCGGCCCGCGAAGGCGCCGAGATCGCCGACATCGACGGCGCCGTGATCGGAACCGTCACCTCGGGCGGCCCGTCGCCGACCCTGGGCCACAACATCGCCATGGGCTACGTCCCGCCGTCGCACGCGGCGCTGGGGACCGAGCTGAAGGTCATCGTCCGCGGCAGACCCGCCGCCGCCGAGGTCGTCGCCATGCCGTTCGTCGCCCAACGCTATTACCGCAAACCGAAGTGACAGCCTCCGTCGCCCTCGGACTTGATCCGAGGGCCAGACGGTCAACCGCTTGAGTGAAGACGTTTAAACCCAACCCCCACCGCATCTGATCCTCGGGTCAGGCCCGAGGATGACGGAAGGAAACAAGACCATGAAATTCACCAAGGATCACGAGTGGGTTCGCCTGGACGGCGACGTCGCCACGATCGGCATTTCAAAACACGCCGCCGACGCCCTCGGCGACGTAGTCTTCGTCGAAGCCCCCGAGGTCGGCAAGACCGTCGGCAAGGGCGACAGCTTCGCCGTGGTCGAGAGCGTCAAGGCGGCCTCCGACGTCTACGCCCCCGTCTCGGGCGAGGTGGTCGAGTCCAACGACGCCCTGTCCAGCGCCCCGGAAACGGTCAACGCCGATCCCGAAGGCGCCGGCTGGTTCGGCAAGATCAAGGTCAAGGACCCCAGCCAACTGGACGCCCTGATGGATCGCGCCGCCTACGACCAGTATCTGACGACGCTCTGATATCGCTCCGTCACCCTCAGGCTTGACCCGAGGGCCGGACATTCAACCGCTGGTGCGAAGACTTCGACGCACAGCTCGCGCCGCATCTGATCCTCGGGTCAAGCCCGAGGATGACGGCGAAGGAAGATCGAATGCGCTACCTCCCCCTGACGCCCGACGACCGCGCCGCCATGCTGGCCGCCATCGGGGCCAAGTCTATCGATGACCTGTTCGTGGACGTGCCCCAGGCGGCGCGGCGCGAGGGTTTCGTCGATCTGCCGCGCGTGGCCGGCGAACTGGAGGTCGAGCGGGCGCTGGGGGCCATGGCGGACAAGAACACCGCCGCCGGTTCGGCGCCCTTCTTCTGCGGTGCGGGGGCCTATAGGCACCACGTCCCGGCCACGGTGGACCACATCATCCAGCGGTCGGAATTCCTGACCAGCTACACCCCCTATCAGCCGGAAATCGCCCAGGGGACGCTGCAATACCTCTATGAGTTCCAGACCCAGGTGGCGAACCTGACCGGGATGGAGGTCGCCAACGCCTCGCTCTATGACGGCTCGACCGCCATGGCCGAGGGCGTGCTGATGGCGACCCGCGCCACCCGCCGCAACAAGGCGGTGATCAGCGGCGGGGTGCATCCCCACTACGTCAAGGCGACCGAGACCGTGGTCCACGCCGTCGGCGTCGAGACCGAGGTCCTGGCCCCCGCCGTGGACGCCGAGGCCGACGTCATCGCCCAGATCGGACCGGACACGGCCTGCGTCGTGGTGCAGACGCCCAACGTCTTCGGCACGGCCACCGACGTGACCAAGATCGCCGAGGCCGCCCACGCCGCCGGCGCCCTGTTGATCGTCGTGGTCACCGAGGCGGTGTCGATGGGCCTGTTGAAGTCGCCCGGCGAAATGGGCGCCGACATCGTCGCGGCCGAGGGCCAGTCGATCGGCAACGCCCTGAATTTCGGCGGACCCTATGTCGGCCTGTTCGCCTGCACCGGAAAACTGATCCGCCAGATGCCCGGCCGCCTGACCGGCGAAACGGTGGACGCCGAGGGCCGTCGCGGCTTCGTCCTGACCCTATCGACGCGCGAACAGCACATCCGCCGCGACAAGGCGACCTCGAACATCTGCACCAATTCCGGCCTTTGCACCCTGGCCTTCAGCATTCACATGAGCCTGTTGGGCGAGACGGGTCTGCGCGACCTGGCCCTGCTGAACCATGAGAAGGCTCTGGCGACGCGTGACGCCCTGGCGGCGGTTCCCGGCATCGAGATCCTGACCCCGCGCTTCTTCAACGAGTTCGCCGTGCGCCTGCCCAGGCCCGCCGCCGAGGTGGTCGACGCCCTGGCCCAGCACCGCGTCCTGGCCGGCGTGCCCTACAGCCGCCTGAACCCCGGCGCGGGCATGGACGACGTGCTGCTGGTGGCCGCCACCGAGACGACGCTGGACGCCGACATCAAGATCCTGGCGAAATTCCTGACCAAGATGCTGGCCGACTGAGGAACATGACGATGAGCACCATGAACACCGTCGGCCGCCCGACCACTCCGAACGCCGTTGAAAGCAAGCCCGCCACCCTGACCGGCGGCCGCGGCCTGTTGCAGGACGAGGCCCTGATCTTCGAGGGCGACGGCTGGGGCAAGACCGGCGTCGATCTGCCGAAACCGGCGACCGATGGCTCCGACCTGGGCGATCTGGTCCGGCGCGACCCGATCGGCCTGCCGGGCCTGAGCGAGCCGGAGGCCATGCGCCACTATGTGCGCCTGTCCCAGAAGAACCACGCCATCGACCTGGCCATCTATCCGCTGGGTTCGTGCACGATGAAGCACAATCCGCGCCTGAACGAGAAGATGGCCCGCCTGGCCGGCTTCTCCGACATCCACCCGTTGCAGCCCCAGTCGACGGTCCAGGGCGCCCTGCAACTGATGGACAGCCTGGCCCATTGGCTGAAGACCCTGACCGGCATGCCCGCCGTCGCCTTATCGCCCAAGGCCGGCGCCCATGGCGAACTGTGCGGCCTGATGGCCATCCGCGCCGCCCATGAGGCCAAGGGCGAGCATGAGCAGCGCCGCAAGGTGCTGGTCCCGACCAGCGCCCACGGCACCAACCCCGCCACGGCCGCCTTCGTCGGCTATTCCGTCGTCGAGGTGGCCCAGACCGACGACGGCCGCGTCGATGTGGCCGATCTGGCGTCCAAGCTGGGACCGGACGTGGCCGCCATCATGGTGACCAACCCCAACACCTGCGGCCTGTTCGAGCGCGACATCCTGGAGATCAGCCGCCTGACCCATGAGGCGGGGGCCTATTTCTATTGCGACGGCGCCAACTTCAACGCCATCGTCGGCCGGGTGCGCCCTGGCGACCTGGGCGTCGACGCCATGCACATCAACCTGCACAAGACCTTCTCGACGCCGCACGGCGGCGGCGGGCCGGGCGCCGGGCCGGTGGTGTTGTCCGAAGCGCTGGCCCCCTTCGCCCCGGCCCCCTGGGTGGTCGATGACGGCGACGGCTTCAAACTGGTCGAGCGCGAAGAGGACGAGGCGGAACAGGCCTTCGGCCGCCTGTGCGCCTTCCAGGGCCAGATGGGCATGTATGTCCGCGCCCTGTCGTACATGATGAGCCACGGCTCGGACGGCCTGCGCCAGGTGGCCGAGGATGCGGTGCTGAACGCCAACTACATCAAGGCCCGCCTGTCGGACCTGATGTCCCCGGCCTTCCCCGACGGTCCCTGCATGCACGAGGCCCTGTTCGACGACGAATGGCTGAAGGGCACGGACATCACCACGCTGGACTTCGCCAAGGCGATGATCGACGAGGGCTTCCACCCGATGACCATGTATTTCCCCCTGGTCGTCCATGGCGCCATGCTGATCGAGCCGACCGAGACCGAGTCCAAGGCCGAGCTGGACCGCTTCATCGAAGCCATGTGTCTGTTGGCCCAGGCGGCGAAAGCCGGCGACGTCGATCGCTTCAAGGGCGCCCCCTTCCACGCTCCGATGCGCCGCCTGGACGAGACCCGCGCCGCCCGCCAGCCGGTGCTGCGCTGGACCGCGCCGCAGGGATCGAACGCGGCCGCGTGACGGCGTTGGGCGAGACCGCCTCCTGCGGGAACGGATCGTAAAGGCGTTCGTGGCAGACTGATCACGGTCCAGAGGCAGAAACGCCACGATACGGACCCTGTAAGGCCTGCCGCGTTTCGCCGATCCCGCCTCCAGAACGGACGCCCGTCGTGACCTACGCCCCCGCCGTCGATTCCCCGTTCGCCGTCCCGCGCCATGGCGCCATGCGCCGCTTCAGACGCCTGGCGGCGATGATGCTGGGCGCCCTGATTATCGTGGCCGGGATCATCATCGCCCCCCTGCCCGGCCCGTTCGGCCTGCCCATCGCCCTGGTCGGCCTGGCGATGATCCTGAGAAACAGCTTCTGGGCCAAGCGCCAGTTCATCCGCGCCCAGCACCGGCGGCCCAAATTCGTCTATCCCTTCCGTCGCCTGCTGCGCAAACGGCCCGAGTTCGCGCCCGTCATGTGGCAGCAGATGCTGCGGGTCGAAAAACTGGCCCTGAAGCGCGGGCGCGGCGTCCTGATCCGCATGCGCAAACGCCTGCGCCGCGAACTGCGCGACATCATCCCCCTGCCGGGCCTGTATCCGCGCACGGCAATGTGAACGCCGCCCGCGCCAACAGGCGTATGCTCATCCTCGCGTAGTCGGGAACGAGCAAGCGTTGGGAGGCGCTATCGGTCATGATGTCACGCGTACAAAAAGGAATGGTCGCCGGCGCCGTGGCCACCCTGGCGATTTCGCTTCTGGAAGCCCTGAACATCCTGGTTCTGAAGTGGTTCGCGGCCTTTCCGCTGATCGTCGCCAACCTCGTCGGCATGCCGGGAAACATGACGGTCGGATGGATCGCCCATGCGATCGCCGGCGTCTTCATCCTGGGACCGTTGTTCGGCGTTCTATATTCGCGCCTGCCGACGGACACCGCCGAGACCAAGGGCATTGTGTTCGCCGTCGGGGCCTTCGCGGCCTTCATGGTGGCGGTGATGCTGTTCGGCGACAACGGCTCCTTCGGGCGCAACTTCAGCTCTGTCGCCTGGATCCTGTTCATGCACGCCGTCTTCGGCATCGTGTTGGGCAATGTCTATGCCCGGCTGCTGAGCCGCGACAAACGGCGGCGCACGCCGATGAACGCCCAGCCGGCGCACTGAGACCGGCGGCCTGAAACGACAAAGGCCCCCGTCGCGGGACGGGGGCCTTTGAACCGTGTCTTGATCGGATCCGCGATCAGTTCAAACGCGAACCGATCTGGGCGATGGCGGCGTCCAGCAGCGGATCGGCCTTTTGGGTCGCGGCGCGCTGGGTCAGGATCGCCTCGGCGTGCTTGGCGGCCAGGTCGGCGGCGGCGGCCTTGACCTCGGCTGAAGCCTGGGCCTCGGCCTGGGCGAT
>NZ_DAINBO010000067.1:0-6955 GCF_036732845.1 Brevundimonas sp. | reverse complement strand
CGTGGTGTGAACGGTCATGGGCACGCGAATCGGCGAATGGAGGCTGGAAGTCTAGAGCTTCTAACCCGCCCCGCTCATCCCCGCGAAAGCGGGGATCCAGTTCTTTGGAGGATGGACCGGAGGATTGATCCCACAGTCCTTGATCCAAAACCGCGCCCGTGGCTCTCGCTGGGTCCCCGCTTTCGCGGGGATGAGCGGATGAAAAGGGCGCAGATCAAGCCTGGGTCTTAGGGGTGATCCGCCTTGGGCGCGTTCGGGGCGAACTGGTCGCCGAAGGTGTTTCCACGATACCACATGGGCCGCTCGGGCGCGTCGGCGATGCTGCGGGCGATGGCGCCGTTGACGCGGGCGAACCGCACCGCCGCCTCCCAGTGGAAGGGCACGCTCATGTCGTCGGACGGCTGGTGGTAGGCGCCGCCGAAGAAGGCGCCCCAGGCCGCCTCGCCGCCGTTGGCGTAGCCGGTGGCCAGCATGATCGACGGCACCCCCGCCTTGACGAAGGAATAGTGGTCCGAGCGGGTGAAGACCCCCTGCTCGGGCATCGGATCAGGCGACAGGACCAGCCCTTCCGCCCGCACCGCCTGATCGGCGATCTGGCCCAGGGTCGAATGTTCGCCGCCGAAGGCCACCAGGTCGGTGAAGTCATAGGTCAGGATCGGCATGTCCAGATTGACGTCGGCCACCACCTTGTCGGCCGGAACCACCGGGTTGCGCGCCAGATAGTCCGAACCCAGCAGCCCCATCTCTTCGGCCGTCAGGGCCACCACCATGACCGACCGGCGCGGCGGGTTCGCCATCAGGCCGCGCGCCGCCTCCAGCATGATCGAGACGCCCCCGGCGTTGTCCAAGGCCCCGTTGTTGACGCGGTCGGCGGCGCCCTCGGCCTCCAGCCCCAGGTGGTCCAGGTGGGCGGTCAGCACCACCATCTCGTCGCGCACGGCGGGGTCCGATCCGGGAATGACGCCGATGACATTGGCGCTGTGGATGTCGGTGCGGCGGGTGTGGATGTCGAACGTCGCCTGGCCGTCCAGGGCGAAGCCGCCGGGCCGCCCGCCCTCGGTCGCCGCCTCGGCGCGGATGTCGGCATAGGATTTGGCCGCGCCCGCGAACAGGACGGCAGCGGCCTCGTCGCTGATGAAGCCGCCCGCTCGCGCACCCGACACCGCGCGCTTCGGCTTGCCGTCGGCGCCGACCCAGGTCGTCTCGGTGCGATTGGCGAACCGGCGCAGCAGGGCCGAGGTGTAGCGTTGGGCGCTGGCGTCGGTGTTGATCGTGACCACGCCCACGGCCCCGTGCTTGGCTGCGACGGCGCTCTTTCCGGTTCCCAGATGAGCGGCGGTCTCGCTGTCCAGGCCGGACGGCGCGCCCGACAGGATCACGACGATCTTTCCGGTCACGTCCTGGCCCGCATAGTCGTCGATGCCGTGTTCCGGGCTGTCGATGCCGTAGCCGACGAAGACCAGGCCCGCCGTCACCGTCTCATGGCCCGCCACGTCGCCGGCGTTCAACAGGGCGTCCTGGCCGTTGGTCCAGACGACCGGCTCGCCGCCGGCCGGGGTCCAGGTGATCGTGGCGCCTTCCGGCGCGATCCCCGTGCGGGCCAGGGTCACCGGCTGCATCCAGCCGCCGTTGACGCCGGGCGTCAGGCCCATGCCCTGCATCCGCGTCCGCACGTACAGGGCGGCCAGGTCATAGCCGCGCTCGCCGCTCTCGCGGCCTTCCATGGCGTCGTCGGCCAGGAAGGTCACATCGGCGCGGATGCGCGCCTCAGCCGCCTCATCATGGGTCTGGGCCGCGACCGGCGTGCTGAGGACGATGGCCAGGGCGATGGCCGAGACGACGAGACGTTTCATGGATTCCCCTCCGAGGTCCGCAACGGCTAGCACGACGCCGGGGTTACAGGCGACCCGCCTCGGCCAGCTTGTCCAGCATCCAGACCCGCGCGGGCGGCAAGGGCCGATTCAGCGGATGAAACACGAACTGCTCCAGGAAATGACCGGTCAGGTCGAAGCCCGCCTTGGCGTCTCCCTCTCGCACCCCCGCCTGCGCCCCCAGCATGAAGGGCGGCAGGACCAGCAGCTTGTCGGCATAGGGCGCGCCCGCGCTCGCCGACACCGCCCGGCCCGTGCGCGGGCTGACCCAGACCAGGTCGTCGGTCGACCCGGTGGCGGCGCAACGGCTCAGGTCCAGGCCGAAACCCAGATCCTCCAACAGCCCCGCCTCGAACCGCACGAACACCGCCGGCCAGACCTCGGGCACGGCGAAAGCCGCCATCAGGGCCTCGAAGGCCAGAAAGGCGCCCGGATGCGGCTCCCGCTCCGGCAGTGCGCCCTGGGCCACCGCCGCCGCCGCACTGAGACCGGTCAGGGCCAGGGGGTCGTCGAACAGGGCGCTGGGTCCCTGACCCATCGGCTCCAGCCGCGCCGCGCCCAGATGGTCGGATGTCCGCGCCCGATATTCGGCCTGCACCCGCGCGCCCGGCTGCAGGAAGGGTTTCATCCGCCGCGAGGCGCCGCCCGCGACATAGGCCGCCCGCCGTCCATGCTCGGCGGTCAGCAGTTCGACCACCGCGCCCGTGTCGCCATGGGCGCGCGCGGCCAGCACGAAGGCCTCGTCGGCGAAGTCCACCTAGTGCGCCGGCGCCCGCACGGCGGCCACGACGGCGTCGGAGCGGTCGTTGGGGATGGCGAAGCTGAGTACATACTGCTCGATCTTCCAGCCGTCGGCGGTCTTGCGCATCACGCCCGAGCCGCGCGTAGCGCCGTAGTGGCGGCTGTCCAGCTTCTCCTCGAACCAGGCGATGCAGCGGCAGTCGATGTCGGCGATGGTGATGAACCGCTCGGTCGCCGGAAAGCTCCAGGCGCTGCCCCGTTGGAAATAGGGTTCGGCGAAGGCCTTGAACTCGGCCAGGGTCCAGTGCTCGTTCGGGTCCGTTCCGACAAAGCGGGCGTCGGGCGCGAACAGGCCGAAATAGGCGGTCTCGTCCGCCGTCGAGGAGGCGACGTTCAGCCGATCCAACACGGCGGTCACCTCGGCCACGGCGGGATCGGGCGCGGCCTGCACGGCGGCGGCGGCGAACAGGGCGGCGATCAGGCTCATGTCGGTCTCCGGGTTGCGGCGGCCCAGACTAGGCGTTCGCGCGGCCCATGGAAAAGGCTGTTGACAGGGTCGACGTCTGGTCGGGGTATGGCGGCCCCTAGGAACGCGAGCCGCCCGGCGCGAACAGCCGCTCCAGCCCGGCGGCGAAAGGACATTGATGGCCCAGGATGCTGAAAATCCCTGTCACACGCCCGGCACGGCCCACGGGCATGAGCTGGTGCTGCGCCGCGTGTTCGACGCCACGCCGGACATGATCTGGAAGGCCTGGATGGAGCCGGCCCTGCTGCAACAGTGGTTCTGCCCCAGGCCCTGGCATGTCGTCGACGCGGTGATCGAGCCGCGCCCCGGCGGCCGGTTCAACTTCACCATGCACGGGCCGGACGGCGAGGTGATGCCGAACTCGGGCGTCTTTCTAGAGGTCATCCCCCAGCGCAAATGGACCACCACCGACGCCTTCACCCCCGACTGGAAGCCGGCCGGCATGCCCTTCATGGTCGCCACGGTCGAACTGATCCCCCTGGCCGACGGCCAGACCGAATATGTCGCCACCGCCCGTCACTGGAACGAGGCGACCATGAAACAGCACGAGGCGATGGGCTTTCACGAAGGCTGGGGCGCCGCCGCCGATCAATTGGCCGAGTTGCTGAAGGAGATGAAACCATGAAGATCGTGACCAGCCTGTCCTTCCAGGGACAGTGCCGCCAGGCCTTCGAATTCTACGCCCAGGTCCTGGGCGGCGTGATCACCGCCGCCTTCCCCTATGGCGAAGGTCCGCCCGACATGCCGGTCGGCCCTCAGTACAAGGACTGGCTGATGCACGCCTGGCTGGATGTCGGCGGCCAGTCGATCATGGGCGCCGACATGGACACGGATTGGGCGCCGAACATCGACAAGCCCAAGAACGGCTTCGACGTGAGCCTGCACTATGACGACGCGGCCGAGGCCAGGCGGATCTTCGACGCCCTGTCCGAGGGCGGACGCGTGATCATGGACTTCGCCCCCACCTTCTGGTCGCCCGGCTACGGCGCCTTCATCGACAAGTTCGGCGTGCCGTGGATGATCAACACCATGGGCCAGCCCCAGGGCTAAAGCGCTATCCGACGATCCACGCCGATCGCATCCAGGAAGTCCTCGTCGTGGCTGACCACGACGAGGGCGCCGTCATAGGCCCGCAAGGCCGCCTCCACCGCCTCGATGGAATCCAGGTCCAGGTGGTTGGTCGGCTCGTCCAGCAACAGCAGGCGCGGCGGCCGCGGCCCGGTCATGACGCAGGCCATGGCCGCCCTCAGCCGCTCGCCGCCCGACAAGGTTCCCGCCGTCCGCCGCGCCGCCGTATTGCGGAACAGGAACCGCGCCAGGGCCGCCTGGGCCTGGTTCGGCGTCGCCACGGGATTGATGCGCCGATACGCCTCCAGCAGGGTCTCATCCGGCTTCAGCATGGCCGCGTGCTGGTCCAACAGGGCCGTCTCGACCAGGGCCTCCCCGGCGATCCGTTTCAGCAAGGTCGTCTTGCCGCTGCCGTTCACGCCCGTCACCGCGATGCGTTCGGGACCGGTGACGGTCAGGCCCACACTCTCCTTCCCATCGTTGCGTGACAGGGAGGAGACAGGCGCGCCCAGCCTCAACACCGCCGTCCCCGCCGCCAGTCCGGTCGGCGGCATCGGAATCTCCAGCCGCCGCACCCGTTCGACCGCCGCCTGGGCCTCGCCCAGATCGGCCCGCACCGCCTCGGCGCGCCGTTCGGCCAGACGGCTCTCCTTGCCCGCGCTCTCCTCGGCGCGGCGCTTCATGCCGCCCAGCGAAATTCTGGGCGCCGAACCGGACGCCGCATAGGCCCGCCCCGCCCGGTCCCGACGCACCCGTTTCTCAGCCGTCTGCCGCCGTTCCCGCGCGGCGCGGTCGATCTCGCGTTCCGCCGCGTCCAGCCTCTGTTGCGCCAGCGCCCGCTCCGCCGCCCGGCGTTCGGCGTATAGTTCCCATCCGCCGCCATGAACCTGCACGCCCAGGCTCGACAGCTCCACGATCCGGTCCATCCGCCGCAACAGCGCCCGGTCGTGACTGACCACCACCGCCCCGCCGCGCCAGGCGTCCAGCACCCGCGTGACGATCGCCCGCGCCTCGGCGTCCAGATTGTTGGTCGGCTCGTCCAGCACGATCAGATCCGGCGCCGCCAGCAGCAGGGCCGCCAGCCGCACCCGGGTCTGCTCTCCCCCGCTCAGGGTCGCCGTGCGCCGATCCAGCGACAGCCCGGCCAAGCCGACCTCGGCCATGACGCCCGCGATCCGTTCGTCCAGCGTCCAGTCCGCCTCGGCCAGATCGTCCGCCGTCCCCTCGCCCGCCAGAACCCGCGCCAGCACGGCCCGCCCCGGTTCGGCGCCCAGGGTCGCGGCCACGGTCTCGTCCGGTCCCGGTTCGGCGCGTTGCGCCAGCAGACCGACCGTTCCGGCGCGCGTGACCGATCCCTCGACCGGCGCGGCCAACCCCGCGATCAGGCGCAGCAAGGTGGTCTTGCCGGCCCCATTGCGGCCGACGACAGCCGTGCGCTCGCGCCCGAAGGCTAGGCTCAGATCAGAGAATAGGGTGTGGCCGTCAGGCGTGCGGGCCGCGACGCCGTTGAGCGTCACGAGCGCGGATGCGGACAGGCTTGGGCTTCGGCAGGGTGAGGACATAGGCGAACGCGAGCAGCGGAGCGGAAAGGGCGAAACCGATTTCCAGGGCGCTGATCATGTTCGTAGCCTCCAAAACTCACTCAGGCGAGGCACTGAAGATGGGGTGAAACCGCCCGACTGGCAAGCGCGGCCGTGATCTGCGACCTTCGCGTCGCAATGTTCCCACATTGTTCTTGCTGAACTCGCCGAATTGATCCCCATATGGCGGTGTCGCGCCGGACCCCTCCCCGGCCCTTGGCGTTCCCGGATTTCGATGACCGACAGACACGACTTCATTCGCGTGCGGGGCGCGCGAGAACACAATCTCAAGGGCGTGGACGTCGATATTCCGCGCGGCAAGCTGGTGGTGATGACCGGCCTGTCCGGCTCGGGCAAGTCGTCGCTGGCGTTCGACACCATCTACGCCGAGGGTCAGCGCCGCTATGTCGAGAGCCTCAGCGCCTACGCCCGCCAGTTCCTGGAACTGATGGGCAAGCCCGACGTCGATCTGATCGAGGGCCTGTCGCCGGCCATCTCCATCGAACAGAAGACGACGTCCAAGAACCCGCGCTCGACCGTCGGTACGGTCACCGAGATCCACGACTACATGCGCCTGCTGTGGGCGCGCGTCGGCGTGCCCTATTCGCCCGCCACCGGCCTGCCGATCGAAAGCCAGACCGTCAGCCAGATGGTCGATAAGCTGGTCGAACTGGCCGAGGGCGAACGCATCCTGCTGCTGGCCCCCGTCGTCCGGGGCCGCAAGGGCGAATACAAGAAGGAGATGGCCGAGTGGCAGCGCGCGGGCTTCCAGCGCGTCAAGATCGACGGCCAGTTCTTCGCCATCGAGGACGCCCCGGCCCTCGACAAGAAGTTCAAGCACGACATCGACATCGTCGTGGACCGCATCGTCACCAAGGCCGGGCTGGAAGGCCGCTACGCCGACAGTTTGCAGACGGCCCTGGGCCTGGCCGACGGCATCGCCGTGGCCGAATGGGCCACTGCGCCTGAAGGCGAAGAGCCGCGCCGGATCACCTTCTCGGAACGCTTCGCCTGTCCGGTGTCGGGCTTCACCATCAGCGAGATCGAGCCGCGCCTGTTCTCGTTCAACAACCCCTTCGGCGCCTGTCCGGTCTGTGACGGCCTGGGGGTCAAGCTGGCCTTCGACGCCGATCTGGTGATCCCCGACCGCGACAAGACCCTGCATCACG
>NZ_DAINBO010000066.1:0-6978 GCF_036732845.1 Brevundimonas sp. | reverse complement strand
TCGGGGACCGGTCAGCGCCCGCTGCGCCGCCATGTCGGCCAGGATCGCCCGGACCAGCCGCGCCTGCTCCTCGATCCGCCCCCGGTCGCGCACGACGTTGAAGTCGCAATAGGGGCAGATGCGCGAACAATAGGGCCAGTGGACGTACAGCCCGACCGCCGATCCGGGGTCGAGCGGGTCAGTCAATCAGCGCCGCCTTCAGCTTCGCGAACGCCAGGGCGCGGTGGCTGAGGCTGTCCTTCAGCGCCGGGTCCATCTCGCCGAAGGTCTCGGTGTGGCCGTCCGGGATGAAGCAGGGATCATAGCCGAAGCCCCGGCCGCCGCGCGGCGGAAAGGTCAGCCGCCCGTCCACCCGGCCCTCGACCGCCACCACCGGACCATTGGGCCAGGCCACGGCCAGGGCGCTGGTGAACCAGGCGCGATCATCACGCGAACCGGTCTCTTCGATCCGCTCCTCGACCCGGCGCATGGCCATGGCGAAATCCTTGTCCGGCCCGGCCCAGCGCGCCGAATAGATGCCCGGCGCCCCGTCCAGGGCCGCGACCGACATGCCGCTGTCGTCGGCCAGGGCGACCTCGCCCGAAATGTCGGCCGCATGGCGCGCCTTCAAGACGGCGTTGCCGACGAAGGTGCTCTCGGTCTCGTCCGGTTCGGGCAGATCCAGCTCTCCGGCGGTTACCACGACGTAATTTCCATCCAGCAGCGCGGCGATCTCGCGCGCCTTGCCGGGATTGTGCGTCGCGGCCACCAGCCGCATCCCTTTGATAAGTCTAATCTTCGTCATTGATCACGCACCTGAAACAGTCCATTACCAAGGTTTAATATCGTTAAACGATATGTAACATGACTTCCCGTCGAGCACGGCCTATCTATCATCCTCAAGAACGGAGGCCGCGCCGTTCCTGACATTCTCGTAAAGAGCAATGAATGTGCGGCAGAAAAAGAGGTCGGAGCGAAAAATGACCCCGATCAATCGACGGAGAAACACGATGTATACGATGAACGCCTCGCAGTGGATGGACAAGGTCGGCAACGCCTTCGTCAACACGGTCCTGCTGGCCGCCCTGCCGACCGCCATGGTCGCCATCCTGGTCCAGGCTTTCTGATCCGACTTCCTGATCCCGATAGCCGCGGCCCACGCCGCGTCGGGTCGAGAAGGCGTAGCCTTCTGATCGCGGCGCACGAGGATGTCCGCGTCGGGTCGGAAAGTCCCGAAGGGCCGACGAGCGCGGCCCAACAAAGAAGAAAGCGTTTTGACCTCATGGGTGAACACCGCGAAGAATGACGTCGCGTTCGGGCCGGCCGGGTCCGACGCGGCGATCACGCCCTCACCCCCCGGCTTTCTGAGGCCGAAGCCCATGCGCCTGCCGAACCTGACGCCCGTCGGCATCCGCGAATTCCGCATTCCTGGTCTGCGCGCGCTCGGGCCGGGTTCGGTGTCCAGTCTTCTGAAGATCGCCCTGGACGTGGCCTATTGGCTGCTGGCCCTGATCACGGGCGTCCTGGTGGTCATCTTCTTCGTCTCGATGTTCATCCCCCTGGAGAACCTCAACGTCACCGTGTCGGACGATTCCGGCGGCAAGGCCCTGCCGCTGACGCGCCCCTTGCTGTTGTTCGCGGTCGGCGCCTTCTCGGCCTATTTCGGCGGCTTCATGCTGATCCTGCGCAACCTCAGGATGATTTTCCGCACCCTGACGATCGGCGATCCCTTCCAGCCCGGCAATGTGCGCCGCCTGCGCCAGATCGGCCTGATTCTGGCCATCGTCACCGGCGGCGTCTGGGCGACGCAGGGCCTGGTCGCCGCCCGGCTGGCCAATGGGGTGATGGAATCGCAGGGTCTGGGCGACCTTTTGACGCCCGGCTTCTCGGTTATGATCGTGCTGGTGCTGGCCGAGGTCTTCCGCGAGGGCGCCCGTCTGCGGCGCGAGGCCGAGCTGACCATATGAAGACCCCGCTTTCCCGCCGCGACCCGCGAGGCTAGAGACCGCTCATGGCCATCCGCGTCCAGCTCGATCAAATGCTCGTCCAGCGCCGCATGTCGCTGACCGAACTGGCCGACCGCGTCGGCGTGACCGTGGCCAATCTGTCCATTCTCAAGACCGGCAAGGCGCGGGCCGTGCGTTTCTCGACCCTGGACGCCCTGTGCCGCGAACTGGACTGCCAGCCGGGCGACCTGCTGGTCCACGTCCCCGGCCCGGCCGAACCGGTCCAGGACGATCCCGACGCCGACGCCTGATGGCCCGGCGCGGCCCGCCCGGACTGTCCGACGACGACCGCCGCATCTGGGCGCGGATCACCGGCACCGTCACCCCGCCCCGCGCCCGCAAGGCCGTCCGCGTCGCCGTGGACGCCCCGGACCCCGCGCCCACGCCCGTCGCCCCGGCCAAGAGCGCCAGACCCGGCCGACCCGCGACGCCCGCGTCTCCGGCGCCTTCGCCTCCGGCCGCGCCGCGCCCGCCCAGCCTGCGCGCGCCCGATGTGCTGGAGCCGCGCCGCCAGCGCCGCCTGTCGCGTGAACGCGATCCGATCGAGGCCCGGCTGGATCTGCACGGCTACGGCCGGTTCGAGGCCGAGGACGTGCTGCGCGCCTTCCTGGCGTCATCCCAGGCGCGGAACTTGCGCGCCGTGCTGGTGGTCACCGGCCAGGGGCGTCGCGGCGGCGGGGTGATCCGCGCCTCCATCGTCGAATGGCTGCATTCGCCGACCCTGCGCGGCGTCGTCTCCGGCTTCGCCTCGGCCCACCGCCGTCACGGCGGCGAGGGCGCGATCTATGTGACGTTGAAGCGGCGGGGCTGAACCCCTCTCCCTTTGGGAGAGGGGTGAGAAGAATTAATTCAGCGCCAATCCGGTCTCTTCGGCCAGGGCCTTCAGCCCCGTCATCGGGCGCGGTCCCCAGTGGGCGATGACTTCCGACGCCGCCAGCGAACCCAGCCGTCCCGCCGCCGCCAGCGGCAGGCCGCGCGCCAGGCCCAACAGGAAGCCGGCGGCGTATTGGTCGCCCGCGCCCGTCGTATCGACCACCTTGTCGACCGGATAGGCCGGGACCGCGACCCGCTCGGCGCCCCGGATCACCACCGAGCCTTCGGCCCCGCGCGTCACCGCCGCCGTCTCGACCAGGGCCGCCAGACGGTCGCAGGCGGCGTCGAAATCCTCGGTCTCGAACAGGGCCGTCAGTTCGGCGTCATTGGCCAGGACGATGTCGGCCGAGGCCGTGATGAAGTCCAGCAGCTCGGCGCGCCAGCGGCCGACCACGAAACTGTCCGACAGGGTGATGGCGACCTTGCGTCCCGCCGCATGGGCCGCCGCCGCCGCCGCCTCGAACGCCGCGCGCGCCGGGGCCGGGTCGAACAGATAGCCTTCCAGATAGACGATGGCGCTGTCGCCGATCACGGCCGTATCGACGTCGGCGACCGTCAACTGGTTGGCGGCGCCCAGGAAGGTGCACATGGTGCGCTGGCCGTCCGGCGTGACGTTGATCAGGCAACGGCCGGTCCCGGCCCCGCCGCTCAGGGCCGGAGTGTCGAAATGCACGCCCGCGGCGCGGATGTCGTGGGCGAAGACGCCGCCCAGCGCATCGTCCGCCACCTTGCCCAGATAGGCCGCGCGCCCGCCGAACGAGCCGACGCCCGCCACCGTGTTGCCGGCCGATCCGCCCGAGGCCTCCACTCCCGCCGCCATGGCGTCGTACAGGGCCGCGCTCTGGCCCTCGTCGACCAGTTGCATCGAGCCGGGCGTCAGGCCTTGCGACTCCAGGAAGGCGGGTTCGCACGGGGCCAGGACATCGACGATGGCGTTGCCGACGGCGCAGACGTCGAAGCGGGCGGGGGAGGCGGGGGTCTGGGTCATGGCGCGCCCCTTACCCGGCCTTTCCCCTCGCGGCAAACGGCCTTAGGCAAACGGCCATGACCCGCATCGCCGTGCTGACGCCCGATCCCGCCGATCCGTCCTATGCCGGTCAGTGGCCCGGCGTGCTGGCCCGCCTGTCCGACGCTCTGGCCGTCGAGGGGATCGAGACGGTCCCCAGCCCCTGGACCGACCATGTCGAAGACGCCTCGGGCCTGGCCGGTTTCGCCCTGATCCTGCCGGTCGTGGCCTGGGGCTATCACCGTGATCACGACCGCTGGCTGCGGGCCTGCGCGACCTGGGCGGCGGCGGACCTGCCGGTCGCCAATCCGCCGTCGGTCCTGGCCTGGAATTCCGACAAGTCCTACCTCGGCCGCCTGGCCGACCGGGGCGTGCCCGTCCCGCCCACCGTCTGGACCCAGGGCGTGACGGCCGATCAGGTCGCCGCCGCCTTCGCCCAGACGGGCGCGCCCCAACTGATCGTCAAGCCGACCGTATCGGGCGGCGCCTGGCGCACCCTGCGCCTGTCGCCCGGCCAGGCCCTGGTCGATCCGCCGGTCGGGCGGGCGATGATCCAGCCCTATCTGCCGACCATAGAGACCGAGGGCGAAACCAGCCTGCTGTTCTTCGGCGGCCGTCTCAGCCACGTCGTCAACAAGCGGCCGGTGGACGGCGACTTCCGCATCCAGGTCCAGTTCGGGGGTCTGTACGCCCCCCTGGCCGAACCCCCGCCCGGCGCGCTGGAGACGGCCGAACGGGTGCTGGCCGCCATCGATGAGGACCTGTTGTACGCTCGCATCGACCTGGCCCCCGACGGGACCGGCGGCTGGCTGTTGATGGAGGCCGAACTGATCGAGCCGGACTTCTATCTGGCCCATGATCCGCGAAACGGCGCCGGTTTCGCCCAGGCGGTGAAGGCCCGGCTCAGCGCGCCTCGCCCATAGACTGAAGCCCCGCCCGCGACGGGCACAGGTCCGAGATCACGCATCCGGCGCAGTTCGGCTTCCTGGCCGTGCAGACATAGCGGCCGTGCAGGATCAGCCAGTGATGCGCCTTGGGCAGGAAGGCCTCGGGCACGACGCGGTGAAGCTGGTCCTCGACCTTGTCGGGCGTTCCGGCGTTGGCCAGGCCCAGTCGGTGCGAAACGCGGAACACATGGGTGTCCACGGCGATGGCCGGTTCGATCCCCAGTTCGTTCAGCACCACGCTGGCCGTCTTGCGCCCCACGCCCGGCAGGGCCTGCAGGTCCGCCCGGTTCAGCGGGACCTGGCCGCCGTGCCGTTCGAGCAGGATGCGAGACAGGGCGATGACGTTCTTCGCCTTGTTCCGGTACAGGCCGATGGAGGCGATGAAGGGGATCAGCCTTTCTTCGCCCAGGGCCAGCATCTTTTGCGGCGTGTCCGCCACGGCGAACAGCCCGGCCGTCGCCTTGTTGACCGACACGTCCGTCGCCTGGGCCGACAGGGCCACGGCCACGACGAAGGTGAAGGGGTTGGAATAGTCCAGCTCGGTCTTCGGCTCGGGCATCACGGCCGCCAGCCGCTCGAAGATCGCCTCGACCCGGTCGGGATCGGGCGGCCAGCGCAACGCCGCGATCGGCGCGCCGGTCATGACGGCGGGGCGCTTGGAAGGGCGTTTCTGGGGGTGTTTGGGGGCGCGGCTCACGGGCCGAAACATGACGTGTTCGCGGCCTCGCACAAGCCGGGTTGATTTTTGGACGATTACGTCCATTTTACGCGCCGATCCTTCCCCGACCCGTGTTCCGCCGAGACGCCCGCCATGGCCCTGCCGCCCGAAATTCAGAAACGCCTGCCCCTGATCGCCGCCGCCGTGGTGGGGATCATCCTCGTCGTCGGCGGGGTCTTCTGGTGGCAGGACAAACAGCGCTGGGAGGCGACCGAGAACGCCTTCGTCCAGGCCGACACCACCCTGATCAGCCCCCAGGTCGACGGCTATGTCGCCGAGGTGCTGGTGCACGACAATCAGCGGGTCCAGCCGGGCCAGGTCCTGGTGCGTCTGGACGACGCCGACGCCAGGGCGCGTCTGGCCCAGGCCGAGGCCAATCTTCAGGCCCTGATCGCCGCCGTCGGCAATGTCGACGCCCGCGCCGCCCAGGAGCAGGCCACCGTGGCCGCCCGCGCCGCCGCCGTCGGCCAGGCCGAGGCCCAGGCCGGTCTGGCCCAGGCCCAGGTCGACCGCTACGGCAAACTGGCTCAGCAGGGCTGGGTCTCGCAACAGCGCATCCAGACCGAACGCGCGGGCGCCCAGACCGCCCAGGCCGCCGTGGCCGAGGCGCGCGCCGCCCTGACCGCCGAACAGCGCACCGCCGCCGTCCTCGGCTCGACCCGCGAACAGTCCGTGGCCGCCGTCGAACAGGCCCGCGCCCTGGTCGAACAGGCGCGCATCGCCCTGGACCGCACCGTCATCCGCGCGCCCGTGGCCGGCGTGGTCGGCGCCCGCGGCGTGCGGCCCGGCCAATATGTCCGGCCCGGCGGCCAGTTGATGTCGGTCGTGCCCCTGGCCGACACCTATGTCGTGGCCAACTTCAAGGAGACCCAGGTCGGGCGCCTGCGCATCGGCCAGGAGGTCGAGGTCACAGCCGACGCCTTCCCCGGCCGCCGCCTGCACGGCCGCATCGACAGCTTCGCCCCGGCCACCGGCTCGGAGTTCGCCCTGATCCCGGTCGAGAACGCCACCGGCAACTTCACCAAGATCACCCAGCGCGTGCCCGTGCGCATCGTCATCGACGACGCGGGCGCCGCCCTGCGCCCCGGCCTGTCGGTCGAGGTCAAGGTCGATCTCAAGAGCGACGCGGCCGGTCCCAGCTTCGCCGAGGCCGCCGACGGCGAGACCCGCCTGGCCGAGGTGACGCCCGCGCCGTCCGCGCCGAACCCGGGGCGCGCCCGCTCGTGAGTCCCGCTCCGACCAAGGCTGACGGCCAGGTCGACTGGACGGTGCTGCTGCTCGGCTTCGCGGGCATGGTCATCGGCCAGTTCATGGCCATCCTGGACATTCAGATCGTCGCCGCCAGCCTGCCGCAGATCCAGGCCGGCGTCGGCGCCTCGGCCGACGAGATCAGTTGGGTCCAGACGGCCTATCTGATCCCCGAGGTCGTGATGATCCCCCTGTCGGGCT
>NZ_DAINBO010000065.1:0-7948 GCF_036732845.1 Brevundimonas sp. | reverse complement strand
CGTTATACAGCGCCCGATCGATCCCCGCCCCGCCCGTGATGGTGTCAGAGCCGGAGCCGCCGACCAGGGTGTCATCGCCCGAGCCGCCGTCCAGCCGGTCGTTGCCGTCGCCGCCACGCAGGATGTCGTTCCCATCGCCGCCGTCGAGCACGTCGTCGCCGCCCAGGCCGTTCAGAACGTCGTTTCCGCCCATGCCGCTGAGGTTGTCGGCGAAGTCCGTGCCGGTCATCGTATTGGCGTCGGCGTCGCCGGACTGGGTCACGCCGCTTGGCGTCGGGGGAGTACCTGGAGCGGATATGGTCTGATCGGCGAATCGCAGGAATTCACAGTTTGATACGACGTCCGTGCCGCTCCAGTGCGTCACGGTGGCGGTCGTGCCGCTCCAGGTGACGATGTAGCTGATGCGATTGCCGCTGAAGACGGCCGTATCGACACCTGCTCCGCCGTCCAGGATATCGGCGCCATCGCCCCCGTCGAGTTTGTCGTCACCGGTGCCGCCATCCAGGGTGTCGTTGCCTGTTCCCCCGGTCAGGAGGTCTTCGCCGTCGCCACCGCTGCAGGAATCATCTCCGGCGTCGCCCCGTAGATCGTCGTCGCCGGACTCGCCGTGAAGGACGTCATTTCCGGCTCCACCGATCAATAGATCGCTGCCGTGTCCGCCCCAGAGCCGGTCGGCGTCATCGCCGCCGTCCAGGTGATCATTTTCGAAACCGCCACGCAGGTTGTCGTCGCCTGCTTCACCATAGAGATAATTTCTCGCGCCCGAACTGATGCCTGTCACGACGTCATGGCCGCCGCCCGCGAGGACGTACAGCCGACTGTCGGAACCCATCGAGACCAGTCCGCCAAAATCGAACACATTGTTATCCGACGTGCCGTTGACCTGTTGGCTGCCCTGACCGAGGCGTTCGAAGCCGTTCGCTGCGGAAAAGGAATCCAGGACCGCCTGACCGGTGAGGGTGTCGAGACCCGCGCCGCCCTGCACGGACGTGATGGTTCCGTTGATCTCGACGACATCATCTCCATCGCCCGCGTCGATCGTATCGCGTCCTCCCCAGGAGTAGGACTGGATGTAGTCATTGCCGGCGCCGCCAAAGATGACGTCGTCTCCGTCGCCGCCGTAGAGCCTGTCGTTGCCATCGCCGCCGTACAGCGTGTCATTGCCTCCATCGCCGTAGAGTTCGTCGTCGCCGCCCATGCCGTACAGGGTGTCGTCGCCGTCGGCTTCGTAGGAAGCGCCAAAATCACCATGGAGGATGTCGGCGGTGTTTCCAGCGCCGCCGATCAGTGTGTCCCTGCCTGGCCCACCGTTGGCCCGCAATATGGTTCCTCGACCTCCTCCTAGGGGTTTTGCCGTCAATCCACTGAAGTCCAGCAGATTGTCGCCCGAAGTACCGCAAAAATAGGCATGAGGGGTTTGGATCGTGAAATGTTCAAATTCATTGGCGGAGGAAAAGGAAGATATGATCAGTTGTCCAGCGAACAGATATAACGTGTCTATACCTATGCCGCCTTGCAGAACGCTGACTGTCTGATCACCAGACAGTACGACGAGATCATCTCCGCCTTCACCGTATATTTCATCATCGCCAGGGAACGGCTCGTACTCACCGATGTGAATCGTGTCGTTGCCGTCACCGCCTCGCAAAACGTCTGAACCCAGCCCCCCGATGAGGTAGTCAGCGCCCGCACCGCCTTCAAGATAGTCTTCGCCGTCTCCCCCTGAGAGGATGTCGTCGCCGTCCTGACCAAACAAGCGGTCGGCGCCTCTCATGCCGAGGAGAACATTGGCGGCGGCGTTACCATAGAGGGTGTCGTCGAAATTCCCGCCCACGAGATTTTCGATCCCGATCAGGGTGTCGCGCCCCTGTCCCGTCACCTGCGGGACTCCCATGATTGAAAGGTCAACGGTGACGCCGGTCCCAGCGGAAGCGTAGCTGGCCGTATCGCGGCCGAGGAAGATCGCAACGCCGTCGACCAAGGCTGGCGACTCGCCATCATCGCCGCCGTTCAGAACGTCGTCGCCATCGCCTCCTTCAAGAAGGTCATTACCGGCGCCTCCGAACAGTTGATCATGGCCTCGGCGCCCGTCGATGACATCATCACCACTGGTGCCCGTCGGGCCGTTGATGATGTCGTCGTCGTCTGTGCCGGTCAGGGTGTCGTCGCCTTCCGTCCCCGTGATCGTCGGCATACCCGCGCTCCCTCATTCCGAGCGCGCGCCCATGCCGCACGCCCCGCGCGACCGTCGCCGATCACGCGGGGGTTGTGAAGGCTCTATTTCAGATTACCGCCCGAACTTCTGGAACTTGATCCGGTGGGGGATCAGGCTGTCGGCGCCCAGGCGGCGTTTCTTGTCTTCTTCGTAGGCTTCAAAATTGCCTTCGAACCATTCGACGTGGCTGTCGCCCTCGAAGGCCAGGATGTGGGTGGCCAGGCGGTCCAGGAACCAGCGGTCGTGGCTGATGACCACGGCGCAGCCGGCGAACTCCTCCAGCGCCTCTTCCAGGTTCTGAAGCGTCTCGATGTCCAGGTCGTTGGTCGGTTCGTCGAGCAGGATCAGATTGCCGCCGGCCGCCAGCGTCTTGGCCAGGTGGACGCGGTTGCGTTCGCCGCCCGACAGCAGGCCGACCTTCTTCTGCTGGTCCGTGCCCTTGAAGTTGAAGCTGCCGACATAGGCGCGGGAGTTAATCTCGCGCTTGCCGACCATCATGATGTCGGTGCCGCCGGAAATGACCTGCCAGATGGTCTTGTCGGCCTCCAGGTCGTCGCGCGACTGGTCGACATAGGCCAGCTTGACCGTCTCGCCGACCTTGATCGAGCCGGCGTCGGGGGTTTCCTGACCCGTGATCATACGGAACAAGGTCGACTTGCCGGCGCCGTTCGGGCCGATGACGCCGACGATGCCGTTGGGCGGCAGCTTGAACGACAGGTCCTTGAACAACAGCTTGTCGCCATAGGACTTCTCCAGCCCCTCGACCTCCAGCACCACATTGCCCAGGCGCGGGCCAGGCGGGATCTGGATGACGGCGTGGGTCTGGGCCTTGGCCGAGTTCTCCTGCTCGGCGACCATCTTCTCATAGGCAGCCAGACGGGCCTTGGATTTGGCCTGACGGGCCTTGGCGCCCGAGCGGACCCATTCCAGTTCGCGGGTCAGGGCGCGCTGACGGGCCTCGGACTCGGACTGTTCCTGGACGACGCGCTTCTGCTTGGCTTCCAGCCACGAGGAGTAGTTGCCCTCGTGCGGGTGGCCCTTGCCGCGGTCCAGCTCCAGCGTCCACTTGGTCACCTGATCCAGGAAGTAGCGGTCGTGGGTCACCAGGATGACGCAGCCGGGGAAGGCCTCCAGGTGGTGCTGAAGCCAGGCCACGGACTCGGCGTCCAGGTGGTTGGTCGGTTCGTCCATCAGCAGCATGTCGGGCTTGGACAGCAGCAGGCGGGCCAGGGCCACGCGGCGCTTCTCACCCCCCGACAGGTTGGTGGTCATCCAGTCGTCCGGCGGGCAGCGCAGGGCGTCCATGGCCATTTCGATGCGGCTGTCGATGTCCCAGACATCGCCGGCGTCGATCTTTTCCTGGAGGGCGGTCATCTCCTCCATCAGTTCGTCGGTGTAGTTCTCGCCCAGTTCGGCGGCGACGGCGTTGAAGCGGTTGACCCACTGCTTCTCTTCGCACCAGGCCTCGACGTTCTCGCGGACGTTCAGATTGGGATCGAGCTGCGGCTCCTGCTCCAGATAGCCGCGCTTGACGCCGTCGGCGGCGCGCGCCTCGCCGTTAAATTCGGTGTCCAGGCCCGCCATGATCTTCAGCAGCGTCGACTTGCCCGAGCCGTTGACGCCGACGACGCCGATCTTGGCGTCGTTGTAGAAGCTGAGCCAGATGTTCTCGAAGACCTTCTTGCCGCCGGGATAGGCCTTGGTCAGGCCCTGCATCTGGAAAATATATTGCTGCGCCATGGGTGCGGTGCGCCCTGTCTCTGTCGGATCGGATGGGGAGGTTGGCGCGGGATGTAGCGACCGCCGCGCCGTTCCGCAAATGACTAGCGGCCCAGCGCGGCGGTTTGATGGCTGACCCGAGGCGGCCTATTCGGCCGGGGAGGACTCGGGGACGGTCTGGGGTTTGGCGGCGCCCGGCATCCGGGCCGCGATCCAGCGGCACAGGACGTAGAACACCGGGGTGAAGATCAGGCCGAAGACGGTGACCCCCAGCATGCCCGAGAACACGGACGTGCCCAGCGACTGACGCATCTCGGCGCCGGGACCGGTCGCCACCATCAGCGGCACGACGCCGAAGATGAAGGCGAACGAGGTCATCAGGATCGGCCGCAGACGCGCCTTGGCCGCCGACACCGCCGCATCGAAGCGGTTCATGCCCTCGTCCTCGGCCTGTTTGGCGAACTCCACGATCAGAATGGCGTTCTTGGCCGCCAGGGCGATCAGCACCACCAGCCCGATCTGGACCAGGATGTTGTTGTCCAGGCCGCGCAGGTTCACCCCGATCATCGCCGCCAGCAGACACATCGGCACGATCAGCACCACCGCCAGCGGCAGGGTGAAGGCCTCGTACTGTGCGGCCAGCACCAGGAAGACGAAGCCGACGGCCATCAGGAAGATGATGGTCGCCCCGCCCGACGCCTGCTTCTCCTGCAGGGCCAGGCCGGTCCATTCGTAGGAGAAGCCGGACGGCAGGGCCTGTTCAGCCATGGCCTCCATGATCTCCAGCGCCTGGCCCGACGACACGCCCGGCGCGGCCGATCCCTGCAACTCCGACGCCGGGAACAGGTTGTACCGCACCACGCGCGACGGGCCGGAATCGTTGGCCAGGGTCGCGACCGAGCCGATCGGCACCATGGCGCCGGAGGCCGAACGGGTCCTGAGGTTGGCGACGTCGGCGATGTCGTCGCGCGACGACGGCTCGGCCTGGGCGGTGACCCGGAAGGTCCGGCCCAGGAAGTTGAAGTCGTTGATGTAGGACGAACCCAGATAGGTCCCCAGGGTGGCGAAGACGTCCGCGGGCTGGACCCCCATGGTCAGGGCGCGGTCGCGGTCGACGTCGGCGGTGATCCGGGGCGAACCGGTGTTGTAGGTCGAGAAGACCTGCTGCACCTCGGTCGGCGCCTGGGCGGCGGCGCCCATCATGGCGAAGGTGGCGCCTTCCAGCGCGCGATAGCCCGCGCCGGAGGTGTCCTGGATCATCATCTGGAAGCCGTTGCCGTTGCCCAGACCCTGGACCGCCGGGGGGGCGATGACGAAGATCTGCGCATCCTTGATGCCCGAGGTCGCGCCGGTGATGGCCCCGGCCAGGGCGGCGGCGGACTGTTCCTTGCCGCGCTGGCTGTGCGGGTCCAGCCGCACGAAGATGGTGCCCGCGTTCGAGCCGAACGAGAAGCTGGTGCCGTCCAGGCCGGCGAAGGCGACGGCGCCTTCGACGCCTTCGGTGGCGCGAATGGTCTGGACCGCCTGGGTCATGACCTCGTCGGTTCGCTCCAGCGCCGAACCGGGCGGCAGTTGCACGACGCCGATCAGGAAGCCCTGATCCTGGTCGGGAATGAAGCCCGAGGGCGTCGCCATCAGACGCCAGCCGGTCAGGCCCAGCAGGATGCCGTAAACGACCAGCATGACGGCGCCCATCCGCACCGCGCGGGCGGTGAAACGGCCGTAGCGATCCGATAGCCAGTCGAAGCCCTCGTTGAATTTCCGTCCGGCCCAGCCCGCGTAATAGAGGATCTTGCCGACCAGATTGCGCGGCTTCTGCTCGTGATCGTCATGGGGCTTGTGCGGCTTGAGCAGCAGGGCCGCCATGGCCGGGGACAGGGTCAGGGACACGAACAGCGAAACCACCGAAGCGGTCGCGATCACCACGGCGAACTGCCGATAGAAGATGCCCGGAATGCCCGGCACGAACATGGTCGGCACGAACACCGACACCAGCACCAGGCCGATGGCGATCAGCGCCCCGGACACCTCCTGCATCGACTTGTAGGCGGCCTCCTTGGGACTGAGACCCTCGCGGATGTAGCGTTCGACGTTCTCGACCACGACGATGGCGTCATCGACGACGATGCCGACCGCCAAGACCAGGGCGAACAGGCTGAGCGAGTTGATCGAATAGCCCAGCGCCAATTGCACCGCGAAGGTGCTGACCAGGGCGACGGGAATGGCGACGATGGGGATCAGGGCGGCGCGCCAGGTCTGCAGGAAGACCAGCACCACCAGAACCACCAGCACGACGGCCTCGATCAGGGTGTGTTCGACCGCCGTCACGGATTCGGCGACGAACTCGGTCGGATTATAGGCGACGCTCAACTCCATCCCGGGGGGCAGTTGGGCGCGGACGGTCTCCATTTCGGCCATCACGCGCTCGGCGGTGCCCAGGGCGTTGGCTCCCGGCTGCTGCACGATGGCGATGCCGACGCCGCGCTGGCCGTCGAAATAGCCGCGGATGCCGTAGTCCTGGGCGCCCAGCTCGACCCGGGCGACGTCGCGCACGCGGGTCACCCGGCCCTGGGCGTCGGTCTTGATGACGACGTCGGCGAACTGGTCAGGGTCGGTCAGGCGGCCCTGGACCTGGACCGGCAGTTGGAAGGCGGCGGCGTTGGTGTCGAACGGCGGCTGGCCGATGGAGCCTGCGGCGGCCTGAACGTTCTGGGCGCGTAGGGCGGCGACGATGTCCGGCCCGGTCAGGCCGCGCGCGGCGGCCTTGTCCGGGTCGATCCAGATCCGCATCGAATAGTTGCCGCCGCCGAAGATGGAGACGTTGCCGACCCCTTCCAGGCGCAAGAGCCGGTCGCGCAGCGTCGACTGGGCGTAGTTGCCGATATAGTCGATGTCATAGGCGCCGTTGGGGGCCGTCAGCCCCAGGATCATCAGGAAGCCGGATTCCTGTTTGTTGACGGTCACGCCGACCTGGCGGACGGCTTCGGGCAGGCGCGGTTCGGCCAGGGCCACGCGGTTCTGGACCAGCACCTGGGCGGCATCCAGATCGGTGCCCGGCTGGAAGGTGACGGTGATCGACACCGTGCCGTCCGAAGTCGAGGAGGAGGAGAGATAGAGCATCCCCTCCACCCCGTTCACCTCTTGCTCGATCGGCGCGGCGACGGTTTCCGCCACGGTCTCGGCCGAGGCCCCGGCGTAGGCGGTGTTGATGGTGATCGTCGGGGGCGCGATCTCGGGATATTGCGACAGCGGAAGCTGCGGATAGGCGAACAGGCCGATCACGGTGATGAACACCGCCAGCACGCCCGCGAAGATCGGGCGGTCGATGAAGAAGCGCGAGATGTTCATCGGATCAGCCCGCGACCGCGAAGCTGGCGCTCGACGCGGGCGCCGGGCGGGTCACCGGGGCCGCGCTGGGCTGGGCCGAGGCTTCGATCTTGCCCGCGACCGGCTTGACCGGCTGGCCCGGCTGCTGAATGCGCTGGACGCCCGAGATGACCACGCGATCGGTGGCGTTCAGACCCGAGCGCACGACGCGCAGACCATCGACCAGCGGACCCAGTTCGACGGGCTTGGCGGCTGTCTTGCCCGCGGCGTCGACGACATAGACGATCCGGCGCGCCTGGTCGGTGACGATGGCCGCGTCCGGCACCAGCATGGCCTGATAGGCGCCCGAGCCGGCCAGTTGAACCTGGCCGTACATGCCCGGCTTGATGAAGCCGTCGGCGTTGGCGATCACGCCGCGCAGGCGCACGACGCCCGAGGCGGTGTCGACCGCGTTGTCGGTGAAATCGAGATAGCCGGCGTGACGGAAGTCGGTCTCGTCCTGCAAGCGCACACGCAGCGGCGCACGACCGCCGCGCGCGACGCGCTGATAGCGCAGCAGGATCGATTCCGAGGCGTCGAAGGCGAAGTGGATCGGGTTGGTCGAGACGATTTCGGTCAGCACGTCGGCCGCCGACGAACCGCCCGCCACCAGATTGCCGACATCGACCCGGCGATCCGAGATCCGTC
>NZ_DAINBO010000064.1:0-8027 GCF_036732845.1 Brevundimonas sp. | reverse complement strand
TGGACGCCGCCAAGGGCATCGAGCCGCAGACGCTGAAGCTGTTCGAGGTCTGCCGTCTGCGCGACATCCCCATCATCACCTTCATCAACAAACTGGACCGCGAGGCCCAGGACCCGATGGCCCTGCTGGACGAGATCGCCAGCCGCCTGCAACTGGACCCCGCCCCCATCTGGTGGCCCGCCGAAAGCGGAAACCGTCTGCGCGGCATGGTCGAAATGGGCACCGGCCGCTTCCAGCCCTACGCCCGCAAGGTCCCCGGCGCGGTCGAGGACGAAGGCCACCCCGAGGCCCTGCCCCTGGCCGACGCCGCGCAGTATTTCGAGGCCGGCGAACACGCGGCCCTGATGGAAGCGCAAGAACTGGTCGAGGCGGGCTATCCGGCGTTCGACCGTCAATCCTTCCTCGAAGGCCATCTGACCCCCGTGCTGTGGGGTTCGGCCCTGCGCCATTTCGGCATCGACGAACTGCTGGCGGCCATCGGCGACTGGGCGCCGCCGCCCAAGATCATGCCCGCGCGCAAGGAGGCCCCGCCCGAGACCCGCAACGCCCCGGCGCCCGAAGCGATCACCGTCGAACCCGGCCAGGCCGAGGTCACCGGCTTCGTCTTCAAGGTCCAGGCGAACATGGACCCCAACCACCGCGACCGCATCGCCATGTTCCGCATGGCCTCGGGCCGGTTCCAGCGCGGCATGAAGCTGAAGGTTCAGAACACCGGCAAGTCCCTGTCGGTGAACGCCCCCATCATGTTCTTCGCCAGTGATCGCGAACTGGCCGAGGACGCCTATGCTGGCGACGTCATCGGCATTCCCAACCACGGCGTGCTGCGCGTCGGCGACAGCCTGTCGGAGACGGGTCTGGTGCGTTTCGCCGGCCTGCCCAACTTCGCGCCCGAAATCCTGCAACGGGTGCGGGTCAAGGACCCGCTGAAGGCCAAACACCTGAAGAAGGCGCTGGAAGGCCTGGCCGAGGAAGGCGTGACCCAGTTGTTCCGTCCCGAACTGGGCAGCGACTTCATCGTCGGCGCCGTCGGCCAGCTTCAGTTCGAGGTCATGGCCGACCGCCTGGGCGAGGAATACGGCCTGGACGTCATCTTCGAGCACAGCCCCTACGCCGAGGCCCGCTGGATCGGCGGAGACAAGACCGACCTGGACGACTTCGCGGGCAAATACCGCCCCCAGATGGCCGTCGACATCGACCAGGCCCCGGTCTTCCTGGCCAAGTCGAGCTGGGAGACCGGCTACGTCATGGAACGCTTCCCCAAGATCGCCTTCACCAAGACCAAGGAGCGGGGCTGACGATCAGCGCGGCACGACCGACCTCGGCGTATGCCGCCTGAGCCGAGCCGAACCCGTTTCATCGCGCGGCGTTGACCTTGCAACGCGGCTCTGGAGTGCGATGAAACGGTCCCGTTACGGGACGAAGGGTCTGGGCGTTCGATGTTCGAGTTCGGCAAGGATCTGCGGAAAATCTTCGCCCAGGCGCGCGAGAGCGACGACCTGAGCTGGCTGGAGCTGATCGGCGTCAACCTGGTCGAGGTCGAGGCCCGGCAGCAGTCGGTCGACGCCGGTCGCGTCTCGTGCAAACACCCCGTCGAGGCGTCCCTGCGGGCCTCGGCCTTCTGGCGCGAGCACGCCCGCCGCTGTGGACATCCGGCCAGCCTGGAGCGCGCCGCCGCCGCCGTGACCGACGCCCGCCGCCGCGCCGTCGGCGATCAGATCGCCGAGACCGAGCTGGAGGCCGTCCGCGTCGATATGCTGCGCTTCGACCTGTGCGGCGACGTCGCCGTGCTGGACCGCGCCTTCGAGACGGTCGCCGCCGTCGGCGCGCCCAAGTCGGCCCAGACCGCCACCACCGCCGCCGCCCTGCACGCCCGGCTCAGCGCCCGCCGCGCCCGGTTGTCGGGTGATCCGGCCGCCCTGCTGGACGCCGCCGCCCTGTTGGACGCCGCCCTGCACGACCTGCGGTCGGCGCCCGCCGACCATGTCGAGGACGTGCGCATGGATCGCGCCGCCCTGGCGCTGGAGGCCGGGGTCGCGCGCCGTGATCCGCGCCTGTTGGACCAGGCGGGCCGCGACCTGCTGGCCCTGGTCGAGAGCGCCTCGCCCGATTACCGGCCCCTGACCCGCGCGCGCGCCCTGGCCCTGTGCGGCGCGGGCCTGGCCGCCCTGGCCGCCGTCGCCGGGGATCAATCGGCCCGGCTTCAGGGCCAGGCCCTGTTCGACGCCGCCGTCGATCAGTTCACCCCCGACCACAGCCCCCTAGACTGGGCCGCCATCCAGATCCTGCGCGCCGACGACCCTGAGACCCCGACCAAGGCCCTGATCGAGGCCGAGGCCTTGACCGCAGGCGGCGGCCTGATCCTAGGCGCCCTGGCGCGCGAGGCCCGCACCGCCCGCGCGGTGCATGAGGCCGAGGACCAGGGCGATTTGACCGCCCTGGCCGCCGTCGCCGCCCGTCTGCGCGTCCGTTTGCAAAGCGAGGATGCGGACGCCGCGCCGCTGGACTGGGCCGCCGATCAGATCGGCCTGGCCCGCGTCGGCCTGGCGGTGGGGCGCCTGTGCGGCCAGACCCCGCCCGGCGTCGCCCTGGCCCTGTCGGAAGCCGCCGAGGTCGCCCGCCATCACGGCGTCCCGGCGTTGGCGTCGCGGGCGGAAGGTCTGATCCAGATTCGCGCGTAAACTTCCTTCTCCCCTCCGGGGGAGAAGGTGGCCCGAGGAGCGGGTCGGATGAGGGGGCTGTGTCAGCAACCTAACTGGCCGACAGCGAGCGCGGATCAGGCATCCCCCTCATCCGTCATGCGTCGCATGACACCTTCTCCCCTGAAGGGGAGAAGGAAATCGGCGCTACCCCCCGATCGCCACGAACGGCCCGTTCAGCAGGCCGGGCTTGCCGTAGCGCAGAGGGCCGCCGTCGTCGGCCAGCACCCGCCCGCCCGCGGCCTCCAGCACCGCCTGACCGGCCGCCGTGTCCCATTCCGAGGTCGGGCCGCTGCGCGGGTAGGCGTCGAACCGGCCCTCGGCGATCAGACAGAATTTCAGCGAGGAGTCCGTGCCCTGCCATCGGGTGCAGCCATGGCGCGCCGCCAGCCGCGCCGCCTCTTCGTCAGTGAGGCTGTGGCTCATCAGGGCGGACCCCTCGGCCGGGCGGTCGCGCACCTTGATCGGCCGCCACGCCTCGCCGAAACGGCGCATCACCGCCCCCTGCCCCGGCGCCGTCGAGCGCCAGGTCACGCCGCTGGCGGGGGCCGTCACCACCCCGGCCACGGGCGCGTCGTCCCGGATCAGGGCGATGTTGACGGTGAAGGCCTCGCGTCCTTCCACGAAGCCGCGCGTGCCGTCCAGCGGGTCGATCAGCCAGAAGACCTCGTCCAGCACGGCGGGCTTGCCGTCCGCCTCGGCCTGTTCCTCGCCCACCGCCTGCACGCCCGGCCAGCGTTCGGCCAGCGCCGCCAAGATCAGAGCCTCGGCCTCGTGGTCGGCCCGGGTCACCGGACTGTCGTCGGCCTTGGTCACATGGGTCACGCCCGTGCGCCAATAGGGCAGGATCACCGCCGCCGCCGCCTCGGCGATGTCGGCGATGGCTTCGCTCAAGGCGCCGCTTTGAAGGTCGCGGATCAATTCGGTCGTCATCGGCGCTCCATTAGACCGTTCCCCCGGTTTCAAGAACCGGCAAATCACGTCAGCTTGCGCCCCATGACCGAGACCGCCTCCCCGACCGATCTGGCCACCCTGGTGGCGGCCAAGCTGTGCCATGATTTCATCAGCCCGGCGGGGGCCATCGTCTCGGGCCTGGACCTGCTGAACGACCCGTCGGCCCAGGACATGCGCGACGACGCCATCGGCCTGATCGACCAGAGCGCGCGCAAGATGGTGGCCCTGGTCCATTTCGCCCGCGTCGCCTTCGGCGCGGCCACCACCAGCGAGAAATTCGACGGTCGAGAGCTTCAGACCCTGGTCGCGGGCATGACCGACGGGGGCCGCGCCGCCGTCGACTGGCGGGTCGAGGAACGGGCCTTCGCCAAGCCCCAGGCCCGCGCCCTGGTGAACCTGGGCTATCTGACCGCCGCCGCCCTGCCCTCGGGCGGAACCGCCGTCATCGCCAGCCGCGTCGAGGGCGATCACCTGATCCTGGAAGGCGTGGCCGAAGGCGCCCGCGCCCGTCTGAAACCCGAGGCCGCCACGGGTCTGGCGGGCCTGCCCCTGACCGAAGGGCTGCAAGGCCAGTGGGTTCAGCCCTATTGGCTGTGGCTGACCGTCCATGAGGCCGGCGGCGGCCTCGACGTCTCGGCCGACGAGGGCCGGGTGGTCCTGACCGCGCGGATGCCGCTTTAGGCCGCGTCACCAACGGCTCGTTAACCGACCGGCTGCGATCATGGCGCGAAGATCCATGTCGATCGAATCGCTTCGAATCCTCGCCGGACGCCGCCTTGACCGTCAGAACCTGCCTCATCGTCGATGACAGCCGGATCATCCGCAAGGTCGCGCGCCGCATCGTCGAGGCGCTGGCCTTCGAGGTGGATGAAGCGGCCGACGGCTCCGAAGCCCTGGCCTATTGCGCCTCGACCCTGCCCGACGTGATCCTGCTGGACTGGAACATGCCGGTCATGGACGGCCTGACCTTCCTGCGCCGTCTGCGCGGCCTGCCGGGCGGCGAACGGCCCAAGGTGCTGTTCTGCACCATAGAGACCCGCGCCGACCGCATCGCCGAGGCCCTGTCGGCGGGCGCCGACGACTATGTGATGAAGCCGTTCGACGGCCAGATCCTGGAATCCAAACTGGCCGAGGCGGGGGTGCTGTGAGCGCCATGACGCCCGAGGATTTTGAAAAGCTTCAGGCCCTGCTGGCCTCGCGCGCCGGGTATCGGCTCTCGCGCGAGCGGCTGTCCCTGGCCGAGCATCGGCTGGGTCCGGTGGCGCGGCGCGAGGGGTTCGAGACCGTTTCGGCCATGCTGCACGCGCTGTGGTCGCGGCCCGTCGCCTCCCTGGGCTGGGCGGTGATCGAGAGCCTGCTGAACCCCGAGACCTGGTTCAACCGCGACCGCACGCCGTTTCAGACCCTGGCCCAGGACCTGCTGCCCGCCCTGGTCAAGGCGCGGGGCGAGCGCAAGATCCACATCTGGTCGGCGGGCTGCTCGATGGGGCAGGAAGCCTATTCCATCGCCATGGCGGCGTCCGAGACCGGGGCTGATTTCGACCTCGTCGCCACCGACCTGAACCAGCGGGCGGTCGAAAAGGCCCGCAGCGGCCTGTACACCACCTTCGAGATTCAGCGCGGCTTGTCGGCGGCCTCCATGCTGCGATGGTTCGACCAGACCGAGGACCAGTGGCGCGCCCGGCCCGAACTGCGCCAGACGATGACCTTCGCCGCCGCCAACCTGCTGGACGAACCGGCCGATGACCGCCGGTTCGACATCGTCTTCTGCCGCAATGTGCTGGGCGAGATGGCCCCGGCCCAGCGCGCCCGCGCCCTGGACGTGTTGGAGCAGCGCCTGGTCGACGACGGCTGCCTGTTCCTGGGCCAGGACGAGCGGGTCGAGAGCGACACCGTGGCCTTCCGCGCCGTGACGGGGCGGCCGGGCCTGTATGTGAAGACCCCCTCCACGCTCAGCCGCGCGGCCTGATCCCTCTTCCCCGCTCACGGGGATCAGGATGATCCCTTGCCGACCCCCTCCCCCGACGGCCTATAGTCCCGCGCGGTTCGGAGGGATCTTTCATGCGGCTCGGCCTGCTGTTCGGCGCCCTGCTGGTCGCCCTGTCCCTGGCGTCCCTGTCGTTGCGGACGCCCGCTCCGGCGCCGGTCACCGCCCCCGCCGCCGCCTTTTCGGCCGAGCGCGCCATGGCCGATGTGCGCCAGATCGCCCGCGCCCCCCATCCTCTCGGCTCGCCCGAGCACGCCCGCGTCCTCCGTTACCTGACTGTCCGCATGACCCAGTTGGGCCTGTCGCCCCAGGTTCAGACCGGCGCCCTGTCGCCCGCCGCCCTGAAACGGCTGGAGCGCTGGAACATCGACCCGGCGGCCGCGAACCATCAGGTCGCCAACCTGGTCGGCGTCCTGCCCGGCCAGGACCGGTCCCTGCCGCCGATCCTGCTGATGGCCCATTACGACAGCGTGCCCGCTTCGCCCGGCGCGGCCGATGACGCGGCCGGGGTCGCCGCCATCCTGGAATCCGTCCGCGCCATTCGGGCGCGCGGGCCGGCCCCGCGCGATCTGGTCGTGCTGTTCACCGACAGCGAGGAGCTGAACCTGGACGGCGCCCGCGTCTTCTTCAGCGAGCACCCGCTTCGGGATCGGGTCGGCGCCGTGATCAATCTGGAGGCGCGCGGCGGCGGCGGCCGGGCCGTCATGTTCGAGACCGGACGCGGCAACGCCGAGACCGTGGCCCGTTTCGCCGACGCCGCCGCCCGTGCGCCGGGCGGCCCGTCGTCCAGCTCCCTGGCCGTCTTCGTCTATGAGCTGATGCCCAACGGCACCGACTTCACCATCGCCAAGGATCGCGGCGTCGGCGGGTTGAACCTGGCCTTCATCGGCCGCCCGGCCCAATACCACGCCGCAGGCTCCACCCCCGACGCGCTGGAGGTGGGCAGTCTGCAACACATCGGCGGCCTGGCCCTGGAATCCGCCGACGCCTGGCTGCGCGCGCCCGACCTGCCGCGCGAGACCCGCAACGCCGTCTATTCCGACATCCTGGGCAAGCTGACCGTCCGCCACGCCCCCGCCGCCGGCTGGGTGCTGTTGGCTCTGACCGCCGTCCTGGGCGGGTTCGCCGCCTGGGCCGCGCGGCGGCGCGCCGGCCTGACCCTGCCCGACGTCGGCCGCGGCATGTTGGACGGACTGTGGCTGGCCGCCTCGGGCGTCGTGCTGGCCAATGCGGTGCGCGTGCTGAGCGGGCCGATGACGGCGCGGGTCGACAGCGCCGACGCCTATTACACCCTGTTGCGCCGCCTGCCGTGGATGGAGGCGGGCGTGGCCCTCAGCCTGCTGGCCGCCTGTCTGACCCTGATGGCCGGGCGCGACCGGGCCGGGCGGCGCGTCGTCACCGGCGTTCTGGGCGCCGCCCTGCTGATCTCCATCCTGCTGGGCGGCTTCGATCCCGTGGTACTGGGCGCCGCCGCCGTCGCCATCGGTCTCAGTTGGATCATCCGGCGCGAGCCGGGGTCCGTCTGGGGCGGCTGGCTGGGCCTGATCGCCCTGGTCTTCGTCCTGGCCTGCGCGGTCCAGGCCGCCGCGCCGCCGGCCGCCTATGTGCTGATCTGGCCGGCCCTGGCCGCCGCCTTCGCCGCCGCCCTGTCGGCCACCCTGGGGGCCGGACTGATCTCGGCCCGCGCCCTGACGCCGCCCGCCGTCGTCACCGCCGTCGTCGGCGGCTGGCTGATGGCCCTGGCGCATCAGGTGTGGCTGGGCATCGGCATGGACCTGCCCGGCGTCCTGACCCTGATGGCGCTGTTGATCCTGATGCTGGCCCGGCCGCTGGCTCCGCGCCTCAGCCTGACCCGTTCGCTGCTGATCGCCGCCGTCGCCTGCCTGGCGCTGGGCTGCGCCGTCTCGGGCTGGGCGCGCCTGATCGAACCCGCCCCGCCGCCGTCATCGGCCACGCCCGCCGCCGCGACTTAACCGGATCGGAACCGCCGTGGCTTAAGGGTCGGAGCTATGAATCTGATCCACGCCCTTCAAGACAACAGCGACCCCAATTCGCTGGTCTCGCGTTTCCGCCGCGCACGCGGCCGCCGCGTCGTCGCGCTGATCGAGGCGATCCACGCCGAAAAGGGCGCCGTGCGCATCATCGACCTGGGCGGAGAGGCCAACTACTGGCGCCTGTTCGATCTCGACCTGCTGAAATCCAGGAACGTCCACATCACCCTGATCAACCCCGGCGGCACGGGCGATGTCTGGGATACGGCCCTGTTCGACGAGATCGACGCCGACGCCTGCTCCCTGCCGCAATACGCCGACCACAGCTTCGACCTGGTCCATTCCAACTCGGTCATCGAGCACGTCGGCGACTGGCCGCGCATGGAGGCCTTCGCCGCC
>NZ_DAINBO010000063.1:0-8355 GCF_036732845.1 Brevundimonas sp. | reverse complement strand
CACGGCGGCCTGCTGTTCATCGACCTGCGCGACCACTATGGCCTGACGCAACTGGTGCTGCACCCGGAAACGCCGGGCTTCGACGTGGTCGAACGCCTGCGCGCCGAAAGCGTGATCCGCATCGACGGCGAGGTCGTGAACCGCGAGGCGGGCACGGTGAACGCCAACCTGCCGACCGGCGAGATCGAGGTGCGGGTCAAGGCGGTCGAGGTGCTGTCGGAAGCCGCCGAACTGCCGCTGCCGGTGTTCGGCGAGCCGGAATACCCCGAAGAGATCCGCCTGAAGCACCGCTATCTGGACCTGCGCCGCGAGACCCTGCACCGCAACATCGTGCTGCGTTCGCGCGTGATCGATTCGATCCGCAAGCGCATGGTCGGCCAGGGTTTCCTGGAATATCAGACGCCGATCCTGACGGCCTCCAGCCCCGAGGGCGCGCGCGACTTCCTGGTGCCCAGCCGGATGCATCCGGGCAAATTCTACGCCCTGCCGCAGGCCCCGCAGCAGTTCAAACAGTTGCTGATGGTCTCGGGCTTCGACCGTTATTTCCAGATCGCGCCTTGCTTCCGCGATGAGGACCTGCGCGCCGACCGCTCGCTGGAGTTCTATCAGCTCGACGTCGAGATGAGCTTCGTGACCCAGGAAGACGTCTTCGCCGCCATCGAGCCGGTGATGCACGGCGTGTTCGAGGAGTTCGCCGACGGCAAGGCGGTTGACGCCTATCCGTTCGTACGCATCCCGTACCGTGAATCCATCGCCAAATACGGCACTGACAAGCCCGACCTGCGCAACCCGATCGAGATGCAGGACGTGTCCGAGCATTTCCGCGACGGCGGTTTCGGCCTGTTCAACAAGATCCTGGCGGCCGACGCCAAGAACGCCGTCTGGGCCATCCCCGGACCCAAGGGCGGATCGCGCGCCTTCTGCGACCGCATGAATTCCTGGGCGCAGGGCGAGGGCCAGCCGGGCCTGGGCTACATCTTCTGGTCGGACGACCAGGGCGGCTGGGGCGGACCCATCGCCAAGAACCTGGGCGCCGAGGCGGCCGACGCCCTGATGAAGGCGGTCGGCCTGGGCCAGGGCGACGCCTGTTTCTTCGCAGCGGGCGACCCGGCCGTGTTCCACAAATTCGCGGGCAATGCGCGGACCAAGCTGGGCCAGGACCTGAACCTGATCGGCGACGACGCCTTCCGCTTCTGCTGGATCGTCGACTTCCCGATGTTCGAGTGGAACGAGGATGAGAAGCGCGTCGACTTCAGCCACAACCCCTTCTCGATGCCGCAGGGCGAGATGGCGGCGCTGGAGAGCCAGAACCCGCTGGATATCCTGGCCTATCAGTACGACATCGTTTGCAACGGCTATGAGCTGTGCTCGGGCGCGATCCGCAACCACAAGCCGGAGATCATGCTGAAGGCGTTCGAGATCGCGGGCTATGGTCCCGAGGTCGTGGAAGAGCAGTTCGGCGGCATGTTCAACGCCTTCAAATTCGGCGCCCCGCCGCATGGCGGCCTGGCGCCCGGCATCGACCGCATCGTCATGCTGCTGGCCGGCCAGACGGCGATCCGCGAGGTCATCGCCTTCCCGCTGAACCAGCAGGGCCAGGATTTGCTGATGAACGCCCCGGCCGAGGTCGAAGAGCGTCAGTTGAAGGAACTGTCGATCCGCCAGGCCCTGCCGCTGAAGGGCTGAGGGCGGGACCTCATCTCCGTCCATCCCCGCGAAAGCGGGGATGAGCGGAATGTTGAGGCTTAACGGTCGCTGTTGGCGACGGCGAACGAGCGCGGGGCCGGGGGCGCGGGCGGAACCGGCGGGGTCGGCGCGCGCACGATCCGCAAACGGTTCGACGTGCAGACGCGGGCGGTCAGACGCCCCGGCAGGCGGGTGGCGGCGTCGCCGCAGGCGCGGCTGACCTGGGCCTGGCTGAGACCGCGCGCGCGCGACAGGTCGACGCCGCGGATGTCGGTTCGCTCCATCGTCGCGCCGGAGAAGTTGGCGCGGCTGAAATTGGCGCCGGTGAACCGGGCGCCGTCGAGCACAGCGCGGCTGAAATCGGCATTGGTGAAATCGCCCGCGGCCATGTTGGCGGCGGCCATGTTGGCGCCCCGGAAGGCGGCGCCCGTGGCGCGGACATTGGCCAGGGTGGCGCCGAACAATTCGGTCTCGTTCAGATTGGCGCGCACCATGACGGCGCCGTTGAAATTCACGCCGCCGAACTCGGCGTCCGACAGGTCGGCTTCCAGAAGATTGGCGCGGATGAAGACGGCGCCCTGGGCCTCGGCGCCGGACAGGTCGGCCAGGTTGAACCGGGCGGTCGAGAAATTGGCGCCCATCAGGGTGACGCCGCGCAGATCGGCGCGGGTGAAGTCGCTGCCGGTGAAGTTGGAGGCCACAAGCTCCGCGCCGCGCAGATTGGCGCCCACCAGGGTGGCGTTGATGAAGGTCGCGCCGGTGAAGGTCGCGCCGTTCAGATTGCGGCCCGACAGCTCGCAGCGATTGCACGAGCCGCCCAGCGAGACCATTCGGGCGACGTCGCGTTCCTGAATCTGAATCTCGGGCAGAGACGGGGCCAGCATGATGCTGTTGGCCAGGGCCGGCGTGGCCAAAAGGCCCGCCGCGAGCGACAGCAGCGGCGCGATGGCGCGGGTGCGGCGGATCGAATGGCGAGCGAGCTTTTTCACGCCCTGACCCTGCCAGCGTCCGTTCACAAAGACCACTTAAATCCCTGTAAGAAACGCTAGGCGCACATCGGGATGCGCAGGCCGCCGGGCAGGACGGTGGCTTCGTCGCCGCAGGCCTGATTCAGGCGCGACTGGGTCAGGCCGGCGGCCCGCGCCAGCCGCGCGCCCGAGAAATTGACCCCGCTGAGCGTCGCGCCGGAGAAGTTCGCGCCTTCCAGATAGGCGCCGACGAAACTGGCGTTGGTCAGGTTGGCTCCCGAGAAGTCCGAACTGGAGAAGACGCCGCCATAGGCCTCGACATCGCGCAGATCGGCGTTGGCGAAACGGGTGCGGATCATGACGGAAAGGCTGAGGTCGGCCTGACGCAGACGCGCGCCGGTCAGGTTCAGGCCGCGCGCCTCCAGGCCCGAGAAATCGCCCTGGAACAGGTTGCAGCCGGGGCAGGAGGCGCCGCCGCGCACGCGCGCGATCTGGCCAGCGTTCTGGGCCGCGGCGGGCAGGGCGACGGCCGCCAGCGTCAGGGCGGCGAGGGCGGCGAGAGCGGGGCGTTTCATCTGTGCGGCTCCGAGGCTGGTCGAACCAGAACGGCGATCTTCGCATCAACCTAGGACGAAGGTGTTGACGATCCGTGGCGCGTTGTCCGGTCGCGGCATAGGGCGTGACCCCATGCGCCGCGTCACCCTCGGGCTTGGACCGTCAGGGCGTCGTCCAGGCTTCTCAATCGGCGCAGACGTCGATCCGACGATGAGGGGTGACGGGCGCCGACTCGCTCACGGTTCAGCCCTGCATCGACGGCGCCGCGCCGCAGGTGTCGCAGACCCAGCCCGCGCCGCGTTGCTGAAGCGCGAAGTCGCCGCAGGCGGGGCAGGCCACGGCCTCGGTCGCGGCGGGTGGGGCGGCCGGTTCCGGTTCGGCTTTGCGGCCGAACGGCAGGACCACCAGATTGTCGGGCGCCGCGCCGCGGGCGAAGCCCTTGGAGATGAAGCGGGCGGCGGGCACGGCCTCGGGTTCGGACGGTTCGCCCTCCAGGGCGCCCAGGCCCTTGACGGCCAGGGGGTCGGGATCGGCGTTGGCCAGTTCGTGCCGGTCCAGATAGCTGACGCCCAGTTCGCGGAAGATGTAGTCGAGGATCGAGGTGGCCGCCTTGATCGAATCGTTGCCCGTGACCCGGCCCGCCGGCTCGAACCGGGTGAAGACGAAGGCGTCGACGAATTCGTCCAGCGGCACGCCGTATTGCAGGCCGATCGAGATGGCGATGGCGAAATTGTTCATCAGGCTGCGGAAGGCGGCGCCTTCCTTGTGCATGTCGATGAAGATCTCGCCCAGTTCACCGTCGTCGTATTCGCCGGTGTGGATATAGACCTTGTGGCCGCCGACGGCCGCCTTCTGGATATAGCCCTTGCGGCGGTCGGGCAGTTTGCGACGGGTGCGGTCGCGCTCGATCACCCGCTCGCGGACGGCGGGTTCGGGCGGCGGGGCGGTCTCGGCCCGGCGGACGGGCAGGTCTTCGACGGCGGGGATTTCGATCAGGGAGCCGGCGGGCGGCGCGGCGCGATGCAGGATCACAGCACGACGACCCTCGCGTGCGGCCTCGCTCAGGCGACGGGCGGCCTGGGCGGCGGTCGAGCGCCACGTCAGGGGCTGGACGGTCGGGTCGGGAAGGTCGCTGAACGGCTCGACGGCGGCGCGCAGGGCGCGCTCGAAGGCCGCGAGGTCGGCCAGGATGGGCCGCAGCGCTTCGGGCGCCTCGGGCCAATCGGCCAGATCGGCGTGGCCGAAGGCGTGGGCCGACGCCTGGGCCAGGGCGTCCTGCGTCAGGCCCAGTCGCGACAGGATCGGCTCGCCCGCATGCGGATCAAGTCCGAGCACGTCGTGGACGAAGCCGGGGTCCAGAACCGGCACGGCGAAGGCCTGATCCAGGGTCTCGACGTGGGGCAGGGCGCGTTCGACGGCCTCCAGCTCAACGTCGGTGAAGCCCAGGCCGCGCAGCACGGCGTGGTTCACCCCCGGCGCCTCGGCCAATGAGCCGTGACCCAGCAGCCGACGCTCGGCCGCCTCGACGTCGCCGCCGTGGGCCGAGACGGCGTTCGCCACGGCCGGGTGCAGGCGGCGCAGAACCTCGCCGTCCGCCGTCTGCCACGTCTGGATCGCCGCCAGCGGCGCGCGGCCCAGGCGCAGGGCGGTTTCGTCATCCGCGACGAACAGGCCGACGGCGCCGTGGCGCGGAGCGGACGCCTTGACCCGCAGCAGGGTCTCGGCCCTGGCGGCGCTCGAATCGTCCAGGGCGGCCGCCAGCCGGGCGCGGTGGCCCGCGCGTTCAGCCGCCTGGGCGGGGTCGGCCTCGGCGGCGGGTTTCAGGATCTCGGCCAACCGGCATGAAGCGGCGCGGGCGGCCGCGGCGGCCAGGGCGGCCAGGGCGGCGGCGCGGACGGGCGCCTGGGCGGCGTCGCCCAGGGTCAGTTCGGCCAGGCCCGCCAGTCCCAGACCCATGGGCCTGACGGCGTCGCGGCGTCGGGCCGAGGCGGCGTCGACGGCGAAGTCGCAGGACAGGCTGACGTCCAGGGCCGCGACCCAGAGCCGGACCAGGGCCTCCAGCGCCTCGGGCAGGTCGTCGCCCGCCAAGGCCGCCAGACGGGGCAGGTCGATCAGGACGCGGGCCGAGTGCGGCGAATCGGCCAGCGCCTCGGCGTCCGTCGGGTCGAAGGCGATCACGACGTCGCCGTCCAGCATGGCGGCGGCGGCCGTCAAGGTCTCGGGCGCGCCCGAGGCGATCAGGGCGCGGTCGGCCGACAGCGTCAGGGGGGCGACGGTCGGCGAGGGCGCGGCGACGACCGCGCCGATCTCTCCGTCCAGGGCGCGCAGGATGTCGGCGTCGGCCGCGCCGCAACGCCGGGCGTGGGCGGCGGCGCGGGCCAGGGCGGGGTTGCGGGCCGGGTCGGCGCAGTCGGCGGCCGGTCCCTCACAGCGTTCGACCGCCAGAGCGACGGCGGTCAGGGCGTCTTCAAGGGCTTCGACCGCGCCGACGGCCAGACGGGCGGCGCGGCGTTCGGCCGTGTGCGTCGCGATCCCGGCCGCCGTGGCCGGGTCGCCCAGGTCGAGCACGGGCGCGGACGGCGCCGCCGGCGCCGGATCATCCGCCACCGGATGGACGCGCGAACCGTCGGCCGGCCCGGCGACGGGCGCGGCCAGGCCCAGCAGCAGGGTCGCCTCCAGCTCGGCGCGGAAGACGTCGGCGTCCTTGGCGTCGAACACGCCGACGGCCCGCCCCCAGGCGGCCAGGCGCGCGGCCCAACGCCCGATCGCGCCGTTCAGCGGGGCGTCCGGCGCGACGACGACGGGGTCCGCCAGGCGCGGCAGGTCGTTCGGCAGGGCGTCGGCCCAGTCCATCCAAGCCTCGACCTGGGCGTCGGTCCAGGCGGCGGGCGCGACGACCTCGGCGACCTGGAACGGACGCTCGATCCGGCGGCGCTCCAGCGGCGGGCCGGGCAGGCGGGCGAAGCGGGACGAAAAGCGCATGGGCCTCTCTGGCGGAAACGGCTTGCGGACAGGCTAGGGCGCATAAAGGCGCAAACCAATAGATGTTGCGGCCATGGGGCGGGTTACCCCCAAGATATCGATACGAGCTTCCGTTTCGCGGCGCTGGACTGCGGGCGGCGCGGTTTCTATGATCGCGGTGCGTCGCGCACTCCCCGCGCGGCGGGATTCAGCCTGGGTGTCCGAACGTGCTCGACAAGATTTTCGCCTGGTGGAACGGCGCCACGATCGGCACCCTGTTCACCGTGGCCAAGCGCGGCGCGCTGGTCGGGACCGACGCCTTCGGCAACCGCTATTACCAGTCGCGCGACAACGTCAGCTATGACGGGCGCAAGCGGCGCTGGGTGATCTACAACGGCTATGCCGAGGCCTCGAAGGTGCCGCCGGAATGGCACGGCTGGCTGCACTACACCTTTGACGAGCCGCCGACCGTGGACCCGCTGCCGCGTCGGTCGTGGGAAGTCGAATACAAGCCGAACCAGACCGGCACGCCCATGGCCTGGCGGCCGCAGGGTTCGCTGGCCGCCGAAGGGCGCCGTCCGGCCGCCACCGGCGACTATCAGGCCTGGAAGCCCGAATGAGGGGCCGTCGCGCCCTGATCGCGGGCGCGGTCGGCGCTGTCCTGCTGACGGCGGGCGCCGTCGGCGCGGGCGCGCTGATGGACCTGCCGCAGGACGCGACCCCGGCGGCGGCCGATCCGATCGGCGACATCCTGAAGTCCACGGCCAATCCGCCCGCCGCGCCGGTCGAATCCGCCCCGGCCGGAGTTCCCGCGCCCGCGCGCCCCGTGGCGGTGACGCCCGTCGATCCGGCCGTGAGCGCCCAGGTCGAAAAAGAGGCCGAGGCCGTCGTCGAAGAGGAAGAGGCCGAAGAGAAGGCCGCGCCCAAGAAGGACGATGACGCGCCGCCCCCCGGCCGCCGTCAGCGCCGCCCGGTCGCCATCATTCAGGCCATCGACAAGATCACCGCCGAATCCATGCGCTTCGAGGTGCAGGTCGGCGGACGGCCGGTGCGCTTCAACAAGGCGCTGATCTTCAGCGTGCGGGCCTGCGAGGTCTCGGCCTCGGACGAACAGACCGAGGACGCCATCGCCTATGTCGATGTCGCGCTTCAGCCGCGCGGCGCGGTGGCGGGAACCGAACCCCGCCAGATCTTCCGAGGCTGGATGTTCGCCTCATCGCCCAGCGTGAACGGGCTGCAACACCCGATCTACGACGCCTGGGTGGTGGGCTGTAAGAGCTGACGCGCCGCCGCGACGGCCTGATCGCCGCTCAGGATCTGTGTCAGGGCGGCGGGATCAGGCCGGACCCTGAGCGCGGCCTTCAATAGGCGCAGATAGACCGATTGCGGTGTCTCGACCGCGCCGAAACCGGCCAGGTGCCGGGTCATGAACTGGGCGTCCAGCAGGTTCCAGCCGCCCAAGCGCAGACGGGCGACCAGATGGACCAGGGCGACCTTGGATGCGTCCCGCTCGCGGCTGAACATGCTTTCGCCGAAGAAGGCCCCGCCGAGCGTCACGCCGTACAGACCCCCGACCAGATGCTCGTCGCGCCAGCATTCGATGGAATGGGCGAAGCCGCGCGCGTGAAGCTGGGCGTAGAGGCGCCGGATCGGGGCGTTGATCCAGGTGTCCTCACGGCCCCGTGCGGCCTGGGCGCAGCCGTCGACCACGGCGTTGAAGGCGGTGTCGACGCGAATGTCGAACGGTTCGCCGCGCACGGTGCGGCGCAGGCGGGCGGGGATGTGGAAGCGATCCAGCGGGATCAGACCCCTCTGGTCCGGTTCGACGATGAAGACGCGCGGATCGTCGCGCGCCTCGCCCATCGGAAAGACGCCCGAGGCGTAACAGGCCAGAAGATCGTCGGCGGTGAAGCCGTCGGTGGAGGCGGCGCTGAAGTCCGGCTCCGTCACTCGCCCTTTTGCGCCTTGGCCCACTTCTCCAGCCAGTGGATGTCATAGTCGCCCGACAGAATGTCCGGCTCCTGCAACAGCTTCTGGAACAGGGGAATGGTGGTGTCGATGCCGCCCACGACCATCTCGTTCAGGCTGCGACGCAGGCGGGCGACGCATTCCTCGCGGTCGCGGCCGTGTACGATCAGCTTGCCGATCAGGCTGTCGTAATAGGGCGGGATCGAATAGCCGGCGT
>NZ_DAINBO010000062.1:0-8631 GCF_036732845.1 Brevundimonas sp. | reverse complement strand
CTTAGGGCTTAGGGCTTAGGGCTTAGGGCTTAGGGCTTAGGGCTTAGGGCTTAGGATGATGCGCTGGGGCGGATAGCGGACAATAAACGAAAAGGGCGGCCCATCTGGACCGCCCTTCTAAGCCCTAATTCCTAAGCCCTAAGCCCTAGTTGGCCAATCGGCGCAGGAAGGACGGGATCTCCAGATCATCGTCGGCCTGGCCCAGTTCGGGGTCCTGGATCACCGGCTGCGTCGCGGCGGCAGAGGCGCGAGGAACCTGACGCGGCGCATAGGTCGGCGCGGGCGGCGCGGTCCGCTTGCCGCGGCCGAACAGGCTCCAGCCCGACTTGCGGTGATGATCACCGTCGTCGGCATAGTCATCGACCGGCGGGGCGGCGACCGGCTCGCGCGCGCTGGCCGCGGCGCGATCCATATAGAGGTCGCCCTGGACGGTCGGCGACGTCTCGGCCGGAGCGGCGGCGCGGGCGGCCGGAACGGCTTCATACTCCTCGACCCACGGATCGACGATCGGCTCAAGGGTGCGCGGCGTTTCGGCGGCGTGGATCACCGGCTCGGAACGAACCTCCGGCAGCGGCGCCGGGGCGAAGGTCGGCTGAACGATCGGGGTTTCCACACGCGGGGCGGCCGCACGCACCGGCTCGGCGCGAACGGGTTCGGCCGGGACCGGAGCCGAGGCGTACAGAGGGGCCGGGCGGCGGGCGTCGAGGGTGCGGGTCGCGGCGACCGGCTCCTGCTTGCCCATCGAGGCCTCGTCCATGCCGGTGGCGACGACCGAGACGCGGATCTTGCCGTCCAGGGCCGGGTCGAAGGCGGCGCCGAAGATGATGTTGGCGTCGGCGTCCACTTCCGCCGAGATGGCGTTGGCGGCCTCGTCGACCTCCAGCAGGGTCATGTCCATGCCGCCGGTGATGTTGACCAGCACGGCCTTGGCGCCCTTCAGGGAGGTCTCGTCCAGCAACGGGTTGGCGATGGCGTTCTGGGCCGCCAGCAGGGCGCGGTCGTCGCCCGTGGCCTCGCCCGTGCCCATCATTGCCTTGCCCATCTCGCTCATCACCGCGCGGACGTCGGCGAAGTCGAGGTTGATCAGGCCCGGCAGGATCATCAGGTCGGTGATCGAACGCACGCCCGAGTGCAGCACCTGGTCGGCCATGCCGAAGGCGTCGGCGAAGGTCGTGCGCTCATTGGCGACGCGGAACAGGTTCTGGTTCGGAATGACGATCAGGGTGTCGACATAGCGTTGCAGCTCGGCGATGCCCGAATCCGCCAGGCGCATGCGGTGACGCCCCTCGAAGGTGAAGGGCTTGGTCACGACGCCGACGGTCAGGATGCCCCGATCACGCGCGCATTTGGCGATGATCGGCGCGGCGCCGGTGCCGGTGCCGCCGCCCATGCCGGCGGTGATGAAGATCATGTGCGCGCCTTCCAGGTGCGCGTGAATCTCGTCGGCCGATTCCTCGGCGGCGTTCATGCCGACCTCGGGGTGGGCGCCCGCGCCCAGGCCTTGCGTGATCGTGGCACCCAATTGGATGCGGCGATCCGTCTTGGCGAAGCTGAGGTGCTGGGCGTCGGTGTTGGCGACGACGAACTCGACCCCTTCGAGACCCGCGTCGATCATGTTGTTGACGGCGTTGCCGCCCGCGCCGCCGACCCCGAAGACGACGATGCGAGGCTTCAATTCCGTGGCTTCAGGACGCACCAGAGAAAGAGACATATTCGTTCCGACCTTCCGACCCTGCCCTCTCGACACCCGCGAAATCCCGCCGATTCGCCAGTAGTTATGAGCGTCTTAAGGAAACGCCCGGGAGCGTTAAGAGAAGGTTATCGGATAGCTTGAGTCGGCCCTCTGGCGAGCGATTTCGTTAACCATCGCCGCAAATTTTCGATCTCGAAACGGCAAAGAAGAAGGGGCGGCCCTTTCGGACCGCCCCTCGCAGTGTTCGGCGAATGCCGAGGTCCGGCTTACCAGACCTTGTAGTTGAAGTTGACGAAGTAACGACGGCCGAACAGGTCGAAGTTGTCGTTGGAGTTGCGGCCCAGCCAGTGCGCCGGCTCTTCGTCGAAGGCGTTGACCACACCGGCACGGACCCGCAGGTCGTCGGTGACCTGATAGGCCATCGTGAAGTCGTGCTGGTTGAAGGCGCCGGTCTCCAGGTATTTGGCGAACTCGCGGATGTCCGGGTTGGCCACCAGGGCGTCGGCGTCGCCGATCTCCTGGCTGCCCTGCCAGTCCCAATCCCACGACAGGGTCAGGCGGTCGGTGGGCTGCCAGGCCACGGTCGACAGGAAGCGGACCCGCGGCGTGCCGACCGTGTCGGCGAAGATCGTCGGGAAGTCCGGCAGCGCGATGTTGGTGTAGTCGTTCTGCTCGATCGTGTAGGAGCCGCGCAGGTTCCAGTTGATGCGGCCCCAGTCCTGGCCGATCACATCGACGATGTCGAAGCGGTATTTGGCTGAGAAGTCGACGCCTTCCGCGGTCAGCTTGGCGTAGTTCAGCGAACCTTCGATGAAGGTCGAGATCATCCAGGTGGTCGGATCGCGCGTGATGGTGTCGCACGCCGCCTGGTTGATCGTATTGCCGTTCACGCACTGGACCGCGTTCTGAAGCCCGGTGGTGGTGTCGATCGCGTCGTCGATCTCGATCTTGTAGTAGTCCAGCACCAGCGAGAAGTTGGGGAAGTACGACGGCGTCCACACCACCGAGGCGGTGAAGGAGTCCGAGGTTTCCGGCTGCAGGAAGGGGTTGCCGCCGCTCAGGCCCGGAATGCCGCCCGTGCCGTAGGTCGGCTGGAAGGCGTTCGGGTCGGTCGGGTTCACGAAGGTGAAGCTGTGACCGGCCGCGTTCGACAGGGCCTGGCAGTTGGCCCGGCGGTTGGCCTGGATGGCCGTGTCGGTCAGGGCGTTGATGTTCGAGACCAGGCAGGGGTCCGCGAAACCGTTGGCGAAGGTCTGACCGTAGGGCGAGTACAGTTCGCCCAGGTTCGGCACGCGGATGGCCGTGTTCTGCGTGACGCGGAACAGCAGGTCGTCGATCGGACGCCAGGAACCCTGGATCGAATAGGTGTCCTGGATGCCGACGGTGGTGTAGTCGGCGGTGCGATAGGCGCCCGAGATTTCGGCCGAACGGCCCAGCCAGCTATCCTGGAACAGCGGCACGCGCAGTTCGATGAAGGCTTCGCGCGTCTCGTAGGACACGGCCGGGAAGTCCGGGCCTTCGTTCAGGAACAGCATGCGGCCGCCCGAGGGAGCGCTGCGGCCGGTGCCCGAGGTGGTTTCCTTGCGGCTTTCGACGCCCATGGCGAAGCCGATCGGGCCGGCGCCCCAGAAGTCCCACAGCTCGCCGGACATGAAGCCCAGGAAGTCCTGCTGACGGTTGTGGTCGGTGACGTAGATCTCAGCGCCGATGAACTCACGCGCGGCGTCCGAGAAGCCGCCCTCGCCGAAGATGCGCACCGGCGTACACCGGTTGATCATGTCGTTGGTGATGCCGCTGTAGCCGAGCGCCACCGAACCCGAGGTCGGGATCGGATAGCCCTGGGCGCGACGCAGTTGCGTGCGGCAGACCACCTCGCCCGGACGGCCGTTGACGATGCCGGCGGTGTCGACCACCGCGTCGGCGGCCATCTGCAGCTCGTTGTAGCCGTCGGCCCGCTCCCAGTTGCGGTTGTTCATCTCGCCGTAGGTGTAGCCGACTTCCCAGTTCAGGTTCTTGATGAAGCCGACGTCGCCCGCGTCGCCGCGCAGACCGATGACGTAACGCTGCAGGTCACGCTGGTTCAGTTGCGAACGGACGGTGGGGTACAGTTTGTGCTGGGCGCGCGGGTCGGCGACGGTCGAGGTGACCACGCCGGCCGAGTTGAAGATCTGGCGCATGTTGTTCTGGATCGCCAGACGCACGTTGGCCGGCAGATAGGCGTTGTCCAGGCCGATCTGCAGTTGGCCGCCGGTGGTCACGACCGGCGGGCTGGCCGGGTTATAGGCGGCGATGTTGAAGTCGTAGAAGGTGCGCTGACCGGCGTCGTAGGTCTCTTCCTCGGCGTATTTGCCTTCACCGAAGGCGGTGACGTTGTCCGACAGATCCCAGGTGAAGCCCGACTGGACGCGCCACTCTTCCGACTGCGGCAGACGGCTGGTGCCGCCCTGTTCGGTGTTCAGCGCCTGGCCGTTGCCGCCGTTGGAGGTGATGCGGTTGCCGGTGCCCTGACGGATCGAACCGAACACCAGCGGCATGGAGTTGCCGTTGGCGTCGTACAGGAAGGCGTTGTTCGGGTTGTTCGACGGGGCGATGTAGAAGCAGCCCGCGCCGTAGGACGCCAGCGAGCAGGTCACGGGAGCCACGTCCGGGTCGGCCGCCGGCGAGGGCTGGACGCCCGTGGCCAGGATGGTGATGCCGCCGAAGCCGGTGCCGCGGATGAAGGTGCGGGCGTTGTTGATCAGGATGGCGTCCGGCACGCCGTCGGTCGGGGCCGTGGTCGGGTCGACGTCCCAACCGATCAGGGTCCAGCCTTCACGCAGCCAGTCCATGTCGGCGTCGACGACCTGATCGTTCTCCTTGTACTCGGCGGTCAGATAGACGTTCAGAGTGTCGTCGAACAGGTTTTCGCCCCACAGGAAGCCGATGCGGCTGGAAGCCTGGCCGTCCTGGTTGATCTGCGAATAGGCGCCATCGATCTCCAGGCCCTCATAGTCGTCCTTCAGGATGAAGTTGACCACGCCGGCCACGGCGTCGGCGCCGTAGACCGAGGCGGCGCCGCCGGTGATGACTTCGACGTTCTCGATCAGCAGACGCGGGATGGTGTCGACATCGACCGCCAGCGAGGCGGGGGCCGAACCGACGTGACGACGGCCGTTGACCAGCACCAGGGTGCGCGCCGCGCCCAGGCCGCGCAGGTTCAGCAGCGACAGGCCGCCGTCGTTCAGGTTCGAGCCGGTGGTGTCTTCCGGCACCTGCGAGAAGGTCAGGGCCGGGATGTCGGCCAGATAGTCGACGACGTTGGCCTCGCCCGACTGGTCCATCTCTTCGCGGGTGATCTGGATCAGCGGCGTCGGGGCGGTGGTGGCGTCGCGGCGGATGCGCGAGCCGGTGACCACGACTTCTTCGACCTGAGAGGCGCCCCCGGCGGGGTCCTGGGCGTGGGCGGGCACGACGGCGACGGCCATCAGGCCGGCCAGCACGGTCGTGCCGAAGAGATAGTTGCGCTTCAGTTGCATTAGATAGGCCCCAAGCTTCGAGTGATGCGAATGCGCAGCATACGAGTCGCATGCTGCACTTGGGCCTGACGCTAGCCGTACGAGCACGCAAGTCGCAACATAATTGCCGCAATTACGGCAACGTAAGCACCGCGTTGTAACAATACGGACACAGTTTCGCTGCAAGCGCGAAGAGCGCGCCGAAGCGCGCCCTTTCAAAAATGTAGAAAAATCCGAGAGATTTAGAGGTTGTCGCGAAGCCAGCCGGCGGCGCGCGCCAGAATGTGGCCACGATGGACGCGCGGGGCGTCGGCCGCCCCAATTGGGCGCGTCATCAGCTTGCGCGCCGACACGGCTTCGCGCGGGCCGTAGGCGGCGCGCAGCAAGACCCCGGCCGAGGCGCAGAAGGCCGGGCCGGACGCCGCGTCGGCCAGGTGCGGCGCGCGCTGCGGCTTACCCAGGCGTACGGGACGGTCGAACACGCGCACGGCCAGTTCGCGCACGCCGTTCAACTGGCTGGCGCCGCCGGTCAGGACCACGCTGGCGCCCGGATCGACCAGGGCGCCCTTGTCGCGCAGGCGATCGCGCATCAGCTCCAGCGTCTCCTCGACGCGAGGGGCGATGACGGTCTTGAGCATGGAGCGGGGCACCACGACGGGACCGGCCGAGGGGTCCTCGCCGCGCGGCGGAGCCTCCAGCATCTCGCGGTCTTCGTTGGCGCTGGCCATGGCCGAGCCGTGCAGGGTCTTCAAACGCTCGGCCCCGGCGCGGCTGGTGGACAGGCCTCGGGCGATGTCGGCCGTGACGTGATCGCCGCCGACGCCCAGGCTTTCGACGTGCAGCAGCGAGCGCCCGCCCCAGACCGCCGCCGAGGTGACGCCGCCGCCCATGTCGATACAGACGCAGCCCAGGTCCATCTCATCGTCTTCCAGCGCCGCCAGGGACGTGACGACCGGCGCCGCCACGACGCCCTGAAGGTCCAGATGGGCCAGCTCCAGACAGTGACTGAGGGTCGAAAAAGCGCTCTCGGCCATGGAGACGACCAACAGGTCCAAGCCCAGCGACCCGCCGCGCATGGAACGCGGATCGTGCACGCCGCGCGCGCCGTCCACCGACCATGAGACGGGCAGGACGTGGATCGGCCGGCGATTGGGCAGTTTCAACTGGGCCAAGGCCATGCCGATGGCGCGGGCCAGGTCGGCGTCATCGACGGGCTTGGCGCCCAGGGACACCTGCGCGCGCAGGCGATGGCTGGCCATCTGGCCGACGGCGGTCGTGACCACCACGCCCGACACCGGCGCCCCGGCGGCGCGCTCGGCCCGTTCCACGGCGTGGCCGATGGCGCCCGCGGCCTCTTCCAGGTTGATGACCCCGCCGCCCTTGATCCCCTTGGACTGGACATGACTAGCGCCCGCCACGCGGATGGTGCGGTCGGCGTGGCGCACCCCGTCGGGGCGCATGATGAAGCAGGAGACCTTGGAATGGCCGAGGTCGAGGGCCGCCACCACCGGCGCCCGCGCGGCGCCCAGCGCCTCTCCCTGATTGTCACGCACCCGTCCGGCCATGCCCGCCGCTACTCCCCCGAACTATGCTTCGCCGCTCTCGGAGGGCCGGACGGCGATCTCCTCGGGCGTTCTCAGATCGACCCGGGCGAAACCCAGGTCCAGCAATCGCTCGCGCTGATCCAGGGCGTCGAGCCGGATCAGGGCTTCATCCTGATCGACGGCCGGAAGCTGGATCAAGGAGCCGTCCTTCAGGCGCAGGTCCCAGCGGCGCTCATCCACGCGGACGACGGCGTCGATGCGGCTCATCAGGCGCGGGCGCTGGGCCAGCAGAGGCAGAACCTCGGCGGCGGCCTGGTCGGCCCCCCTGCCCACCACCAGCGGCAGGCGCGGATAGCGGGCGGCCTGGGCGTCGGGGATGACCTTGCCCGAACCGTCGATGACGAAGGCGCGGCCCGCGTTCTGCCAGACGGCCAGGCGGTCATGCTCCTTGACCTCGACGATCAGGGTGTCGGGCAGCAGGCGCACCACGCGCGCCTCCTTGACCCAGCCGACCGACTGGACCCGCTGACGCAGCAGATCCAGGTCGAGACCGGTGATCGGCGCGCCCGCTTCGAGCTGTAGGGCCTGCTGGATCGCCGGTTGGGCCTCGGCCGAGGCGCCGGTGATGTGGACTCGGCGCAGTTTCAGCCCCAGGCCGGTGGTGACCCCGTCCACGCCGTCAGAGACGGCCGCGCCGATACGCTCGGCTCGCGCGCCGGTGGCCAGAACCGCGACCAGGACCAGACAACCGGCGGCCATGCTGATCATCACCGCGCGCGGCGACAGGTCCAGGCGGCCGATGGCGGCGACCTTGGCCGGGGTGGCGGGGGCGTTGCGGGGTCCCTTGCCGCGCGCGGAAGCGGGCGCGCCGCGTCGCGGCGCCTGCGCGCTCTGACGTCTGCCGCCACGGACTACCGCGGGCATGAGGCGTCCTCCACCATCCACCGCACCAGATTCGGATAATCCATCCCGACGTAGGCGGCCTGCTCGGGAACGAGCGAGGTGGGCGTCATGCCGGGCTGGGTGTTCACCTCCAGCAAGACGAGATCGTCCTTAACATCGTCATAACGAAAATCGCTGCGCGACACGCCGCGACAGCCCATGGCGGCATGGGCCAGCTCGGCCTGGCGCAAGGCCTTTTCAAACACGGCGGGCGGCAATTCGGCCGGCAGCACATGGCGCGAGCCGCCCGGCGCGTATTTGGCCTCGTAGTCGTAGAAGCCCTTGGTCGGGGTGATGTCGGTGATGGTCAGGGCGCGCGGACCCGACTTTTCCCCAAGAACGGTGACGGCCAGCTCCTTTCCGGCGATGAACGGTTCGACCATCACCTGGTCGCCATAGGTCCAGCCGGGTTCGCCGACGGCGGCGACGGGCGCCTCGCCCTCGCGCACCAGATAGACGCCGACCGAAGACCCCTCGGCGTTGGGCTTGACGACATAGGGCGGCGCGATGACGTGGCCCGCCGCGACGGCGTGACGGTCGAACAGGCCGCCGCCGGGAACGATCACGCCCGCCGCGCGCAGCACCGCCTTGGACTTGTCCTTGTCCATCGCCAGGGCCGACGAAAGAACGCCGGAATGGGTGTAAGGGATGGCCAGGGTCTCCAGCACGCCCTGAACACAGCCGTCCTCGCCCCATTCGCCATGCAGGGCGTTGAAGGCGACATCGGGCTTCAGCCGGGTCAGCACCTGGGCCAGGTCACGACCGGCGTCGACGCGGGTGACGCGGTAACCGGCGGTCTCCAGCGCCTTGGCGCAGCCTTCGCCGGACGACAGCGACACCTCGCGCTCCGACGACAGCCCGCCCATCAGGACGGCGACGTGCATCTGGGACGGCGGGCGGGTCATGCGGGACTCGGAAACGGGCGCGAGCCGCCTTGATCGCCGAAGGTTGGTTTACG
>NZ_DAINBO010000061.1:0-8857 GCF_036732845.1 Brevundimonas sp. | reverse complement strand
AATTCGGCCGCGACTACAAGAACAAGCGCCGCATCAAGATCACCCCGGAGCCGGATGCCGACGGCAACCAGGGCGAAGCGGTCGAATTCCTGATCCCCAAGGGCAAGCACATCTCCGTCCACGACGGCGATCTGATCCAGAAGGGCGACTACATCATCGACGGCAACCCGGACCCGCACGATCTGCTGCGCATCCAGGGCGTCGAGGCGCTGGCCGAATACCTCGTCAACGAGGTGCAGGAGGTCTATCGACTGCAGGGCGTGCCGATCAACGACAAGCACATCGAGGTGATCGTCCGCCAGATGCTGCAAAAGGTCGAGGTCGTGGATCCGGGTGAGACCACCCTGATCAAGTCCGACACCGTCGAGGTCGCCGAGGCCGCGCTGGAGAACGCCAAGGTCGAGAAGCGCGGCGGCCGTCCGGCCATCACGCAGCCGGTCCTGCTGGGCATCACCAAGGCGTCGCTGCAGACCCGCAGCTTCATCTCGGCGGCGTCGTTCCAGGAGACCACCCGCGTCCTCACCGACGCCTCGGTCAACGGCAAGATCGACACGCTGGAAGGCCTGAAGGAGAACGTCATCGTCGGCCGCCTGATCCCGGCGGGCACGGGCGCCTATCTGCGCAGTCTGCAAAAGGTCGCCAACCAGCGCGACGCCGAGCTGACCTCGACCCTCGAGGCCGCGGTCGAGGCTCTGCCGGCCGACCTGGCCGCCGAGCTGGAGCATGCGGAAGGCTGATCAGCGCCTGACGATCTGATCTGAAGAAGGGCGGTTCCGGCGACGGGACCGCCCTTTGTCTTGAACGCGCCAGGCGACATACTCGCGCGATGACACAGATCGAAGCGTCCAGTCCGGCACGCCCTGAAACAGGCGTCGTGCGATCAGCCCTGATCGGTTCGGTCGTCGTCTTCACGGGCTACAGCCTGGTTCTGGCCGTGGCGCGGGGAGGGGGACCGGCGCAGGTGCTGGCCGGCGCCCTGGCCAATACGATTCCGGTCGTCCTGCTGGGGTTGGCCGCCCGGAGCGTGATCCTGCGCCACCTGACGGGGCGTTCGGTCGTGGTCGCGACCCTGGGCCATGTCGCCCTGGCCGTCGCCTATTCGATGCTGTCTTACTGGTTCCTGCTGGTCTTGCTGGGCGTGATCAACGGCGTCTCGGCGACCGAGTTCGACGTGCGGCCCTTCGACCGGCGGGCGATGGCCTGGCAGACCCTTCAGAACGTCACGACATACGGTCTGATCGCGGCGCTGACGTTGCTTCAGGCGCGTTCGTCGATCACGTCCGTCGAGACGGCGCGGCCCAGGCCCGCCGGCGACGGCCAGTCACGCTACTTCATCCGCAGCGGTGAGGATTTCAGGCCCATGGACACCGCCAGCATCGTCAGCATCGCCGGGGCCGACGACTATGCCGAGGTGCGCACCATGGACGGCCGTCATCTGGTGCGCATGACGCTGGGCGAGTTTGAAACGAGCCTGGACCCCGAGCGGTTCGCGCGCGTCCACCGTTCGCACATCGTCAACCTGGAGCGAATCGACCGAGCGGAATCCGCCGGCAACGGGCGGCTGCTGCTGCACATGGAGACCGGCGAACGGATCCAGACCAGCCGGGCAGGGGCCAAGCGGGTGAGGGACCGGGTCATCTAGCCGAGCCGGGACGCGCGTTCACCGACGCGCGCTGTCCGCTCGCCGGTTTTCGGCCCGTCGGTGAACGGCGCGGCTACCGGAGGGACGGTTTTCGGAGGTCCCATGCGTCATTTCACCCTGTTCGCCCTGGTCGCGGCGTCGACCGTCGCCCTGATCGTTTCCTCACCGGCGCAAGCCCAGTCGACCGCCGTCTCGCGTGACGCGGCCGCGCACATGCTGACGCAAGCCGGCGAAGGGCCGCCGACCGTGCAGCGGCTCAGACTGCAACTGGCCGCGGAACGCTATGCCGAGGCCGAACAGACGGCCGAAAGCCTGGCGGAGGGCTTGCGGCCGGCACAGCCGAGCCGCGCCGCCGCCCTGACGCCCTGGCGGATCTATGCGCGGGCGCGGGGTTATGAGGTCCAGGGTGCGACGCGGCAGGCCGCGTTGAATCGCGCCTTCGACGAACTCTACGCCGCGCTGCCTGATCGCGAGATGGCGACGATTCTGCCCTGGTACGGTGCGAACCTGGATCAGTTGACCGAACGGGCGCGACAGGCCGAAGCGGCCTGTGTCGGGATCACGTTGACGGACTGCACGACGGGCGTCGCGGCCGTGACCGCGCGTCAGGCGTTGGAGACCTGGCGCTATCTGCTGCCGGCGTCAGACGCCTTGATCCGGGCGGATGTCGAGCGGCGTTTCGTCTTCGAGGACGATCTGTTGATCGATACGCCGGACGGTGCGCGGATCACGGCCATGATGGTGCGCCCGCGCGGAGAGAAGCTGACGGCGCTGCTCAATTTCGGCATCTACAACCGCGCCGACTGGGGCGTGGCCGACGCCGTGCAGATGGCGGCCCACGGCTATGCGGGCGTGATCGCCTATACGCGCGGCAAGGGACGCGACGGGACGGGCGATCCGGTTCCCTATGTTCACGACGGCGCCGACGCCGCAGCCGTGATCGACTGGCTGGCGGCCCAGGACTGGAGCGACGGCCGGGTCGGCATGTTCAGCGGCAGCTACAACAGCTTCACCCAATGGGCGGCGTTGAAGCACAGACCGGCGGCGTTGAAGGCCATCGCCACCAACGCCTCGGCCGCGCCGGGCATCGACGTGCCGATGCAGGGCGGGGTGTTCCAGAGCTTCGTCTATCACTGGCCCTTCTATGCGGCGAGCGGAGCGGCGCTGGACGAAAAGACCTATGGCGACAACGACCGTTGGGACCGGCTGTTCCGCGACTGGTTTCTCAGCGGGCGGCCCTATCGGGACATGGAGCGGATCGACGGCCGGGCCAATCCGATCTTCCGCCAATGGCTGGATCATCCCGACTATGACGCCTTCTGGCAGGCGATGATTCCTCAGGGGCGGGAGTTCGCAGCCATCGACGTGCCCGTCTATGTCCAGACCGGTTATTTCGACGGCGGCATGGTGGGGGCGCTCCACTATATGAGAGAGCATCTGCGCCATCGGCCGGACGCCGATCACCGCATGATCATCGGTCCCTATCACCACACGGCCCAACAGGGCGGAGTGCTGGCCTCCATCAACGGATACGACATCGACCGTTCGGCCCAGATCGACCTGGCGGCCTTGCGGATGCAGTGGTTCGACCATGTGTTCCGCGACGCACCCCTGCCGGAGTTGTTGAGCGGCCGGGTGAATTTCCAGGTGATGGGCGCCGATCTCTGGCGGCATGTGGAATCGCCGGACGCCATGGCCGAGCAGCGCCTGCGTCTGCACCTGGGCGGCGAAGGCGAGGCGGGCGCGCGGACGTTGAGCGAGGACGGTCCCGGCGCGGAGAGCGTGCTGACCTTGGACATGACGGATCGCGGCGTCATCGACCGGGAGGTTCCGTCCGACCAGCTCGACACCACCGGCGCCCTGCAATTCGAGACCGCCCCGTTCACCGACGGCATCGAGATCGACGGCGGCTTCACCGGCCGGTTCGAGATCGTCACCAATAAGCGTGACCTGGACCTGGAGGTGGTCTTCTTCGAGCATCGCGCGGATGGGGGATGGTTCCGCCTGGCGTCCTATCTGGGCCGGGCCAGCTATATGCAGGACCGTACGCACCGCCGGTTGCTGACGCCCGGAGAGCCTCAGGTGCTGAGCTTTGAAAGCCAGACCGTGACGGGCGTCCGCCTGAGACCGGGCAGTCGGCTCGTGGCCCTGGTGGGCGTGCCCTTCCGGCTGGGAGTCCAGATCAATCACGGCTCCGGCCGCGACGTCAGCGACGAGTCGATCGCGGATGCGGGCGAGCCGATGCGGATCCGCTTCCTGCCGGGAAGCTGGCTGGAGCTGGGCGTGCGTCGCTAGGGCGAGATCGGCTGCGCCGGATGCGTCCGCATCCGGCGCAGACCCGCGCTATGGTGCGACCGATGCGGTTCAGCGCAGGGGCCGAAGATTCTAGACTCGATAGACTCGCTTTTTCTCGGGTTTGAACCCTAGGGCGGCCCTTGGCTGGGCGTGTGGGTCGTGCGCGCGCCCTGGCGCATGTCGACGCCCGGCACGTCCGGCAGGTGGGCGCCCGCGCAACCCATGCCGAGGTTGGAGCCGGGGCAGTCGCCGGGACCGACGACCCCGGTCCCGCCCGCCAATGGGCGTCGGCGTTGTTCATAGCGCCGCAGTTCGCGCGCGCCCTCGGCCGCGAACCGGGCGTCGCGTTCTGGATTCCCTGTCCCGCGCAGGGGGGCGGCGCGTCCGGCCGCCTCGTTGAAACGGCTGTCGCACTGGGCCTGTTCGGCGGCGCTCAATCGATCCCGCATCATGCGGCAGCCGGGAACGCCCTGGCGCAGCGAACGGGCGATGGCGTCATTCAGGGTCTCGCGCCGCACCTGCCAGGCGCCGGACGGCGGTGCGGGCGTCCCATCGGGCGCGGCGGCCGCCACGCGGCCGGCCGGGGCGGCGGGCGTCTGATCCTCATCCTGCTTGTCGCGGCCGCGCGGGGGGACCAGGACGGGCGCGGCGGCTGATGCGGCCGGGGCGAGGGTCTCGGCCGCGGCCGCTGGAGCGGGTTCGCGCGGCGCTTCGTCCTTCAGCAGGGGGCGTGGGACCAGTTCGACGGGTATGACCGTCACCGGCGTCGAAAGCCCCGGCAGGGCGGGGGCCTCGAAATTCCGCAACGCCATATAGCCCAACACGGCGACGTGCAGCGCCACGGACGCGGCGATCAGGGCAGGCTTGCGCGCCCGCTCGGCCCTTTCCGGCCACGTCCAGTCGAACCGAACCACGCATCCTCCCCTGACCGCGTCAGAGGATCGGGCGACCGTGGCGGTAATGGGGCTGGAGCGCGACCGGGGTTCGACCGCTGCTGTCTGATCCGTTAGGGTTACAACGATGTGGAGACCGATGACCCTGCGCGTTTCGGCGATCGGGGCGGGCATGATGATCATGGCCTGTCAGGCTCCTTCCCAAGGGCAGGCCCAGGATCGGAACACGCCGCGTCAATGTCGTTCCGGCGTCGGCGAGGTTCGGGTGTCTTGCGTGGTCCAGGCCGATGGGAGTCTGGACCTGTGCCGTGTGCTCAGGGAAACGCCGCGAGGCTGCGGCTATGCCGAGGCGGCCTTGAGCGCGGCCCGAAGATCGCGCATGGATCCGGCAGTCGTCCGCGGCGCGGCGGTGGGCGCGCGCGTGACCTACGATGTCCGCTTCCAGGTGGTGGACTGACCGTTCCGCTTGACCCGAAGCCCCCCAGCGCGTAAAGGGCGCGCACTTTCGAGATGGGCGTTTCGGCGGCCGTCCTGATCGTCACAATCAAACGGACGGGCTGTGCCCGCCGGAACGGCCGAAGCGCCCGTTCCGGCTTTTCTGTTTGAGGCGACGCTCCGGTCTCGCAAAGGCAACCCGGGCGGGGAAACCTCCCCGTTCAGAAGAAGGTCACGAGGCGCTCCGGCCGAAAGGCACACGCCTCCACACAGAAGTCGAGACTGTTAGAATGCCCACGATCAACCAACTGATCCGCAAGCCGCGCAAGCCCAAGCCCACCCGTAACAAGGTGCCGGCCCTGGAGGGTTCGCCCCAGCGCCGCGGCGTCTGCACCCGCGTCTACACCACGACCCCGAAGAAGCCGAACTCGGCTCTGCGTAAGGTCGCCAAGGTCCGTCTGGCCAAGAACGGCTACGAAGCCGTGTGCTACATCCCCGGCGAAGGCCACAACCTGCAGGAGCACTCGGTGGTGCTGATCCGCGGCGGCCGCGTGAAGGACTTGCCCGGCGTTCGCTACCACATCCTGCGCGGCGTGCTGGACACCCAGGGCGTCAAGGACCGCAAGCAGCGCCGTTCGCACTACGGCGCCAAGCGTCCGAAGTAAGCCGACCGCCTTTCGCCATCAGAGATTTTCCCGGCGGCTGTCGGGACCTACAAGGAATAGCCCATGTCGCGTCGTCACCGCGCCCAGAAGCGTGAAGTTCTGCCGGATCCCAAGTTCGGCGACCTGATCGTCACCAAATTCATGAACTACGTGATGTACGAAGGTAAGAAGGCCGTCGCCGAGAACATCGTCTACGGCGCCTTCGACATCCTGGCCGAGAAGAAGAAGGACCAAGAGCCGGTCGCCACCTTCCACACCGCGCTGGAAAACGTGGCCCCGTCGGTCGAGGTCCGGTCGCGTCGCGTCGGCGGCGCCACCTATCAGGTGCCGGTCGAGGTTCGCCCCGATCGCCGCCGCGCCCTGGCCATCCGCTGGCTGGTCAACGCCGCTCGCAACCGTGGTGAGAACACCATGACCGAGAAGCTGGCCGCCGAGCTGCTGGACGCCTCGAACAACCGCGGCACCGCGGTCAAGAAGCGCGAAGACACCCACAAGATGGCCGAGGCCAACCGCGCCTTCAGCCACTATCGCTGGTAACGGCCTTCAAGGCGCCCCCTTCGGCGCCTATGTAGCGACTATCCGGCGCGGGCGGTTTCAGCTAAATCGCCCGCGCCGCTTTATCCGACATCTCCCGAGGGCGCTGAGCTGGCGTCCTGCACAGCACCCCAAGGCAGCCTCCTATGCCCCGCACGCATAAAATCGAAGACTACCGCAACTTCGGCATCATGGCGCACATCGACGCCGGCAAGACCACGACGACCGAGCGGATCCTCTATTACACCGGCAAGTCCCACAAGATCGGCGAAGTCCACGACGGCGCCGCCACAATGGACTGGATGGATCAGGAGCAGGAACGCGGCATCACCATCACGTCGGCCGCGACGACCGCCTTCTGGAAAGAGAAGCGCCTCAACATCATCGACACCCCCGGCCACGTGGACTTCACGATCGAGGTCGAGCGCTCGCTGCGCGTGCTGGACGGCGCCGTGACCGTGCTGGACGGCAACGCCGGCGTCGAGCCGCAGACCGAGACCGTCTGGCGTCAGGCCGACAAGTATCGCGTGCCGCGCATCGTCTTCGTCAACAAGATGGACAAGATCGGCGCCGACTTCGACAAGTCGGTCGAGTCGATCCGTGACCGTCTGGGCGCCAAGGCCGTGCCGATCCAGTTCCCGATCGGCGCCGAAAGCTCGCTGTCGGGCCTGGTCGACCTGGTCCGCATGAAGGCGGTGGTCTGGGACAACGACGCCCTGGGCGCCAACTTCCGCGACGAAGAGATCCCGGCCGACCTGATGGACAAGGCCGTCGAGGCTCGCCAGTACCTGATCGACAACGCCGTCGAGCTGGATGACGAGGCGATGGAAGCCTATCTGGAAGGCAACGAGCCTTCGGAAGAGACCATCAAGAAGTGCATCCGCAAGGCCGTGCTGACCGGCGCCTTCTATCCGATCCTGTGCGGCTCGGCCTTCAAGAACAAGGGCGTGCAGACGCTGCTGGACGCGGTGGTCGACTATCTGCCGTCGCCGGTCGACATTCCGCCGACCCCCGGCATCGACTTCAAGACCGAAGAGCCGGTCGTGCGCCGCGCTTCGGACGACGAACCGCTGTCGGTCCTGGCGTTCAAGATCATGGACGACCCCTTCGTCGGCTCGCTGACCTTCTGCCGCATCTATTCGGGCAAGATGGAGACCGGCATGGGTCTCTTGAACTCGACCCGCGACAAGAAGGAGCGCGTCGGCCGCATGCTGCTGATGCACTCGAACAACCGCGAGGACATCAAGGAAGCCTACGCCGGCGACATCGTCGCCCTGGCCGGCCTGAAGGACACCCGCACCGGCGACACCCTGTGCGACCCGATCAAGTCGCCGGTCATCCTGGAGCGCATGGAGTTCCCGGCCCCGGTCATCGAGATCGCCGTCGAGCCTAAGACCAAGGCCGACCAGGAGAAGCTGGGCGTCGCCCTGGCCAAGCTGGCCTCGGAAGACCCGTCCTTCACCGTCTCGACCGACCACGAGTCGGGCCAGACCATCCTGAAGGGCATGGGCGAGCTGCACCTGGACATCAAGATCGACATCCTGAAGCGCACCTATAAGGTCGAGGCCAACATCGGCGCGCCGCAGGTGGCCTATCGCGAGTCCATCAGCCGCAAGGCCGAGATCGACTACACCCACAAGAAGCAGACCGGCGGCACGGGCCAGTTCGCCCGCGTCAAGCTGGTGTTCGAGCCGGGCGAGCCGGGTTCGGACTTCGTCTTCGAATCCGCCATCGTCGGCGGCGCGGTGCCCAAGGAATACATCCCGGGCGTCGAAAAGGGCCTGAAGTCGGCCAAGGACAACGGCCTGCTGGCCGGCTTCCCGGTCATCGACGTCAAGGCCACCCTGGTCGACGGCGCCTTCCACGACGTCGACTCCTCGGTGCTGGCCTTCGAAATCGCCTCGCGCGCGGCTTTCAAGGAACTGCGTGAGAAGGGCGGACCCAAGCTGCTGGAACCGATCATGGCCGTCGAGGTCGTGACCCCGGAAGAGTATCTGGGTTCGGTCATCGGCGACCTGAACGGCCGTCGCGGCATGATCCAGGGTCAGGACATGCGCGGCAACGCCACCGTCGTGAACGCCTTCGTGCCGCTGGCCAACATGTTCGGCTATGTGAACACGCTGCGCGGCATGTCGCAGGGCCGCGCCCAGTTCACCATGCAGTACGACCACTACGAGCCGGTGCCGCAACACGTCGCCGACGAAGTCATCAAGAAATACGCCTAAGCTTTTTCCATCCGGGAAAAGCCCCACCAGCAATCCGGTCGGTTTCTCGGAACTGACCGGCAACCCCCTGAAATCTTAGGACAAGCCCCTGCTCAGGGGACGGAGAGAAGAGAATGGCCAAGGAAAAGTTCGAACGCACTAAGCCGCACTGCAACATCGGCACGATTG
>NZ_DAINBO010000060.1:0-9706 GCF_036732845.1 Brevundimonas sp. | reverse complement strand
CGCCGTCCAGGGCGGCCTTCAGGGCGTCGCGATCCAGTTCGCCCTCCCAGCGGGCCACCACGATGGTGGCCACGGCGTTGCCGATGAAGTTGGTCAGGGCGCGGCACTCGCTCATGAAGCGGTCGATGCCCAGGATCAGGGCCATGCCCGCCACCGGCACGCTGGGCACCACCGACAGGGTCGCCGCCAGGGTGATGAAGCCCGCGCCCGTGATGCCCGCCGCCCCCTTGGACGACAGCATGGCCACCAGCAGCAGCAGGATCTGGTCCTGCAGGCTCAGATCGATGTTCAGCGCCTGGGCGATGAACAGGGCCGCCATCGTCATATAGATGTTGGTGCCGTCCAGATTGAACGAATAGCCGGTCGGCACGACCAGGCCGACGACCGACTTGGCCGCCCCCGCCCGCTCCATCTTGGAGATCAGGCTGGGCAGGGCCGCCTCGGAGCTGGAGGTGCCCAGCACCAGCAGCAGTTCTTCCTTCAGATAACGGATCAGCTTCAGGATGTTGAAGCCGTTGGCGAGGGCGACCAGACCCAGCACCCCGACCACGAAGATGATCGCGGTCAGATAGAAGGTGGCGATCAGGGCGAACAGATTGGCCACCGAGGCGATGCCATAGGCGCCGATAGTGAAGGCGAAGGCCCCAAAGGCGCCGATGGGCGCGGCCTTCATCAGGATGGCGACCAGCTTGAAGAAGGCCGCGCTGGCGGAGTCCAGGAAGGTCAGGACCGGCTTGCCCAGGTCGCCGACCAGGGCCAGGGCGATGCCGAACAGGATCGAGACGAACAGCACCTGCAGGATGTTGCCGGTCGAAAAGGCGCTGACGACCGTGTCCGGGATGATGCCGGTCAGGAAGCCGACGATGGTGCTCTCATGCGCCGCCTGGGCGTATTGGGCGACCGCGCCCGTATCCAGGCTGGCCGGGTCGATGTTCAGCCCGTGACCGGGCCGGACCAGATTGGCGATGATCAGGCCGACGATCAGCGCCAGGGTCGAGAAGACCAGGAAATAGGCGAAGGCCTTGGCCGCCACGCGCCCGACCCGGCCGATGTCGCGCATGCCCGCTATGCCCGTCACTATGGTCAGGAAGATCACCGGGGCGATGACCATCTTCACCAGCTTGATGAAGGCGTCGCCCAGCGGTTTCAGGCTCTCGCCGAACGTGGGCCAGAAATGACCGATGAAGGCCCCCAGGGCGATGGCGATCAGCACCTGGAAATACAGATGCCGATAGAAGGGACGACGCACGGTCGTCGCCGGCGCTGCGGACGCGGCAGGAATCATTTCGATGCTCCAGACAGCAAGCCACGCTCGCCACTTCCTCCGCGCAATCTGCGTCGCGCTTGGTCGTCAGTGTCACGCCCTCGCCATCGACCGCCAAGCCCAGCAGGAAAAACTCATATCTTTTTGATTAAGATAAATATTTTACGTTTTTTGAGGTAGTGGGTCGAAGCGACGTGCGTCAATCCGCGCAAATTTGTGGCCGTTTCGTGCGGATTGTCGCACAGTGCGCCGCATGACCGTCCCCCCGCTTTCAGTTCGAATCCGCGCTTTCGGACGCAGCCGGTCGGGCCGGATGTGGGTCGCCCTGGTCGTGTGCTGGATCCTTGCCGTTCTGATCGCCGCCTTCGTCGTTGGCGAGGCCGCCCGCCGCGACGCGACTGCGACCTTGGCGCGGCAGGCGGAAACGGCGGCCGCCCTTCATGCCGCCGTCCTGCGCAGCGAACTGGAAAAGCACCGTTCCCTGCCCCTGGCCCTGGCGACCGATCCCGACATCGCCGACCTGCTGAAGGGCGCGCCCGACGCCTCGGCCCGAGCCATCGACCTCAAGCTGGAGGCTCTCGCCGTCCAGACCCGCGCGGCGGCCATCTATGTCATCGACGCCAGTGGGGTGACACGGGCGGCCAGCAACTGGCGGCTGCCGACCAGTTTCGTGGGCGCCGACTACGGCTTTCGTCCCTATTTCATCGGCGCGATGCGGAACGGCGCGGCCGAGTTCTTCGCCCTGGGCACCGTCAGCGGTCGTCCCGGCCTCTATCTGGCGCGGCGGATCGAAGACCCCGCCGGCCGACCTGTAGGCGTAGTGGTGGTGAAGGTGGAGTTCGACGCCCTGGAGGCCGAGTGGCGCGCTTCTGGAGAACCCGCCTACGTCGCCGATCCGGCGGGGGTCGTGCTGATCACCAGCGTGCCGGAATGGCGGTTCCGGACCCTGCGGCCGCTGGACGCCGCCAGCCGCCGCCTGACCCTGACGGACCAGACCCTTGGTCAGGGCGCGCTGACGCCCCTGCCCTTCGCCACGCCCGACGGCGAGCGACCCCGGTTGATCAAGGCCCCGCTGGACGGGGTTCGGCGCGACTGGATGTACAGTCAGGCGGACACGGCGACGCCCGGCTGGGTGCTGCATCTGTTGACGCCGACACGCGGCGCCATCGGTGCGGCGGTCGCCGCCGCGCGGGCCCTGACGGCCCTGATCCTGACGCTGATCTTCGGCGTCGCGGGCGTGCTGTTGCGCCGGCGCCAACAGGCCGTCGCGCGCGAACGCGCCGCCCAGGCCGCGCGCATCGAGCTGGAACGCCGGATCGCCGAACGCACCCAGGACCTCAGCGCCGCCAACGCCGCCCTGAACCGCCAGATCGAGGAGCGTCAGGCGGCGGAAGCCGCGCGCGAGGTTCTGCGCGACGAGCTGGTCCAGGCCGGAAAGCTGGCGGCGTTGGGCCAGATCGCAGCCGGCGTGGCCCATGAGATCAACCAGCCCGTCGCCGCCATCCGCACCCAGGCCGAGACGGCTGCGGCGTATCTGGAGCGGGACCAGCCGGCCAAGGCCGCCCGCCCCCTGCATCAGATCGGTGAAATGACCGCCCGTATCGGCGCCATCACACAGGAACTGCGCGCCTTTTCGCGCAAAGCCGAAGCCACGCTGCAGCCGGTCAATCTGCCCGAGGCGATCGACGGCGCCCTTCTGCTGCTGGGCGGCCGATTGAAACAGGCGGGCGTCCGCCTGGTGCGCGACAAGACCGTGATTGAGGCGGACGTGCTGGGCCAGCGGTTCCGGCTGGAACAGGTCATCGTCAACCTGATGCAGAACGCCGTCGAGTCGCTGGAAGGGACGCCCGAGCCTGTCGTGACCTTGACCATCGTGCGGCGTGGGAAGCAGGTCGATCTGGTGATCGCCGACAACGGACCCGGCGTGCCGGATGAGATTCAGAGCCAGTTGTTCACGCCTTTCGTCACCAGCAAGGCGACGGGCCTGGGCCTGGGCCTGGTCATCTGTCGCGACATCGTAGCCGGCTTCGGGGGCGAACTGACCCTGCGCCCTTCGCCCAGCGGCGCCATCTTCGTCGTCACTCTGAAAGCCGCCTGATGGAGTTCTCCCGCCTCAACACCGTCGCCCTGGTCGAGGACGACGCCGATTTCCGCGCCGCCCTGCAGGAACGGCTGGCCCTGGAAGGGTTCGAGGTTCGCCCCTTCACCACGGCGGAGGCGGCGCTGAAAGGCCTGAACGCCGACTTCCCCGGCGTCATCGTCACCGATCTGCGGATGCCGGGGCTGGACGGACGTCAACTGCTGACCCGGCTGCTGGCGCTGGATCCCAGCCTGCCCGTCCTGTTGATGACCGGCCATGGCGACATCGCCGAGGCGGTCGCCGCCATGCGCGACGGGGCCTATGACTTCGTGGCCAAGCCCTTCGCCTTCGACCGTCTGCACGACAGCCTGAAACGGGCGATGGAAAAACGCGCCCTGGTGCTGGACAACCGTCGCCTGGCGGCCCTGTCCTCCGAGGCGAATGTGGAACTGCCGCTGCTGGGCGACAGCCGCGCCATTCGGACGCTGCGCGCCACCATCGCCCAGATCGCAGACGCCCGCATGGATGTTCTGATCGAGGGCGACACGGGCGTGGGCAAGGAGGCGGTCGCCCGCGCCCTGCACAACGGCGGTCGCCGTCGGCTGCACCCCTTCGTCGCCGTCAACTGCGGCGCCCTGCCCGAAGGTCTGGTCGAGAGCGAACTGTTCGGCCACGAACTGGGCGCCTTCGCCGGCGCCCTGCGTCGTCGCGTCGGCCATGTGGAACGCGCCCACAACGGCTCGCTGTTCCTCGACGAGGTCGAAAGCATGCCGCTGGACGCTCAGGTCAAGATGCTGCGGGTGCTGGAAGAGCGCGAAATCCACCCCATCGGGGCCAACGAACCCCGCATTCTGGACCTGCGCGTCCTGGCCTCCATCAAGAGCGATCCGGACCGCGCCGTCGCGGACGGCCGGCTGCGCGAGGATCTCTTCTATCGGCTGAACGTGGTCCGTCTGCGTGTGCCGCCGTTGAAGGAAAGGCGAGAGGACATACCCCTGCTTTTCGCCCATCTGCTGGCCCGCGCGCCGGTCGGCCCTTCAGGCGCCCATCCGCCCCTGACCGACGCCGTCCGCGCCCGTCTTCTGGAAGCCGACTGGCCGGGCAACGTCCGCGAACTGGCCCATTTCGCCCAGCGTTTCGCCCTGGGACTCGAGCCGGACGCAGGGGCGACCGACGCCCTGTCCGACCTCAGCCTGACCGAGCGCGTCGCCCGCTTCGAGGCTCAGGTCCTGCAGGACACCTTGACCGACAGCGACGGAGACGTGACCGAGGTCCAGCGGCGCCTGAAAATCCCGCGCAAGACCCTCTACGACAAGCTGGCCCGCCACAGCCTGCGCCCCGCCGACTTCCGCCGACCGGCTGAGCGACGACGTTGAGCAAGACGGACAGGTATCTGCATCTTGGCGCGCCTCGACGTGAGGAGTAGTCACGGAACGGCCCCACACGCATGGCGTTGAGCGGCCGACTTCCCTTCCTCCAGGACATCCCATGAAACTGCGCGTGCGCGCCGAACTGGCGTACCGCTTCGATCCGCCGACCGACGCGATCTACAAGATCCACGCGGCGCATTGGCCGGGCCAGCATATTCTTGCGGAGACGCTGGCCTTCGACCCGCCCGTATCCTTTCAGGAGGACGAGGACGCCGAGTTCGGGGCGCGAACCCTGCGCGCCCACATGGCGGGCGAAGTGAGCCTGACCTATGAGGCGACCGTCGAAAACGGTCGCTTGCAGGGTCTGCCCGCCAACGTATCCCAACACGACTGGGGAGACCTGCCGGCCGAGGCCCTGATCTATCTGTCCCCCAGCCGGTATTGTCCATCGGACCAGTTCGGACGCTTCGTGACGCGCCAGTTCGGCGAAACGACGGGCGGAGAGCGCGTGCTGGCGATTCTGGACTGGATCAGCGCCAACATCGACTATGAGCACGGAGTTTCCGACACAGAAACGACGGCGGCGCGGACCTTCATCGATCGGGCGGGAGTGTGTCGCGACTTCACCCATCTGGGCATCACCCTGTGCCGGGCATCCGGCATCCCGGCGCGAGCGATCAGCGCCTATGCCCATCAACTGACGCCTCCGGATTTCCACGCCGTGTTCGAGGTCTGGCTGGACAGCGGCTGGTGGTTGATCGATCCCACGGGGTTGGCGCCGGTGGAGGGACTGGTGCGCATCGCCTGCGGCCGCGACGCCGCCGATATCGCGTTTTTGACGACCCAGGACCGATGCGAAATGGTGCGTCAGAAGGTGACGGTGGACCTAGCCGAGGATTGACTGCGGTCGGTCCCTGCTTTCTCGGGCGGCGCCCCGCATCTCAGAGACGCGAGGCCGAACTCACCGCATACAGGCGACGATCCTTCCCAGGACCCGGAGGTCAGGCGGACAGCACCGCCCGAACCCGGCGGTTCTCTTCCGACAAGCCCAGGCTGATGCGGGTCCAGTCGGTCAGGGGTGGATGGGCGCGGCCGATATCGACCCCTTGGTCGCGAAGGCTTGCGGCGATCTCGACCTGGGGACGCGGGGCGCGGAAGAAGACGAAGTTCGCTTTCGACGCCGTGCGGGGCCAGCCCAGTCGGTCCAGCCACGCGTGATAGAGGTCGCGCTCCACCGCCGTTCGCCGCACCACGGATCGAACGTGATCCTGATCCGCCAGCGCCGCGCCGCCGGCCGCCAGGGCCAGGCGATCGAGAGAATGCGGCGCGCCCACCCCCTTGGCCTTCAGACGACCGGCCAGATCCGCCGGCGCCAGCGCGTAGCCCAACTGCAGACCCGCCAAACCATAGACCTTGGCGAAGGTGCGGAAGACCACCAGGTTCAGCCCCTGCGCCACCAGGGGCGCCGCCGTGCGGGCGGCGTAGTCTCCGGCGTACTCCAGATAGGCCTCGTCCACGATCACCAGGGTCTTGCGGGCGGCCTGACGCAGGAAGTCGTGGAAAGCGGCCGGGTCGCTGACGGTCCCGGACGGATTGTGAGGATTCACCACGAACAGGGCCGTCGCGCCCTCCGCCCGCGCCAAAAGGGCGGGCAGATCGTTCTCGTACCGCGCATCCAGCGGCACGGGATCCAGCCGACCGCCGACGGCGGCGGCCGGGTCTGTGAAACCGGCGTAGCCGGGGGCGCTGTGCACGAAGCGGCTGGCGCTTCCGGCCGCCAGGGCCAGATGAAGACCCAGCGGCGCCAGCACTTCGCCCACCACGACCTGATCGGGCGTTACCCCTTCGAAGGCCGCGACCTGCCGTTCGAAGGCCGCGGCCTCGTCCTCGACGTAGCGATTGACCTGACCCAGCGCGGCCCGCACGGCCGGCGCCACGCGCGGCGACGGACCCCAGGGGTTTTCATTGAGGCCCAGCTGAAGCTGGCTGGGCGACCGGGCGGGCGATTGGGCGGCGGCCGGCAAGGCTGCAAGCGCGCCGGCCGTCAGCCCCCCGCCTAGGACAAGTCGTCGGGTCGCGCGCATCAGAAGCTCGCCTTCAGGCGGACGTAACCAAAGGCGCCGCTCCAGCCGAACGGGGAGTATTCGCTGTAAGGAAAGGCGCCGAAGGTATCCCCGCCTTGGACCGAGGGCGTGCTGGCGATGTTCTCGGTTCCATACTGGTTGAAGATGTTGTCGGCGCCGACCTCCAGCTTCAAGGCCTTGTTGATGCGGTACTCCACGGAGACATCGGTCAGGACAACCGGCTTCAGGGTCTGGACGACGTCGAAGTTTCCGCTCGCCCCGGCCTGGGTGGCCAGGGTGTGGAAGGGGGTCGAGCCGTTGGCGAAGACCGCGACATTGGCGGCGCTCTGATTGGTCAGGATCAGTTGCTCGACCCTTCCATAACGTTGCGCCCGCACCGTCACCGACCAAGGGCCGGAATCCCAGGTTCCGCCCAGTTGCAGAGTATCGCGCGGCTGCCCCCGCTCCGTCCGCGTGACCTCCGTCACGTCGAACAGCGGCGTCAGCACGCCCAGGCGGGTCAGTTCGACCGGCGTCGGCGCCAGGCGCGTCACCTTGGTGTCGTTTCGGTTGTAGCCGCCGGTCAGGGTGACCGCCCCCCAGCCGGCGCCGACATAGCGCCACCGCGCGCTGACATCGAAGCCTTCGGTGCGCGTATCGCCGACATTGGCGAAATAGCGCACGCTCGACACGCCGGGCAGACCGTTGGCGGCCAGGAAGCTGCGGATCGCGGTGGACGAGCCAGTGTCCACGAAGTTGGAGGACAGGGCGATCCGGTCGTCGATGGATATCCGATAGGCGTCGATGGAGGCCGACAGCCGCCCGCCCGCCAGCGCGCCCTGCCAGGTGGCGCCCAGCGAGACGCTGCGGGATTCCTCGGGCTCCAGCGGCTTGGCCCCGAGCAGTCGCGCCTCGGTGGCGGTGACCGGAGCGGTGCGCACCAGGACATATTCCGGCACGCCGCCGACGACCAGGGTACGGCTGGAGGTCGAGGAATAATACTGCTGGGCCAAGGCCGGCGCATGGAAGCCGGTTCCAGCCGACGCCCGCAGCGCCAATCCGCCGCCCACGTCATAGCGACCGGCCGCCTGGACATTGGTCGTGGATCCGAAGTCCGAAAAATCCTCATAGCGAACCGCGCCTGTCAGCAACAACGCTTCGGTCAACTGGGTCGACGCCTCGGCATAGGCCGACAGACTGTGGCGGTGCACATCGACGACGTCGCGTGGCTGAATGCCGGCGAAGCCCTGGGCGCCGATGGTGGGCACGGCGCCGGCCGATGGGCCGTCCAGAACCAGGACGCCGCCGTTGCGGTAGGAATCGGGTTCTCCGGCCCCGATGGCGTAGCCGTCACGGCGATACTCCAGCCCGCCCGCCACCTCGACCGGTGCGGCCAAACCGAGATCGAAGGCGCGCGTCAGATCCAGATTGGTGGTCCATTGCGAGGCTTCCAGTCGACCATTGTAGAAGCTTGTCGGGCTGGCTGCGCCCAAGGTCGCATTCAGCGTATTGCGGGTGCGATACTCCAACGTGTTCCGCCCCCACGTCGAGGACAGGTCCCAGGCCCAGCCCGCCGCCTCGCCCCGCACGCCCGCCGAGGCGGACAGGTTCTCCGAGGCCGTGTCGACATAGGGCAGGAAGCCGTCCGGATAGATGGCCCGGACGTTCTCGGGCTGGGCCGGACGCCGGAAGGAGGCGTTGGACGTAGCGTCCGATTGATCCCAGCCGCCGAAGACGTAGACCTCGACCTGACCCAGCGGCTTGCGCGCGTTCAGGAACAGGACGGTCTGTTCGATGTCGGCCGAGTCGGCGAACCGCCAGACGTTGCGGCCCACGGTCGCCTCGCGCGGGTCAAGCGTCGTCCCCGCCGGACCGCCGGGCGGCGCCAGGCCTACGCCCGCCCCCACGTTCGACGACGGATTGACCAGGCTGCCCGAGCCGGACCGTCCGAAGTAGAACTGGCGCGTGTCGGGTCGGGCGCGATTGGCCGCCGTGACGTCCCGATAATAGAGGGTGGCGTGCAACACGCCGTCGTCGCCAAGAGCGAAGCCGTGATCGAGCGACGCCTCATAGGTGTCGCCGCCGCCGTCCTTGGTCGCGCCATAGCTGACCGCCGCCTCCGTGCCCAGGTCCTCGCGCAGGCGCAGATTGATCACCCCGGCGATGGCGTCGGACCCATACTGGGCCGAGGCGCCGTCCCGCAGGACCTCGGCGCGGGCGACGGCGCTGGGCGGAATGGCGTTCAGATCGGTCGGCACCGAACCCTTGCCGATCGTGCCCCCGACATTGACCCATGCGGCGGTATGGCGGCGGCGGCCGTTGACCAGCACCAGGGTCTGGTCCGGCGACAGGCCGCGCAGGCTGGCCGAGCGGATATGGGTATTGCCGTCCGGCGTCGTCGGCGTGGGATAGTTGAACGACGGTATCAGGGTCTGCAACACCCGCGCCGTGCCCGAATGACCGCTGCGGGTCAGTTCCTCATGCGTCAGCACGTCGATCGGCACAGGCGAATTGGTCACGGTGCGATTGGCCAGCCGGGTGCCGGTGACGACCACCTCGTCGATCTCTGCAGATGGTGACGGCGTCGCCTGCGCGAGAACCGGCCCAGCCAATGCCATTAGAGAAACTCCCGCCAGGAAAACCCCTGATCGGTATTGAGCGCGCGTTGTAGTCATCGTGATACAGCCCCGAAATTCCTTGGGACTTGCTACGTCGTTCGGCCACGAGACCGCTAACGATAGCTTCTATCCGCATCATTAGAAAAACTATTCGGTTAGCCCGCATTCCGCTTGGCCGTCCGGGCCGATTCCGCATGGTTTGGGGGCAGATACGACAACACCCCCGAAGCCGGGGCTTCGGGGGTGTTGGTGTTTTTGGGTGCGGGAGTAGGATTTGAACCTACGACCTTCAGGTTATGAGCCTGACGAGC
>NZ_DAINBO010000059.1:0-9756 GCF_036732845.1 Brevundimonas sp. | reverse complement strand
CCCTCATAGCTCATGACGCAGGTGGGCGAGGCGTGGATGCCCAGCTTGTGCTCGACGCCCACTGGACGGAAGGCGTTGCGGGCGCCCAGCGAACCGTCGGGGTTCAGCAGGAATTTCGGGGCCAGGAACAGGCTGATGCCCTTGGGTCCCGGCGGAGCGTCGGGCAGGCGGGCCAGCACCATGTGCACGATGTTGTCGGTGGCGTCATGGTCGCCCCAGGTGATGAAGATCTTCTGGCCGTTCAGCGCATAGGTCCCGTCGCCGTTCGGCGTGGCCGTGCTGGTCAGGGACCCTAGGTCGGTGCCCGCGTGCGGTTCGGTCAGGACCATGGCCCCGGTCCATTCGCCGCTGACCAGGCGCGGCAGCCAGGTTTCCTTCTGGGCGTCCGAACCGACGGCCTCCAGCGCCTCGATGGCCGCCAGCGACAGCATGGGGCACAGGCCGAAGGCCATGTTGGCGGAATGGACGGTCTCATAGGCCGCCAGCTCCAGCGCCTTGGGCAGGCCCTGGCCGCCGGCGTGGACGGGCGCGGCCAGGCCGGTCCAGCCGCCCTCGGCGAACTGGCGATAGGCGTCGGCGAAGCCGGGCGCGGCCGTGACCGCGCCGTTGGCGTAGAGCGCGCCCTTCTGGTCTCCGACCCGGTTCAGCGGGGCCAGAACGCCTTCCGAGAACTGGCCCGCCGCCTCCAGCACGGCGGTCAGAACATCGGCGTCGAAGTCGGGAAAGGCGTCGCCCATCAAGGCGTCGGCGCCGGCGACCGAACGCAGGGTGAAGGCGATGTCGCGAAGCGGGGCGCGGTAGGTCATCGGACTCTCTTCAATGTCTGGCCGATCAATGCCGTGTGCGGGGGATGCGACGCAAGACCGCTTGGCGACGCGGCCGTGATCCGCCAAGCTGGCGCCCTGCCGTCACGGAAGGGAAGTCCATGGCCCAAACGCGCGACCGATATTCGACCATCGCGGTGATCCTGCATTGGGGGATCGCCCTGGCGATCCTGGCGCAGGTGCTGTTGATCACGGCGCATGAAGCGACCGAGGGACCGATGTCGCGCGAATTCGTCAATGTGCACAAGGCGCTGGGGATCACCATTCTGCTGGCGACCCTGGTGAGGATCGGCTGGCGCATCGCCAATCCGCCGCCGCCGCTGCCGCAAGGGATGAAGCCGTGGGAGAAGACGGCCGCGCGCGCGGCGCATCTGGGGTTCTACGCCCTGTTGCTGATCATGCCGCTGACCGGTTGGGCGGCCATGTCGGCGCGGCCGCGCGATATCGACTTCTGGGGCCTGTTCCAGTGGCCGTTGCTGCCGTTGACGGGGGCGGACGACGACATCTTCATGCAGTGGCACGAGTGGGGGATGAAGGCGGTCTATGTGCTGCTGGCCCTGCATGTGCTCGCGGCGCTGAAGCATCATTTCGTGGATCGCGACGGCGTGTTGCGCAGCATGCTGCCCTTCCTGCCCCGGCGATGAACGGCGACAGCGACGCCAAGGCGGTCGAGGTGCTGCGAAGCGGCGGGCTGGTGATCCTGCCGACCGAGACGGTCTATGGCCTGGCGGCCGACGCGGGGAACGCCCAGGCGGTTGCGGCCATTTTCGAGGCCAAGGGAAGACCACGCTTCAACCCTTTGATCGCGCACGTGTCTGATGCCGTCCAAGCCGAGACGATCGCTGTATTCGACGACCGTGCGCGGCGGCTGGCCGAGGCCTTCTGGCCGGGACCGCTGACCCTTGTCGCGCCGGTCAGGGATCGAGAGGCGGTGTGCGATCTGGCGCGGGCCGGGCTGGACAGCGTGGCGGTGCGGGCGCCGGGCCACGCGCGGGCGCGGGCGGTGATCGCCGCCTTTGGCCGGCCGGTGGTGGCCCCTTCGGCCAACCGGTCGGGACGTCCAAGCCCGACGACCTTCGCCGACGCGGTGGAGGAGACGGGATTCGCGGCCGCCGCGGCCCTGGACGGCGGCGACTGCGCCGTGGGCGTGGAATCGACGGTGGTCTCGGTGCTGGACGGGCGGCTGGCCCTGTTGCGGCCCGGCGCCGTGACGCGCGAGGAGATCGAGACCGTGGCCGGGCCGCTGGATGCAGGGGGCGAGGGCCATCGCTCGCCGGGGCGGCTGGCCCTGCACTATGCGCCCGACGCGCCGGTGCGGATCGAGGCGGATCAGGCGCGGCCGGGCGAGATCCTGCTGGGGTTCGGACCCGGCGTCGGCGATCCGGCCTTCAGCCTGAGCCTGACTGGAGACCTGCGGGAGGCGGCTGCCAATCTGTTCCGGCGTTTGCGCCAGGCGGATCGGATGAAGCCCTCGGGCATCGCCGTGTCGCCGATCCCTCAAGCCGGCCTGGGCGAAGCGATCAACGACCGGCTGAGGCGGGCCGCAGGCTTCGTGGGTTAGAGGAACCGCGCCTTCACATCGACGCTGGACCGGTCGCCTACCGCGTCGAAACAGGTCGCCAGCCATTGCTCGCCCGCCTCGCGGCCGCGCGCCTTCAGCCCGGTCAGGAAGGTCCATTCCGTGTCGAACTTCGAGCTGAGAGACAGGTCGCCCAGCCAGGGGTCCGCCTCCACCGCGTGCAGGCGCAATTTGCGGTACCGATCCGGCCCGTCCGGCGTCAACCGGCCCTCGGCGATCAGGTCCTGGACGAAGGCGACGGCGCGCAACTCGGCCACCAGGGGGGCGTTGAAGACGATTTCATTGAGCCGATCCATGATCTCGCCGGCCGCGCGCGGGGTCTCGTCGCGCCGGAAGGGGTTCAGCGGCATCAACAGGATGTCGTCGGGCGTATCGGCATAGAACAGCGGCCACAGCGCCGGATTGGCCAGATAGCCGCCGTCCCAATACGGCTCTCCGTCGATCTCCACCGCCTGAAACAGATGCGGCAGGCAGGCCGAGGCCAGAAGAACCTGGTCGGTTATCTCCTCGGTCTGAAACACGCGTGAGCGGCCCTGACGCACCGCCGTGGCGGCCACGAACAGCCGTACGTCCGAACCGCGCACCGCCTCGAAGTCGATGGCGGTGTCCAGAACTCGTTTCAGAGGATTCAGGTTGAACGGATTGAATTGATACGGACTGAGCGACAAGGCCATGGTCTCGGCCGGGCGCCAGAACCCGGCGCCCATCAGCCAGTCGGGGCTGAAGGCGGAACTCCAGATCGTGCTGTCGCCGAAGACGTTGCGGCCGCCGGACTGGTTCACCTCGCGCCACAGCGTGTCCAGCCGTTTGCGCGCGGCCTCGGCGCCGCCTTCAGCCAGGCCGCTGATCAGGGCGGCGGCGTTCATGGCCCCGGCCGAGGCGGCGGTGACCGCGCGGATGTCCAGCCGGTCGTCCTCCAGCAGCCGGTCCAGCACGCCCCACTGAAAGGCGCCGTGCGATCCACCGCCCTGCAAGGCCAGGCAGACGGGTCGGCGTTTGGGGGACGCAGGCTTCGGTTTCGACACGATCCCCCCGTCGTCGGCTATTGCGCCGTCCAGCCGCCGTCGATCGAGAAGCTGGCGCCATTGGCCGAGCCGCCCAGGTCCGAGGCCAGGTACAGGAACAGGCCCGCCAACTGATCGGTGGTGACGAATTTCTTGGTCGGCTGGGACCCCAGGATGACGTCCTTCAGCACCTGTTCCCTGGTCAGGCCGCGGGTGCGGGCCTGGTCGGCGATCTGCTTTTCGACGATCGGCGTCTCGACATAGCCGGGGCAGATGGCGTTGCAGGTGATGTTGTCTTGGGCGACCTCCAGGGCCACCGTCTTGGTGAAGCCCAGGACGCCGTGCTTGGCGGCGACATAGGCCGATTTGAACGGGCTGGCGACCAGGCCGTGGGCCGAGGCGACGTTGATGATGCGGCCGCGCCCTTGGGCCTTCATGATCGGAATGGCGGCGCGGGTGGCGTAGAAGACCGACGACAGGTTGATGGCGATGATCCGCTCCCACTGGTCCGAGGGGAATTTCTCGACCGCCTCGACGTGCTGGATGCCGGCGTTGTTGACCAGGATGTCCAGCCGCCCGAGCTGGTGCTTGGCATAGGCGACCATGTCGGCCACCTCGTCGCCCCGGGTCATGTCGGCGGCGTGATAGCGCACGCGCACGCCGCAGGCGGTCTCCAGTTCGGCGCGGGTGCGTTCGATCTCGGCCGGGTCGCCCAGACCGTTCAGAACCACGTCTCCGCCGTGTGCGGCGACCGCGCGGGCCAGCGCCAGACCGATGCCCGAGGTCGAGCCGGAGATGACCGCCACCTGGCCCGCCAGGTCGCCGTAGTCGCGGAAGGGCTGGGACTGGTCGTCGGCGGCGTCGCCGCGCTTGGGCCATTGGAACATGGGTCGTCGCCTCGGGAAGTCTTGTCTGCTGAATCCAACCTAAACGTTCGCGTGTGCGAAGGCGACAGGTGGAACAGGGATTTCACGACCGGATGAATACCCAGTCCGCATCGGTCGAGAGGGCGGGGGTGAAGGCATAGCCGTCGCGGTCGAACCGCTTCAGGTCCTGCGGCCGCTCGATGCGGTTTTCGATGATCCAGCGGGCCATGGCGCCGCGCGCCCCTTTGGCGAAGAAGGAGACGATGCGGGTCTGGCCGTCCTTGGTCTCGCGAAAGTGGCAGGTGATGACGGGGATCCTCAGCGCGCGGGCGTCGACGGCGCCGAAATACTCCTGGCTGGCCAGGTTGATCAGCACGGGTTCGGCCTGGCCCTGGGCGTCGGCGTTGAGCTGTTTCGAGATCCGGTCGCCCCAGAAGTCGTACAGGCTGGCGCCGCGCCGGGTCTTCAAGCGCACGCCCATCTCCAGCCGATAGGGCTGGATGCGGTCCAGCGGCCGCAGCAGGCCGTAGAGACCCGACAGAATGCGCAACCGATCCTGCGCCCAGTCCAGATCGGCGGGCGACAGGCCGCGCGCGTCCAGCCTCTGATAGACGTCGCCGGCGAAGGCCAGGGCGGCCTGAACGCCGATGTCGGTCGCCTGGGGATCGAAGGCCTTGAACCGGGCCTGGTTCAGCCTGGCCAGGTCGTCGGAAATGCCCATCAGACGGCGCAACTCGGCCTGGGTCTGGCGACGCGCAGTCTTGAGCAGGGTCGCGGTGTCGTCGCCCAGGCGCGGCTGGGTGGCCGGCAGGTCGGCGGGCGGCGCGGCGAAATCCAGCCGTTTGGCCGGGGACAGGACGATCAGCATGGCGGGGTGTCTAGGCCGGTTCGGCGACGGTTTGAAGCGGGTGGACGGTCACGGGGATGTCATGTCCGACACCGTCATCCTCGGGCTTGAACCGAGGATGACGAAGGGGGAGGGGGAGTTCAGAACAGCACGCCCGGGTTCATGATCCGCTTTGGGTCCAACGCGCCGCGCACCGCGCGCATCATCTCGATCTCGACGTCGGACTTGTAGCGCTGCGCCTCTTCGGTTTTCAGGCGGCCCAGACCGTGTTCGGCGCTGATGGAGCCGTCGTAGCGGGCGACGATGTCGTGCACCAGGCGCGAACCGTCCTCCCAACGCGCCAGGAAGGCGACGCTGTCCTCGCCCGGCGGGCGCAGCACGTCGTAGTGCAGATTGCCGTCGCCGACATGGCCGAAGGCGCTGATGCGCACCCCCGGATGGAAGCGTTCGAGCGCGGTCTCGGTCTCGTCCAGGAAGTCGGCGATGCGCGAGATCGGCACCGAGACATCGTGCTTCCAGCCGCCGCCCTCGGGCTTCTGGGCGGCGGACTGCTCCTCGCGCAGCTTCCACAGGGCGGCGCGCTGGGCGTCGTTCTGGGCCACGGCGGCGTCGGTGATCAGCCCGTCGTCGAAGGCCGACGCCAACAGGCGCTCCAGCGCGGTCTCGGCGCCGCCCGGCTCGCCCGAGGCGGTCTCGATCAGCACATACCAGGGCGGCGTGGTCTCCAGCGGTTCACGCGTGTCGGGGATGTGGCGCAGCACGAATTCCATGCCGAGCCGACGCATCAGCTCAAAGGCTTCGACCCCGCCGCCGGTCTCGGCCTTGGCCCGGGCCAACAGCTCGATGGCGTCGCGGGCGTGGGCCAGGCCGACCATGGCGGTGGCGCGGGATCGCTGGATCGGGAACAGCTTCAGGGTCGCGGCGGTGACGACGCCCAGCGTGCCCTCGGCGCCGATCAGGAGCTGTTTCAGGTCGTAGCCGGTGTTGTCCTTCCTCAGCCGCTTCAGGCCGTTGAGGACCCGGCCGTCGGGCATGACGGCTTCGATCCCCAGCACCAGGTCGCGCATCATGCCGTAGCGCAGCACGGCGACGCCGCCTGCATTGGTCGAGATGACGCCGCCGATGGTGGCCGTGCCCTCGGCGGCCAGGCTGAGCGGGAAGAAACGGCCCGCGGCCGCAGCGGCCTGTTGCGCCTCCAACAGGGTGACGCCCGCCTCGACCGTCATGGCGTCGTCCAGGGGCGTGACGTCGCGGATCGTGCGCAGCCTGCGCGTCGACAGCAGCACCTCGCCATAAGGGATCTGGCCGCCGACCAGGCCGGTGTCGCCGCCCTGGGGCGTGATCGCCACGCCGTGTCCGGCGCAGACGGCGACGGCGCGGGCGACCTCGTCCGTCGAACGGGGCGTCAGCATCAGCGGCGTGTGGCCGTTCCAACGCCCGCGCCATTCGGTCAGCCACGGCGCGATGTCGGACGGATCGTCGGTCCAACCGCCGGGACCGAGCGCGGCCTTCAGGGCATCCAGAACGGCGGGGGAGGGCGAGGTCACCATAGGAGCGAAACGTCGTACGCGCGCAGCATCGGATCAATCGAGACGATCATCATGTCCTCCGACTGTGCTTGAGCGATGATGATCCGATCCCAGGGATCGCGATGAAAACGGGGCAGACGCGCCGCGGCGGTCATGTGCCGACGATCAATGCTGAGCCAGCGGAATCGAAGCGTGGGCCGTGCGTCATCCAGATCAGGTGGAAGCCGTTGCAGTTCGGGGGAGAACTCGCGCTTGAAATCGATCTCATAAGCGCTGACCGCGCTGAGATAGAGATCGGCCTCGCCGTCGCGGATGGCGTCTCGCGCCTGACTGGACAGTCGTCCGGGGTCCGTCGTGGCCCAGACGAAGGCGTGCGTATCCAGAAGCAGCCTCATCATGTCGTCGGATCGATCGGCGCATCCATCAGGGCTTCGAGTTCGGAATCGGGATCGAAGAAGACGCTGTCGGGAACATTGATGTTGAGATGTTCCCAAACGCCCAGTCGTCGCGGCTGTTTGGGCGAGGCTTTCGCCACCACCAGCCGCACCGCCGGTTTGCCGTTGCGGGCGATCACGACTTCCTCGCCCGCCTCGGCGCGCGCGACCAGTTCGGAAAGCTTGGACTTCGCCTCGGCGATGTTCATTGTCGTCATGCCATGACCTTAGCATTTTCTCGAAGTTGGTCCAAGTGAGTTGGTCCAATCCCACCCCCTGCGTCGGCGTGGTCTGTCTGCGTGACGGGCAGGTGCTGCTGATCAAGCGGGGCCGCCAGCCGCGCATGGGCGAATGGAGCCTGCCCGGCGGCCGGATCGAGCCGGGCGAACGGGCGGCGGACGCGGCCTTGCGCGAGCTGCGCGAGGAGACGAGGGTCGAGGCCGAGATTCTGGGGCTGGTCGATGTGGTCGACGGCCTGTTTCCCGAACACGGGCGGCACTATGTGCTGATCGACTATGTGGCGCGCTGGACGAGCGGCGAGCCTGTGGCCGGGGACGACGCGGCCGAGGCGGCCTTCGTGCCGGTCGAGGAGGCCTTGCGGCGCGTGGGCTGGGACGAGACGCGCCGGATCATCGCCCTGGCGGCCGTGGCGGCGATGGAATCGGACGTCGCCGATCCGGTTTCGATGGCGCGGGCGCCGGACGGGCGATAGGCTTCCCCCAAAGGTTGAGGAGAACATCATGGGCATTTTCGGCATCGCGCTTCTGGTCCTGGCGATCGTGCTGTTGTTCAGCGTGGTCAAGATCGTGCCTCAGGGGCGCGAGTTCACGGTCGAGCGGTTCGGGAAATACACCAAGACCCTGACGCCGGGCATTCATGTGCTGACGCCGTTCGTTGAACGCGTCGGGCGGCGCATGAATATGATGGAGCAGGTTCTTGATGTTCCGCAGCAAGAGGTGATCACCAAGGACAACGCCATGGTGAAGGTCGACGCCATCGTCTTCATCCAGGTCATGAACGCCTCGGCCGCCGCCTACCGGGTCGAGAACCTGCCCTATGCGATCACCCAGTTGTGCTCGACCAATCTGCGGACAGTGGTCGGTTCGATGGACCTGGATGAGGTGCTGTTCCAGCGCGACAACATCAACTCACGCCTGCTGACCGTCATCGATGCGGCGACCGAGCCGTGGGGCGTCAAGGTCAACCGGATCGAGATCAAGGACCTGACCCCGCCGGTCGACATCACCAACGCCATGGCGCGTCAGATGAAGGCCGAACGCGAGCGGCGCGCCGTCATCACCGAGGCCGAGGGCGAGAAACAGGCCGCCATCGCTCGCGCCGAGGGCGCCAAACAGGCCGCCATCCTCCAAGCCGAGGGCCGCAAGGAAGCCGCCTTCCGCGACGCCGAGGCCCGTGAGCGCGAAGCCCAGGCCGAGGCCAAGGCCACCGCCATGGTGTCCGAAGCCATCGCCCGGGGCGACGTCAACGCCATCAACTATTTCGTGGCCCAGAAATATGTCGAGGCCTTCGCCGAACTGGCCCGCAGCCCGCAGCAGCGCACGGTGATCGTGCCTTCCGAAATGGGCGCCTTGATCGGCTCCATCGCCGGGATCGGCGAACTGGTCGGCCTGGCCCGCGACGGCCAGCACCAGCCGCGTCCGTCCCAGCCTGCGCCGCCGCCGCGCCCGGAGACCACGACGACGTCCGCGCCTCCGGCCCAGCCGCGTCCGCCACGCCGCCCGACCGGCGTGCCGCCGACGGAGCGATAAGCCATGGAGTTCGTGTCTGACCTCTATGCCGCCCAGCCGTTCTGGATCTGGCTGGCGATCGGCGTGATCCTGCTGGCGGTCGAGGCGGCCTTTTCGACCGAATGGCTGCTGTGGCCGGCCGTTTCGGCGGGCGTGGTGGCGGTGTTGACGGCCCTGGGGCTGCGTGTCGGCCTGCCGGTGGAGGTCGTCATCTTCGCCGCCCTGACCGTCGCCTCGACCCTGCTGTCGCGGCGTTTGGTCAAACGGGTGAACCCGGACGACGCACCCGACATCAACGCCCGCGACAGCCGTCTGATCGGCCAGCGCGCGCGCGTGGTCGAGGGCTTCGTCGACGGGCGCGGCCGGGTCTTCGTTTCCGGCGCCGAATGGCCCGCCGAGATCGACGGGACCGGGCCGGCGGTCGGTGAAAGCGTGATCGTCGACGGGCTGACCGGATCGGGCCTGAAGGTGCGGTCGGCCTGATGGGCGACGCCCTGTCGCCCGCCTATCTGGCCGCCTGGGCGACCCAGATCGGCGCCTTGAGCGCCTTCATGGGCGGCTTCGCGTCGACCATTCTGGTCATGCTGCTGACCCACGACAGCCGCCGCCGGGCGGTGCAGTGGGCCGCCGGCCTGTCGGCTTTGTCCGCCGTGGCCTTCATCGTGGCGGCGGTCGCCACCACGACCCTGGTCGCCGGATCGCACGCCGACGCGCCCGCCAGCGTGGCGCGTCAGGCGGCGCAAGGCCCGGCGCGGCTGATGGCCGTGCTGTTCTTCAGCCTGGGCGCCTATGGCCTGATCGCCGCCATCGGCTGCGCGGGATGGGTGCGGTCCAAGCGGATGGGGTGGACGACCACGATCGTGGCCGGGCTGGGCGCCGTGGCCGTGACGCTGAATTTCGTGACCTTCTAGGCGCGGCCCAACAG
>NZ_DAINBO010000058.1:0-10164 GCF_036732845.1 Brevundimonas sp. | reverse complement strand
GGGTCTAGACCCGGCGGCGCTTGGCCGCAAGGCGGGCGATTGCCGTTCCGCCGCCGGTATGGGAGCGTCCCGCTCCAAGATGGGAGAAAACGCATGATCGGCTATGTCACCCTGGGCACCAACGACCTGGAGCGGGCGGCGAAATTCTACGACCCCCTGGCCGCCGAGCTGGGCACGTCGCGCATGATGGAATGGCCCGGCGCCATCGCCTGGGGCACGCCCGGCGGCGGGGCGGGCGTCGCCCTGACCAAGCCCTTCGACGGCGACGCGGCCACGGTCGGCAACGGCGTCATGGTGGCCCTGGAGGCCAAGGACGAGGCCCAGATCCAGCGCCTGCACGCCATCGCCCTGGCCCACGGCGGAACCTGCGAAGGTCCTCCCGGCCCGCGCGGCGACGCCTTCTACGCCGCCTATTTCCGCGATCCCGACGGCAATAAGCTGAACGCCTTCATCATGACCGGTGCCCCGGCGGCCTGAGAGGCGGCCTGAGAAGCGGCCCGGCCCGCCGTGCTTTTGACACGCCGCCGTTCGAGCGTCGGCTTTACCTGAACCCTGAAGGAGGTTTGTCGATGCGGAAAACCCTGATCCCGGCGCTGGCCGTCGCCCTGTTGGCCGGGCCGGCCCTGGCCCAGACGCCGCCCGCCTCGATCGGCGACCGCTATGTGCCCGCCCCCTGGTGGATGCGCGATCCGGTCATCGCCTCCATCGGCTATGTCCGGGTGCAGATCCCGGCCAATCGCGCGGGCTTCCAGGCCGGGTTCCAGTCGGTCGACCGCAGCGTCGCCGAGGCCTCGCGCAAGGCCGCCGATCAGGTCCGCGCTCTCAGCCAGGCCCTGGCCGCCTATGGCGTCGACAAGGTGCGGGTCGAGACCAGTCTGACGACCCAGCCGCTGTACGACCAGTATCGCGACGAGAACGGCGTCCTGCGCGACAACACCCGCGCCGACCGCATCGAACGCTATCAGGCCGTGGCCACGGTCAATGTCACCATCCGCGACACGGCGGTGCTGGAGCGCGCCTACGCCACCGTGGTCGCGGCCCAGCCGACCATGATCGGCCAGGTCTGGTTCAATCTGGAGCCGGACAATGTGGTCAAGACCAACCTGGCCAACGCCGCGGTCAAGGACGCCGCCGACCGCGCCCGCGCCGCCGCCGAGAACGCCGGAACCCGCCTGGGCGCCGTGCGCGTGATCGACCCCACCGGCCGCGCCTGCCAGACCGACGTCCTGGCCGGCTGGCCGTCCTATGCGTCCGGCGGCGGCCTGCCGACCGATGTGAACGCCGACGTCGTCGTCACCGGCTCGCGCATGCAGCGGGCCTCCATGGCGCCCCCTCCCGCGCCGCCTGCGCCCGTCGGCGGCGCGGCCCCGTCCGAAGAGGCCATCCAGGCGGCGCGTCTGGCGCTCCAGCCGCCCCTGCGCGAACTGACCGACCAGGCCTGCGTCGTCTACGGCCTGGGCGGATGAGACCCCAATGAGCCGTGACGGTTTCGCCCCCGATCCCGCCTTCGACGCCGGATCGGGGTTCGCCGCCGACTGGTCCCTGTGCCACGTCCGGCTTCAGGACGACGCCCGCTTCCCCTGGCTGATCCTGATCCCCCGCCGCCCCGGCGTGGTCGAGATCGCCGACCTGGCGCCCGCCGACCGCGCCCTGCTGATGGACGAGATCGTCCGCGCCGGGGACCGGGTCCGCGACATGGCCGCCGCCCTGGACCGGCCGATCGACAAGCTGAACGTCGCGGCCCTGGGCAATGTCACGGCCCAGCTTCACGTGCATGTGGTCGGCCGCCGCCGCGACGACGGCCTGTGGCCCGATCCGGTCTGGGGCCGCCCCGGCGCGACGCCCTGGCCGGACCAGACGCGGGCGCGGCTGCTGGCCCTGGTCGGCGGCTGATTTCCAGGCCCGCTGTCGCCCTGGCCGGTCCTGTTGGTGTAAGGCGAAGGGTGAAACGCCTACCGGGTCCCGGCCTTCGCCGGGACGAGCGGAGACCGAATGGCCAGGACCGAACCCTTTCACGCGCCCAAGAACCAGGGTTTCGTGCGCGTGGCCGCCGCCACCCCGGTCGTGCACATCGCCGATCCGGCGGCGAACATGCTGGAGCATGTCGCCCTGATCGAACAGGCGGGGGCGAAAGGCTGCGACCTGGTCGTCTTTCCCGAACTCAGCCTGACCGGCTACGCCATCGACGACCTGTTGATGCAGGACGCCCTGCTCAGCCAGGTCGAGACCTGCGTCAAACCCCTGGCCGTCGCGGCCCAGACGGCGGGCGTGATCGCCGTGGTCGGGGCGCCGATCCGCCAGGGCGACGCCCTGTACAACTGCGCCGTGGTTCTGGCCGGGGGCCGCGCCCAGGCGGTCATCCCCAAGACCTATCTGCCCAATTATCGCGAATATTATGAGAAGCGCTGGTTCGCCCCAGGCGGCCTGGCCAGGGGCGCGGTGCGCATCGGCGACGACTGGGCCGCGCGGTTCGGAACCGACTTCGTCATCGAGATCGCGGGGCGGCCCGGCTTCGTCTTCGGGGTCGAGATCTGCGAGGACTATTGGGCGCCCCTGCCGCCCTCGACGCGCCAGGCCCTGGCGGGGGCGCGCATCCTGTTGAACCTGTCGGCGTCCAATGTGCTGATCGGCAAGGCCGACGACCGCGAACGGCTCAGCGCCGGTCAGTCGGCGCGGGCGCAGGCGGCCTATGTCTTCACCGCCTCGGGCTGGGGGGAATCGACCACCGACCTGGCCTGGGACGGGCAGGCGACGATCCACGAACTGGGCGCCCGCATCGCCGAGGGTCCGCGCTTTTCGATGCAGCCGCACCTGACCATCGCCGACGTGGATGTGGAGCGGATCGGGCAAGAGCGCCTGCGCACCGGAACCTTCGCCGACTGCGCCCGCGACGAGGCGCGCCGCGCGGGCGAGGACGAGCGCATCGGCCGGCTGCTGATCATCGAAGAGGATGCGCCCACGGGTCCGACGGCCGGTCCCCTGATGCGCGAGGTCGACCGCTTCCCCTTCGTGCCCGACGACGCGGCGCGGCTGGACCGCGACTGCTACGAGGCCTTCAACATCCAGGTCCAGGGACTGATGCGCCGGATGACGGCGACGAACAGCCGCCGCCTGGTCATCGGCGTCTCGGGCGGGCTGGATTCGACCCAGGCCCTGCTGGTCGCCTGTCGCGCCTTCGACCGCCTGAACCTGCCGCGCACGGGAATCCTCGGCTATACGATGCCCGGCTTCGCCACCTCGGACGCCACCAAGGCCAACGCCTGGTCCCTGATGAAGGCCCTGGGCGTCACCGGCGCCGAGATCGACATCCGCCCGGCGGCCGAGCGGATGCTGGCCGACATCGGCCACCCCCACGCCAAGGGCGAGCCGGTGCACGACATCACCTTCGAGAACGTTCAGGCGGGCCTGCGCACCGACTATCTGTTCCGCCTGGCCAACCAGAACCAGGCCTTCGTCCTGGGCACCGGCGACCTGTCGGAGCTGGCCCTGGGCTGGGCCACCTATGGCGTCGGCGACCATATGAGCCACTACAACGTCAACGGCGGCGTGGCCAAAACCCTGATCCGCCACCTGATCCGCTGGGTCGCCGAGCGCGAGATGAAGGACGCCGCGACCGCGCCCGTGCTGCGCGCCGTCCTGGACACCGAGATCTCGCCCGAGCTGGTCCCGGCGACCGACGGTAAGATTCAGTCGACCGAGGCGACGGTCGGTCCCTATGCGCTGAACGACTTCTTCCTGTTCCACATCACCCGCTACGGCTCGGCGCCGTCCAAGGCCGCCTATCTGGCGCACCAGGCCTGGGGCGACGCCGCGAAGGGCGCCTGGCCCGAGGGGACGCCGCACGACGAGCGGGTCGCCTATGATCTGAAGACGATCAAGGCCTGGCTGCGCCGATTCCTGATCCGCTTCTTCCAGACCAGCCAGTTCAAACGCTCGGCCCTGCCCAACGGTCCCAAAGTGGTCACCGGCGGCAGTCTCAGCCCGCGCGGCGACTGGCGCGCGCCGTCCGACGGCTCGGCCAAGGTCTGGCTCGACGAACTCGAAACCAACATACCGGACGCCTGATGACCGACGAACCCACCAAGGACTCCAACGGCAATCTGCTGGCCGACGGCGACAGCGTGACCCTGATCAAGGACCTGAAGGTCAAGGGATCGGGCGGGGTGACGCTGAAGCGCGGAACCCTGGTCAAGAACATCCGCCTGACCGGCGATCCCGACGAGATCGAGGCCAATGTCGAAAAGGTGCGCGGCCTGGTCCTGCGCACCGAGTTCGTCAAGAAGGCCTGACCTCAGCCTTCTCCCCTTGGGGGAGAAGGTGGCTCGCGGAGCGAGACGGATGAGGGGTAGGCCCGCATCATCCTGACTGTCTGACGGTGGACTCGCGGAAACAGCCCCCTCATCCGAGCGCCGCTGGCGCCCACCTTCTCCCCCAAGGGGAGAAGGGAACATTAGGGCGCCTGGTTCAGGAATTCGAAGATCGCGGCCTTGGCCTCGGGTTCGTCCAGCATCGGCGCGTGGCCGACGCCGGGGACCTCGGCGAACCACATCTTCCTGGCCGCCTTCTGCATCCGCGCGGCGATATCGACGCTGAGCAGGTCGGAGGTCTCGCCCCGGATCAGCAGGGTCGGCCGACCCTTGGCCAGGCGGTTGAAGAAGGGCCACAGGTTGGGAACCAGGGCCTTGGTCCCCGCCGCGCGGATCGGCACGGCGATGTCGGGATCATAGTCCAGCACCGGCGCGCCCTCGGTCCCCACCCGGAAACAGCGGCGGGCGAAGGCGTCCCAGAAGGCGTCGCCGCGGGCGGGAAAGGCGATCTCGTTATTGCGGCGCACATAGTCGCGGGCGTCGGCCCAGGACTGCACGTCCACCGGCTGTCCGGCATAGGCGGCGATGCGGGCCAACCCCTCCTTGGCCACCTCGGGACCGACGTCGTTGATGATGGCGGCGGCCACGGCCTTGGACTTGACCGCCGCCATGGCCATGGTGATCAGCCCGCCCATGGAGGTGCCCAGAAACACCGCGCGTTCGACCCCCGCCGCGCTCATCAGCGCCAGCATGTCCTTGGCGTAGTTGGGCGGCTGATAGGTCATCGGATCGGGCGCCCGATCCGACAGGCCGCGCCCGCGCACGTCGACGGCCAGGACCCGGCGGCCGCTCTGGGCGATCAGGGGGGCGATGGTCTCGAAGTCCGCGCTGTTGCGGGTCAGGCCGTGGATGGCGATGACCGGCAGTTTCGCCGGGCCGTCGGCGGCGGCGTAGTCGCGGGCGTACAGCGACAGACCGTCGGGCGAGGTCCAGCGGCGGTCGGCGTAGGGTTTGCTCATGGCGCCACTGTGACGCCGGGCGAGACCGGTTTCAACGGGCGATGATCGCCCTCAGTGGCCCAACAGGTCGCGCACGAACCGATCCAGGTCGCCGCCCTCGAAACGGAAGCCCGAAACCCCGGCGCGGCGGGCGGCCTCCAGGTCGCTGGGCTGGTCGCCGATCAGGAAGCTTTTTTGCGGATCGACGCCATGCTCGCGGATGGCGCGCAGGATCATGCCGGGGTTGGGCTTGCGATCCGGGTGATCGGGATGGCGGTATTGCTCGACCTTGGCCTCGGCGTGATAGGGGCAGGCGTAGACGGCGGCGATGCGCGCGCCCTTGGCCGCGAACCGGCGCACCAGGGCGTCGTTGAACCGCTGCATCTGGTCCAGGGTGAACAGGCCGCGCGCCACGCCCGACTGATTGGTGACGATCACCGCCAGATAGCCCAGCGCGTTCAGCCGCCGCACCGCCTCGGGCGCGCCGGGCATGATGCGCATGTCGGATTCGATGTGCGGATAGCCGGTGTCCTCGATCAGGACCCCGTCGCGGTCCAGAAAGACGGCCGCGACCCCGCCCGCGCTGCCCGCGTTCACGTCTCGGACTCCAGCACGGCGGTGAAGGCGGTCATCAGGTGATACAGGGTCGAGGCGGGCACGCGGGCGTCCATCGGGCGGTCGTCGGCGTCATAGCTGTCCATCCACAGGCCGGGAACGTCCGTGGCCAGGTGGGTGTCGAACACCGCCTGGGTCAGGGCCGCCGCGCGGTCGGCCCGGCCCAGCAACAGATGGGTGCGCACGGCCTCGGTCTGCGCCCACAGGCGGCGGCCGCCGTCGATCACGCCGCCGTCGCGGGCGAATTCGCGAATAGCGAAGCCCTGGGCGTCCAGCCCGCGCTCGATCGCCGTGGCGTAGAGGGCGCGGGCCGGGCCGTCGCGTTCGCCCATGCCCGCCGCCCGCGCGCGGTCCAGCAGCCAGACCCACTCCATATGATGGCCCGGCTCGGCGACGCGGCCGGGTTCGCCGGGCGCGACCGCCCAGTCCTCGGTGAAATATTCGCCCAGCACGCCGTTTCCGGCGTCCAGAAAGGCACGATCGAACAGGCTCAGACTCTCGGCCGCCATGGCGTCCCAGGCCGGGGCCGGGGCGATGTCGCGCCAGGCCAGCATGGCCTCCAACAGATGCATGTGCGGGTTCTGGCGGCGCGGCAGGGCGGGCGGGATCGCCTCGTCCCAGCCGCCGTGGGCCGAGGTCATCCGTTCCCGGATCGACTGCACCGTGCGCGCGGCCAGGGGCGCGGCGCGCACGTCGCCCAGCACCCGATGCGCCGCCGCCAGGGCGAACAGGACGAAGGCCTGGTCATACAGGTCGACGCCGTCGTCCAGGGGGGCGCCGTCCGCTTCGGTGGTCAGCCGCCACAGGCCGTCGTCGCGGCGGCAGGCGGCGATCATCCGGTCCAGTCCCGCCTGGGCGATGGCGGCGCCCGGCGCCCAGCCCAGGGCGCTCCCTTGCGCGAAGGCGTAGATCTGGCGCGCCTGGACGCGGGTGCGGCGCGGCAGGTTCGGAACCGGCCGTCCGTCGAAATCCAGCGCCTCGTGGAAACCGCCGTCGGCGGCCACGCCCCGCGCCGCCCACAGCGGCAGGGCCTGGTCGAACAGCCAGGCGCGCACCCGATCCTGACTGGCGGAAAGCGACGTCACGATGCGGGCTTACGGTCCAGACCGCGATTTGCCAAGACGCCCGCTGTTGCAACCGGCAACGGGAAGTGACCCTGTCGGGTTTGGCGTGACCGAGAGCCGTTTGATAAAGGCCGCCTGACCCCTTCCGCCATGACCGGCGCCGAGACGAGACCTCCATGATCCCCTTCATCGACCTACAGGCCCAACGCCTGCGCCTGAACGGCAAGATCGAAGCCGCCGTGCAGGAGGCCGTGACCGGCGGGGCCTGGGTCATGGGACCGCAGGTGCGCCAGTTCGAGACCGACCTGGCCGCCTTCGGCCGCGCCAAGCACGCGCTCGGCTGCGCCAACGGCACCGACGCCCTGGCCCTGCCGCTGATGGCCTGGGGCGTCGGGCGCGGCGACGCGGTCTTCGTGCCCAGCTTCACCTTCGCGGCCACGGCCGAGATCGTGCCCTGGTTCGACGCCGAGCCGGTGTTCATCGATGTGGACGCCCGGACCTACAATATGAGTCCCTCCCATCTGGAGGCGGCCATCGAGGCGACCAAGGCCGAAGGCCGCCTGATCCCGCGCGTGGTCATCGCCGTCGATCTGTTCGGCCAGCCCGCCGACTATCCGGCCATCAAGGCGATCTGCGACAAGCACGGTCTGAAGCTGATCGCGGATTCGGCCCAGGGCTTCGGCTGCACCCTCGACGGCGAACACCCGCTGAAATGGGCCGACGTGACCACCACCAGCTTCTTTCCGGCCAAACCGCTGGGCTGCTACGGCGACGGCGGGGCGGTGCTGACCAATGACGACGATCTGGCCCAGTTGATGGATTCCATCCGCGTGCACGGCAAGGCCGTGGCCCGTGACCTGGAAGGCCGCAGCTTCGAGCACGACCCCAAATATCTGAACATGCGCATTGGCCTGAACAGCCGCCTGGACACCATCCAGGCCGCCGTCCTGATCGAAAAGCTCAAGGTGTTCGGCGACGAGATCGCCTGGCGCAACCGCATCGCCGCCCGCTACAATGAGGCCCTGCGCGCCCATGTCGCCGTCGTGCCCGACGTGCCGGCGGGCAATGTGTCCAACTGGGCGCAGTACACGATCGAACATCCGAACCGCGACGGCCTGGCGGCGCACCTGCGCGAACAGGGCGTGCCGACGGCGGTCTATTATCCGATCCCGCTGCACCTTCAGCCGGCCTATGACATGTATCCGCGCGGGCCTCAGGGCCTGCCGGTGACGGAACGTCTGATGAAGACGGTCATCAGCCTGCCGATGCACGCCGACCTGGACGAGGCGACCCAGGACCGCATCATCGCCGCCGTCGCGTCGTTCAAGGGCTGATCCGCATGACCCAGCACCTTCCCCCGCTGAAGATCGGCGTCGCCGGCGCCGGCGTCATGGGCCGCAACCATGCGCGCGTGGTCTCCGAGATCCGCGACTTCGACCTGACCGCCGTGTTCGACATGGACGCCGTGACGGCCGGCGGCGTGGCCGCCGCCTATGGCGCGACCGGGGTCTCGACGGCCCAGGCCTTCATCGACGCCGGACTGGACGCCGCCATCGTGGCGACCCCGAACCGCACCCACGCCGACCTGTCCGTCGCCCTGCTGGAAAAGGGCGTCCATGTTCTGGTCGAAAAGCCCATCGCCGCCACCGTGGCCGACGCCCAGCGGATGATCGACGCCGCCAAGGCCAACGACCGCGTGCTGATGGTCGGCCAGGTCGAGCGCTTCAATCCGGCCGTCGACGCCGTCAAGCGCGCCATCGCCGACGAACAGGTCGTCTCGATCCAGATCACCCGCGTCGGTCCCTTTCCGCCGCGCATGGGCGAAGTGGGCGTGGTCATCGACCTGGCGGTGCACGACATCGACATCATCCGCCACCTGACCGGCTCCGAGATCGTCGAAGTCCAGCCGCAACTGGCCGCCACCCACGGCCACCGCGAGGACACCGCCCTGCTGCAGTTCCGGCTGGCGAACGGGGTCATCGCCCACATCACCACCAACTGGGTCACGCCCTACAAGACCCGCACGCTTCAGGTCGCGACCCAGAACAAATTCGTCGTCGCCGACCTGATGACCCGTCAGGTCACCGAATATTTCGGCCAACAGTCCGACGGCAGCTATTCGACCCGCGGCGTGATGAGCTGGCCCAATGAGCCGCTGAAGAAGGAATTGGAGGCCTTCGCCCACGCCATCCGCACCGGCGAGACCCCGGCCGTGACCGGCGAAGACGGCCTGAGGAACCTGGAAGTGGCCCTGCGGTGTTTGGGCGAGGGCTGATCAGCCCAGGGCGCTGACCACGTCGGTCTTGGCGAAGTCGTCGCCGACGTACAGCAGCGGACAGTCATACATCCGCGCCAGGGCGTAGCTGAACGAGTCGCCGTAGTTCAGGCGCGCGGGGTGAAACCCCTTGCCCCAACGCCGATAGCCCGCTGACGCCCGTTCGGCGAAAGCGGCCGTCACATCGACGATCTCGGGTTCAAGACTATCCAGCAAGGCGGTCATGGCCGGAAGCAAATCCATGCTCGACGCCACGATCAGGGCTTCGGTCAAAGTCCCAGCCGAGATCACCAGCTCATTTTCCAGCAGCGCACTTTCGCAGGCCGGTCCCAGCGGCTCCCTAGCCAGGACAGCGATCAGGGCTGAGGTGTCGACAGCGATCAATCGGGCAAGCCGTCTTCGTCGTAGAGGAAGTCCTGGCTACGGGCGGCGCTGAAACCCGGAGGAAACTTGCCTTCCGCCAGCGCCTGGGCCGCACGGATGCCCGCCAGCCGCCTCGCTTTCAAGTCCGGGGAAATATGAACCGCGACCAGGCGCACCACGTCCTTGCCGTGACGTGTCAGCACCACATCCTCGCCCGCCTCCGCGCGGCGCACGAGGTCGGTCAGTTGGGCCTTGGCGTCAGAGACCGGGACATGAGTCATGCTCAAAAATATGGACCAATCAATGGTCCAAATCAAGCACTCCGACCCACCGGCCGGTTCACCCCGTCACCTGCATCCCCAGCCATTCGGCGATCAGGGCGGGTTTGTCGGCGCCGTCGATCTCTATCGTCAGCTCGTGCTTGATCAGCCAGCGCCCCCCGCCCTTGTCCTCGGCCGACAGCAGTTTGAACCGTCCGCGCACCCGTGATCCGGCCGGGACCGGGGCCAGGAAACGCAGCTTGTCGAAGCCGTAGTTGACCC
>NZ_DAINBO010000057.1:0-10796 GCF_036732845.1 Brevundimonas sp. | reverse complement strand
CGCGGCTGCGGGGGCTTTCCAGACCCAGCTTGTCCATGGCGTCGCGGAATTTCTGACGGTCCTCGGCCTTGTCGATGACCTCGGCGCGGGCGCCGATCATCTCGACCCCGTGCCGCTTCAGCGCGCCCGAGGCGTCAAGCGCCAGGGCGGTGTTCAGCGCGGTCTGGCCGCCCATGGTGGGCAACAGGGCGTCGGGCTTTTCGACCGCGATGATCTTCTCGACCGCCTCGGGCGTGATTGGCTCGATATAGGTGGCGTCGGCCACCTCCGGGTCGGTCATGATGGTGGCCGGGTTCGAGTTCACCAGGATGACGCGATAACCCTCGGCCTTCAGCGCCTTGCAGGCCTGGACGCCGGAATAGTCGAACTCACAGGCCTGGCCGATGACGATGGGTCCGGCGCCGATGATCAGGATGGACTGGATGTCCGTGCGCTTGGGCATGCGTCAGGCTCTCAATTCGTCACGACCGCGCACTCCCAGCCGTCGTAATCGAGCTGGAAGGCCGCGGCCCAGGTCTGCATCATGGCCGAGACGGGGGCGAAGGACGTCTCGTCCACCGCCATGGTCGTCTCGAGGATCGTGGAATCGTCGGCGCCGCGGGTGATGAAGCCCGCCCGGCGCGCGACCTCGTTCAGATCGCCGTGGTCGCCGTCGCCGTAGAAATAGAACAGGGTGTGGCGCGGGGTGACGCCGGAATCGCCATGCTCGGCCAGGGCGGCGCGCACCATGGCGTCTCGCTCTTCATGGCTGACGTCGGCGTGGGTCACGGCGGGTCCTCAGCCTCAGGCGCGCGCAAAGGCCGGCGCGGGGAGGCGCAGCGGTCCGTCGGCTTGTCGGCTAAGCGGCCCGTCTAAAGACGGGGGGCGGCGGGGGCAAGCGCTTATCCGGCCGTTGGTGCGATCTCATCGATGCGCCCGGACCGATGCGCTTGTGACGACCATGTCCCCGAGACTAGGTTGGGTTCCGAAATCAAGGGCGAGACACCATGACGTCGGACGTGTCGTCGCAAGTGATCGTGGTCGGAGCCGGTCTGGCGGGCGTGGCGCTGGGCCGTCGACTTTTCCAATCGAATATCCCTTGTGTCGTGCTGGAGCGGCGCGATGTCTTCTCCAACGACGGTTTCGCGGTCAACCTGCCGGGCAATGCGGTCGCCGCCCTGAGCCAGATGGGACTGCGAGACGCGATCTCCAGGATGGGCCGACCGACACGGCGCAGGGAATATCGCGATCATCGGGACCGCCTGGTGTTCGAGATCGACGAAGACGCCTTCTGGGGTCTCGATCACCGGCCGCGTTGCGTGAAGCGCTCCGACTTGCTGGCTGCGCTCCGGCAAGGTCTTCCCGCCGACCTGTTTCGGATGTCATGCGCGGTCACGGATATCCGCCAGACCGATGCGACCGTCATCGCCACGCTTGAAGACGGCCAGGCGATCGCCGGAGGATTGCTGGTCGGAGCCGACGGAATACACTCCCGAACGCGGGCCTGCGCCTTTCCCGAGGCTCGGACCCAGTCGGCCGTCCTGTCACGGGCGAGCTGGCGCTTCATCGCGCCGGATCCCGGCGTTGACGGTTGGACGGTCTGGGCCGGGCCGCGGTCACTGTTTCTGTTGATCCCGGTCGGCGACGGCGAAGTCTATGGCTGGGCCAGCGTAAGCGGGGGAGCGTCCGCCCGTGAAGCGGCGGACGATCCGCGTTTCGGCGTCGAAATTTCGGCGGCTTTCAAACACTTTCCAAAGCGGGTTACAGACACCCTCGACTATCTGGTTTCGCACCCGGGCAGCGTCCATTGGTCGCCGCTCGAAGAGGTTCGTCTGGACGCCTGGGCGAACGACCGCGTCGTCCTGATCGGAGACGCCGCGCACGCAACGGCTCCCGTCTGGGCGCAAGGCGTCGCCCTGGCGCTGGAAGACGCCAACGCTCTGGGCGATCTTCTCGATGCGGACGCCGACTGGGGGGCCTCGGCAAGTCGGTTTGAAACGGCGCGACGCCAGCGTGTGCGTCATGTCCAGTCCATGACCGACAAGATGTCAAAGGCGGCCCGTCTGCCAGCGTTCGTCAGAAACCTTCTGATGCCCGTCGTCGGGCCGAAGCGGTATCACGAGACTTACGGACCTTTGCGGGCGTGATGTCATCGGCGTTCAGCCGATCGCCGCCACCCAGGCCGGCAGCTCACTGATCGATTCCAGGGCGCCGTAGCGCGGGTGCTCCTCGGGCGCGTCGGCCAGTTCGTGCGCCCAGGTGATGTGATAGGGGATGTGCACCGCCCAGGCGCCCGCCTCCAGCGCCGGCAGGACGTCGGACTTCATGGAGTTGCCGGCCATCACGGCCTGGTCCGCGCCCGTGCCGTGGCGGGCGAAGACGCCCTCATAGGTGCGGCGGTCCTTCTCGGACACGATCTCGACGGCGGCGAACAATTCGCCCAGGCCCGAGGCGGCGACCTTGCGCTCCTGATCCATCAGGTCGCCCTTGGTGATCAGCACCAGGCGATAGCGTTCCGACAGGGCCGCCAGAGCCTCGTCGACGCCGGGCAGGGTCTCGACCGGATGGGCCAGCATCTCGCGCCCGGCGGCCAGAATTTCGCGCACCACCTCGGGCGGGGCGCCGCCGTCGCACAGTTCCATCGCCGTCTCGATCATCGACAGGGTGAAGCCCTTCACCCCATAGCCGTAGAGCCGCAGATTGCGGCGCTCGACCTCGGCCAGGCGCGTCTCGATGGTCTCGCGGTCGCCGTGGTCGTCCAGCAGGTCGACGAACCGGTCGTGGGTCAGACGAAAGATCGTCTCATTGTGCCAAAGGGTGTCGTCGGCATCGAGACCGACGGTGGTGATGGGCGCGCGCTGCATGGTTGGCGAATGTCCCACGCGAGGCCGCGACGCAAGGGGGCGGCGGCTTTTGTAAGCGCCGATCACTGACGGTTACGGCTTGTAATGACCGCCCCACGGTGGTCCTATCGCACGATCGTCGGGGGAGGCGGATGCGCTGTTGGCCAGCTCGCTGGCCGTGAAGGCCCGGCACACGCAAAAAGGCATCGTATGAATATCGTCATCTTGCTGGGGGTGATCGTCACCCTCGTGACAGGTCTGCCTGTCCTGATGCAGATCCTGAAGAACCACCCCAAGGGTCTGATCATCCTGTTCTTCGCCGAGATGTGGGAGCGGTTCTCCTACTACGGCATGCGCGGGATCCTGATCTTCTACCTGACGCAGCATTTCCTGTTCGACGACGCGACGGCCAGTTCGACCTATGGGTCCTACACCTCGCTGGTCTATCTGCTGCCGCTGGTCGGCGGCATCGTGGCGGACCGCTACATCGGCACGCGCAAGGCCATCGCCTTCGGCGCCCTGCTGCTGGTCGCGGGTCACGGCCTGATGGCCTATGAGGGGCGTCCGGCGACCGAGACCCTGACCTATGCCGGCCAGTCCTATGAGATCGCCTCGGAAGGCCGCGGCGCGGGCCGCGAGGTCTCGATCGTCGTCAACGGCCAGAACTACAGCTTCGGCCCGGCCGAGGGCGGCGGCATCGCCGTCGAGGGCCTGCCCGCCGGTTCGCCCCTGCCCGCCGTCCTGCCGACCGGCCAGTACGAGATGAAGCAGACGCGCGACAGCCAGGGCGTCAACGTCTTCTATCTGGCCATCTCGCTGATCATCATGGGCGTCGGCTTCCTGAAGCCGAACATCTCGTCGATCGTCGGCCAACTGTATCCGCAGGGCGATCCGCGCCGGGATTCGGGCTTCACCCTGTACTATTACGGCATCAACCTGGGTTCGTTCTGGGCCGCGGTGCTGTGCGGCCTGTTGGGCCAGACGGTGGGCTGGTGGGCCGGCTTCGGCCTGGCCGGGGTCGGCATGGCCCTGGGCTGGGTCGTCTTCGTGCTGGGCAAGCCCCTGCTGGAAGGCAAGGGCGAATCGCCCAACCCCGAGCTGATCAAGCGCCCGGTGTTCGGGCCGATCAACCGCGAATGGCTGATCTACATCCTGGCCATTCTGGGCGTCGGCGCCGTCTGGTTCCTGGTGCAGCGCAACGCCCTGGTCGGCACGGTGCTGGGCTTCTCGACCCTGGCCTCGCTGGCGGCGATCGTCTGGATCATCGCCTTCGTCTGCAAGACCTGGGTCCAGCGTCAGCGCATGATGCTGGCCCTGGTGCTGATCTTCGGCGCGGTGGTCTTCTTCACCCTGTTTGAACAGGCCGGCACCTCGCTGAACCTGTTCGCGGATCGCAACGTCGACCTGACCATCACCTCTCAGGCGATGCAGATCCTTGGCGTCACCATCGGCACGCCGGACCAACTGGCCGCGGCGGGGATCACCAACCCCGGACTGTGGGTCAACTCGACCATCACGGCCGCCCAGGTGCAGTCGTTCAACGCCGGCTTCATCCTGATCTTCGCCCCGATCTTCGCGGCGATGTGGGCCTGGCTGGCGGCGCGCAAGCGCGACCCGAACCCGACGATGAAGTTCGGCCTGGGCCTGGTTCAGGTCGGCCTGGGCTTCCTGGTCGTGGTCTGGGCGGCGGGCGCGGGCATGGTCAGCCCGGCCTTCCAGATGCCGCTAATGATCCTGGCCATGCTGTATCTGCTGCACACCACCGGCGAGCTGTTCCTGTCGCCCGTGGGCCTGTCGGAGATCACCAAGCTGTCGCTGCCTTCGGTGGTCAGCTTCATGATGGCCGTCTGGTTCCTGGCCTCATCCATCGCCCAGTTCGTCGGCGGCAAGATCGCCGGCCTGATGGGCACCGAGACGGTGGGTGGTCAGGTCCTGGACCCGCAGGGCGCCCTGGCGACCTCGCTGGACGGCTTCTCGAAGCTGGGCTGGTGGGGCGTCGGCATCGGCGTGGCCTTCATCCTGGTCAGCTTCCTGATCAAGGGCTGGTCGCACGGGGCCAACGACGCCTCGAACCACTGACCGCTCTAGAGGTCTGAACTGAAGAGGGCGGCGTCTCGATCGAGGCGCCGCTCTTTTTTGCGCGCTAACGCTCGCCGCGCGGCGGCTCGCTGCTTGAGGGCGGGGTGTGTTTCTTGCCCTAGCGCTCGGCTCGCGGAGCCTCGCTGCTTGAGGGCGCTGCTATGCGCGAGTTCGGACGTCGCCTTATCCCACTCGCCGCCATCCTCGGACTTGATCCGAGGATCAGACCGTCAGCGCACTGGGGGTCGCCGTTGTGACGCCCATGCCAAACCCTCATCGCCGAGCGCGCCGCAGCCTCTGATCCTCGGGTCAAGCCCGAGGATGACGGGTGTGAAGGGGGAGACGCGCGGCGCGGGGCCTACCTACAGCGTCTTGCGGAACTGTAGGAAGAACCAGGGATAGGCGCTGGTCTGCTGCTGCTCGTAAAAGGCCAAGGGCGCGGTGTTGCGCGGGCCGGAATGGACCCAGCGGTCGCGGCTCAGTTCGCGCACCCCGGCGTTGCCGATCTCCAGCCGCACGGTCAGGTCGTCGGCGGGTTTCCACTGGCCGTACAGGGTGACGAACGGCGTGCTGTGGTTATAGCGCAGCTCGCGGGTCCGATAGTTGTAGCCGGCGTCGATGTCACAGCCGTGGTCGAAGCCGTAGCTCCAGCGGCCGCCGTCCAGATCGTGGTTGAAGTTGACGCCGCAACCGAAGCCGTCGCTGCCGGGGAAGTCGACCTCTTGGCCCGTCAGGGGATCGGTGATCCGCGAACGGGTCCAGGTGCCGCGCGCCTGGAAACGGGCGTTGGCGACGCCCAGCCGATCCAGCGGCAGGGTCAGGCGGGCCTGGAACAGGTCTTGGGACCCGTCGCCGATATTGCCCACCGCGTCGAAGCCGCCGACCAGCGGGATGACGCCGATGAAGTCGCGCACCTGGGTGTGCGACGCCTGCAACTGCAACACCGCCTCGCCCCAGAAGCGGCGTTCATAGACCGCCTCGACGATGTCGGTCTGATAGGGGACCAGGTCCGGGTTGCCGGCCGTCACCTGGCCCAGGGTGACCTCGGACGAGGCGACGAAGTCGCCGAAATCCAACTGTCCGACCTCGCGCTCGTAACGCAGGCGCAACTGATGACCGGCGACGGGCGTCCAGGTCAGTTGCAGACGCGGCTTGGGATAGGTGAAGGATTTGGAGCGGTCGATGTCGCCCGACTGGCTGATCTCGGACACCTCGATGCGCAGCCCGCCCTCCAGGGTCAGGCGCGGGCTGGGCCGCCAGGTCACCTGGCCGAAGACCTCGCCGCGCAGCTCCTCGACCTTGACGGCGGCCGAGGGCAGGGCGATGGCCACGCCGTTTTCGGCATAGGTCGTGTCCCCGTCCAGGAAGTTGTAGGCGATCTCGCCGCCGCCCTCGAAGGCCCAGCGGTCGTTGGGCCGGAAACGGGTCAGACCGCGCGCGATGCTTTCGCCCGCCGTGTCGTTCGAGGTGAAGACCGAGTTGAAGCCGCCACGCGTGAAGGGGGCGGCGAAATCTCCCTTGGACAGGCGTTGCAGGCCGGTGAACTCCAGCTCGGTGCGATCGCTCAGGGGGCGGGTCCAGCGCAGGCCGACCTCGCCGTTGACGCCCTCGAATTCCTGTCGGCTGCGCTCGTTCTGGCCCGCGCCCGCCACGACGCTCAGCGTCTGGCCGAAGCGGCTCATGTCGTAGTTGAGCAGGCCGTTGACCCGCAGCAGGCCGCCGTGGACCGGCCGCTGGACGGCCCCGGCCAGGTTCACGTTGCGGAACAGGTCATGCAGGTCCAGCCGCGCGTCCTGGATCAGATTGCCGTTGGCGTCATAGCGGCGGCGATAGCCGTCTCCGGCCAGGTCGATGCGCTGGTCCGAGGTGGCGCTGAAGGCGATCTCTTCCTGCGACTGGCCCTCGCGCCGCGAATAGGAGGCGCGGATCAGCGGGCCGATATAGCCGTCGGGATAGAGATAGGGATTGAACTCGATCACCCGTTGGGTCGTGATCGTGCGGCGCACGATGATGTTGGCGATGACCGACCGTCCCTGCATGTCGATGCCGGGCGCGCCGCCGCGGATCAGCTCGATGCGCTCGACCGAGGCGGCCGAGATGCGGCGCAGATACTGATCCAGGCTTTCGGACTTGATGGCCGGACGCTGGCCGTCGACTAGGACGTTGCCGCCCGCCCCGGCGTAGCCGCGCGTGTCGTTGTCGCCGGACTCCAGATTGAAGCCCGGCAGGCGCGACAGCATGTCCAACACGGTGTCGGGCCGGGACTCGGCGAAGAAGGCGGTGTCGAACACCAGCACGCCCTGCTGGGCCGCATCGCCCACCGTCGCGGGGACGGGCGCGGTCTGGGCCAAGGGCTGGACCAAGGTCTGGGCCAGAGTCGGTGTCGCGACGAAAACGGCGGCGGCGCCGCACAGCCACAAGGCCTTGCGCATGATGATGATCCTCCCTGCGGTCAGCCTTGCGGGCGGTCTGAGGGAGGCTCCAGTTACAACGGGGAAAGGTGGATTAAATTGCTGACAGGTATGCGGCCTTCTTCGGTCAGAAGGTCTTGCGCACCTGGATGGTCCAATAGGTCCGAGGGTTCACCACGCGGGTCTCGGTATAGGCCACGGGGCGCGTCGTCCGGTTGGCGTAGGCTGTGCGCACGAAGACGAAATCGTCCCAATCGGCCAGTTGGACCCGCACCGACAGGGTCGGGGTCGGCTTGTACTCGACATGGGCTTGCAGATAGTCGCTGCCGGCGCGCCAGCGGCTGGTGAAGTCGGGATTGTAGGTGTTCTGGCCCAGGCGGGTCAGGGTGGTGACGCCCCATTGGATCTTCCAGGAGGCGATGTCCTGGCTGACGCTGAAGGCGGGCTGGCTTTCCCGCAGGCGCGAGACGCTGCGCTTTTCACCGGTCGTCGGGTCGGTGACCTCGGTGTCGATCCAGTTGTTGCGGAAGGAGAAGCGTCCGCCGCTGAAGCCGAACCGGTCCATGGGCAGGACGACGTTCAGCGAAATCTGCTCGAACCAGCCGTCGCCGATGTTGCCGACCGCCGACAGGCCGTTCCGCAGCGGGATGACGTCGATGTAGTCGCTGACCGCGTCGCGGCGATAGCCCAGGCTGACCACGCCGTCGCCCCAGAAGCGGCGCTCATAGATGACCTCTCCGATCCAGCGCGACTCCGGCTCCAGATCGACGTTGCCGCCGAACAGGGTGTCGCTGTCCAGTTCGGCCGAGGCGGCGAAGTCGCCGAAATCGAGCTGGCCGACCTCGCGCTCGACGCGCAGGCGCAGTTGATGGCCGGGGAGCGGCGTCCAGGTGGCCTGGAAGCGCGGCTTGGCGAAGAAGAAGCTGCGTTCCTGGCTGGCGTCGCCCGACTGGCTGATGGTCGAGGCCTCCAGCCGCAGCCCGCCTTCCAGGGTCAGGTTCGGGCGGATGCGCCAAGACCCCCGGCCGAACGCCTCGCCGCGCGTCTCCTCGACCTTCACGGTGGCCGAGGGCAGGGGCACATTGGTTCCGTTGACGGTGAAGGCCTGTTCGGTGTCCAGCAGGTTGTAGGCGACCTCGCCGCCGCCCTCCAACGTCACCGACGGCGACCGCTCCCAGCGCAGCAGGCCGCGCAGAATCGTCTCGGACTCCAGGCCGGTCGATTCGAACGCCAGATCGTCGCTGACGACCGCGCCGACGAAGCCGTTGGCCGTCGCACGGTTCTCGAAGTCGGTGGCGGTGTGGATGAAGCGGGTCTCCAGCGCCAGCTTGTCCGCCAGAGGCCGGGTGAAGACGACGCCCAGTTCGCCGCTCAGGGCCTCGTTGGAATTCTCGCTGTCGCGCAGAACGGTGGGCGAGGTCTGAACCGTCGCCTCCTGCCAGTCCGACGTGCCGATGCGGGCGGTCAGGTCGATCTTGCCGCCCATGAAGGGCGAACCATAGTTGCCGCGCAGGCCGTATCCGCCGCCATAGGCCTCGGTGCGCAGGGCCTCGTCGCGCAGCACGGCTCCGTCCGGCCCGACGCGCATCACCCGGCCGACGCCGTTGCCGTCGCTGGTGCTGATGTTGTCGCTGACGACGAAGCCCCAGGTGCGTTCGCCGCTGCGGGCCGTGAACTGATAGCTGGCGCCGAAGACGTCGGGTCCGCCGTTGAACAGACTGTCGGTCAGGGTCAGGACCGATTGGCGGGTGTCTTCGCGCTTGGTGACGACGTTCACCACCTCGGAGAAGCCCTGCATGTCGATGCCCGGGGCGCCGCCGCGAATCAGCTCGATGCGCTCGACCTGGGACGCCAGGGTGCGCGACAGGACCGACGAGCCGGTGTCGTTCTTGGACGCCGGACGCGCGCCGTTGATCAGGATGTTGCCCACCGCGCCCTCGAAGCCGCGGCTGCCGTCGCCGTCGCTGCTGCTGAAGCCGGGCACGCGGTTGACCATGTCCAGGGCCGTATTCGGCCGCTGGTCGGCGAAGAAGTCGGGCGTGAAGACCAGGACGCCGCGCTGGCCGGGGGCTTCGGTGGGCGCGGGGGCGGAGGCGGGCGATGTCTGGGCCTGGGCCGCGCCAGTGATGGCGAAGGTCAGTGCGGCGGCGGCGACGGCGGCTTTTCTACTCATTGGTCTCCCCTTCTCCGCCTCAGAAGGCGGCAATGCAGGGGGCAAGTCCCGTTACATCTGTGACAGGTGGATTAAATTTCGGACAGGCATGGAACGATCCGCAACAACGATGACGACCTAGTCAATATACGGCCACATTCCACACCTTGTTGCTGAGTATGAAAACACTGAAACAGACGGCATCTGGGCCGATATTGATCCTGGCGTTGCTTGGAGTGATGATGTTCGGGTCCGTCGGCGCCCGTGCGCAGACGCCGGACGCCGATCCCTCGCTTTCCACCGATGCGGTCGAGGACGTCATCGTCGCGGCGCGGCGGTCGGGCGCGCCGATGTGGGAGATCACGCGCGGCGATGCGACCCTGATCCTGGTCGGCGACCTGAACGGGACGCCCGACGATCTGGACTGGCGGCCCGACGCCCTGGAGGCGGCGACGGCTCGTGTGCAGCGGGTGATGACGCCGCCGGCCGGTCGCGTTTCGGGCAGCGATTTCCTGCGCCTGATCTGGCGCATCCGCACGATCGGCACATTGCCCCAGGGCGTCGATCACGCCGACTATCTGGGCGCGGACTGGAATGCGCGGCTGGAAGCCGTCATGGCCGACGAACGCAACGAGACCTGGCGGCGCAGAAGCCCCGTCATGCTGAGTTTCGACCTGTTGAAGGATCGCGCGGGCTATCGGCGCGGCGATCGGTTGGCGGGCGACGCGGTGCGGCGCGCGGCGCGCAAGGCCCGCATTCCCGTGCGCTCGGTCGGCTTCGTGCGCGGCGACGAGATCATCGAATCGCTGATCGCCCAGCCGCCCGAGGCCTATGCCCCCTGCATCCGCGCCTCCATCGAGGCGGCCGAGGCGGGACCCGACGGTTTCCGTGCGCGGGCCGAGGCCTGGCGGCGCTGGCGCGTGGCCGAGGTGGTGGCCTCGCCGCTGGATCGGGCGCTGTTCCAGTGCTGGCCCTATGGCGATCCGTCCATCGGGCCGCAGTTGAACGGCCTGTGGGTCGAAGCCATCGACGGGGCGCTGAACGAGACGGGCGTGACCCTGGCGGTCGCGCCGCTGCGACTGCTGGCCGAATCGGGCGGGGTGCTGGACCGGCTGGACGCCGCCGGGTTCGAGATCGTCGGCCCGGCCTGGAAGGCCGTGCCCTAGACGGCGGTGCCGCCGACCGTCAGGCCGCCGATCTTCAAGGACGGCTGGCCGATGCCGACCGGCACGCCCTGGCCCGCCTTGCCGCAGACGCCGACGCCGGGATCGAAGGCGAAGTCGTCGCCGATCATGGTGATGTTCTGCAAGGCGGTGGCCCCGTCGCCGATCA
>NZ_DAINBO010000056.1:0-10843 GCF_036732845.1 Brevundimonas sp. | reverse complement strand
TCTCGCCGAAGATGGCGCGCAGCAGCTTCTCTTCCGGCGTCATCGGGCTTTCGCCTTTCGGCGTGACCTTGCCGCACAGAATGTCGCCCGGCTGAACCTCGGCGCCGATCGCCACGATGCCCGCTTCGTCGAGGTTACGCAGGGCCTCCTCGCCGACGTTCGGGATGTCGCGAGTGATCTCTTCCGGTCCCAGCTTGGTGTCGCGGGCCATGACCTCGAATTCCTCGATGTGGATCGAGGTGAAGACGTCGTCGCGCACGATGCGCTCGGAGATCAGGATCGAGTCTTCAAAGTTGTAGCCGTTCCACGGCATGAAGGCGACCAGGGCGTTGCGGCCCAGGGCCAGTTCGCCCAGGTCCGTCGACGGGCCGTCGGCGATGACGTCGCCGGCCATCACCTCATCGCCCACGCGCACGATCGGGCGCTGGTTGATGCAGGTCGACTGGTTGGAACGCTGGAATTTCGACAGGCGATAGATGTCGACGCCCGAACGGCCGGCGTCCACGTCGCCGGTGGCGCGCACGACGATGCGGGTGCCGTCGATCTGTTCGACGACGCCGTCACGACGGGCCACGACCACGGCGCCCGAGTCCACGGCCACCACGCTCTCCATGCCGGTGCCGACCAGCGGCGCATCGGTCTGGACCAGCGGCACGGCCTGGCGTTGCATGTTGGCGCCCATCAGGGCGCGGTTGGCGTCGTCGTTTTCCAGGAACGGGATCAGGGCGGCGGCGACCGAAACGACCTGTTTCGGCGACACGTCCATCATGTCGACCGCGTCCTTGTTCAGGAGCTGCGATTCCCCGTTGATCCGGCCGGGGACCAGATCCTCGACGATCTCGCCCGCCTTCAGCTCGATGTTGGCCTGGGCGATGACGTATTTCGCCTCCTCCATGGCCGAGATGTAGACGACGTCGTCGGTGGCCTTGCCGTCCTTCACGCGACGGTACGGGCTTTCGATGAAGCCGTATTTGTTCACGCGGGCGTGGGTGGCCAGCGAGTTGATCAGGCCGATGTTCGGGCCTTCCGGCGTCTCGATCGGGCAGATGCGGCCATAGTGGGTCGGGTGCACGTCGCGCACCTCGAAGCCCGCGCGCTCGCGCGTCAGACCGCCCGGTCCAAGGGCCGACAGGCGGCGCTTGTGGGTGATCTCGGACAGCGGATTGGTCTGGTCCATGAACTGCGACAGTTGCGAGCTGCCGAAGAATTCACGCACCGCGGCCGCGGCCGGTTTGGCGTTGATCAGGTCGTGCGGCATGACCGTGTCGATGTCGACGCTGGACATGCGCTCCTTGATGGCGCGCTCCATGCGCAGCAGGCCGACGCGGTACTGGTTCTCCAGCAGTTCGCCGACCGAGCGGACCCGGCGGTTGCCCAGGTTGTCGATGTCGTCGATCTCGCCGCGGCCGTCCTTCAGGCCGACCAGGATCTGCAACACCTTCAACACGTCTTCCTTGCGCAGCACGCGGATCTCGTCCGAGACCTCGGGGCTTTCCAGACGCATGTTCATCTTCACGCGGCCCACCGACGACAGGTCGTAGCGTTCCGAATCGAAGAACAGGCTGTTGAACATGGCCTCGGCCGCTTCCGGGGTCGGCGGCTCGCCCGGACGCATGACGCGATAGATGTCGAACAGCGCGTCCTCGCGGTTGGTCGACTTGTCGATGCGCAGGGTGTTGCGCATGTAGGCGCCGACCGTGACGTGGTCGATGTCCAGCACGTCGATGGTGGTGAAGCCGTTCTCGACCAACAGGTTGATCGTGGCCTGGTCCAGTTCGTCGCCGGCCTCGGCGTAGATTTCGCCGGTCTGCATGTTGACGGCGTCATTGGCCAGATATTTGCCGATCAGGGCGTCGGCCGACAGCGACAGCGACTTGACCGTGTCGCCCAGCTTCTTGGCCTGGCGGGCGCTGATCTTGGTTCCGGCCGGGGCGACGACCTCGCCGGTGTCGGCGTCGATCAGGTCGAACTCCGGCTTCACGCCGCGCCAGCGCTCGGGCTTGTACGGGGTGACCCAGCCGCTCTCGCCCTTCTTGGTGCGCATCTCGTACGGCACGGTTTCATAGAAGGTGCGCAGGATCTCCTCGCCGTCCATGCCCAGGGCATAGAGGAAGGTGGTGGCCGGCAGCTTGCGACGGCGGTCGATGCGGACATAGACGATGTCCTTGGCGTCGAACTCGAAGTCCAGCCACGAGCCGCGGTACGGGATCACGCGGGCGGCGAACAGCAGCTTGCCCGAGGCATGGGTCTTGCCCTTGTCGTGGTCGAAGAAGACGCCCGGCGAACGGTGCATCTGCGACACGATCACGCGCTCGGTGCCGTTGACGATGAAGGTGCCCTTGTCCGTCATGAGCGGGATGTCGCCCATGTAGACGTCCTGCTCCTTGATGTCCTTGACCGAGCGGGCGCCGGTTTCTTCGTCCGCCTCGAACACGATCAGGCGCAGCTTGACCTTCAGCGGCGCGGCGAAGGTCATGTCGCGCTGGATGCACTCCTCGACGTCGTATTTCGGGTCCTCGAACTCGTACGTCACATATTCCAGGACGGCGCGCTCGTTGAAGTCCTTGATCGGGAAGACGGACTTGAAGACGGCCTCGATGCCCTGGTCCTTGCGCGGACCCGAACGCCAGTCGCGTTGCAGGAACTGCTCGTAAGACGCGCGCTGAACCTCGATCAGGTTCGGCATCTGCACGGCTTCGGGGATGCGCCCGAAGGATTTGCGGATACGCTTCTTGCCGGTGAACGACGTGGCGGAGGCGATCTGAGCCGCGAGGGCGAGACCGTCGATGGACTTGGCCATTCTGTTTTCCCAATCGGCGGGCCTGGGGGAGGACCCGCGTTCAATGCAGCGGCCACGGCGCGCCATTCCGGCGTCCGCGGCGTTCAAGGTTTCGGCGTCCACCCTCGGCCCGATCCGGGCCAGGACGCCTGAAATGTAAGGCTCCCTTGGGCAGGAGCGCGTCTTCGCACCGGTCGGAGGGCGACGGACCAGGCCTCGACGCTTTCGCGCGCGACTCGTACGGAGTGATGCGGAACGCGCTGATATACTCGCTTTTAGGACGAAATAAAGGCCTCGACGGCGGATTTCTTAATCACCGGCGACGCGCGCTGCTGGACGATCATGGCCTGAGCCTTCGCCCCGCCCAAGCCCTGTTCCTGACTGCGCGGCGGGGTGCTAGCGTCGCCGTATGAACAAGCTGATCGCCCCCGCCCTCGCCGCCCTCGTGGTTTCCGCCTGCGCCACCGCCCCCGCCGCGCCGCTCGCACCGGCCGGTCCCGCGACGCAAGAGAACTGGGACGCCGGCCAGGCCGCCTATCTGGCGTGGAACGGCCAACGCCGCGGCTGGACCACCACCGCCAGCGGTCTGCAATACCGCCGCGTCGGCAAGGCGCATGCCGAGGGCGCCCAGCCCAAGGCGACCGATACGGTCAAGGTCCACTATCGCGGCGTGCGCATCGACGGGGTCGAGTTCGACAGCTCGTACAAGCGCGGCGAACCGGCCGAATTCCCGCTGAACCGCGTCATTCGCGGCTGGACCGAGGGCGTGGCCCTGATGCGCGTCGGCGAGACCTATGAGTTCGCCATTCCTGCAAACCTGGCCTATGGCGCGCGCCGTGTGGGCGGTGACATCCCGGCGAACTCGGCGCTGATCTTCACCGTCGAACTGCTGGACGTGACGCCCGCCGCCTGAGGCACCCGGCCGCTCCCCCAAAGAAACGCACTGAGTTTCCGCTAGGCGTCAACGTTTGGAGCCTCTCCGTTCCCCCGGCGAATGCCGGGGTCCAGATGGAGAGTCTGCGTCGCTCGCCAACGCTAACTTGGCCTTGGTTCCAGAGATCAAGCCTGGGTCTGGACCCCGGCATTCGCCGGGGAGGCGGTGGACCGGGGACGCCGACACCCAACAAGCATGCAACCAAAGAAAAACGGGCCGGGGATCGCTCCCCGGCCCGTCGATCGTCAGCCGTGAGGCTGGCGTAAGGCAGATTACTTGATCTGGACCTTGGCGCCGGCTTCTTCCAGCTTCTTCTTCAGCTCTTCGGCGGTCTGCTTCGAGACGTTCTCGACGACGTTCTGCGGAGCGCCTTCGACCAGGTCCTTGGCTTCCTTCAGGCCCAGGTCCGAACGGACGCCGCGGACTTCCTTGATGACGTTGATCTTCTTGTCGCCGCCGTCGACCAGGACGACGGTGAACTCGGTTTGCTCTTCAGCGGCTTCAGCCGGAGCAGCGGCGCCGCCACCGGCCGGCATGGCCATGGCGACCGGAGCAGCGGCGCTGACGCCCCACTTTTCTTCCAGCAGCTTGGACAGTTCGGCGGCTTCGAGGACGGTCAGCTTGGACAGGTCTTCTACGATCTTGGACAGGTCGGCCATTGTTCGTTTTCCTTCGGAGGATTGGTTTCAGTAGAGATTATGCAGAGATGGAAGCGGTCGCTTAGGCGGCGTCCTTGGCGGCGTAGGCGCTGAACACCCGAGCCAGTTGGGAAGCCGGGGCCTGAACCACGCCGGCGACCTTGGTCGCGGGGGCGTTGAGCAGACCCAGCAGCGTGGCGCGGATCTGGTCCAGAGACGGCAGCTTGGACAGGGTTTCGACACCCTTGGCGTCCAGCACCTTCTCACCCATGAAGCCGCCCTGGACGACGAACTTGTCGTTGCCCTTGGCGAATTCAGCGGTGACCTTGGCGGCCGTCACCGGATCGGGAGCGTAGGCGATGCCCACCGGACCCTTGAACAGGGGGTGGTATTCGCTGCCCTCGTCGGCGTCGAGCGCCTTCAGCGCCAGGCGGTTCTTGACCACCTTGAACGCGCCACCTTCTTTACGAAGGCGGATACGCAGGTCTTCCATTTCCGCAACGGTCAGACCCAGGTTGTGGGTCACGACCACGGCGCCGGCGTCGGCGAAGACGCCCTTCAGCGTCTCGATCGACTCGGCCTTTTGTGCGCGGTCCATTGCGGTCTCCAGTCTTGGCATTCGCCGCCGGGGTCATTCCCGACGACGGATTGGCTCAGGCCTCGCATCGCTGCGAGGCGTCGAACCGGTCGTATTGTCCGAAGGAAGCGCGAACCCGATCCGTCCCGGTTGCGGGACCGACTGGCGTCCATTGCATCCCCATCTCCCCACGGCGTCAGAAGGCTTTCTGACAGTTACGGCATGGGTGGCCCCCACGCCCCGAAGTTCTCGGACAGGACCGCCACGACACAGGGCCATGGCGGAGAAGCGGCGCTCATACAGGCGTCGCGCCGAAAAATCAACGGGCGGCTATGTCGCCGGTCTGAATTCCAGGATCACCGCGCCCAGCTCGGCCTCATCGACCGATGCGGCGGCGTCGGCGGCCGTGAACCAACGACGAGTCCGCTGGGCGGCCTCTTTCCAATCGGCCAGTTCCCGCGTGACCCGCAGCGCGAAGACGCTCACCTGGGTCGGACGCGGCGCGCGGCGTTTCAGCCGCTTCAGATATTGAAACTCGCCGATGGGCGCTTCTTGGACCACGCCCTCGACGCCCGCCTCTTCCAGCGCTTCCTGGGCCGCCGCCTGGGCGTCGGTCAGGCCGGGCATCCGGCCGCCCTTGGGCGTGACCCAGCGGCCGGTGTCGCGCGAGGTGACCAGCAGGATCTCGACCCCCCCGCCCTGCCCCGCCCGCCAGCACAAGGCCGCGACCTGATGGCGCTCTGCCCGCGAAGACGGCGTGGCGCCGCTCACGTCAGGAAGGTCCCGCCCAGCCAGAAGAAGACGGCGGCGATGGCCGCCGAGGCGGGCATGGTCACGAACCAGGCCGTCACGATCCGCCGCGCCACGCCCCAACGCACAGCAGAGGCCCGACGCGCCGCGCCCACGCCGACGATGGCCCCGGTGATGGTGTGGGTGGTCGAAACCGGAATGCCCAGGCCCGTGGCCAGGAACAGGGTGATGGCCCCGCCCGTCTCGGCGCAGAAGCCCTGTTGCGGGCTAAGCCGCGTGATCCGCGACCCCATGGTGTGGACGATGCGCCAGCCGCCGAACAGCGTGCCCAGGGCGATGGCCGCCTGGCAGGTGATCACCACCCAGAAGGGCACGTGGAACTCCGCCCCCGCCGGCGCGCGCGAGAACAGCAGCACGGCGATGATCCCCATGGTCTTTTGCGCGTCATTGCCGCCGTGGCCCAGCGAATAGGCCGAGGCCGAGACGAACTGCAGACGGCGGAACACCTTGTCGGCGAAGCCGGGGTTGGCCTTCACGAAGGCCCACGACACGATCAGCACCAGCGTCAGCGCCAGGGCGAAACCCACGGCCGGCGACAGGAAGATGGCGAACACCGTCTTGGTCACCCCGGCGACCACGATCGCGCCGGTTCCCGCCTTGGCGACCCCCGCGCCCAGCAGGCCGCCGACGAGTGCGTGCGAACTGGAGGACGGTATGCCCCACAGCCAGGTGATGACGTTCCAACTGATGGCCCCCATCAGGGCGCCGAAGATCACCTGGTCCGTGATGACGCCCGGATCGATGATCCCACGCCCGATGGTGTCGGCCACGTGCAGGCCGAAGAACAGGAAGGCGATGAAGTTGAAGAAGGCCGCCCAGCCCACGGCGTAGATCGGCGGCAGAACCCGCGTGGCGACGATGGTGGCGATCGAGTTGGCGGCGTCGTGCAGGCCGTTCAGGAAGTCGAACAGCAGGGCGACGCCGATCAGGAACCACAGGATCAACAGGGCGTGGTCCATGACGCCCTACAGATGCTCGACCAGGACGCCGTTGATGCGGTTGGCCACGTCCTCGAACCGGTCGACCACCTTTTCCAGGTGATCATAGATCTCGGCCCCGATGACGAAGTCCAGCGCCTGTCCGCCGCGATGCAGCAGGAACAGCGCCTTCATGCCCTCGTCGTACAGGGCGTCGCTGTGGCTCTCCAGGCGCGCGACCTGTTCGGTCAGCGCGTTCAGGCGGTCATGGTTCTTGCGCATGTCCGGCAACAGGGACACCGCCTCGGCCGTCAGGGCCGCGCACTCCACAGCCACATCGCCCAGTTCGCGCATCTTGGGCGCGAAGGCGGTCTGTTCGTACAGACCCACCACCTTGGCCGTCTTCTGCATCTGGTCGATGGCGTCGTCCAGCGAGTTGGTCAGGCCGCGAATGTCCGAACGGTCGAACGGGGTGATGAAGCTGCGGCGCACGGCGAACAGCACCTCGCGCGCGACGTCGTCGGCCTCGTGCTCATGATCGATGATGGCCTGGCGCCAATGATCCGTCTCGGTCCCGCCGTCCAGCATGCGACGCAGGGCGTCGGCGCCCTTCACCAGGGTCTGGGCGTGGGCGTCGAACAGACGAAAGAAATTGTCCTCGCGCGGCAACAGCGCCTGGAACCATCTGAGCATGGGGTCGCCTCCGGCGGAATCCTTGGACAGGCCGTCCGTCCACGCTTCCGCGAGTCCCGTCAACCCGTCAGGCGACGGAGGGTTCGTCCGACACGAAAAAGGGCGGCGATCCGAAGACCGCCGCCCCTTCTTTTTCTTGCCCTACCGCTCGACGCGCGGCGTCTCGCTGCTTGAGGGCGGGCTTTCGTCCTACCGCTCGCGTCGCGGACGCTCGCTGCTTGAGGGCGTCAGGCCGCGTCGGGTCGAGAAGGCGGAGCCTTCTGACCGCGGCCCAACATCAAGCGCCCAGCGAGGCCGGGTCGACCTTGAAGCCCGGCCCCATCGTCGACGACAGGCTGATGCGCTTCACATAGGTGCCCTTGGCGCCCGACGGCTTGGCTTTCACCAGGGCGTCGACGTAGGCCTTGACGTTGGCTTCCAAGGCTTCCTGGGTGAAGGAGGCCTTGCCGATGCCGCCGTGGGCGATGCCGGCCTTTTCGACGCGGAACTCGACGGCGCCGCCCTTGGCGTCCTTGACGGCCTGGCCGACGTTCGGGGTCACGGTGCCGACCTTGGGGTTCGGCATCAGGCCGCGCGGACCCAGCACCTTACCCAGACGGCCGACCAGGGCCATCATGTCGGGGCTGGCGATGACGCGGTCGAAGTCCATCAGGCCGCCGTTGATCTGTTCGTACAGATCCTCGGCGCCGACGTATTCGGCGCCGGCCGCGCGGGCCTCGTCGGCCTTGGCGTCCTTGGCGAAGACGGCGACGCGGACGTCGCGGCCCGTGCCCGACGGCAGGTTGACCACGCCGCGGACCTGTTGGTCGGCGTGACGCGGGTCGACGCCCAGGTTGACGGCGATTTCGATCGACTCATCGAACTTGGCCTTGGCGTTGTCCTTGACGGCCTTGATGGCGTCGGCGAACGGCATCAGGGCGTCGCGGTCGCCGGTCCAGGCTTGGATGCGTTTGGCTTGCTTGGCCATGATCTTAGCCCTCCACCACGTTCAGGCCCATCGCGCGGGCCGAGCCTTCGATGATCTTCGACGCGGCGTCGAGGTCGTTGGCGTTGAGATCCTTCATCTTCTTCTCGGCGATTTCACGCAGTTGGCTGCGCTTGATCTTGCCGACGGTCTCGCGGCCCGTGGCCTTGGCGCCCGACTTCAGACCGGCGGCCTGTTTCAGGTACCAGGTCGCCGGCGGCGTCTTGGTGATGAAGGTGAACGACTTGTCCTGGTAGACGGTGATGACGGTCGGCAGGGGCGTGCCCTTGCCTTCCTTCTCGGTGCGCGCGTTGAACTCCTTGCAGAAGCCCATGATGTTGACGCCGCGCTGACCCAGGGCCGGGCCGATCGGCGGCGACGGCGTCGCGGAGCCGGCGGGCACCTGCAGCTTGATGTAGCCGAGAATCTTCTTGGCCATTGGTCTCTCCTATGAAGCGGGGAAGTTAATCCCCACGGATGAGCCGTGGTCGGGGCATGGCTGCCTCCCACGGATTTACGCCCCGTCCGGCGGGCCGAGCGACGCGAAGGCGCGCGTGTATCAGAGCGTCCCCGCGAAAGCAAACGGCGGCCCAAGGGCCGCCGTCGCGAAGCGATCTTGCCGCAGCGCTTACGCCGCGACCTTCTCCACCTGGCCGTATTCCAGATCCACCGGGGTCGGGCGGCCGAAGATGGACACGGCCACGCGCAGGCGGGCGTTGTCCTCGTCGACGCTCTCGACCTGGCCGTCGAAGCTGGCGAACGGGCCGTCGATGACCTTGACGGTCTCGCCGATGTCGAAGCGGATGGTGGGCTTGGGACGCTCGACGCCCTCTTCCACGGCGCCGATGATGTTCTGGACCTCACGCTCCGAGACCGGCAGAGGCTTGGTGCCGCCCGCCGCGCCCAGGAAGCCGGTGACTTTCGGCGTGTTCTTGACCAGGTGATAGGCGTCGTCGGTCAGCTCCATCTTCACCAGCACATAGCCGGGGAAGAATTTGCGTTCCGAGTTCACCTTGCGGCCGCGACGGATCTCGACGACGTCCTCGGTCGGCACCAGGATCTCGGAGAAATTGTCCTCCAGCCCCTGCTGCTTGGCCTGCATGCGCAGTTGCTCGGCGACCTTCTTTTCAAAGTTCGAATAGGCGTGGACGATGTACCACTTGTGGCGGGGGTTGGAGGCCGGCGCGGGCGCTGCATCGGTCATGAGCGGGTTCCTTACGAGCCGAAGGCGACGATGTAGCGGAAGGCGATGCCCAACAGGCTGTCGACAATCCAGAAGAAGGCGGCGGCCAGCAGCACCATGATCAGCACCATCACCGAGGTGATCCAGGTCTCCTTGCGGCTGGGCCACACGATCTTGCGGCCCTCGGCGCGCACCTGGCTGAAGAACTGGGCGGGCGACACGCGCGGCTTGGCCGGCGCGGGGGCGTCGACCGTCACGGTCTGGGCGCCCGCCGCTGCGGGGGCGGCGCCGGGGTTCCGGCGGCCGGTCTTTGACTTGGCCTTGGCCATTCAGCGTCTCTTCGCACAATTGATCCTGCCGCCGCAGATGGGGTGTCCCATCCGGCGGCGACAGGGGGAAATGGCAGGAGTTGGGGGACTCGAACCCACGACCCCCGGTTTTGGAGACCGGTGCTCTACCAGCTGAGCTAAACTCCTAGACGAGCGGCTGCCTTCGCAGCCATCGCCAGACCGGCGCGTATGCCCGACCGGGCCGGGGTTTTCAAGGGCGCTGCGTCAGTTTCCGGCGGCGGCGGCGCGGGCGGCCGCTTCGTCTTCCGGCGTGATGACGGCGCGGAACAACAGCTTGTCGATGCGACGGTCGTCCATGTCGATCACCTCGACCTCGAACCGGCCCAGTTGCAGCACCTCACCCTCCTGCGGCACGCGCGACAGTTCATGCAGCACCAGGCCGGCGACGGTGTGGAAACCCTCGCGTTCGCCGAAATCCTCGCCCAGTTCGTCGGACAGTTCGTCCAGGTCGGTCTGGCCGTCGACCAGCCAACTGCCGTCCTCACGGCGGTGGATATAGGTCTGGCCTTCGTCATGCTCTTCGTGGAAGTCGCCGGCGATCATCTCCAGCAGGTCCGTGGCGGTCACCACGCCCTCGAAGGCGCCGTACTCATCGACCAGGAAGGCCATGTGCACCTTGGACGCCTTCATGATCTCCAGCGCCTTCAAGACCGAGGTCGACTGCGGAATGAAGGCCGGGGTCTGGACCAGGGTCTCCACGTTGAACTCGCCATTGTCCAACAGGCTGTCCAGCAGGTCCTTCTTGTGGACCACGCCCAAGGGATTATCGACGTCGTTCTCGCGCGCCACGACGATGCGCGAATAGGGGCAGGTGCGAATCTCTTCGCGCAACTGGTCTTCCGGGTCGTCCAGGGCGATCCAGAACACTTCGTGACGCGGCGTCATGGCCACGCGGATCGGCCGGTCGCCCAGGGTCAGGATCTCTTCGATCATCTCCTGTTCCTCCGGCTCGATCAGACCGGCCGAGGTGCCCTCGGCGATCATGGTCTCGACCTCCT
>NZ_DAINBO010000055.1:0-10942 GCF_036732845.1 Brevundimonas sp. | reverse complement strand
ATCCACTGCGTCGGCCCGATCACGCGAACCGCGACGGGCCGTCTCACGCCGGTCTCTCCGGCGGTGCGGGGACCGGGGCGGACGGCGTCGCGGCCGCAGGCGGCGGTGCGGCGGCGGCCTGGGCGGCGCGGCGGGCGGTCTCTTCGGTCGCGGCCTGGCGGCGGGCCTGGGCGTCGCCGATGGCGGCGGCCTGGTCGGCCGTCGGCGGCGGGGCCGTATCCAGGGCGGCCAGGGGCGGCGCGTTCAGGGTCTCGGGGTTCGCCAACTGGCCGAAATCCTCGAACAGCATGACCCGCACATAGTCGATGGCGCCCCGGTCGCTGAACAGCTTGACCCGCCAGGAGCCGTCGATGCCCTTGGCGACCACGCCGATCGGCACGCCGCGCGGAATGCCGCCGCCGTCGCCCGAACTCAGCACCCGGTCGCCGCTGCGCACCGAATCCTGGCCGCGCACATATTCCAGCCGCGGATTGCCGCTGCCGTCGCCGGTCAGCATGGCGCGGGCGTCCGAACGGTCGATCAGGACCGGAATGCGCGACGCCACGTCGGTGACCAGCAGCATCCGGCTGACGCCCGGCGCCACGCCCACGATCCGGCCCACCAGCCCGTGCTCGTTGATGACCGGGTTGCCGACCTTGACGCCCTTGGACGATCCGGCGTCGATCAGGCGCGAATTGACGAACGGCCCGCGCGCCTCCGAGATCGACCGGGCCGTGGCCATGGCCACCGGCGGTTCGGTGCGCAGGCCCAGCAGGGTCTCATAGCGGGCGTTGACGTTCTTCAGGGCGATGGCCTGATCGCGCCAGGGCTGCAGTTCGGCCAGCTCGCGCTTCAGCCGACGGTTCTCCTCGACGGCGTTGAAATAGCCGCCGACATATTCCGTGACATGGCCCGCCCAGCGCACGGGCGCGGCGAAGACTCCGCCGACCGAGCCGGCGCCGGTGGTGAACCCGGCGCGCACCGGCCCAAAATGGTCATCCGCCTCGCCCGACTTGCCGTCGGCGAGCAACAGCATGATCGAGGCGATCAGGCCGACGCCGACCACGGCCATGGCCGTCCAGACCAGCGGGACCTTGAGATTCTCGAACGGTCCGTCGCGAAACGCCACGGCCAGCCTTCCTGATAGAGGGAATCGGCACGACGCCCCGTGCCGACTTTTCGCAGCCTATCGCAAATTCCGTGCCGCCTGGGAACCGGAGCCGCCGACGGTGTCACAAGGAATTGCAGGGCCGGGTTTACAGCGCCGAGTCGAGCACGCCCTTCATCCAGCGCGGATGCTCCAGCACCCGGCCGCAGCCCACGGCGACGCAGCTCAGCGGGTCGTCGGCGACCGAGACGGGCAGCCCGGTGTGGTCGCGGATCTCGGCGTCCAGACCGCGCAGCAGCGCGCCGCCGCCGGTCAGCATGATGCCCTTGTCGGCGATGTCGGCGGCCAGTTCCGGCGGAGTGGCCTCCAGCGCGACCTTCACGGCCTCGATGATCTGGGTCACCGGCTCGGCCAGGGCCTCGGCGGCCTGGCGTTCCGAAATGCGCACCTCGCGCGGCACGCCCTGCATCAGGTCGCGGCCCTTGACCTCGATCGACAGGCCTTCGCCGTCGGCCGGGATGCGGGCGGTGCCGATGTCCTTCTTGATGCGTTCGGCGGTGGTCTCGCCGATCAGCAGGTTATGGTTGCGGCGCATATAGCTGATGATGGCGTCGTCCATCTTGTCGCCGCCGACGCGCACCGAGCGCGAATAGACGATGCCCGACAGCGACAGCACGGCCACCTCGGTGGTGCCGCCGCCGATGTCGACGACCATCGAACCGGTCGGCTCGTGGATCGGCAGGCCGGCGCCGATCGCGGCCGCCATCGGCTCGTCGATCAGGCCCACGCGGCGGGCCGAGGCGTTCAGGCAGCTATCGTTGATCGCGCGGCGCTCCACCGCCGTGGCGCCCGAGGGCACGCAGACGATGATCTTGGGGTTCACGAAGCCCTTGCGGTTATGAACCTTGCGGATGAAGTGCTTGATCATCTCCTCGGCGACTTCAAAGTCGGCGATGACCCCGTCGCGCATCGGACGGATGGCTTCCATGTGGCCGGGGGTGCGGCCCAGCATCTGCTTGGCCTCTATGCCCACGGCGTGCACGATCTTGCGGCCGCCCACGTTGCGCAGCGCCACCACCGACGGCTCATTCAGGACGATGCCCTTGCCCTTCATGTAGATCAGGGTGTTGGCCGTCCCCAAATCCATAGCGATGTCGTTGGAGATAGCGCCGAAGACGTTGAACATGGGGTCGGGTACCGTGGTTGAGGCCTGGTCGGGCGTCTGGAATGTCTCGGTCAAGCCCGGCGACGCCCCGCCCCCGCGCATCCCCATACGCGAAGCCGTCCTGATCGTCTTTTTCGCCGCGCCGACCAACGGCCCGTTTGCCCGTATGAATCGACCGTGACAACCCCTTTCGCGCGGGCCGGGACGCGATCACTCGATGGTGAGCGTCCCGACGTCGCGCATCGGTCAGGCCGCGATCGGCTCCAGCCCCTCGGTCTTCAGCATCCGCGCCACCGCCGGGCGCTGCTGAACCGCGTCCAGATGAGCGTTCAGCTTGGGATAGCGGGCCTGGTCCAACAGACGCGCCTGGCGCGCCCAACGCTCGAAGACCATCAGATAGTCGTCGGCCAGGGTCCAGCGTTCGCCGAACACCCACGGGCCTTCCACCAGATGCTGTTCGGCCAGGTCCAGCTTGGCCAGGGCCTGTTGCAACGCCTGGTCCTTGGTCTCGCCTTGCAGCGGCGGATGGCTGAACAGCACCTTGCCCAGGGCCGGATGCAGGGACGAACCCAAAAAACCGTTGAAGGCGTTGAAGCGCGCCATCTCGTACGGATCGCCCACCGGCGCCAGGCCGGCGTTCGGGAAGCTCTCGGCGACGAAGGTCAGGATGGCCGCATTCTGGGTGATGACGCCCTTGTCGGTCTTCAGGGCGGGCGTCGACCCGGCCGGATTGACCGCCAGATATTCCGGCGTCCTCTGCTGGCCCGCCCTCAGGTCGATCTTTTCCAGGGCGAAGTCGGCCCCGGCCTCCTCCAGCGCGGAATGCGAGGCCATGGCGCAGGCGCCGGGCGAATAATACAGGGTCAGCATCAGGGTCTCTCCCGTTCGGCGTTTCAGTATGAACGCAGATAGAGGCCCATGTTTTCCGTCACAAGTGCGGTATCAATTCAGGCGGCCGACGTCATCTTCTCGGCGGCGGGATAGAGATCCTCGTTCTCGCGCCGGACCCGGTCGACCAGGCCGTCCAGCAACAAGCCGGTCTCGCGGGCGAACCTCAGCGGGTCCGTGCGGATGGTCTCGGCCGTCCAGCGCCTGCGGTACAGGTGGAACAGGTCGGTGATCCCGCCCATCTCGGCACGATAGCGCGCGGCCAACGCCGACAGATCCCCGTCATTGGACGCGATCATGGCGGGATACAGATAGCCGTCTTCCTGTTCCAGGTGTTCGACCAGCTCGGCCGTGAAGGCCTCCAGGGTGGCCAGCACGTCATTGACGGTCGTCGGATCGGCCGCCGCCTTGGCCTGTTCGCCTAGAAGCGTCCCCAGCTTCAGAATGCGGGCGTGCTGTTGGCGAAATGGCAGGGTGTTCATCGGCTTGTCCTTATCGCGGCCCATCTCTGCCCATGAATGGTGAATGAGTGTCTAAGGCCGCCGCTACCGATCCTCGCGGCGCTTCACCCATTCCCGCACGCCCAGCATCAAACCCAGCCAGACCACCGCCACCGCCGCCAATATGGCCGAGGTCCAGACACCGTCCCCCTTGGCCGCGGCCGCCACGGCCCCGCCGAAGAAGGCCACCAGCGCCGTCTTGGGCAGGACGCCGAGGGCGCATCCCAGCAGGAAGGCGGGAAACGACGCCCGCGTGGCGCCGAACGCCATGTTGACGACGATGAAGGGCGCGGACGGCACGTTCCTGATGATGAAGCTGGCGTAGAAGGCGTTCTTGCCGATGAAGCGGGTCAGCCGCTCGATCGTCGCCCCGCCGAACCGGTCCAGCAGCCGCGCCGCCGGGCCGCGACCCATCCAATAGGTCACGCCCGCCGAGATCACCGTCGCCGCCCAACTGTAGGCGAAGCCCAGCGACGGCCCGAAGGCGACCACGCAGGCGGCGATCAGGATGAATTGCGGCGCCCCCACGAAGGCGGCGGCGATGAACAGGATGACGGTGGCGATGAAGGCCATCGGGCTTCCGGCGTAGCCTTGCAGCCAGGCCTCCATCCGGTGCTCGGCGTCCAGGCCCAGCATCGTCTTGCCCGCCAGCATCAGCCCCATCACGACCGCCAACAGCAAGCCGCCGACCGCCAGCGTGCGCCAGCGGGCGGCCTCCATGTTCAGCACGAAGTCGAGAAGCCGACGCATGAGGTCGCGTTACCACCTGAACCGAAAACGAGCGAGGCCCTCGCTTACGTCTATGCGCCGCTCAGGCTTGGCTGTACCACCGTGGCATGGCGATGACTGAAATCGACGTCATCGTGCGCGTGGCGGGCGCGACGCTGCTGCTGTGGGCGGCGTTCGGCCCGGGCGGCGCGCGGGCCGCGGCCCGGAGATTCTTCATTCCCCTGGCGATCTGCGTGGCCGCCTTCCTGGCGGGGAACACTCCGGCGCCGGAGTTGCGGCTGTCCGGCGGGGCGGCAAGAGTCTGCATGGTCCTTACGGGCTACGCCGCCGTCTTTTTATGGTGGTGGTGCCTGGCCGTGTTCGACCAGAGCTTCCGGCCCCGTGGCGCGGTGCTGGCGCTGGGAATCGCCTGGATCGTGATCGCCAGCGCGGATCGGGGACTGTTCGGCGAGACCCTGGAAAATCTGGGCCTGTCCCGAATCCTGGTCGCCCTGGGCCTTGTCATGGTCGCTCACCTGACCTGGCGGCTGATCCTCGACCGAACCGACGACATGATCGATCGACGACGCAGGGCGCGAGGAATCGTGGTCGCCGTCCTGGCGGCGCAGTTGCTGACGGACCTGGCGGTCGATCTGGTCTTCGGGTTCGACTGGAGTCCGCAGGCCTTCACCATCGCGCAGAACGCCGCCTTCCTGGCCTTCACAGGGTGGCTCCTCAGCCTCGACCTTGCTGACGAGCCGGTGTGGACAGAAACGCTTTCAGCCCGCCGAACCGGCGCGGAACGGCGTCAGGAGGCTCCGCTCGACCCCCGACTGACGACGCGCCTGAACCATCTGCTGGAAGTCGATAGGCTGCACCTCGTGCCGGACCTGACCTTTGAACAGTTCGTCAAGGCGATGGACGCGCCGGAGCGCACGGTGCGGCGGCTGATCAATCAACAACTGGGCTATGACCACTTCCGCACCTTTCTGAACGCCCACCGGGTCGAAGAGGCCAAGCGACGCCTTGCCGACCCCGCGCACCGCGACGACAAGCTGATCGCCATCGCCATGGACAGCGGTTTCGCCTCCCTGCCTTCGTTCAACCGCGTGTTTCGTGACCGGCAGGGCTGTGCGCCCAGCGCCTTCCGCGCCGCCTCGCGAACGACTTTTGAGGAACGATCAGCCGGGTTCTGATGAGCCTGCGCCCACCGTCCCGACTAGGTCCTCCAACGTCAGCGAACACGGGAGGAAACCATGGACGGGATCATCGGCACGGCAGGGGTTGTCGCAATCCTGCTGCTGCTAGGCGGCGCGCTCGGTCTGTTGCAACGCGGCGCATTTTCGCTGCGCTGGCTGTTGGCGGCCGCAGCGTTCGTATGCCTGAACGACGTACTGCTGACCAACGGATACGGCCAGTGGCCCGACCTGCTCGGCGGAAACTGGAATTGGCAGGGCAAGGCGCTGGCCCTGGCCGCAACGCTGGTGATCGCCGCCCTGCCCCTTCTCGGCTGGAAGGCTTGCGGGCTGACGCTCCGACAGGCGCCGGGCAGCCTCGCGCCCGCCCTGCTGGTCAGCCTGCCCTATGTCGCCTTCTTCGCGGTGCTGGCGTTCCTCTTCCCCAATGAGACCGCCTCCGCGGAAACCATCGCCTTCCAATTGACCATGCCGGGACTGGAGGAAGAGACCTTCTATCGGGGGGTGCTGTTGCTGATGCTGGGGCGGGCCTTCACCGGGCGGCTGGCATTCCTGGGCGTCGATTGGCACTGGGGCGCCGTGCTGTCGTGCATCCTGTTCGGTCTGGCTCACGCCTTCGGCTTTTCGGATGGGCGCTTCACCTTCGATCCCCTGACCATGGCGTTGACGGGCGTGCCTTCGGTCATCGGCGTCTGGCTGGTGTTGCGGACCCGCAGCGTGTTGACGCCGTTGCTGCTGCATAATTTCGGCAATGCGATCACCTTGCTGCTTTAGGCCGGTGTCGCCGGGCGTCGGATTTGCCCCGTGTTTCGCAACTGCGTAAGGATGCGCCCGCCTTTCGGGAGCCGCCATGTCCAGCCTGCAGTCCGTCGCCCTCGCCCGCGTCAAGCCCTCGGCCACCCTGGCCGTCTCCGCCCGTGCGCGCGCGTTGCAGGCCGAAGGCCGCGACATCCTGAGCCTGGGGGCCGGAGAACCGGACTTCGACACCCCGGACAACATCAAGGCCGCCGCCGTGGCCGCCATCCAGGCCAACCGCACCCGTTACACCGACGCCGACGGCATCCCCGAGCTGAAGGCCGCCATCGTCGCCAAATTCGCGCGTGAGAACGGCCTGACCTACGCCGTGAACCAGATCCACGTCGCCCCGGGCGGCAAGCCGGTGCTGTACAACGCCCTTCTGGCCACCCTGTCGCCGGGCGATCAGGTGATCGTGCCCGCCCCCTATTGGGTCAGCTATCCCGACATGGTGCTGTTGGCTGGCGGCGAACCGGTCGAGGTGGTGGGCCAGGAAGCCGACGGCTTCAAACTGCGGCCCGAGGTGCTGGAGGCCGCCATCACGCCGCGCACCAAATGGCTGATCCTGAATTCGCCGTCCAACCCCACCGGCGCCGCCTATACCCGCGCCGAGCTGGAATCACTGGCCCAGGTGCTGCGCCGCCACCCCCAGGTCTGGGTGATGACCGACGATATGTATGAGCACCTGACCTATGACGGCTTCGAGTTCGTCACCCTGGCCCAGGTGGCGCCCGACCTCCATGACCGCACCCTGACGGTCAATGGCGTGTCCAAGGCCTATTCCATGACCGGGTGGCGCATCGGCTATGCGGGCGGACCCAAGCCGCTGATCGACCTGATGCGCAAGGTCATCAGCCAGACCACCTCCAACCCCTGCTCCATCAGCCAGTGGGCGGCGGTCGAGGCTCTGAACGGTCCCCAGGACTTCATCGCCGAGCGCGCGCGGCATTTCGAGCGGCGCCGCGACCTGGTGGTGTCGATGCTGAACCAGGCGGCGGGCATCACCTGCGCCCGGCCCGAAGGCGCCTTCTACGTCTATCCGTCGATCGCGGCCCTGATCGGCAAGACCGCGCCGTCGGGCGTGGTCATCGATTCTGACGAGACCTTCGTCACCGAACTGCTGAACGCCGAGGGCGTGGCGGCGGTCCAGGGCGCCGCCTTCGGCCTGTCGCCCTATTTCCGCATCAGCTACGCGACCTCGGACGAGATCCTGGAACAGGCCTGCGGCCGCATCCAGCGGTTCTGCGCCAGCCTGCGTTAGGCCGCCCGGCTGACCGCGAAATCGGCCAGCTTCTCCAGCGCCGTCTTCCATTCGCTGTCCGGCAGTGTCGCCAGCGCCGCCTTGGCCGCGTCGGCGTAGTCGCCCGCCAGATCCAGGGTCGCACCGATCGCGCCCGAGCCGACCACCAGTTCCCGCGCCCGACGGAAGTCGTCTTCCGTGCGTTCGCCCTTGGTGATGGTGCGTTCCCAGAAGGCGTCCTCGCGGCCGCGCGTGCGCTGCACCGCCAGCAACAGCGGCAAGGTCGCCTTGCCCTCGTTGAAATCGTCGCCCGCGTTCTTGCCCAGGGCCGCCGAGGCGCCGCCGTAGTCCAGGGCGTCGTCGGCCAACTGGAAGGCGATGCCCAGGTTCAGGCCATAGGCGCGCAGTGCGCCGACCCGCGCGTCATCCGCGCCCGCGCCGACCGCGCCGGACTCGGCCGCCGCCGCGAACAGTTCGGCGGTTTTGGCGGTGATGATTTCCAGATAGGTGTCGCGATCCAGGTTCAGGTCGTGGGCGCGCGTCAGTTGCAGCACCTCGCCCTCGGCGATGACGCTGGAGGCCTTGGCCAATATGCCCAGCGCCCGCATCGAATCCGTCTCGACCATCAATTCAAAGGCCCGCGCGAACAGGAAGTCGCCCACCAGCAGACTGGTCGGCGCGCCCCAGATCAGATGCGCCGCCACCTTGCCGCGCCGCAGTTCCGATCCATCGACCACGTCATCGTGCAGCAGGGTGGCCGTGTGGATGAACTCCACCGCCGCCGCCAGCTTGCGCGAGGCCTCGATATCGTCGCCCGCGCCCGCGGCCCGCGCCGCCGCTACCGTGATCAACGGCCGCAGCCGCTTGCCGCCCGCCGCGATCAGGTGTTCGGCCAGTTTCGGGATCACCGGCACCGGCGACTGCATGCGCGCGATGATATGGGCGTCGACCGCCGTCATGTCGGCCTGGGCCAGGCGGACCAGGGCCTCGACATCGCCCTTGTCGCGGGCGGCGGGGCTGACGGCTGCGTCCAAGACGGCACTCTTTTCTGAACGGCGGGAACTGGGGCAGCTATTGCCCCTTTGCGAGGCGGCGCACAATGGTGAGCGCGCCATGAGGGGTCAAGTCGCGTGACCGTCGCAGCCGACATCGTCGAAAACGCTCTGCTGGGCGGCCGGGTGCGCCTGCGCCAGCCCGCACGCGGCTATCGCGCGGGCCTGGACGCGGGCCTGCTGGCCGCCGCTGTCGCCGCCGCGCCTGGACAGCGGGTGATCGAGGCGGGCTGCGGCGCGGGCGGGGCCTTGCTCCAGATCGCCGCCCGCTGTCCTGACGCCGTCTTGACCGGCGTCGAACGTGAGGTCCAGGCCGCCGCCCTGGCGTGCGCCAACGCCGAGTTGAACGGCGTCGCCGACCGTGTCGAGGTTCTGACCGCCGACGTCGCCGACGGCTTCCGCACGCTGGACCGCGCGCCATACGACTGGGCTGTGTCGAACCCGCCCTTCTTCGACGATCCTGGCGCCCTGCGCCCGCCCGCCGAGGGCAAGCGCGCCGCCTGGATGGCCGACGACGGCCTGGCCGCCTGGACCGGTTTCCTGCTCAAGGCGGTGAAGGAGAACGGGCGCATCGTCCTGATCCACCGCGCCGACCGGCTGGCCGACATCCTGGCCCTGCTGGCGCCCAAGGCCGGGTCCTTCGCCGTCCTGCCCGTCCATCCGCACGCCGACGAACCGGCCAAGCGCGTGCTGGTCGCCGCGACCAAGACCGGCAAGGCCCCTCTTCGTCTTCTGCCGCCCCTGATCCTGCATGAACGCGGCGGCGCCAAACACACGCCCCAGGCCGAGGCGATCCTGCGCGGCGAGGCGGGGATCGCGCTTTAAGCATCCTTCTCCCCCAGGGGGAGAAGGGCTATTCCCCTTCCATGTCCCTGCGCCCCCTCTTCGTCACCCAGGTCTATGAAGCCAGCCTGGCCGCCGCCCCCGGTTTCGCCGACTTCAACGCCGAACTGGCCGAGGCCTGCCGCATGCTGGCGGTCGAGGACGGAGCCGGCCGCGCCTGGTGCAAGGCCCACGGCTATCGCGGCTACACCTCCTACGGCTCCCTGACCGACCTGCCCCAGCGCCTGCCCGAGTTCGCCGAACTGAAGAAGCACCTGGACCGCCACGCCCTGGCCTATGCCCGCGCGCTGAATTTCGACCTGGCGCGCAAGCCCCGGCTCGACAATCTGTGGGTCAACATCCTCAAGCCCGGCGGCGGCCACACCAGCCACATCCACCCGCACGCCTTCCTGTCCGGCACCGTCTATGTCGAGGTTCCCGACGGCGCCTCGGCGCTGAAGCTGGAGGACCCCCGTCTGCCGATGATGATGGCCCGCCCCGGCGTCCACGCCGATGCGCCCGAGACCGAACAGCCCTTCGTCTATCTGGCGCCCCGAGCCGGCACGGTGCTGATGTGGGAAAGCTGGCTGCGCCACGAGGTGCCGACGAACGCGGCCAAGAGCGAACGGATCTCGATCAGCTTCAACTACGCCTGAGCGGGCGTCGTATCGGCGTCGTCCACCAGCGCCTGCAGCATCACCGCCAGCCGGTCGCGCATCGCCTCGCTGGAGCGGCCGCAAGGCTCGAAGCCGCTCAGTTCGCGGCTGACCGTCATGCCCATCACCAGGCTGGTCGCCAACTGGGCGCGGATCGCCGCGTCGGTCCCGCCCAGCCAGGCCACGAACGGGTCGAAGAACCGTTCATTGCCCGACGCCCGCACCAGTTCGATGGCGCGCGTCGATCCGATGGAGCGCAGCATGATCTGCATGCCCTGCAAGGCCGCGCCCTCCTTGCGGTGGAACACGACCCGATCCGCGACCCTGCGGCCGAAGCTCTCACGCGGGCCGTCGAACAGATCGGCGCCGGCCTCGCAGGACCCCAGCACCGCCACGAACAGATCTTCCTTGGAGCCGAAATATCGGCTGATCAGCGCGGCGTCGACGCCCGCGTCATTGGCGACCTGGCGCAGACCCACGTCGTCATAGCTGTAACGACAGAACCGCTCGCGCGCCGCCGCCAATATCGTCTCCCGCGTCGCCGTCGCATTGCGCGGGCGCTGAGCCGTTACACAAACCACTTCATCACCACCGAATTACTCGCCGCGCATATGAACAAGTCAACGGCTGTTGACAAGCTGGACCGAAAAGCACAACTGACGCGCCGCACCGCTTTCCGCCGAAGCGCGCGTATAAACAAGCACGTCCAGACCCGGAGACCGCGATGCGCGGCCATACCCTTCTCGCCCTCGCCCTGATCAGCCTCACCCTCGCGGCGTGCGGCAAGCCCGCCGAACAGGGTCCGCCCCCGCCGCCCGAGGTCACCGTCGCCC
>NZ_DAINBO010000054.1:0-11195 GCF_036732845.1 Brevundimonas sp. | reverse complement strand
CGCCGTCCAGCGCGATGTTCCAGAAGCTGATGTTCATCAGCCCGCCCCTGAACTGGCGGTGCGGCTCGGGCGCGTGGTCCAGGGCGCCCAGGGTCACGGCGACGTTGGACGTGATGTTCTGCAGGCCGGCCCCCGAAGTCGTGACCGGCACGGACACGCCGTCGACATAGATCAGTATGGCGCCGTTCTTCCTGACCCCCACGACGGTGTGGCAGCAGTTGTCCAGCACCGCGTTCGGCCCGGTCGCGGCCTGGCTGATGCCCGCGCCATAGGTGTGGAATTGGATCGAGCCGTCGGTCCCGACGGACAGTTGAAACCCGGCCTGGCCCGTATCATCCCTGCGCGCGATGATCGGGCCGCCGGTCGTGGACATGAACATGCCCACCACGGTGAAATCGCCCACGCCGACGTCGTATTGGCTGATATAGGGCGCGCGCAGGAAGCATTGCGTGGCGCTGTCAGGCGCCGAAATGATCGCATAGTGCATGTGTGTTTCTCCCCTTGGGCCAAGGTGCGCGTCGCGTTGTGAAAACGCAAACCCGTGCTTTTCGAAACCATTCGATGTGAGCGTGCCGAGTGATCGACTTTGTCGATCCGCGGCTTGAACCGCGCGGCCGGGGCGGGCATGAGCGTGGCGATGGGCGGCTAGCTCAGTTGGTCAGAGCACCTCGTTTACACCGAGGGGGTCGGGGGTTCGAACCCCTCGCCGCCCACCACCCTGCCGCTTGCGCCGACGCCGCCGCGCCTGGATAGTCAGGCGAGGGGAGGGACTATGATCGTCGGATTGGGCATGGCGGCCGCGCTGGCGTTTTCCGCGCAGGATCCGAAGGCGGCCGCCGCGGCGGCGCCGACGGAGCAATCCAGCGTCGCCTACATCGACATCAACGACGTGCCCCCGGCCGTGCGTGAGCCGACCGAGGCTGAGTATGCCGAGATCGAACGACTGGTGGGGCGGGCCGAGGGCGCGCGGGACGCCGAGCGGTTCGACGAGGCCATCGAAGCCGCCACCGAACTGGCCGCCTTGAGCGCGGCTACATTCGGCCCACGTCACCCGATCACCGCGTCGTGCCTGAATATCATCGGCCAGGTTAAATTCGATCAGGGGGACTATGACGGGGCTGAGGCCATCTTTCGGGATGGTTTGGCCATACGGGTTGCGGCTCTGGGCGAGATCCATCCCGATGTGGCTGAAAGCCTGAACAATATCGCCGGGGTCTTGTCCCGCCGCGGTCTCAACGCCCAGGCCCTGGTCTTCCTGCAACAGGCCGTCGATGTCTGGACCCAGGTGGGAACCTTCGATCGCAACCTGGCCGATGGCCTGGCCAATCTGGCCAATCAGTACAGCTATCTCGGGCGCTATGCCGAGGCTGAGGTCCCCGCACGTCGCGCCGTCGCCGTGACGGAGAAAATTTATGATGCGGACGACCCCGAAACGGCCGGTAATTTCGGCACGCTGGGCGAGATCCTGCTGGCGCTGGGCAAGTATGAGGAGGCTGAGGGGTATCTGTCGGCGGCGGATCGCGTGTTCGTCGCCAGCGGCAAGGCCCACACCCTGAAAGCCGGGCTGACGCTGTCTCGTCTGGGCACGTTGCGGAATTATCAGGGCCGGTATGGCGACGCGGCGGACCTGTTCCGGCGTTCGACCGAGGTGTTCGCCGCCGCTGTCGGGCCGGACCATGTCTTTACGGGCGCGGCCTTGGTTTCGGCGGGTCAGGCCATGCTACTCGACGGGCGGCCTGAACGGGCTGAAACTCTGCTGAGGCGCGGCTTGAGGGTGCAGGAGAAGCAACTCGGTCTCGACCATCAGGATACGGCGACGACCCGGATGATCTTGGCGCAGGCGTTGCTCGCCCTGGGCCAGGTCGAGCAAGCCGACGCCTTGTCGCGGCGCAGCGTCATGGACCTTGAAAGGAAATTGGGCGCGGACGCGCAAAACACCGCGAGCGCCAGGGTCGTTCACGCCTCGGTGTTGATGGTCGAGGGGGAGAACGCTCTGGCGGAACGCGAAAGTCGACGGGCCTTGGCGGCGTTGGGGGGGATCCTCAGCGCCGATCATCCGCAAGTCAGCGACGCCCGGAGCAATTTGGCGCGGGCGCTTCTGGCGCAGGGGCGCGCGATGGAGGCGGAGGCGGTGTTGTCTCCCGCGCTGACGCTGACCTCGTCGGCCTTCGGTCAAGGCCACCCCGGCGCGATCGAGCTTCAAACCCAACTCGCGCGCAGCCTTCTCGCACAATCCAGGCTGGCGGCCGCGATGGAAGCCAGCCGTTCCTCGGTTTCGCCGCTCGTCTTGTCCGCGCCCGCGCTTCGTCGCCAGCGACAGCTAGAGAGGGTCAGGGTCGAGGCGGCATGGCTGAATTCGCGATCAGGCGCCTAGCCGTCGCGACTTCTCGCGGAGAGGCGACTGGGCGCTCCACGCCGTCTTCCCGATGATCAGAACCGGAAGCTGGCCCGCAGCAGCAGGGTGTAGCGGACGTAGTCCTCCAGCTTCTCGGCGTCGGCCGAGATGGTCAGCATGCCCAGTTCGTTGCCGACGCTGAGGCGCAGACCGGCGATCGGGCCGCCGCCCTCGATGCTGGCGGGGGTCAGGGTGAAGTCCGGGCCGCCCGAGGCGAAGCGGGCGATGGTCTCGCCGGCGTCGACCGAGAAATTCTGACGCCAGCCCAGGCGCAGTTCCGGCCGCAGCCAGCCATTCTGGCCGAAACCGTAGCCGATGTTGACCGCCGCGACGCCCGAGAACAGGTGCCCGTCGCGTTCGTCGATCTCCAGGTCGAAGCCGTCGCCGCCGCCGCTTTCGACGCGGGCGTCCTCGCTGAGCGAGAAATACTCGGCATAGACTTCGGGCCGGATGTTCCAGCGGCCCACGTGACGCTCGTAGGAGGCGCCGCCGGCGGCCGCCAGGGTGAAGCCGTTCCAGTTGGATTCGTTGCGCAGGTTCAGGCCCGCCCCGACCAGTTGGCGGGTCGAATCGAAGGTGGCGTAACCGGCCGCGGCCCGCGCCCAGGTGGTCCAGTACTGGCCCTGGGCGCGCCAATAGAGGCCCAGTTCGATCAGGCTGGCGGAGACGACTTCCTCGGCCTCGGACTCGGGGTCGTCGAAGTCGGACGAGGTGAAGGCCACCGACAGACCCAGGGCGCCGTTGTTGGTGCCGCGCTCGACGCCGCCCGCGACGCCGAAGCCTTCGGAGCGGAAGCCGTAGGTGTCGGTCTTGTCCTTGTCGGCGTAGAAGTTGATCTCTTGCAGCCAGGCGCTGGTCTCGCCCGGCGCGGCCGAGGCGTTGCGGCCGGTCAGGGCGCGGGTCACGGCGTCCACGCCCGAGGCCAGCGAGATCAGCGATCCGCCCGAATGGTCGGGCAGCATCTGTTCGTACAGATTCATGAAGCCGTCGCGGCCGGTCTGGGCCAGATAGGCGTCGCGAAGGGCGGTGTTGTCGTTCAGCGCCCGATAGACGGCGTCGAAGGCCGAGGTCTCGACGCCGTTCAGTCCCGCCTCGGCGGCCGTGCGGCGGCGGGCGTCGACATAGATGTCGCCGGCGGCCACGTCGGCGCCGGCGCTGACGACATAGAGGAAGGGCGAATTGGCCTGAATCCCCGCCTGGTCCAGCGCGCCGCCCAGGGTCAGGCTGTTGGCGTTGATGACAGTGAACCGTTGAGGTCCGTCCAGCAGGGAGGCGAAGCGGACGCCCAGGCCTGCACCGGCGGCGAAGGTCGCGTTTCCGCTGACGTTGAAGCCGGAGTTGGAGTGATTGGCCGGGTCCAGCGTGACCAGCAGGTCGCCGTTGGCGCCGACGTTCAGGCTGCTGATGTTGACCGCGCCGGCCTGGCGGGATTCCAGCGAGCCGTTGGCGACATTGATGGCCAGTTGGCCGTCGCTGTCCGAGATCGCGCCGCGCACCGTGGCGCCGCCGGTGATGTCCAGGCGGTCGGCCCCGGCGCCGAAGCTCATGGCGCCGTCGACCGTTCCGTTGCGGATATCCAGGTGGTCCGCGCCGGACCCCATCAGGATGTCGCCCAGGATCGCCGGTTCGCTGGCGTCCGGCACGCCGTCGCCGTCGGTGTCGGGGTTGTTGGCGGTGACCGTGCCGGGGGTTCCGCTCTGGATGATCGTCAGGCCGGTCGTGTTGGCGCGCGAGTCGATGGCGACCATCGTGCCGGTCATCGCGTCGCCGGCGTCGTTCGGGGACAGGTTGGCCTGGATCGAGCCGGTGTTGTTGATGCTGGTCAGACTGCCGCTCAGGTCGCGGATGGCCGTCACGGCGGCGGTGCCGCCGGCCGAGGCGGCCAGAATCTGACCGGAGTTGGTGATGTTCGGCAGGCTGGCGCCCGCGTCGATCTGGATCGCCGTCGAGCGGTGCGCGCCGTTGGTCGACAGACCCGACGAGATGGCCAGGATGTTGACCAGGGTCGGGGTCGAGGCGCCGACGCCGAAGCGCAGGGTGGTGGCGTCGGCCTTGCTGGCCAGGGACGCGATGGTGCTTTCGTTGCGGAAGCCGCCGGCGATGTTGACGGTGCGGCCGGCCACGCCGCCGATGACCATGGCGTTGGCGGCGATGCCGTCATAGACGCCCTGGCCCGCGATCGCGCCGCGGTTGATGAAGCCGTAGGCGTTGTCGCCCGTGCCCGCCACGCCCAAGGTGATGTTCTGGCTGTTCGAGGCGATCAGAATGGCCGGCGCGGAGCCGAAGACGTTGATGGCGGCGGTGCCTTCGCCCGCGTCGCCGATGCCGTCGCCGTCTTCGTCGTTGTTGGCGTTGTCGTTATTGACCGGAGGACGCTCCAGCACGACGCCGTTGGCGACGCTGGCGCCGATCACCACGGCCGAGCCGCTGATCAGTTTGTCCTCGGCCTCAAGGCCGTTGATGAAGGTGTCGGAACCCCGGGCCGTGTAGCGGAAGCCCGAGACGGTGATGTCGCCCTGCAGGGTCAGGCGGCCGCCGATGTCGCCGCCGATCGAGACGCCGGTCGCCCCCGCGCCGTTGGAGGAGATGGAGCCGCCCAGATAGACATTGCCCGAGACCGTGTTGGTCGTGCGGAAGGCTGTGGAGTTGTCGCCGACCACGCGAATGGCGCCGAGCGAGCTGACGCCGCCGGTCAGGGCCGATTCGATCGACACGGCGTAGGAGTTGTTGCCTTCGACGCTGATGGTGCCGCCGGCTTCGACCGACAGATTGGCGGTGACCCCGCCCGCCGAGGCGATGCGCAGGCCATAGCGGCCCGTTCCATTGGCCCAGGGACCGTCGATGTCGCCGTCGTTGTCGGTGTCGGGATAGCTGTCGATGTTGTCGCGGACGACCACCGTGCCGCCGATGATGATGTTGCCGGGGTTGGCGCTGTTGACCAGGATCGCGGTGGAGCCGTCCGCCGCGTTCAGCATCGAGACCGAGCCGCCGCTGTCGATGTCCAGGCCGTGGTTGGTGTTGACCGTCACGGCCGTGCCGGAGGTCACGTTCACGGCGCCGCCGCTGGCGATGCGGATGCTGTCGGCGCCCGAACCCGTCGCGTTCGCGGTTTCGATCGGAGTCGGTCGGGCGGTGTTGATGACCACCTCGGCCTGGACTCCGGTGGCGGCCATCAGAGGGGCGAGGGCCACCGCCGCCGCGAGCAGATTACGCATTCGGAAACAACCCCTGATGGTCACGCGAAGCTGGACGCCGCCGACCCTCTAACAGGGTCCGCGCCACGATGCCCCAAGTTTCTCGAATTTGAGGCGAATGCAAGGCCGTGAAACCGTTTCGGCGTGTTCCGGCGGCCTCAAGTCTTGCGGTATTCGGAATCAATGTGATATCACTTTGATGTCTGCTAGGAGGACGACATGAAAGAATTCGAGACCCGATCCGCCGAAACGCCCGCCAAGACGGCCAGCGGTCTATGGATGCTGTTGCTGGGGTTGGCGTTGATGGTCGCCGGGCCGCTGTCGATCATCCAGAACCCCGACGACCCGATGCAACTGGCCTCAGGCGTGACGGCGGCGCTGTTGGGGGGCTTCATCCTGTGCGGCCTGTATTCGCTGCAACCGAACGAGGCGATGGCGATCATGCTGTTCGGCGACTATCGCGGCACCGATCGGAAAACGGGTCTGCGTTGGGTCCTGCCCTGGTACAGCCGCAAGAAGATCTCGCTGCGCGTCCGCAATCTGACGTCGGACAAGCTGAAGGTGAACGACAAGCGCGGCAATCCGATCGAGATCGCGGCCAACGTCGTCTGGCGGGTCGAGGATTCGGCCCAGGCTCTGTTCGATGTCGATGACTTTCAGCAGTTCGTGAACATCCAGGTCGACACCGGCCTGCGCGACCTGGCCTCGCACTACGCCTATGACCACGGCGAGGAGCATGAGCTGACCCTGCGCGCCGACGCCGAGGATGTGGCCGCCCGGCTGCGTGAGGAACTGGTCGGCCGGGTCAAGGTCGCGGGCGTGGTGGTCGATGAGGCGCGCCTGGCGCACCTGGCCTATGCGCCCGAGATCGCCGGGGCCATGCTGAAGCGCCAACAGGCCGAGGCCGTGCTGGCCGCGCGCCGCCTGATCGTGAAAGGCGCCGTCGGCATGGTGGAGAGCGCCCTGACCGACCTGGGCGAGCGCCAGGTGGTCGAGCTGGACGAGGATCGCAAGGCGGCCATGGTGTCGAACCTGCTGGTGGTGCTGTGCGCCGACCGCGAGGCTCAGCCGGTCGTGAACACGGGCACCCTGTACGGCTGACATGGCCCAAGGCCCCAGAGCAAAGGCCAGGAAGTCCTTCCTGATGCGGGCCTCGCCAGAGGTGATGGCCGCCGTCGAGCGATTGGCGGCGGCCGAACTGCGCTCGGTCAACGCCCAGGTCGAGGTGTTGCTGCGCGAGGCCCTGACGCGACGGAACATGCCGCTCGGCCAAGGTCCCATGAAAACGGACGACGCTTGAGCTTTGCCGGTGACGGCGCTACGGCGCGGTCATGGTGAAGTCCCACATGGCCCGCGTCCGAACCGCTCGCCGCATCCAGAAGCGGGCCACGCGCGTCGGCGCGTCAGGCATCAGCGCCTCGGAGCGGGAATTGATGAACCTGGCGGGGCTTGAGGTTCAGGAGGGCGAGCTGCGCCTGATCCCCGGCTGGGACGAGGAGGTTTCGCGCACCCTGCGGGCCACCAAGGCCGCCGGTGAAGACCCCCGGCCCCGGCTGGTCGACACCACCATGCTGTACGCGCCCAAGTCGGGCGGCGTGAAACGCTATCTGCTGTCCAAGAAGGCCTGGCTGGAGACGAACCGCCCCGGCGTGGCGCATTCGCTGGTGGTGCCGGGCGCGCATCACAGGGCGGGCGAGGACGGCATCATCCAGTTGCACGCCACCAAGCTGCCGTTCGGCGACGGCTATCGCTGGCCGACCTCGGTGCGTCGCTGGGCCGCCTGGGTGGCGTCGCTGAACCCGACCGTGATCGAGGCGGGCGACCCCTATACGCCGGGCCAGGGCGCGCTGGAGGCCGGACAGCGCGTCGGCTGCCCCGTCGTCGGCTTCTGCCATTCCGATCCGGCGGGCCTGGCGGCGCTGCATTTCGGCGAATGGGCCAAGAAGCCGGTCGAGAAACGCTGGGCCAGGCTGTTCGGCCAGTTCGACCGTGTCGTGTCGCCCAGCCGCTATATCGCCCGCCGCCTGGAAGAGGCGGGCATCCGCGACATCGTCATTCAGCCGCTGGGCGTCGAGGTCGACACCTTCCGCCCCGATCGACGCGACCGCGACTGGCTGCTGAAGAAGCTGAACCTGCCCGCCACGGCGCGACTGCTGTGTTTCGCGGGCCGTCCGGCGCGAGAGAAGAACATCGATGTGCTGATCGAGGCCGTTCAGAAGCTGGGCGATCCCTATCATCTGGTTCTGGTCGGCGCGGGGCAGGGGCTGCCCGCCGAGGACCGCGTCATCTCTCTGCCGTACGAGGCCAATCCCAAGGCGGTGGCGCGCATCATCGCCAGTTGCGACGCCTTCGTGCACGCCAACGACCGCGAGCCGTTCGGCCTGATCGTGCTGGAGGCCATGGCTTGTGGACGGCCCGTGGTCGGGGTCAACGCCGGGGGCGTGGCCGAGACGGTGGACGTCAGCGTCGGCCAGTTGGCGGCGAGCGCCGATCCCGACGCCTATGCCCAGGCCGTCGAGGCTCTGTTCGCCCGCGACATCGAGGCCCTGGGCGCCGCCGCGCGGATCAAGGCGGTCGAACAGTTCGCCTGGCATCGCGTCTTCGAGGGGCTGTGCACGGTCTATGGCGACGTCTCGGGCGAGCGGGCCTTCATCGATCCCGCTGGGGAATCCGTCGTCCACTGACGGTCTGGACAGGCGTCGCCGCCCGCGCCAGCCTTCTCGTCGCATTCGAGGAGAGACCCGCGTGAAACCTCTGTCCGCCGCCGTCGCGGCCCTGGCCCTCATGGCCCAGCCGGTCTCGGCCCAGACCGTCATCCTGGTGCGTCACGCCGAAAAGGTGGACGCCAGCGCCGATCCCCTGTTGTCCGAGGCGGGCCTGACGCGCGCCCAGGCCCTGGCCGCCGTGACGGCCCAGGCCGGACTGACCCACGTCTATTCCACGCCGTTGCAGAGAACCCGTCTGACGGCGGCTCCGGCGGCCGAGGCGGCAGGGTTGACGGTCGAGACGCTGGATCTGAGCGGCGGCGGCGCGGCGCACATCGCGCGGACGGCCGAAACCCTGCGCGCCCTCGCTGACGACGATGTGGTCCTGGTGGTCGGCCACAGCAACACGGTTCCGGCCATCGCCCGCGCGCTGGGCGTGGCCGAGGTCGCCGACATGAGCGACTGCGAATACGACCGCCTGATCGTCATCGAATTGGAAGAGGGCGCCGCGCGGGCCGTGACCGGCCGTTACGGCGCCCCCACGGAGCCTTGCTGAAAAGGCCTTTCGATCAGTCGCGGGCGCGCGCCGATTCACGCATCCGGGCCGCGCCTTCCTCCATCCGGTCGGCGCCGCTCAGCATCTTGGGAATGGCGTCCAGCAACTGCCGATCCGTGACCGTACGGCCGTCTCGGCGCTCCTGTTCGATCTGCTGGGCGCGATAGGCCGGATCGCGCAGGCGCTGGGCCTCGTCGCGCATCTGGCGGGCGCCGTTGTCCATCTCGTCGGCGCCGCGCGCCATCTCCACACGGGCGGAGGCCATTGCGCGCACGGCCTGTTCACGGGCGCGGCGGGCGTCGACGAGCGCCCGGGCGGCGTGGACGCGGGCTTCGGCGGCGGCTTGAGCCGCTTGCTCGCGAATGGCGGCGTGATCGACCGAGCGCATATGTTCGGCGACCTGTGCCTGGGCGCGGGCGTCAGCGGCCATGGCTTGGGCTTCGGCGGCCATGGCGCGGGCATGCATGGCCTGCTCACGGGCGTGGACACGAGCCTCGGCGGCGGTTTCGCGGGCTTGTTGGGCCGCCGCTTGCGCGTCTTCTCGGGCTTGTTGGACGTCGCGGCGTTCTTCGTCCGTCATCGGGCGACGGGCGCCGTCTGCGTTTAGGGCATAGGCTTCATCGCCGTTGACGACGTAACGGGTGGTCTGGCCGTTGTGCGTGATGATGGTGCGATGGACCCGACGGTCGCCGTCGGCATCGGCCGACACGGCCCTGGCGCGGGGTTCCGCCGGCGCGGGCGAGGCGGCCTGGTCCTGGGCGCGGGCGGCCAGTTCGAGCGCGGCGATCGGGGTGGCGACGATGGCCAGGGCGGCGACGGCGACGGCGACCATCCAGGGCCGCGAGGGCGTGGGCGTGCGATCTGACATGACGGTCTTGATCCTTTCGGCGAGAGAGCGGGCGGGACCGGTCATGCTGACGGCGGCCCCATTGGGAGAGGACTTGGTGATCTGGGCGGCCAGGCCGACCAGGGTTCGGGCATAGGTTTCCCGGTCGATGCGGCGCACCACGGCTTCGTCGACGGCCTGTTCCGACAGCCGCTCAAGCTCGCGCGCGGCCAGCCAGACCAGGGGGTTGAACCAGAACAGGGCGACGGTGATGCGCGACAGGGCCAGGAACAGCCAGTCGGCGCGACGGATATGGGCCAGTTCGTGGGCCAGAACGGCCTCGGCCTGGTCCGGTCGGTCCAACTGATCGGGACCGATCAGGATGCGGCCCGGCGACAGTCCCCAGCTCAACGGAGCGGCGACGGCGGGCGAGACCCGCAGCCGAGGCTGACGCGCCGGGGCCAGACGATGCAGCGCCGCCCGCCAGTCGGCCTGATCGACCCGACGGCCGCGACGGCTCCAATGGGCCAGGGTCGCCATGCCCAGGCCGAAGCGGCCCAGGATCAGCACGGCCCCCAGCCCCCAGAGCGCGACGGCCCAGATCCACGGCGACGGCAGGATGATCCGCGCCGAAACCGTCGTGCGGGGCAGGGGCACGGCGGCCTGGATCGTCTGGGGCGCGACCGACTGGAGAACGGGGGCGGGTTCGAGGACGCGCACGGCCAGGTCCGGCCCGAAAAGGGCGACCGGCGGCAGGATCAACAGCACCAGAACGGCGGCGCGCAGTATGTCGGCGCGATCCGCCGCCGTGTTCCGACGCAACAGGGCGGTCATGGCCAGGGCGAATCCCGCGACCACGGCCGACTTGGCGAACAGGGCGATCAGCACGGCGGTCATCGGCCGCGTCCCTTGGCTTCGTCGATGGCGCGCTCCAACGCGGCCAGTTCGTCCGGCTGCAAACTGCGGGTCATGCCCAGCAGCGCGGTCGCGGCTCCGGCGGCCGAGCCGTTGAAGAAGGTGTCGATAAGGCGCGTCAGGGCGCCGGTGGCGACCGTGTCGGTGCTGGGCACCGGCGTATAGAGGTTGGCCGGACCCTCAAGCTGACGCCGCACCAGGCCCTTGGCCTCCAGGCGCGACAACAGGGTGCGGACGGCCGAGTCGCTGAGCGGATCGGCCAGGGCCGCACGCACGGATGCGGCGGTCGCCTGTTCCAGTCGGCACAGGGCCTCGAACACGTCACGTTCTCGCCGGGGCAGGGTCTCGATCATGGCCGGTGCGCCTCACTACAAATGTAGCGTTACGTTTGTAGCGGATCGTGGCGAGAATGTGGCGAAACAGGTGAAATCGCCGTAAGGCGCGGCATTGCGCGACGGGCGTCCCAAGGACGAACGGCGAGAGGCTGAAACCAGATGCGGAAAGAGGGGGGAAGGGCGGTGCGCCACCCCCTCCGCTCTATCGGAGAAGGTGGCGCGAGTGACGGGGCTCGAACCCGCGACCTCCGGCGTGACAGGCCGGCACT
>NZ_DAINBO010000053.1:0-11851 GCF_036732845.1 Brevundimonas sp. | reverse complement strand
GCCGGAAGGACCCGCCGCCATGATGACCGCCATCTTCGTCTTCATCAAATGCGAGCTGGGCCACGCCAATGACGTGGCGGCCGACATCGTGGACAACGTCGAATACGTGTCGGAGTGCTATTCGACCTCGGGCCAGTACGACCTCTTGGCCAAGTTCAACCTGCCCCGAGACATGGACATCGGCACCTTCGTGACCAAGTCGGTCCAGACCCGGCCCCACGTCCGCGACACCTTCACCGTCATCACCTTCTCGCCGTTCACGTCCAGCCGCTGAGACATCGGGCGCTGACGTAGCGTCATCCGAAATCCCTGCTAGGCTCGCCCCATGAGCGAGCTGGACGACTTCCGCGCTGAAACCCGCACCTGGCTGGAGACGAACTGTCCCCCCGAATGCCGCGGCCCGGCCGAAGAGGACGCCGCCATCTGGGGCGGCCGCAACGCCGTCTTCAAGACGCCTGCGCACAGGCTTTGGCTGGACCGCATGGCCGCGCGCGGCTGGACGGCGCCGGAATGGCCGGTCGAATACGGCGGCGGGGGGCTGAGCCGCGAACAGGCCAAGGTGCTGGCCTCCGAACTGCGACGCATCAAGGCCCAACCGGCCCTGAACAGCTTCGGCGTCTGGATGCTGGGACCGGCGCTTCTGGCCTTCGGCACGGAAGCGCAGAAGCAGCGCTTTCTGCCCGAGATCGTGCGCGGCGAAATCCGCTGGTGCCAGGGCTATTCCGAACCCGGCGCCGGGTCCGATCTGGCGGCGGTCCAGACGCGCGCCGAGGACAAGGGCGACCACTGGATCGTCAACGGCCAGAAGATCTGGACCAGCTATGCCGACAAGGCCGACTGGATCTTCTGTCTGGTGCGCACCGACACGGATGCGCCCAAACATCTGGGCATCAGCTTCGTCCTGTTCGACATGGCGACGCCCGGCGTGACGACGCGGCCCATCACCCTGATCAGCGGCAAGTCGCCCTTCTGCGAGACCTTCTTCGATGACGTGCGGGTGGAGAAGGAAAACCTCGTCGGGACGCTGAACCGCGGCTGGGACGTGGCCAAACACCTGCTGGCCCACGAACGCACCATGATCGGCGCCATGGGCGAGATCGGCGCCGGGCGGCCCGTCGGTCAGGTCGCGGCCGACCATATCGGCCTGGACGAGGCGGGGCGCCTGGACGACCCCATGTTGCGCGCGCGCATCGCCGAGCTGGAGATCGACGCCGCGGCCTTCCGCCTGGCCATGGAGCGGGTCGGCGATCAGGTGAAGGCCAAACAGGCCCATCCGGCCATCGCCTCGATGCTGAAATACTATGGCTCCGAGCTGAACAAGCGCCGCCACGAACTGCTGATGGCGGCCGGCGGCGTCGAGGCGCTGGAGTGGGAGGGCGAACGGTCGCGCAACGGAACCCCCGCCCGCGACTGGCTGCGCACCAAGGCCAACTCCATCGAGGGCGGGACCTCGGAGGTGCAGTTGAACATCATCGCCAAACACCTGCTCCAACTGCCTGGAGCGTGAGCCGATGCCCCTGATCCTGACCGACGAACAGACCATGCTGAAGGACGCCGCCGACGGCTTCCTGAGTGAACATGCGCCCATCGCCCATCTGCGCGAACTGCGCGACACGCGCGATGCCGACGGGGTCTCCCGCGATCTGTGGCGGGCGTTTGGCGAGATGGGGTTCGCGGGCGTGGTGATCCCCGAGGCGCATGGGGGCATGGGGCTGGGCGCCGTCGAGGCGGGGGTGATCGCCGAAAGCCTGGGCCGGACGCTGACGCCCTCGCCCTTTCTCGGCACGGCGGTGCTGGGCGCGCGGACGCTGGCGGCGGGGTCCGAGGATCAGCAGGCCGAATGGCTGCCGCGCATGGCGGCGGGTCAGGCCATCGTGTCCCTGGCCGTCGACGAGGGGGCCAAGCACAGGCCCGACCGCATCGCCACGACCGCCGAACGCCACGGCAACGGCTTCAAGCTGAACGGCGCCAAGGCCATGGTGCTGGACGGCCATGTCGCCGACGCCCTGATCGTCGCGGCGAAGACGCCGGAGGGGACGACCCTGTTCCTGGTCGATCCGAAGACGGCGGGGGTCGGGATCGAACGCACCGTCATGGTCGACGCCCATAACGCCGCCCGGGTGACGCTGACGAACGCCGAGGTGGACGCCGACGCCGTGATCGGTCCGGTCGGCGGCGGCGACGCCATCCTTGACGGCGTGCTGACCCTGGGCCGGGGCTGTGTCGCCTCGTCCCTGGTCGGGGCCGGGGATCAGGCGTTTCAGATCACGCTCGACTACCTGCGCACCCGCAAGCAGTTCGGAAAACTGATCGGCGAGTTCCAGGCCTTGCAGCACCGGGCGGCGCACCTGTTCTCGGAGCTTGAGATCGCCCGCGCCGCGACCCTGGCGGCGCTGCAAGCCGTGGATGCGGGCCGTGAGGATGCGCCGTTGATCGCCGCTGTCGCCAAGGCCAAGGCCGGGCGCGTCGCCGAACTGGCGGTGCAGGAGGGGGTGCAGATGCACGGCGGCGTCGGCATGACCGATGAATTCGACATCGGCCTGTTCATGAAACGCGTGCGGGTGCTGAACGAACTGCTGGGCGATGCGGGCTTGCACCAGGACCGAATGGCGCGGGCGCAGGGGTTCTGAACCCATCGGATTGATCCAGCGCAATCCGGGTGCGCCGCAGGTGACGCTAGGCCTGACGGCGGCTAAAGCTGCCGCAACGGGAGACGACGCACCATGACGACGCGATCCAACGCGCCCCAAAGAAACGCGACCGAGTATCTGACCGGCTTCGGCAACCATTTCGCCAGCGAGGCCGTGCCGGGCGCCCTGCCGGAAGGCTGCAACTCGCCGCAGAAGACGCCCATGGGGCTGTATGCCGAGCAGTTGTCGGGCACCGCCTTCACCGCGCCGCGCAGCGAGAACCGCCGGAGCTGGCTGTATCGTCTGCGGCCGACGGCCCAGCATGGACCCTATAGGCCGTTCGACCAGGGCGGCGTGCGTTCCGGCCCGTTCGACGAGACGCCGCCGAACCCCAACCGGATGCGTTGGGACCCGCTGCCGATGCCGCAAGAGCCGACCGACTGGGTCGAGGGTCTGGTCACCTACGGCGGCAACGGCGACGCGGATTCGGGCGGCGGTTCGGGCATCCACATGTACGTCGCCAACCGGTCGATGACCGACCGCGTCTTCTACTGCGCCGACGGCGAACTGTTGATCGTGCCGCAGCAGGGCGCGCACCGCTTCGTCACCGAGTTCGGCCTGATCGAAGCCGCGCTGGGCCACATCGTCGTCATTCCGCGCGGCGTGCGTTTCCGGGTCGAGGCGGATGAGCCGATCCGCGGCTATGTGTGCGAGAACTACGGCGCGGCCTTCCGCATCCCGGACCTGGGACCGATCGGCGCGAACGGCCTGGCCAATCCGCGCGATTTTGAAACGCCCGTCGCCTGGTTCGAGGACGCCGAGCGTCCGACCGAATGCATCCAGAAATACGGCGGCAAACTGTGGTCCACGACCTTCGCCCACAGCCCGCTGGACGTGGTGGCCTGGCACGGCAACCTGGTTCCGTACCGCTATGACACCGCGCGGTTCAACACCATCGGCACGGTCAGCTACGATCACCCGGACCCGTCGATCTTCACCGTTCTGACCAGTCCGTCGGACACGCCGGGCACGGCCAATATCGACTTCGTCATCTTCCCGCCGCGCTGGATGGTGGCCGAAAACACCTTCCGTCCGCCGTGGTTCCACCGCAACGTCATGAGCGAGTTCATGGGCCTGGTGTACGGCGAATACGACGCCAAGGCGGGCGGCTTCGCCCCCGGCGGCGCGTCGCTGCACAACCGCATGAGCGGCCACGGCCCGGACAAGGCCAGCTATGAAGGGGCGATCAAGGCCGATCTGAAGCCGGTCAAGATCGAGAACACCCTGGCCTTCATGTTCGAAACCCGCATGCCCATCCGCACCACGGCCTGGGCCGAGGGAACCCCGACGATGCAGTTGGACTATGACGACGTCTGGTCCGATTTCGACAAGGGCCGGGTGTCTTGACGTCGCGCGTCCTGGCCGCCGCCCTGGCCCTGATCGCGGCGTCCTGCGCGCCCGCCCCGATCCCCGGCGACACGCCCGCGCGCCCGGTTCAGAGCCTGTCGTCGTCCGAATGCGCGGCGCGGGGCGGGACCATGACCCCGGTCGGGCGGATGCAGACGATGCAATGCGTCGTCACCTATGGCGACGCGGGCAAGGCCTGCACCGACGGCGGCCAGTGCCAAGGCGACTGCCGCGCCCAACCCGACGCCACCCTGCGTGAGGGCCAGTCCGCGCGCGGGGTGTGCCAGGCGACCAGCAACCGTTTCGGCTGTTTCACCACCATCAAGGGCGGCAAGGCCGAGGCGACCCTCTGCATCGACTGAGGCGAGCGGCCAGCCTGGTCGGCGACCCGGTTCAGTCCCGGTCGAAGGCCACCCGCGCGGCGCCCAGCAGGGCGGCGTGTTCGTGGGTGATGACCCAGGTCGGGACCTGGGCCAGATAGGGCTGGAACCGGCCCTTCTTCTCGAACCGCTCGCGGAAGGGGCTGGCCTTCAGGAAGGGCAGGATGCGCGGGGCGATGCCGCCCGCGACATAGACCCCGCCGCGCGCGCCCAGGGTCAGGGCGATGTCGCCCGCCACCGATCCCAGGATGGCGCAGAACCGCGCCAGGGTGGCGCCGCAGGTGCTGTTCGGCTCGGCCATGGCCTGTCGGGTGATCTCGGCCGGATCGTCGATGTGGCTCTCGCGTCCGTCGATCTCGGCCAGGGCGCGGTGCATGTTCAACAGGCCGGGACCGCAGATCAGCCGTTCGATCGACACCCGTTCATAGCGGCGGCGCAGGATGCGCAGGATCTCGTCCTCGACTGCGTCATTGGGCGCGAAACAGGCGTGGCCGCCCTCGGACGGCAAGGCGACCTGACGCCCGTCGACGTCGCGGGCCAGGCCCGAGACGCCAAAGCCGGTGCCCGGTCCCAGGACGGCGAGGGCCGCGTGCGCATCGCCCGCCTCGGGTCCGCCCAGCCGCTCCAGCGCCCCCGCCGGAACGATGGGCGCGCCCCAGGCCTGGGCCTCGAAATCGTTGATCAGGCGGATCGGGTCCAGGCCCAGGGTCTGAAGTTCGGTCTCCGACACCCGCCAGGGCGAATTGGTCAGGTCGATGGTCCCGTCCGTCACCGGCCCGGCCACGGCGATGACCCCGCCCGACGGCTTGATCGCGCAGCCGTCGATGAAGGCCTGAACCCCTTCCAGAAAGGTCGGATAACGTTCGGCCGGGAAGCTCTTATGGTGGTCCAGAACCGGGCCGCCGTCGGTCCAGCGGGCCACGGCGAAGCGGGCGTTGGTGCCGCCCACGTCGCCGACCAGCAGGGTGCGGGGATCGTTCGCCTGGGTCATGCGTCGACCGTCCGGTCGACGATGTTCGGATCGGACGCCGTGTCCTTCGGCTCGGCTGCGCCGACGGACGGCTGGAAACAGACCGAGGCTCCGGCCTCGGCGGCGCCGACGGTGTTGTGGAACACGGTGAACAGTTCGCGGCCATAGCCCCAACCGGCGCCCTCGGCGTGCTCGGGCGACCGATGCGCGGCCGGGCGCGAGGCCAGGTCGCCGACGTCGACCGTGGTCAAGACCCCGGTCTCGGCGTCCAGCCGGATGATGTCGCCGTCGCGGATGTGGGCCAAGGGACCTCCGGCCAGGGCCTCGGGCGACACATGGATGGCGGCGGGGGTCTTGCCGCTGGCGCCCGACATGCGGCCGTCGGTGACGAAGGCGACCTTGAAGCCCTTGTCCTGAAGCACGGACAGGGCGGGCGACAGGCTGTGCAGCTCCGGCATGCCGTTGGCGCGCGGACCCTGGAAGCGCAGCACCACCACCACGTCGCGGTCCAGCCGGCCGTCCTTGAAGGCTTGCAGCGCCTCTTCCTGGGTTTCGAACACGGCGGCGGGCGCCTGGACGATGCGGTTCTCGGGCTTGACGGCGGACACCTTGATCACGGCCCGGCCCAGGTCGCCCTGAACCAGCCGCAGGCCGCCGTCCTTCTGGAACGGGTCCGAGGCGGGGCGCAGGATGTCCCGGTCCAGGCTCTCGGCCACGCCGTCCTTCCAGACCAGTTCGCCGTTCTCCAGCATCGGCTCCTGGAAATAGGCTTCGATCCCCCGGCCCATGATGGTGGTCACGTCGGTGTGGATGTTCCCAGCCCGCGCCAGTTCGCGGGTCACGAAGGCCGTGCCGCCCGCGGCCTGAAAGGCGTTCACATCGGCCGAACCGTTTGGATAGACCCGCGCCAGCAGCGGCGTGACCGAACTCAGCCGGTCCATGTCGGTCCAGTCGACGACGATCCCCGCCGCCCGCGCCATGGCCACCAGATGGATGGCGTGGTTGGTCGAGCCGCCGGTGGCCAGCAGGGCCACGATCATGTTGACGATGGACTTCTCGTCCACGACCTCGGCCATGCGGCCCTCGCCGCTGTGCGTCAGTTCGATCGCCCGCTTGGCCGCCGCCGCCGTCAGGGCGTCGCGCAGGCCCGTCTCGGGATGGACGAAGGCGGTCGAGGGCAGGTGCAGGCCGACCATCTCCATCATCATCTGATTGGAATTGGCCGTGCCGTAAAAGGTGCAGGTGCCGGGCGAGTGATAGCTGCCGATCTCGCTTTGCAACAGGGTCTGACGGTCGACCAGGCCCTGGGCGTACAGGGCGCGCACCCGCGCCTTCTCGGCGTTGGGAATGCCGGACGGCATCGGCCCGGCCGGAGCGAAGACGACCGGCAGATGGCCGAAGGCCAGGGTTCCCATGAACAGGCCCGGCACGATCTTGTCGCAGACGCCTAGGGCCATGACGGCGTCGAAGGCGTCATGGCTCAGCGCCACGCCCGTCGACATGGCGATGATGTCGCGGCTGAACAGCGACAGCTCCATGCCCGGGCGTCCCTGGGTGACGCCGTCGCACATGGCGGGAACCCCGCCCGCGACCTGGGCCGTGGCGCCCAGGTCTCGCGCCGCCTGGCGGATGATGGCGGGGAAGCGCTCGAACGGCTGATGCGCCGACAGCATGTCGTTATAGGCGGTGACCACGCCCAGGTTCGGCGCCTGGCCGCCCATCATGGTCAGCTTGTCGGCCGGGGTCTGGCCGGCGAAGGCGTGCGCCCAGTTGGCGCAGGACAGCTTGGCGCGGGCGACGCCCCGTTCGCGGGCGGCGTCCATGCGGCGCAGATAGTCGGCGCGCGTCGGGCCGCTGCGCTCGACGATGCGGTTGGTGACCTCGGCGACGACGGGGTTCAGGGTCATGGCGCGGTCTCCGTCCACAGCACGTCCAGCGGGACCTTGTGCGCGATCAGGGCGGCGATCGGCGTCACGGTTGGATCACCCGCCGCCTGGTCCTGAAACACCGTCCGCTTGCGGGCGCCGGTCAGGGCCAGGACCACCCGGCCCGCCTGGATCAGATAGGGCAGGTTGATCGACAGGCGCTCCAGGGACGGCGCCGCCCCTTCGCGCCCGGCGGGCACGCCCAGGACTGTCGGGTTCAGGTCAGGGCTGAGCAGGGTCTTCAAGGTCGGGCTGTCGGGGAACATCGAACAGATGTGCCCGTCCTCGCCCATGCCCAGAAGCACGGCGTCCAGCCGTCCCTCGGGACGCAGCGCCGCCGCCGCCATGGCCGCGGCCCGGTCCACGGTCACGGCGGGATGATACAGCGGAACCAGGCGCGCCGCCGTCGCCCGGTCGGTCAGCAGAGTCTGTTTCAGCAGGCGCGCGTTCGACTGATCGTCGCTCTCAGGCACATAGCGTTCATCGACCAGGGTGACGGCGACGCGCGACCAGTCCAGCTCGGTCTGGGCCATGCGCCTATAGATGGACGAGGGCGTCGAACCGCCCGATCCGGCGAAGGTGGCGCGACCCGTCTCGGCGACGGCTTCGGACAAGGCGTCGGTCAGACGCCGGGCGCAGGCGTCGGCCCAGTCGGCGCCGGTGGCGAAAGTCTGGATGTCAGGCGTCATTGGTGTTCCACGCCCGCCCCGTGCGCGACAGCAGCAGGTCCGCCGCCTGGGGACCCCAGGTCCCGGCCGCATAGGGCAGGGGCTTGATATGGGCGCCGGTCCAGGCCTCGGAAACCTCATCGACCCATTTCCAGGCCTGCTCGGCCTCGTCGCGGCGGACGAACAGGGTGGAGTCCCCCGCCATGGCGTCCAGCAGCAGCCGCTCATAGGCGATGCGACGGCGCGGCGCGGCGGCGGTCTTGCCGTCCACGCCCCACGACAGGCTCATCTTGATCGGCTGAAGCTGCATCCGCTGATCCAGGCCCGGCCGCTTGTTCATGACGGTCAGGCTGATGTCCTCTTCGGGCTGCAGCTCGATGACCAGCCGGTTGTCCCGCACCTGGCCCCGGTCGCCGCGATCGAAGATGGAGTGCGGCACCGGCTTGAACTGGATGACGATCTCGGTGCGCTTCTCAGGCAGGCGCTTGCCGGTGCGCATGAAGAAGGGCACGCCCGCCCAGCGCCAGTTGTCGATGTCGGCGCGGATGGCGACGAAGGTTTCGGTGTCCGACGCCTGGCCGCGCTCGGCCGCATAGCTTTCGACGGGCTTGCCGTCGACGACGCCCGCGCCGTACTGGCCGCGCACGGTGACACGCTCGACATCCTCAAGCGTGATGGGCCGCAGCGAGCGCAGCACCTTGACCTTCTCGTTGCGCACCGAGTCCGGGTCCAGGTCGCTGGGCGGCTCCATGGCCACCAGGCACAGCAGTTGCAGCATGTGGTTCTGCAACATGTCGCGCAGGGCGCCGTACTCGTCGTAATAAGGCCAGCGGTCGCCGACGCCGACGGTTTCGCCGACCGTGATCTCGACGTGGTCGATGGTCAGATTGTTCCACAGCGGCTCGAAGATGGTGTTGCCGAACCGCAGGGCGATCAGGTTCTGAACCGTCTCCTTGCCCAGATAGTGGTCGATGCGGAACACCTGTTGTTCGCTGAAGGCGTGGGACACGGCGTCGTCGATCTGACGGAAGCTCTCCAGGTCGCGGCCGACCGGTTTTTCCAGCACCACCCGGTCGTTCGGCCCGGCCAGGCCCGCAGCCTTCATCGCCGTGACGATGCGGGCGTAGAGCGAGGGCGAGACCGCCAGGAAACTGGTCGCGCCGCCGTCGCCGACCTTGGCCTTCAGCGGTTTCAGACTGTCGGCGCTGGTGGCGTCCACGGCCAGATAGTCGAGCCGGGCTTCGAGCCGCCCCCATGAGGCCTCGTCCCAGGCGTCGTCGGACTTGGCCCGCGCCTGGACCGCCGCGCGGACCTTGGCGACATAGGCGTCGCGGCTGTCGTCGGATCGCGCCGCGCCGATGATCTTCAGGCCGTCGGGCAACAGGCCGTCGTGCTCCAGGAAATAGAGCGAGGGCAGCAGCATCCGCATCGCCAAGTCGCCGCCGCCGCCGAAGAGCACCAGAGCCGCCATCCGCTCCCTTTCCTTGCGCGGGCCGCCGCGGCGCCGCTTCGGTTCGTGTTTGGCGGTTCCCGCGCCGTCCGCCAACCGCCACGAGGACGATGAAACACCATGTGACGCCGTCCGTGAAAGGAAACCGCCGCCGCGCGCGGGCGGTTCCGACCGCTGGCGAAGCGTCCAGCTTCGCTCTATCTGCGAACCATGAGCAGGATCGTGATCATCGGGGCGGGGCACGCGGGCGGCACGGCGGCGGCCCTGCTGCGGCAATATGGGCACGAGGGACCGATCCTGCTGGCGGGCGCCGAGAGCGCGCCGCCGTATCAGCGGCCGCCCCTGTCCAAGGCCTGGCTGAAGGGCGAGGCGGATCTGGAAGACCTGCTGCTGCGGCCCGAGAGCTTCTACGCCGAAAAGGCCATCGACCTGCGCACCGGCGTCACGGCGACGGCCATCGACCGCGCGGCCAAGACCGTGACCTTCGCCGATGGGACGGTCGAACCCTATGACGTCCTGATTCTGGCGCTGGGTTCGACGGCGCGGCGGCTGACCGTGCCGGGCGCCGACCGGCCCGATCTGCTGGAGCTTCGGACCCTGGGCGACGCCGAGCGGCTGAAGGCGACATTGGGACCCGGCAGACGGTTGGCGGTGGTCGGCGGCGGCTATGTCGGGCTGGAGGCGGCGGCCTCGGCCCGGGCGCTGGGCGCCGAGGCGGTGGTGATCGAACGCATGGACCGGGTGCTGGCGCGGGTGGCGTCCGCGACCCTGTCCGAACATTTCACCGCCCGGCACCGCGCCGAGGGCGTCCAGGTTCTGACCGGCGCCGAGGTGACGGGGTTCGAGGGCGCGGGCGTGCGCCTGGCTGACGGCCGCCTGGTCGAGGCGGATGCGGTGCTGGTCGGCGTCGGCGCCCTGGCCAATGCGTCACTAGCGGCCGAGGCGGGGCTGGCGTGTGACAACGGCGTGGTCGTGGACGAGACGGCGCGGACGTCCGATCCGTCGATCTACGCCCTGGGCGACATGACCTGGCGTCCCGTGCCCGTCCATGACGGCGCCTGGCGGCTGGAGAGCGTGCCCAACGCCCTGGAGCAGGCCAAACAGGCCGCCGCCGCCATCACCGGCCGCCCGGCGCCCGCGCCCGAGGTCCCCTGGTTCTGGTCGGACCAGTATGATCTGAAGCTTCAGATCGCCGGTCTGCCCTTCGCCGCCGATCGCCAGATCGTGCGCGGCGATCCGTCCGCCCCCGGCTTCGCCGTCTTCCACATGGCGGGGGACCGCATCGTCTGCGTCGAGGCCGTCAACGCTTCGGCTGAGTTCATGGCGGGCAAGCAGTTCATCGGCCGTCGCACCCCGATCGACGATGCGAAGCTGGCCGCAACGGAACAGTCGATGAAATCCGTCGCGCAAAGCTAAGAATAATTCTCAACTAGCCTTGTGCGCCGCGGCGCGGGTCGATAATGCGAGCGCATCGCAATATCAACCTGAGTTCATGATGTCTGTTTCCCCGGCCTCGGCCCTGCGTTCCCTCATCTTCGCCTCCAGCGCCGCCGGCCTGATGTGCGCGGGCCAGGCCATGGCGTCGGACGTTCCGACGGCCGCCGCCGATCCGCAGGATTCGACCAATCTGGGCACGGTCAACGTCGTCGGCCAGACGGTGAAGCGCGAACCTACGGCGCCGGAGTTCACCGCCCCGCTGGAAGACACGCCGCGTTCGGTGGTCATCATTCCGCAGCAGATCATCGAACAGACCGCCGCGACCTCGTTGCAGGACATCCTGCGCACCTCGCCGGGCATCACCTTCGGTGCGGGCGAGGGCGGCCAGCCTCTGGCGGATCGGCCGTTCATTCGCGGTCAGGCCTCGTCCAACAACGTCTTCGTCGACGGCCTGCGCGACTCGGGCGGCCAGCAGCGCGAGGTCTTCAACCTGGAGCAGGTCGAGGTCATCAAGGGTCCCGACAGCGTCTATAACGGCCGGGGTTCGGGCGGCGGCTCGATCAATCTGTCGTCCAAGACGCCGCGTCTGACCGACTTTTCGCGCGGCTCGGTCGGCGTGGGCACGGACAGCTTCGTGCGAGCGACCGCCGACGTGAACCACGTCATCGGCGACACTGCCGCCCTGCGCCTGAACCTGATGGCGTCGCAAGGCGACGTGGCGGGCCGCGAAGCGGTCGATTTCGACCGCTGGGGCGTCGGCGCGTCCTTCGCGGCGGGTCTGGGAACCGACACCACCCTGACCGCCATGTTCTATCACCTGACGTCGAACCAGATGCCCGACTACGGCATCCCCCTGTTCACCAAGATCGGCGTGCGCACGACCGCCAGCGGCATCCTGGACGTGCCCTACGACAGCTTCTACGGCGTGACGGCGCGCGACTATCTGACCACCACGGCCGACGCCGCGACCCTGAAGATCGAGCA
>NZ_DAINBO010000052.1:0-12711 GCF_036732845.1 Brevundimonas sp. | reverse complement strand
TGGTCGGCGGCTATTCCTACGCCCTGTCCAGCTTCAACCGCGCGACCCAGGCGCGACGCCAGCCGGGTTCGGCCTTCAAGCCCTTCGTCTATGCGGCGGCGCTGGAGGGCGACTTCACCCCGGCCTCGATCATCCTGGACGCCCCGATCAGTTTCGCCGGCGGCGCCAACGGCGGTCGCTGGACGCCCGAGAACTACAGCCGCGAATACTATGGCCCGCAGAGCCTGCGTCGGGGGCTGGAGCTGTCGCGCAACGTCATGACCGTGCGCCTGGCCCAGGAAGTTGGGATGCGCAAGGTCGTGGATCTGGCGCGCCGCATGGGGGTGTCGGATCGGCTGGAGCCGAACCTGTCGGTGTCGCTGGGGGCGGGCGAGACCACCCCCTATGACCTGACGGCCGCCTATTCGGCCTTCGTCAACGGCGGGCGGCGCATCGAGCCGTATCTGATCGAAATGGTCCAGGACCGGAACGGCGAAACCATCTATCGCGCCGACCGGCGGCCGTGCCGCGACTGCGGACGCGGCTTCTCGGGCCAGGAATCGCCGCGCCTGCCCGAACGCGGGACCCAGGTGATCGACCCGATCACCGCCTATCAGATCAGCTCCATGCTGGAAGGCGTGATCCAGCGCGGCACCGCCGCCGCCGCGCGCGGCCTGGGCCGCTGGGTCGGCGGCAAGACCGGCACGACCAACGAATACCGCTCGGCCTGGTTTGTGGGCTTCACCACCGACATCGTCGTCGGGGTCTTCATCGGCTTCGACGACAACCGATCGCTGGGTTCGGGCGAAACCGGCGCGGCGACGCCGGTGCCGGTGTTCATGGACTTCATGACCGCCGCGCTGAAGGAACGGCCCGCGCGCCCGTTCGTGCGCCCGCGCAATGCCGTCTTCCGCACCGTGAACGGCATCGAGGAGGCCTTCCGTCCGGGCACCGAGCGTCGTGTCGTGGAAACGCCGCGCGAAGAGGTCCGCGAGGGTCCGCAGAACTATAACGACGTGCTGCGCCGCGAGGCCGAGGCGCGGGCCGCCGCTGCCGCGGCCGCCGCCGGAACCCCGCCGCCGGTCGCCGCTCCGCCGCAGGCTCCGCCCAAGAAGGAGCCGGCCGAGGACTTGAGCGGACTGTATTGAGAGAGCTTAGGGGGTAGGGCTTAGGGCTTAGGCGATGAAGCGCCCCCCTAAGCCCTAATTCCTAAGCCCTAAGCCCTACCAAGCCCTTCCCCTTCGCGTTCCCGCCCTCTATCTCGGCCCCTCACACTATTCGCGGAGTTTGCGATGAGACCGGATGTCGAGGCCATGAAGGCCGACATCGAGCAGAGCGTCGCTCTGCTCAGGAGGCGTCTTTGACTGGGATGTCGCCGTCAGAAAGCTGGATGAGCTGAACGCCCGGGTCGAGGACCCGACCCTGTGGGACAATCCCGACCAGGCCCAGGCCGTCAGTCGCGACCGCTCGCGCTTGGAGGCCCAGATCACCGCCGTCAAGGAGATGGAGCGGGGTCTGGAAGACGGGGTCATGCTGGCCGACATGGCCGACGAAGAGGGCGACGAGGCGACGCTGGAAGAGGCGCGCGCCGGCCTGAAGGCCATCAAGGAACGCGCCGCCCGCGCCGAGCTGGAAGCCCTGCTGTCGGGTGAGGCCGACGGCAACGATGCCTATCTGGAGGTCAACTCCGGCGCCGGCGGCACCGAGAGCTGCGACTGGGCCGGAATGCTGCTGCGCATGTATTCGCGCTGGGCCAAGGCGCATGGCTACGAGGTCGAGCTGGAGGCGTCGGAAGACGGCGACCAGGCCGGCATCAAGTCGGCGACCATCCTGGTGACCGGGCCGAACGCCTATGGCTGGCTGAAGTCGGAATCGGGCGTGCACCGGCTGGTGCGCATCAGCCCCTATGACGCGGCGGCCAAGCGGCACACCTCGTTCGCCTCGGTCGGGGTCTCGCCGGTGGTGGACGACACGATCGAGATCGACATCAATCCGGCCGATGTGCGCACCGACACCTATCGCGCCTCGGGCTCGGGCGGCCAGCACGTCAACAAGACGGATTCGGCCGTGCGCCTGACGCACATTCCGACCAACACCGTGGTGGCCTGCCAGGCCGGCCGTTCGCAGCATCAGAACCGCGACCAGGCCTGGAAGATGCTGCGCGCGCGCCTGTACGAACTGGAGCTGCAAAAGCGCGAGGCGGCGGCCCAGGCCCTGGCCGACGCCAAGACCGACATCGGCTGGGGCCACCAGATCCGATCCTATGTCCTGCAGCCGTATCAGATGGTGAAGGACCTGCGCACCGAGGTGGAGACCTCGGACACGCAAGGCGTGCTGGACGGCGACCTGGACGCCTTCATGGGCGCGGCCCTGGCGGCCCGCGTCGGCGACAAGCGCGGCGAAACGGTGGACTAGGGGATCAAATCTCCCTCCCCCGAAGTGGGGAGGGTGGCTGAGCCGAAGGCGAAGACGGGTGGGGAGCTATGCTGGCCGCCCTTGGGCGCTTGTCGCCACCAGCCCCACCCGGATCGCTGCACGATCGTCCCTCCCCACTTCGGGGGAGGGAGATGCGTTCAGTTGTTTAGGCCGAGGGTCCGTCGCCGCCCGCCGGAGCGGCCGCTTGCGGCGCGGGCTGGGGCGCGGGGGCCGGTTTGGGCGCGGCGGGGGCCGGCTGGCGGGCGCCTTGCAGCACGCGGCCCTGGAAATAGGCGCCGATGTCGATCGAAAGCTGTTCGGCGGTGATGTCGCCGTCGACATAGGCGGTCGAGATCAGCTTGACCTGCTTGCCCGTGACGCCGCCGACGATGCGGCCGCGAACCTCGACATAATCGGCCTGGACATTGCCTTCCACGGCGCCGGTCTCACCGACGATCAGGCGGCCCACGCGGACGTCGCCCTTGACCTGGCTGTCGATCTGCAGATCGCCCGAGCCGGTGATGTTGCCGGTGAATTGCAGGTCGGCCGACAGGGTCGACAGGCCGCGGCCCGCGGCCACGGGGGCCGGTGCGGCGGGCGCGCCGGCGGACGCGGGGCGTCCGGGCGACGGCAGATCGGGCAGCGGCGGGATCGGTTCGGCGGCGCGGGCCGGGGCGGGGGATTTAGTCTTGTTGAACAAGTTGGTCTCCGGCTTTCATGAAGCGGGCTGGATTTTGCGGGCGGCCGTCGACCCACACCTCATAGTGCAGGTGGACGCCGGTGGAGCGGCCGGTCGTGCCCATGGCGCCGATGCGTTGGCCCAGCGCCACGCGCTGGCCCAGCGTCACCGCCGTGGCGTTGAGATGGGCGTAGCGCGTCTTGAAACCGCGGCCATGGTCTATCTCGACAGTCTTTCCATACCCTGAACGCACGCCGACGAAAGAGACGATTCCGGGCGCGGTGGCGCCGATGGGGCTGTTCAGCGGCGCCGAGAAGTCCTGGCCCTGATGGACGGCGGGGCGGCCGTTGAACGGATCGAAACGCACACCGAAGCCCGAGGTGGTGCGGGCCTGGGTCGGGCGGCTGAAGGGCAGGCCCTCGGCGGCGTCGGCCAGGCCGCGCATCTCGGTCAGGCTCTCGGCGGCGTGTCCGATGCGGATGGCGAAGGCCTCGTCCACATCCAGGATGGCGGCCAGGGCCTTGGGATCGCGCGCCTCGACCAGGGGACCGCCCAGGGCCGCGCCCTGGGGCGCATAGGCGGCGGGGTTCAGTCCGGCCAGACGAAAGGCCAGGCGCAGGCGTTCGGCGCGGGTCTGGGCGAAGCCCTCGGCGCGGGCGATCAGCCGTTCCTGATCCATGCGCACCCCCAGGATGCGGCGAACGGGATTGCCGTCGGGACCGATCTTGGGCTGGGCGGGACGCAGGGCCTGTTCGGCGCCCTGGACGCCGTGGAACATGGTCATGACCTGGGTCAGGGCCGCATGGCGGCGCTCGACCATGGAGGCCATGTCGTCCAGCGACCCGGTGGTGCTGGTCATGCGCACCACGGCGCTGTCCAGCCGGGCCTGAAGATCGGCGGTGCGGCGGGCCGATTCCGCGCGCGTGCGCTGAACGGCCTTGTCGGCGGCGCTGTCGGTGGCCAGGTCGAACAGGAAGCCGCCCGAGGCGACCAGGGTCCACCCGGCCAGCAGGGCGCCGACGGCGGCGCCGGCCATCTGTCGGCCGCGTGTCAGCACATAGCCGCGCGTTTCGCCGTTGGCCCGAAGATAGAGATGGCGTTCGGGGAACCAGCGTTCAAATACTGAACGCCTCTCTCCCTGATGGTCCTGAACCATACGCTACGCCCCCTCGACACAGCTTTATCCGGGAGGCGTGACGTTTTCGCAATAGCGTTCACCCATTGTTAACCCTGATTTCGTGCGTCGGGGAACGCTGCGAATCTAGATGGGCGATATATTCGCCTGCCAGGAGAACGCACGAATCTATCGTTGATCTGTAGTGGCGGGTCAGAGACCGCGTGCGGCGGCCAGAACCTCGGCCGCATGGCCCGAAACGCGCACATTGCGCCAGACGCGACGCACCACGCCGGACCCGTCGATCAGGAAGGTGGCGCGTTCTATGCCCATGTATTTGCGGCCATAGAGCTGTTTCTCGACCCAGACGCCCCAGGCTTCGGTGACCACGCCGTCCTCGTCGGCGGCCAGGATGACCTTCAGGTCGTGTTTGGCCTTGAACCGGTCGTGCTTCTTCACGCCGTCGCGCGAAACGCCGACGACCGCGACGCCCAGGGCGTTGAAGTCGCCGATCAGGGCCGAGAAGTCCTTGCCCTCGTTGGTGCAGCCGGGGGTGTCGTCCTTGGGATAGAAATAGACGACGGCCGGGCCGGTCAGGTCGAGATGTCCGCTGCCGTCGGTCGGCAGGGACAGGGGCGGGGCCTTTTGGCCTTCGATCACGGACATGGGCTTTTCCTTTCGTCATCCTCGGGCTTGACCCGAGGATCTGAGGATGCAGCGCGCTCAGCGTTCATGCTCATGAACCGAGCGGTTGACCGTCTGGCCCTCGGGTCAAGCCCGAGGGTGACGGAGTTTGGGTTAGACCGGCCTCACCAGAACGATCTTCTTCTTGCCGGCCGCCAGTTTCAGCACGCCGTCGGCGTTGAGATCGGCCTCGGCGATCAGTTGCGCGCCGTCGGTCACGGCCGTGTCGTTCAAACGCAGGCCGCCGCCCTGGGCCAAACGGCGCGCCTCGCCGTTGGAGGCGGTCAGGCCGGTCTTGGTCGTCACGGCGGCGATCATGGCGCCGATGACCTCGTCACGCGGTAGTTCGACGGTCGGCAGATCGGCCGAGAGCCTGCCCTGTTCAAAGGCGGCCTCGGACGCGGCGCGCGCCTTCACCGCCTCGTCCGCGCCGTGCAGCAGGGTCGTGGCGGCGTCGGCCAGGGCCTTCTTGGCGTCGTTGATCCCGGCGCCTTCCAGCGCCTCCAGCCGGGCGATCTCGTCCAGCGGCAGGTCGGTGAACAGGCGCAGGAAGCGGCCCACGTCGGCATCGTCGACATTGCGCCAGAACTGCCAGTAGTCGTAGGCGCTCAACTGGTCGGCGTTCAGCCAGATCGCGCCCTGGGCGGTCTTGCCCATCTTGCCGCCCGAGGCGGTGGTCAACAGCGGCGTGGTCAGGCCGAAGGCGGTGCGGCCTTCATTGCGGCGCACCAGATCGACGCCCGAGACGATGTTGCCCCACTGGTCCGATCCGCCCATCTGCATGGTCACGTTCAGGCGCCGGTTCAGCTCCAGGAAATCCACCGACTGCATCAGCATGTAGTTGAATTCCAGGAAGGTCATCGGCTGTTCGCGTTCCAGCCTCAGCTTGACCGAATCGAAGGCCAGCATTCGGTTGACCGTGAACTGGGTCCCGAACTCACGCAGGAATTCGACGTAGCCGAAACGCGACAGCCAGTCGTCGTTGTCGACCATGACCGCGTCGGTCGGGCCGTCGCCGAAGGTCAGGAATTTGGCGAACACGGTCTTGATCGAGGCGATGTTGGCCTGGATCAGGGCGTCGGTCAGTTGCGGCCGCGAGGCGTCCTTGCCGGTCGGGTCGCCGACCTTGGTGGTGCCGCCGCCCATCAGGACGATGGGCTTGTGCCCCGCCTGCTGGAGGCGGCGCAGCATCATGATCTGGATCAGGCTGCCGACGTGCAGGCTGGGCGCGGTGGCGTCGAAGCCGATGTAGGCGGCGATCACGCCCGCGTTCGCCGCCGCATCCAACTCAGCCGGATGGGTGATCTGATGGATGTAGCCGCGCGCCTGGAGCGTGCGCAGGAATTCGGACTTGAAGGCGGTGTCGGTCATGGTCGGCTCCGTTAGCAGGGAAGCCGGCGGGCGTCTTCAGGGGAGTGCGCCGGCTTAAGGTGCGGCGCAGGGGATCGCGGCCGCGCGTCAGTACGACGGGCGGTAATAGAGGCGGGCGGCGAGGGCGCTCTGGGCGATCATGGGCGTCTGGATAGTGTCGGGCGTTGACCGGCGTCAAGCGGGCGGTCATCGAAGGCGGATGCGCGTGACGCTGAAACCTCATCCGACGACGCCGGGACCCGACATCGACATCACCGTCCAGATGGAGCGGCGCGGCGGTCGGTTGTCGCTGCGCTATGTCGTCGATGGCGATGTCGAGGGGGTGGAATGGCCCGCCCCGGCCCAGGGGCGCGCCGACGACCTGTGGAAGCACACCTGTTTCGAGATCTTCGTGCGGACGGCGGACGGATACCGCGAGTTCAACCTATCGCCGTCGGGGCAATGGGCGAGCTATCGGTTCGACGGTTATCGCGAGGGCATGGCTCAGGCGGCCGAGGTCGCGGATGCGCCGTTGCTGGACGCGGGCGCGGACCATGTCGGCCTGGAAACCGTGATCGACTTGCCGCCGGGCGCGCGGGCGCTGGGCCTGTCGGCCGTAATCGAGGCGGCCGACGGACGGATTTCCTATTGGGCGCTGGCGCATCCGTCGGATAAGCCGGACTTTCATCATCCCGGCTCCTTCGTGCTGGACCTGCCCCCGGAGCGACCATGAAATTCGGCATCGACCGCCTGTTGTCCGATCCCGCGCTGCGGGCGCCGCTGAAGGGCAGGCGGGTCGCCCTGTTGGGCCATCCGGCGTCGGTGACGGCCGACCTGATCCATTCGATGGACGCCCTGGCCGCCTGTCCCGAGATCATGCTGAGCGCCGCCTTCGGGCCGCAGCACGGCATGAAGGGCGACCTGCAGGACAATATGATGGAAAGCCCCGACTACATCGATCCGGTGCACGGGGTTCCGGTGTTCAGCCTGTACGGCGAGGTGCGTCGGCCGCGCGGCCAGTGGATGAGCACCTTCGACGTCATCCTGATCGACCTGCAGGACCTGGGCTGCCGCATCTACACCTTCGTGACGACCCTGCTGTACGTGCTGGAGGCGGCGGCCGAGCATGGGAAAGAGGTCTGGGTGCTGGACCGGCCCAATCCCGCCGGGCGGTCGGTCGAAGGCACGACGCTGAAACCCGGCTGGGAGAGTTTCGTCGGCGCCGGACCCATGCCGATGCGCCACGGCCTGACCCTGGGCGAAATGGGCCGCTGGTTCATCGACCACTTCAAGATCGACGTCCAATATCGCGTCATCGAGATGGAGGGCTATGATCCCGAGGCGGCGCCCGGATACGGCTGGCCGCTGGGACAACGGGCCTGGGTGAACCCCAGCCCGAACGCCCCGAACCTGAGCATGGCGCGGGCCTATGCCGGCACGGTGATGATCGAGGGCGCGACCCTGTCGGAGGGGCGCGGCACGACGCGGCCGCTGGAGCTGTTCGGCGCGCCCGACATCGACGCGCGAACGGTGATCGCCGAGATGCGCCGGATCGCGCTGGGCTGGCTGGACGGTTGCGTGCTGCGTGACATCTGGTTCGAGCCGACCTTCCACAAACACGTCGGCAAGCTGTGTTCGGGGGTGCAGATCCATTGCGAGGACCCGGTCTATGACCACCACGCCTTCAAGCCCTGGCGGGTGCAGGCGGCGGGATTCAAGGCCATCCGCAACCTCTATCCCGACTACGACCTGTGGCGGGACTTCCCGTACGAATACGCCTTCGGCAAGCTGCCCATCGACACGATCAACGGCGGGACGGCGCTGCGGGAATGGGTCGATGATCGCAGCGCGCAGGCGGGCGATCTGGACGCCGTCGCCGGGCCGGATGAGGCGGCGTGGGCGGAGACGCGGCGCAAATACCTGAGGTACTGATATGTGGCCGATCCTCGTCGCGGTTCTGTTGTTGTGCGGATGCTCGGAGTCTGCGCCAAAGCAGGATCAGGAACCTCATATCTCGGCTGAAGCATCCGCACTGATCTCGCCGGTGAGAGAGGCTATCGAAGCTGAAAAAGCCCGGCAAGCCGCGCTCCCGCCGCCCGCAAACGACCGTGAGCGACTGGAGCGGATGGGGCGTCTCGATCAGGTCGGGCGAAGGGCGGCGGTCGCCATCGACCTCTCGACCTTGCCCCAGGCGGAACGCGCGGCAGCCGATGTCGCGATGTGGGCGCCGGTGGGCGCCGAGGATGACCGGCTCATAGACGAACTGATCAGTATGGTTCCGCCGCAAGGCTGGTTTCTGAAGAGCGTGTACGGTGAAGAGGCCGCGGGCGCCGCCTTCCTGATCGTGCAACACTCTGGTCTCGAACACTGGCGGCGTTTCGTGCCGGTCCTCGAACCCCTCGTGGCGTCAGGCGAGGTGGATGGTGAGAAGTTCGGGCTGATGTACGACCGGCTTGCCCTCAACGAGGGAAGGCCTCAGCGCTACGGCACCCAGATGACCTGCAAGGCGGGCAAATGGGTGATTGACCGCGACAATTTGGAAGACCCGGAAAACGCCGACGCCCGCCGCGCGGCTATGGGCTTCCACTGGACCCTGGCCGAATACGAGGCGATCTTCGCCAAATATCCACCCTGCACGGGGCCAGGGGGGCGCTGATCCCTCTCCCAGTGGGAGAGGGCTTGAGCGCACGGCGGCGCAGCCGTCGTCCTGGCGCGAAAGGGTGAGGGGCGGCTGTCAGCCGATCGAGGCTGAATGTCGGCGGATGGCGTCGGTGATCAGCTCGGGTTGGGACAGCGCCTGATCATTGGTGAAGCGCAGCATGGTCCAACCCAAGGCTTCTAGCGCCTGTTGTCGTTCAATATCACTCAGGGCGACGTCTTCGCGCGTGTGAACTCCGCCGTCGATCTCGATGACGAGCTTCAAGTGGTCGCAGGCGAAGTCGGCGCAGTAAGGACCGATGGGATGCTGGCGCCGGAATTTGCAGCCGTCGATCCGGCCCGCGCGGAGAAGGGACCAGACCCGGTCCTCGGCGAGACCTGAGGACTGGCGGAGGTTACGCGCACGACGGGTGCGAGGGGTGGCCATGTCGAGAGGTTAGCATCGTGCGAAACGGGACACAGCCGACCCTCACCCTTTCGGCTTGCCGATCGCTTCGCTCCCGGAGCCTCAAGCCCTCTCCCAGTGGGAGAGGGAGACGTTACGCCGGGTTCTCTTCCAGACGCTTGTCCAGATAGGCCCCGACGCGGCGTTCCACCGCGTCGATGTGGTCCTGCCAGAAGTGGGTGGCGCCCTCTTCCAGTTCGTAGTCGATGACGATGCCCTTTTGGGTGCGCAGCTTGTTGACCACGCGCTCGACCTCGATCGGCGGCACGATGGTGTCGGCCGTGCCGTGCAGGAACAGACCCGAGGCCGGGCAGGGGGCCAGGAAGCTGAAGTCGTAGATGTTGGACGGCGGCGAGACCGAGATGAAACCGTCCGTCTCGGGCCGGCGCATCAGCAACTGCATGCCGATATAGGCGCCGAACTGATAGCCGGCGACCCAGGTCTGGCTGGCGGCGGGGTTGTTGGCTTGCAGCCAGTCCAGCGCCGTGGCCGCGTCGGCCAGTTCGCCGATGCCGCTGTCGAACTCGCCCTGGGACTTGCCGACGCCGCGGCTGTTGTAGCGCAGGGTGGCGAAGCCGCGTTTGACGAACAACTGGTGCAGGGTCACCGCCACCGGATTGTTCATATGCCCGCCCGCCTTGGGGTGCGGATGCAGGATCAGGGCGATGGGCGCGTTCGGGCGCTTGCCCGGCGAATAGCGGCCTTCGATGCGGCCCGAGGCGCCGGGCAGAATGACTTCAGGCATGGATATCCCGTCTCAACTGTCGTTTCGCGGCCGTGTAATACTTGACCGTGGCGGTCGGACTTTCTAAGTCCGCCACGCGCGCCGGTTCGCCTGCGAAGGCGGGCGTCTTAGCACAGGCGCCCGGCAAAGCGCGCAATTTTTGAGGATCTCCGATGCGCCTGTCGACGAAGGGACGATACGCCGTGATGGCGATGGCCGATCTGGCCAAGAACGGCCGCGAACGCGCCGTGTCCCTGGCCGAGATCGCGACCCGGCAGGAGATCTCCCTGAGCTATCTGGAGCAGTTGTTCGCGCGGCTGCGCAAGGGCGGCCTGGTGCGCAGCGTGCGCGGGCCGGGCGGCGGCTATCGGCTGTCGCGCGGCGCCCATGAGACGACGGTGGCCGAGATCGTGCTGGCGGTGGACGAGCCGATCCGGGCCACGCGCTGTGCGGCCCATTCGTCGCCCAAGGGCTGCATGATGGCCGGCGAACGCTGCATCACCCACAACCTGTGGGAGGATCTGGGCGAGGAAATTCAGGCCTTCTTGGCGGCGGTGTCGCTGGAGGATGTGGTGATGAACCGCACCGGCGCGCGGCGACGGTCGATCACGGCGAACACGGAAGTAGGAGCGGCGGCGTGAGCGTCTATCTGGATTACAACGCCACCGCCCTGGTCCGGCCCGAGGTTCAGGCGGCCGTGGCCCAGGCGATGGCCGACGGCGGCAACCCTAACGCGGTTCACGCCTGGGGCCGCCGCGCGCGGGCCGGGGTCGAGACCGCGCGGGCGCGGATCGCCGATCTGGTCGGCGCCGACGCCACGGCGGTGATCTTTTCCTCGGGCGGCACGGAATCGAACGCGCAGGGGATCGCCAGCGCCCTGGCGGCCGGATGCGAGCGATTGATCGTCGGAGCGACCGAACATCCCTGCGTGGCCGAGGCCGCCGCCGTGTCGGGCGCGCCGGTCGAGACCTGGCCGGTGGATGCGGACGGCGTGGTCGATCTGGACTGGCTGGCCCAGGCGCTGAAGCGGCCGGGCCGGGCGGTGGTGGCCGTGCATCATGCGAACAATGAAAGCGGGGTCATCCAACCCATCGCCGAGGCCGCGGCCCTGGTGCGGGCGGCGGACGGCTGGCTGCACGTCGACGCCATCCAGTCGGCGGGCAAGATTCCGGTCGATATGCGCACCCTGGACGCGGACACCCTGACTCTGTCGGGGCACAAGATGGGCGGGGTTCAGGGCGTGGGCGCCCTGGTGCTGAAGCCGGGCCGCGAGGCGGTGCGCATCCTGCACGGCGCGGGGCAGGAGCGGGGCTTGCGCGCCGGCACTGAGAACACGCCCGGCATTGTCGGCTTCGGCGTCGCCGCCCAGTGCGCCGCGCGCGACCTGACGCAGGATCATTCCGCCTGGCGCGACGCCGCCCAGGCGCGGGTCAAGGCGGCGGGCGCCGTGATCGTGGGTGAGAATTCGCCGCGTCTGCCCAACACCCTGTTCATGGCCGCGCCGGGCTGGGACAGCCCGCAGCAACTGATCACTCTGGACCTGACGGGCGTCATGGTTTCGGCGGGCAGCGCCTGTTCGTCGGGCAAGACCAAGCCGTCCAAGACCATGCTGGCCATGGGGCTGGACGCCGTGGCGACCAACGCCATCCGCATCAGCGGCGGCTGGGGCACCACCGAGGCCGACTGGGTGCGGTTCGCCGACGCCTGGATCGCGGCCTGGAACAAACGCCAGGCGCGGGCCGACCAGCGCACGGTCGAGGTCGCCTGATGGCCGCCGTCAAGGAAACCATCGACGCCGTCGCCGCGCTTGAGAAGTACGAGCACGGCTTCACCTCGGACATCGAGACCGAGTTCGCACCCAAGGGGCTGAACGCCGACATCGTGCGCTTCATCTCCGAAAAGAAGGGCGAGCCGGAGTGGATGCTGGAATGGCGCCTGGCCGCCTTCGAGCGCTGGCAGGCGATGGAGGAGCCGACCTGGGCCTCGGTGAAGTACCAGCCGGTCGATTATCAGGACCTGTATTACTACGCCGCGCCCAAGGCGAAGGAAGGACCCAAGAGCCTCGACGAGGTCGATCCCGAACTGCTGGCCGTCTATGCCAAGCTGGGCATTCCGCTGAAGGAGCAGGAGGTGCTGGCGGGGGTCGAGGGGGCGCCGCGTTACGCCGTCGACGCCGTGTTCGATTCGGTCAGCGTGGTCACCACCTTCAAGGCTGAGCTGGCCAAGGTCGGCGTGATCTTCATGCCGATTTCCGAGGCCTTGCGCGAATATCCTGATCTAGTGCGCCAGTATCTGGGCACGGTCGTGCCGGTGTCGGACAACTATTTCGCGGCGCTGAACAGCGCGGTGTTTTCGGACGGGTCGTTCGTCTATGTGCCGCCAGGCGTGCGCTGTCCGATGGAGCTGTCGACCTATTTCCGCATCAACGCCTCTTCGACGGGGCAGTTCGAGCGCACCCTGATCATCGCCGACAAGGGGGCCTACGTCTCCTATCTGGAGGGCTGCACCGCGCCGATGCGCGACGAGAACCAGCTTCACGCCGCCGTGGTCGAACTGGTGGCGCTGGACGACGCCGAGATCAAATATTCGACGGTCCAGAACTGGTATCCCGGCGACGCCGAGGGCAAGGGCGGCATCTACAACTTCGTCACCAAGCGCGCCGA
>NZ_DAINBO010000051.1:0-12711 GCF_036732845.1 Brevundimonas sp. | reverse complement strand
GTCTTCCACGACGACCAGCACGGCACGGCCATCATCTCGACCGCCGGCCTGATCAACGCCTGCCACATCGCCGGCAAGAAGCTGGAGGACGTCAAGGTGGTGCTGGTCGGCGCCGGGGCCGCGGGTCTGTCGTCGATCGGCCTGATGAAGGCGGCGGGCGTCAAGCACGAGAACACGGTCATCATCGACCGCGACGGCGTGGTCTATCGCGGCCGCGCCAACGTCGATCAGTGGAAGGCGGCCCACGCCACAGACACCCCGCACCGCACCCTGGCGGAGGCCATGGTCGGCGCCGACGTGGTCATCGGCCTGGCGGCCAAGGGCGCCATCACCAAGGAGATGGTCGCCTCCATGGCGCCCAATCCGATCATCTTCGCCATGGCCAACCCGGACCCGGAGATCACCCCCGAAGAGGTCGCCTCGGTGCGTTCGGACGCCATCGTCGCCACCGGCCGCTCGGACTACGCCAACCAGGTCAACAACGTCCTGGGCTTCCCTTACATCTTCCGCGGCGCTCTGGACGTGCGCGCGCGCCGGGTGAACCACGAGATGAAGGTCGCCTGCGCCGAGGCCCTGGCCGCCTTGGCCCGCGAGGACGTGCCCGACGAGGTCGCCGCCGCCTACCGGGGCCGCAAGCTGAAATTCGGTCCCGACTACATCATCCCGACGCCGTTCGATCCGCGCCTGATCTGGTACATCCCGCCCTTCGTCGCCCAGGCGGCGATGGACACGGGCGTGGCCCGGAAACCCATCGAGGACATGGACGCCTATCGCGCCCAGCTTCGTCAGCGCGTCGATCCTTCCGCCTCGCTGATCCAGAAGATCTCGTCGGCCGTGCGGGCGTCGCCGAACAAGCGCATCGTCTTCGCCGAGGGCGAGGAGCCGTCGGTCATCCGCGCCGCCTGGGGCTTCAAACAGGCCGAGCTGGGCACGCCCATCCTGGTCGGCCGCGAGGATCTGATCCGTCACAACGCCGCCGAGGCCGGGCTGAATTTCGACGACCTGGGCATAGAGATCGCCAACGCCCGCCTGTCGCACCTGAACGCCGACTACACCGACTGGCTGTACGAGCGGCTGCAACGGCGCGGCTATCTGCGCCGCGACGTCCAGCGGATGATCAACCAGGACCGCAACTATTTCGGCGCCGCCATGTGCGCGCGCGGCCAGGCCGACGCCATGGTCACCGGCGTGACCCGCAATTTCAACATGGTGCTGAAGGAGGTGCGGCGCGTCCTGGACATCACCGACCGCATGATCGGCGTCTCCGTCGTGCTGGCCAAGGGACGCACCCTGTTCGTGGCCGACACCTCGATCCATGAGCTGCCCGACGCGGCCGAACTGGCCCAGATCGCCATCAAGGCGGCCTCGACCGTGAAGAAACTGGGCCGCACGCCGCGCGTGGCCTTCCTGTCCTACTCCACCTTCGGCAATCCGCCCGGCGACCGAGGCGAGAAGGTGCGCGAGGCCATCCGCATCCTGGACGGCATGGACGTGGACTTCGAGTACGAGGGCGAAATGCCGCCCGAACTGGCGCTCGATCCCGACCAGCGCGCCAACTATCCCTTCATGCGCCTGTCGGCCGACGCCAACGTCCTGGTCATGCCGGCCATCCATTCGGCCGCCATCTCAACCCGGCTGGTCCAGGCCCTGGGCGGCGCCACCGTGATCGGTCCCCTGCTGGTCGGGCTGGAGAAGTCGGTCCAGATCGTGTCCCTGGGCGCCTCGGTCAGTGAGATCATCACCGCCGCCACCTTCGCCGCCTATGAAGAGGGCGCAGAGAGCGAGGGGTGACCCCCGCCCCCGCTCGTCCCCGCTCGTCCCCGCGAAGGCGGGGATGGGCGGTATCGGCGGCCGCCCCCTGGGATTCAGACTCGATAAAAAAGCGCGTCTATCGAGTCTATCTAGTCGATCGAGTCTAGATTCATCGGTCCCCCTGCTGAATGGCGTGGTCACGCCATAGCGCGGGTCTGCGCCGAATGCGGACGCAGGGGATCGGGCGGACAGGAAGCGCCCTAGGGCCTGGGCGCATTGTCCTCGGCTTCGGCGGCGATCGCGGCGACCGCGGCCTGTTCCGCCTGCATCGCCCGCTGGCGCTTGGCGACATAGAAGGCCAGCAGGATGGCGAAGACGCCGATGGCCGCCGAATAGAAGAAGAAGGTCACATAGCCGGCGCCCAGGCCGGCGGCCGTGGTCCCGCTCTTGGCCGCGCCCTCGACCAGAGAGCCTTCCGGCAGGCCGACGAACAGCCCCTTGAACGCCGCCAGCGGCCCGCCCGCGTCGGCCGCTCGGGCCGAGGTCTCGACGATCTTGCCGGACTGGGAGGCCACGATCTTGCCCGGCAGGGCGTACAGCGAGCTGAACAGTGCATATTGCGTCGCCGTGAAGCCGATCGAGGTCAGGCTGGACATATAGGCGATCAGGGCCGTCCCGGCGATGCCGGTGGCCAGGTTGTCGATGCCGATGGCGATCATCAGGGCGCCCATGTCATGGCCCTGGGTCGCCAGCCAGGCGAAGATCAGATTGGACACCGGACTCATGAAGGCGCCGACCACCATGGCCCGGATCAGGCCCAGCCGCGCCACCATCCAGCCCCCGGCGAAGACCCCCAGCGAGGTCATGATCACGCCGAACACCTTTCGCACCTCGGCGATCTCGATCTTGTCGAAGCCCAGGTCCTGGTAAAACGGGTTCATGATGTTCAGGACGAAGTCCGACAGCCGGTACAGGCAGATCAGGGCCAGGATCGGCAGGGCCAGCTTGCCGAAGCGAACGAAGAAGTCCACCAGCGGCGCGCCGAACGATCCGGCCAGATAGGCGCCGGGTCGCGTCTGCACCCCCGGCACGGGCCAGCAGGCGGCCGTCAGGATGGCGAATCCGGCGATGACATAGGCGAACTGTATCAGCACGCCGCTCAGTTCCTTGTCCTCCAGCCCCGCCGTCACGGCCGCCGTCGTCGGCGCGTCGATCACCCCGCCGAAGGCCCACAACAGGGCGTCGGCCTTGTCGGTCAGTCCGGTGCCGATGACGATGGCGGCCACGAAGATCAGCGCCAGGCGCACGATCCATTCCGTCACCTCCAGCGGCGGTCGCGAGGGAATGTCGCCGACCGGAATCGGCCGCACCACGTGCTGTTTCTCGCGCGGGGCCAGGATCACGCCCAGCACGCCGATCCCCATCAGCCCCGCCATGATCGCATAGGACAGGTTCCAGCTATACAGCTCGGCCAGCACCAGCGGCACGGCCCCCGCCACGATGGTGGCGATGCGGTATCCCAGTTGATAGGACGCCGCCATGGCCCCCTGGCGGCTGTCGTCGGCCGCCTCGATGCGCCAGGCGTCGATGGCGATGTCCTGGGTCGCGCCGAAGAAACCGACCATGACCGCGAACCCCGCCACGGCCATCAGCGAGGTCGCCGGGTTCGATCCCGAAATCAGCCACAGCCCCAGGATGATCAGCGCCTGGGTCGCCAGCATCCATGACCGCCGGTGGCCCAACAGCTTGGTCAGGCCGGGGATCGAGGTCCGGTCCAGCAGCGGCGCCCAGACGAATTTCAATGCATAGGTCAGGGTCGCCAGGCCGAAGAAGGCGATGACCTCCAGCGTCACCCCCGCGTCCCGCAGCCAGGCCGACAGGGTGTCGAAGATCAACAGGTTCGGCAGACCCGCCGCGAACCCCAGCAACAGCATGGCGCCCACGCGCCGCTCGCCATAGACGGCCAGGCCGCCCAGCCGGTTCGCCGGCCGTTCCTTCGTCGCGTCCGTCATGTCGGGCCTCTCCCCTGGGAGCGCCCTGCCGCGCCTAACCCGCGGCGACCTTGGCGCGGATGTCGCGCTTCGTCCAGCGGGCCAGGGCCGCCTTCAGGGCCTCTGGCTCCAGCGGCTTGACCAGATGGTCGTTCATGCCCGCCTCCAGACAGGCCCTGCGGTCCTCGGCGAAGGCGTTGGCGGTCAGGGCCAGAATGGGCGTGTCGTCGCCGCGCGCACGGATGGCCCGCGCCGCCGCCGGGCCGTCCATGCCCGGCATCCGCATGTCCATGAACACCAGATCATAGCGCGCGCGTTTCAGGGCCTGGACCGCCTCTTCGCCCGTACCCGCCGTCTCGACCACGCAGCCCTCGCGCCGCAACAGGGTCTTGGCCAACAGGGCGCCGACCGGATTGTCCTCGGCCAACAGCACCCGCACCCCGGCGAACCGGGCCGGAACCACGCGGTCGTCCTCGGGCGTCGCATGGGCCGGAGCCGCGCCCGCACCCGCCGCCGCCAGCACCCGCTCGGCCAGGGACGCCCGACGCAGCGGCTTTATCAGATAGCCGTGAAACCCCGCCGCCCGATAGCGCGCGATCAGCTCGCGCTCCGACGGCTTCAACAGCACGATCGACCGGCCCGACGCCGCCGGCGCCGCCAACGGCCGCCCGGTTTGCGCCCCTTCGGCGTGATCGACCAGGGTCACCGCCGCCGTGTCGGCGACCTCGGCCCCGCAGGCGGCCAACTGCATTCGCGCCGCCGACCGCACAAAGGCGTCGGGCGAGACCACCGCCACGGCTCGGCCGTCCAATGACCGTCCGCGCGGTTCGCGCCCGGCCGCCTCGAATTCCGCCTCGACCCGGAAGCGCGCGCCGGGTCCGTCCGGCCGATCCTCGACCACGGCCGTTCCCCCCATGGCCGCCATCAGCCGCCGCACCACCGCCAAGCCCAGGCCCGCCCCGTCGTGGCGCACCGCGTCGCCGCCGACCGCATGGCCGAACTCCTCGAAGATCCGCGCCCGCGCCTCGATCGGAACGCCCGGCCCGCTGTCGTCGACGATGAAGGCCAGGCGCGGCCGATCCTCGGTTCCGCCCGCCCGTTCCACGGCGATCCGCACCCCGCCGCTCTCGGTGAATTTCACCGCGTTTCCGGCCAGGTTGAACAGCACCTGACGCAGCCGTCCCTCGTCGGCGATTACATCGGGCGCGTCGGGCGCCACGGACCAGACCATCTCCAGCCCCTTGTCGTGCGCTCGGGGGCTGAGCAGTTCGGCCACCCCGCGCACCAGGGTCTCGACATCCACCGGCGCCGGATCGAACTCCAGCCGCCCGGCCTCCAGCCGCGCATAGTCCAACAGGTCGTTGACCAGCCCCAGCAGATGCTCGGCCGAGGCCTGGGCCGCCTCGACATAGGCGCGCTGCGCCCCGTCCAGCCGCGTGCGCGACACCAGGCCCAACATGCCGATGACGCCGTTCAGGGGCGTGCGCATCTCATGGCTCATCAGGCGCAGGAACTGGCGCGGCCCGCCGTCGGCGGGCGTGTCCGCCGCCGCCTCGCTGTCCGCCTTCCGCCCGCCCCGTCGCGCCATGGCCGCCTCCCAGGGCTGATCGGGTGAGGAGGAAACGCTTCGCGTTTCTTCCAATGCCGTGAATCAGGCCCTTGCATGATGCCGGACCGAAATCTGAGCCGAGCTGGACGGCGTCCCGCGCGACCGATTTCGGCCTTGAGAGAAGACCCTGGCCCAACATGGGTTAAGGCCGGTTCAAGGCTCGGTCAGTTTTCGCGCCGTCCCAGATACAGCCGATCGCGGATCGCCGCGTCGCCCTGGAAGGTGCGAAGCTGGCCCAAATACAGGTCGGTCACCCCGTCGCCGTCGAAGTCGGCCAGTTCGATCGCCAGCACATGGTCCCCGACCGCGCCGATCACCGCCGCCGTCACGTCCGTGAACCGGCCGGTTCCGTCATTCATCAGCACACTGACGGTCGGGCGATCAGCCCGCACCATGTCCAGATCGCCGTCGCCGTCCAGATCGGCGAAACGCGCGTCGATCGTCAGACCAGTCTCGGCCGGAACGCGGGCGGCCGTCTCATCGGCGAAGCGTCCCTCTCCGTCGTTGATCAACAGGGCGTCGCGACCGTCGCGGCCCTGCCAGTCGACGTGGCTGAAATAGAGGTCCAGATCGCCGTCGCCGTCGACATCGACCGGCGCGACCTTCCTGGCCTCGACGAAGCCCGAGGGCGGCAGCCGCGCCTTGGTCGCGTCGGTGAAACGGCCGTCGCCGTCGTTCAGCCACAGGGCGCGCCCGCCCTCCAGGCCCAGCACGATGTCCAGGTCTCCATCGCCGTCCAGATCAGCGAACTCTCCGTCCTGACCCACGGCCGCCTCGCGTGGCAGACGCGCCTCGGTCTCGTCGACGAAGCCGCCGCGCCCGTCGTTGATCAACAACCGGTCCTGCCCGGCCCCGACGATCAACAGGTCGTCACGCCCGTCGCCGTTCAGATCGGCATGGGCCACGGCGTTGGCTTCCGTATCCGGCAGGACGCCGCGCATCCGGCGAAAGCCGTCGGCGGTTCCGCGATAGTATTCGTGAACATCCTTGCGCCCGAACTTCACGTCGTCTTCCTGCACGATGACCAGGTCCAGTCGCCCGTCGCCGTCGAAGTCGGCGACGGCGATGTCCTCGGAGTCGTGACCCATGCCCGGCTGGTTCAACTGCGGCGGCCCGGCCGCCAATTCGTCCGCGGCCAAAGGCTCCAACAGGCTGGAGGCGTCGCGAAAACGCCCGTCCGCCTCGCCCATCATGATGGTGTTCAGCAGCCATTCCTGAGCCGTGACCAGATCCAGCCGTCCATCGCCATCCAGATCGACGGCGACCACGTCCATGGTGTTTACGCCGGGACCTTGCGGCAGACGGGCGTCGGTCACGTCGATGAAGCGAAAGCCGTTGGACGGGTCCCGCGCCCTAGCCGGGCCGGTCTCCAGCCCGAGCGCCAGCAACAGGGCGGCGGTCGAGGCGAGCGTCATGATGCGCATTTGCACGGTCCTCCCGAACCCACGCTAGTGCGGCTCGCACGACCTCGCTCGTGAAAAATCGGTAAGGCGCGCCCGGCCGGATCGGGCGCCGGATCGGGTTCAGAACGTCGGCGACCGGTGCGCCTGGCACCGCTCGAAATCGCCCTGGGCGGCCAGGCCGGCGCGGCGATAGATCAGAGCCTCGGCCACGTGGCGGCGCGACACCCCGTCCGCGCCGTCCAGATCGGCGATGGTGCGGGCCAGCCGCAACGTCCGGGTCCAGCCGCGCGCCGTCAGCCCGCCCGCCTCGCCCGCCTTCATCAACAGGGCGCGCCCCGCCTCGTCCGGCGTCGCATAGCGGTCCAGATGATCGCCGTCGGCGCGCGCGTTGATCGCCGCGACCGGGTCCAGCCCCGCCGCCTGGGCGCGTTCGGCCTGCATCGCCCGCGCCGCGGCCACCCGGGCCGCGGCCTCGGCCGTGCCCTCGGCGGGACGCGGCAGGGCCATGTCGGCGGCGGTCACCGGCGGCGTCTCCACCGTCAGGTCGATGCGGTCGAACATCGGCCCGGAAATGCGGTTCTGATAGTCGACCTGGCACCGCGGGGCCTTGCCGCAGGCCCCGCGCCCGGCCCCGCCCATGCCGCAGCGGCACGGGTTCATCGCCGCCACCAGTTGGAACCGCGCCGGATAGCGGATGTGGTGATTGGCCCGCGCCACCACGATCTCGCCGGTCTCCAGCGGGGCGCGCAGGGAATCCAGCGCCTGGGCCGAATATTCCGGCAGTTCGTCCAGGAACAGCACCCCGTTGTGCGCCAGCGAGGCCTCGCCGGGCCTGGCCCGCATCCCGCCGCCGGTCAGGGCGGCCATGCTGGCGGAATGGTGCGGGCTGCGGAACGGGCGGGCGCGGGTCAGGGCGCCGCGCTCGATCAGTCCGGCCATCGACCAGACCATGGAGGTCTCCAGCAGTTCGGGCGGCGTCAACGGCGGCAACAGGCCCGGCAGGCGCTGGGCCATCATCGACTTGCCCGATCCCGGCGGGCCGATGAACAGCAGGTTGTGGCCTCCGGCGGCGGCGACCTCCAGGGCGCGTTTGGCGCTCTCCTGGCCCTTGACCTCGCGCAGGTCGGGAACCGCCCCGCCCGCCGAGACCGGTCCCGGCTCGGGCGCGCGCAGCACCTGGGTTCCCTTGAAATGGTTGATCAGGCCGATCAGCGACCGGGGCGCCAGAATGTTCGCATCCCCCGCCCAGGCCGCCTCGGCCCCGCTGGTCTCGGGGCAGATCAGGCCCAGCCCCAGGCTGGAGGCCGCCACCGCCGCCGGCAGGGCGCCGCCCGTGGCCGCGATCCGCCCGTCCAGCCCCAGTTCGCCGATCGCGGCCCAGCCTTCCAGGTCGCTGGGACCGATCACCCCCATGGCCGCCATCAGGGCCAGGGCGATGGGCAGGTCGAAATGCGACCCCTCCTTGGGCAGGTCGGCGGGCGCCAGGCTGGCGATGATCCGTTGCGGCGGCAGGGCCAGGCCGATGCCGGCGAAGGCGCCGCGCACCCGCTCGCGGCTCTCGGCCACCGCCTTGTCGGGCAGGCCGACCAGGGTGAAGGTGGTCGGTCCCGCACTGCCGACCAGTTGCACCTCGACGTCCACGCGCCGGGCCTCGACCCCTTCAAAGGCGAACGTCGTCACCCGCGCGACCATGCCGTCTTCTCCCGCCCAAAGAGAGAACGAAGCACGAACATCAGCGTTCGGTCAAGTCAGCGGAGTCAGGCCCGCCGTTTCGCCTCGATCACGTCCCACAACATGTCGCCCGCGTCGACGCCGGTGAATTCCTTCAACTGCACCGCGCCGGTCGGGGAGGTGACGTTGATCTCGGTCAGATAGTCGCCGATCACGTCGATGCCGACGAACAACAGGCCGCGCCGCTTCAGCTCGGGTCCCAGGACGGCGCAGATCTCGCGGTCGCGCGCGGTCAGCTCGACCGGCCGGGCCACGCCGCCGACGCGCAGGTTCGAGCGCACCGCGTCCTTCGGCGGCACGCGGTTGATGGCCCCCGCGACCTCGCCGTCGACCAGGATGATGCGCTTGTCGCCCGCCGAGACGGCCGGAATGAATTTCTGGATCACCAGCGGATCGCGCGATCCGGTCGCATGGATCTCGACCAGGGCCTCCAGGTTCGGGTCCCCGGCCTTCAGCCGCACCACCCCCGAACCCGCCGCCCCATGCAGGGGCTTCAGCACCACATCGCCGTGCCGTTCGTGGAAGTCCATCAGGGCGACCACGTCCGACGAGATCAGGGTCGGCGGCTGCAGGCCCGCGAACCGGGTGGCGAACAGTTTTTCGGGCGCCGAACGCACCTCGGCCGGGTCGTTCACCACCAGGGTCTTCGGATGCACCGTCTCCAACAGATATGTGGCCGTCACATAGGCCATGTCGAACGGCGGGTCCTGGCGCATCAGGATGACGTCGACGTCCCGGCCCAGGTCCAGCTTCACCTCATCGCCCAGGGTCACATGGTCGCCCTTGACCCGGCGCACCTGGGCCGGGCGCGCGCGACAGAACAGCCGACCGTCCTCCAGCGCCAGGGTGCGGAAGTCATAGACCCACAGCCGATGCCCGCGGTCTTGCGCCGACAGGGCCAGCAGAAAGGTGGTGTCTCCGTCGATGTTGACCGCCTCTATGGGGTCCATCTGGATGGCGACTCTAAGCATGGATGTTTCTCGCCTGACGCTCGCGACGCGGTCGCTCGCTGCTTGAGCGCGGACGCGCCCGGACAGACGTCTACTTGAGGCTCCGGCGTCTTCGGCTCAAGGGGCGATGGTCAGTTCAGCCGCAACCGCACCCGTTCATAGCTGCGCAGCCGGCCGGTCTCGCCGGTCATGTCCAGGCCGCGCGCGCGGTCCAGCGCCTCCAGCGCCCCGGCCAGACCGCCCTGTTTCTCACGCGCGGCGGCCACGTCCAGCCACGGCCGTTGATCCTCGGGGTCCAGCAGGGCGCGGCGCAGGGCCGAGCGCTCGGCGCCCTGATAGTCCCCCGAGCTGAGGGCGCGGTTGAACAGCACGCTCTGCAACCGGATCAGGGCCTGGCGATCCGACACCGGCGCCATCAGCAGATCCAGACGGTCGGCCACATGCGGCGCCAGTCCGGCCCTGAGCGCCCGGCGCGTCAGTTCGCTGGGCAGCACCAGCCGCCCCTGGCTGAACGGGTCCAGCGCCACCGGTCCCTCGGGCGTCTCGACCCGCACCATGAAATGGCCGGGGAAGTCCACGCCCCGCGCCTCGATCCCCGCGCGCCGCCCACAGTGCAGATAGAAGACCGCCAGCGCCGCCGACAGGCCGCGTCGGCGTTCGGCCACGGCGATGACGTCGGTGTTGGCCGGATCGTCGTGATGCATCAGGTCGCCGTTCAGCCGCAGATCGGCGGCCATGGTCTCGGCCAGGGCGTCGTCGGGGCTTTCGCCCCCCGCTCGCTCGCCCAGCCGCGCCACGGCGTTGCGGGCCAGCACGCGCACCGGCTCGGGATCGCGCAACGGATGGTCGTGAATGGCGCAGGCGATGGCGGCGTCCAGCAGCGGAAAGGCGTCGTCCTCGGCCCGACCCGCCTCTTCCAGAACCTCGACGGCGTCGTCGCGCGTCACCGTTCAGCCACCCCCTTACGCCCCCACGCCGCGACGATGGCGTGGAAACCGGCCGGGCGCCAGCGCCACGAGGTCCAAACGGATTTCCAACGCCTGCAAAGCCTTGCGTCCGCGCACCACCTGTTGCGCGGCGGCCACGAGACGGGCCGTCTGGTGCGGCGTCAGGGCGGCCAAGGCCGCCTGCATCGTCTTGCGCCGCTTGACCTCGACCACCGCCAGCACCCGGCCGCGCCTGGCCAGGATGTCGATCTCGCCCGCCCGGCTCTTCAGCCGGAAGCCCAGGATGCGATAGCCCTTCAGCATCAGCCACAGGGCGGCGATCCATTCCGCCGCATGCCCTTCGCGCCAGGCCCGGCCGCCGCGCGCACCGCGTGACGGCCCTCCCGTCATCCCCGCCCCTTCAGGGCCAGCGCCCGTTGGTACAGGGGCTTCCTGGGCAGGTTCAGCGCCTTGGAGATTTCCGCCGCCGCCTCGCCGGGCGGCAGCCGCGTCAGGGCCTCGATCAAGGCGGCGTCGATGTCGGCTTCGGTCGCCGTCTCCGCCTCGCCCGGCCCGACCACGATCACGATCTCGCCCTTGGGCGCCCGGCATCGCGGATCGACGGCCAGTTCGCCCAGGGTCCCGCGCACCGCCTCCTCGTACAGCTTGGTCAGTTCACGCGTCACCGCCGCCGGACGGTCGCCCAGCACCTCGGCCATGTCGGCCAGGCTGTCGGCCAGGCGCGGGCCGCTCTCGAAGAAGACCAGGGTCTGGCGGCCGGGGCGCAAGCCTTCCAGCACCGCCTTGCGCGCCGCCGATCTGGGCGGCAGGAAACCCTCGAACAGCACCCGGTCGGCCGGCAGACCCGCCAGACACAGGGCGGCCAGCAGGCTGGACGCGCCGGGGATCGGATGCACCGGCAGGCCCGCCGCGATCACCGCCCGCGCCACGACGTATCCGGGGTCCGAGACCAGGGGCGTGCCCGCGTCGCTGACCAGAGCCACCACCTCGCCCGCCGCGATCCGCGCCACGGCCGTTTCGGCCGCGCGGGCCGAGGCGTGGTCGTCGCACCGCTCCAGCCGCGCCTTCAGCCCATAGGCGGCCAACAGCTTGGCCGTCACCCGCGTATCCTCGGCCAGCACCACGTCCGCCGCCGCCAGCACGTCCAATGCCCGAAGCGTCATGTCCCTGAGATTGCCGATCGGCGTGGCCGTCAGATACAGGCCCGGCGTCACCGCGCGCGGCGGCGGGGCGGTCGGCGGAAAGACGGGACGGTCGGTCATCGAATCCCTCCTACCACGGCCCGCGCCCGGGTCTTAGGCCAGCAGCGCCCGCGTCACCCCGTCCAGCACCGGCCGCGCCCGCGCCGTCGCCACGACCCGGCCGCCGCGCCGCGCCAGAAAACCGTCCTGGACCAGGCCCTCGACCCGGTCGTCCAGACCCAGCCGCTCCAACACCTGGCCGGACACGCCCTCGACGGTGCGCAGACCCAGCAGAACCCGCTCCTCGTCCGCCTCGGCGGGGCTTAGCGTCGTCCGTTCGGCCCAGGGCGTCCCGTCATCGACGCCCGCCACATAGTCGGCGATCCCTCGGTGCGCGGCCGTCGCCGTCCGTGCGCCGTCCAGCGTCAGCCGCCCATGCGCGCCCGGCCCGACCCCGACATAGTCTCCGCCGCGCCAGACATGCAGATTGTGAGCCGAACGCGCCGCCGCGCCGCGCGCGTGGTTGGACACTTCATAGGCGTCGAACCCGGCCGTCTCGAGCACGGCCTGGGTCGTCTCATACAGTCCCGCCGACGCCTCTTCGCCCGGCGTGACCAGGGTCCCGCGCGCCGCCGCCCGGCCGAAGGCGGTGCCGCCCTCTATGGTCAGTTGATAGGGCGAGACGTGCTCGAACCCCAGGTCGAGGGCGCGATTCAACTCATCGGCCCAGTCCATCTCCGTCTGTCCCGGCCGGGCGTAGATCAGGTCGACCGACAAGCGGGCGAACGCCGCCCGCGCTACGCCGACGGCGCGCATCGCCTCGGCCGCCGTATGGTTGCGCCCCAGCATCCTCAGGCTGGCGTCGTCCAGGGCCTGCACCCCCATCGACAGCCGGTTGACGCCCGCGTCCGCCAGGGCCGCGAACCGGCCCGCCTCGGCGTCGGTCGGATTGGCCTCCAGCGTCACCTCAATCTCGCCCCCCAGACCGCCCGTCGGCGCCCACAGGGTCTTGGCTCGGTCGATCACCGCCGCCACGGCCGCCGGGTCCATCAGCGACGGCGTGCCCCCGCCCAGGAAGACCGACGCCAGCCGTCGGGGACCGGTCAGCGCCCGCTGCGCCGCCATGTCGGCCAGGATCGCCCGGACC
>NZ_DAINBO010000050.1:0-12786 GCF_036732845.1 Brevundimonas sp. | reverse complement strand
CATCAACTTCTAAGTCCCGCGAAAGGCGGCCGGACACATCCGGCCGCCGATCCGGCCTTCGAGGATTCGATGGAGCCGTTGAAGCCCCGCCGACCGGTTACGACGCCTGTCGGCGGCGGCCTTCATGCCCTGCTCAGCTTGATCGGCGGGCGGGCGTTTGATACCGAAACAGTATCTCAGGTCGGGCCTGTTTCGCTTTTTAGGACAAGTCGGTTGATCCGAACGACAAGGACGGCGACAAGAGGCGCCATGGTTGTCGCGGACAGCCGCCGGATCGACCCGGACGTCGCGTTCAAGCGATGCTGGGACGGGCGGCGTCCTTTCGGCCGGCATGGGGGCCTGGTCTGATCATGGTGGATCTACGCACGCCGGCGGACCCGTTTCCGATGCCGACCCGCCGCAGCGCCCGATCGCGCCGACTGACCGCCTTCCGTTCCTCCTTGGGCCTGCTGCAGCCGACCGATGTCGAGCTGTCGACCGCCGCCCGCGCCGCCGTCGATCCCGACGCGCCGCTGTCGGGCCGTCGCTTTCTGATCGTCACCTGCCCCTTCGGCCCGTTCGGCCGGGTGCTGGCCGAGACCCTGACGGCGCAGGGCGCCCAGGTTTCGCGCATGCTGTTCAACGTCGGCGACGCCATGTACTGGCGCCGGCCGGGCGGCATCCGCTTCAAGGCGTCGGTGCGCCGCTGGCCCGCGCGGGTGGCCGAGCTGGCGCCCTACTTCACCGACATCGTCGTCTTCGGCGAGGGCGGGGCCTACAACCAGGCCGTCCTGACCCAGGCCGAACAGCTCCAGGCTCGGGTATGGGTGTTGGAAAACGGCTATTTCCGGCCCGACTGGATCACCATCGAGCGGAACGGCGTCAACGCCTCCAGCGGCTTGCCGCGCCATCCGTCGGCCTATGCGGCTCCGGCGCCCGAGCTTCCCGACGTGCGGCCCACCGGCAAGGTGCTGCCGCATCACGTGGTCAACATCAGCCTGTACCACCTGGCCCTGTTGCCGGGCCGGTTCCTGTATCCGCGCTATGTCGCCCCCTACACCCAGCCGCCGTGGCTGCAGTGCTTCGGCCACATCCGGCGCTATTTCAGCCTGGCCTTCCGCCGCAAGACGGACGCCGACGCCGCCGTCATCGCCGCGCGTGGTCCCTTCTACCTGGCCTGTCTTCAGCGCGAGGGCGACGCCCAACTGCTGCGCTATTCGCATTTCGCCGACAACACCGCCTTTCTGGCCGAGGTGATGACCAGCTTCGCCCGCCACGCCCCGCCCCAGGCGCGGCTGGTGGTCAAGAACCATCCGCTGGATCCCGGTCTGGTCGATCTGGCTAAGATGACCCGCGTCTTGGCCATCGAGCGCGGCCTGGCCGATCGGGTCGATTTCATCGACGGCGGCAACCTGGCCCAGTTGTGCCGCGCGTCGCGGGGCATGGTGGTCAACAACTCCTCGGCGGCCCTGTCGGCCCTGGGCTTCCAGACCCCGGTCAAGGTGCTGGGCGAGGCCTTCTTCGATATGGAGGGGCTGACCCATCAGGCGCCCCTGGACACCTTCTGGACCCGCGCCGACGCGCCGGACGCGGAGCTGTTCACCCGTTTCCGGGCGCATGTGATCGCCCGCAGCCAGGTCAACGGCAACTATCACGAACCCGCCGCCCTGCGCCCCACCGCCGAAGGCCTGGCCCAGATCTTCCTGACGCGCGCCGACTGACGCGCGCCGAGGCGTCGAACCGCCTATATGGAGGACTGACCCTCCAGGAGGCACGCCCATGCGCGGCGCCCATGTTCTCGCCGTCGCCCTGACCGTCTTGGCCGTCGGCGGCGGCGCATCGGCCCAGAATGCGGCCCAAAATTCGGCTCAGGGCGCGCCCGCGCCGCCGAACGCCGCGAACGCCCGGCTGCAGACGGCGGTCTTCGCCGGCGGCTGTTTCTGGTCCACGGAAGCCAATTTCGAGCACATGCCCGGCGTGGTCTCGGCCGTTTCGGGCTTCAGCGGCGGACACGTGGCCGATCCCAGCTATGAGCGGGTGGTGCGCGGCGGGACCGGCCATCTGGAGGCGGTCCAGGTCGTCTTCGATCCGGCCCGGATCACCTATCGCCAACTGGTCGACCGTTTCTGGCGCACGATCGACCCGACCGACGCCCAGGGCCAGTTCTGTGATCGCGGCGCCTCGTATCGCACCGCCGTCTTCGCCACCGCCGCCCAGCGGCCGGCCGCCGAGGCTTCGCGCGCCGCCGCCGCCGCGGCCCTGCCCGGAAGACGGTTCGTGACGCCGGTCCTGGACGCGGCGCGTTTTTGGCCGGCCGAGGCTTATCACCAAGATTTCGCGCGCCGGAATCCGCTGCGCTACGCTGGGTATTCGCGTTTCTGCGGCCGCGCGGCCCGGTTGCGCGCGGTCTGGGGCGGCTGAGACCGCCCAAACGCGGGTGTGGCGGGCGCGCAACCCCCGGCCGTCGTCACGTTTCTGTCACATATCTGTCGCCGACACGTTTAAACATGGGCTTAGAGCGGCCTCAATCCGGCTAGGTCGGAAAGGATTCGGCGCCCTGCCGTCTCCGCGCGGCCGCCATCTAGGGGATCTCAGATGTTCATGAAAAAGCTCAGCTGTGGGGTCTCCCTCGCGGCCATTGCGCTCGTCTCGGCCACCGCCGTGCACGCGCAGGAAACCACCGGCTCGATCCGCGGCCGTGTCACCAATGAGGCCGGCGCGGCCGTCGCCGGCGCGACCGTCACCCTGACGCACCAGCCCACCGGCACCTCGGCCACCACCGTGGCCGACGGCAACGGCTTCTACACCGCGCGCGGCCTGCGCGTCGGCGGCCCGTACACCATCGCCATCTCGTCGAGCGAAGGCTCGACCGTCGCGGAACTGGGCGCCATCGGCGTCGGCGACCCGGCCAACGGCGACGTGGTGATCTACGCCGACACCGGCGCCGCCGTCGAAGACATCGTCGTCTCCGGCTCGCGCATCTCGAACGACTTCGGCGCCGGTTCGGCCACGAACTACAACGCCCGCACCATCCAGTCGCTGCCGTCGATCAGCCGCGACATCAAGGACGTGTCGCGCCTGGACCCGTTCGCCAGCATCGACCCGTCGAACGAAGACGCCCTGTCCTTCGCCGGCACCAACACCCGTCTGAACCAACTGACCGTCGACGGCATCCGCCAGAACGACGAGTTCGGCCTGAACGGCAACGGCTATCCGACCCAGCGTTCGCCGATCTCGCTGGACTCGGTCCAGGCGGTCAACGTCTCGGCCTCGCCCTTCAGCGTCATCAACAACGGCTTCATCGGCGGCGCCGTGAACGCCGTGACCAAGTCGGGCACCAACAGCTTCTCGGGTTCGGCCTTCTACGAGAAGTCCGACGACTCGATGCTGGGCGACCGCTACTGGGGCTATGACAACCGCACCCGTCTGCCCGACGGCACGCGCAACCCGGCCTACGGCTTCAACAACCTGATCCCGTACAACCGCACCTTCGAGGAAACCACCTGGGGTGCGACCCTGGGCGGCCCGATCATCCGCGACACCCTGTTCTTCTTCCTGTCGTACGAGAAGTTCGAATCGCAGTTCTCGCTGGACGAAGGTCCGGTCGGCGGCGGCTTCTCGTCGGAAGTGCCGCGCATCACCACCACCGCCATCGACACCTTCCGCGCCGCGGCCCTGGCCCGTTACGGCTATGATCCCGGTTCGTGGGTGACGTCGGCTCCGCCGGTGAACGACGAGAAATACCTGGCCAAGATCGACTGGAACATCACCGACGATCATCGCCTGGCCATCACCTACCAGGAAACGACCGGCACCTCGTTCAACGGCTCGTCGACCTCGGCCTTCCCGAACGGCGACAGCCTGTCGCAGCCGCGCGTGGGTCTGGAATCGACCCAGTGGATCAAGGACGAGCGCCTGACCACCTACAACGCCCAACTGAACTCGCAGTGGACGTCGAACTTCTCGACCGAGCTGCGCTACGCCTACAAGGAAACTGAAACGGACTCGCGTCCGGTCGGCGGCCTGTCGGTCGGCCAGGTCACGGTCAACGTCTCGGACCTGCCGGGCGTCCTGGCCGGCACCGGTTCGCCGCAGATCCAGTTCGGCGCGGACAATTTCCGCCACGACAACTATCTGTACAGCGAAACCACCAGCTATGAGGCCATCGCCCGCTATAGCTGGGGCGCGCACGACTTCATGTTCGGCGCCCGCAACGAGCGCCGCGACTTCCTGAACGTCTTCGTGTCGCAATCGCTGGGCACCTGGACCTTCGCCAGCTACGCCGACTTCCTGGCTGGCCGCATCTCGGGCGCCAACCTGTTCATCCGCGGCGCGGTCAATCCGACCGGCGGCACGGTTCCGGCCACCATGGGCACCGCCCGCAACGGCGCCGTGGACTTCGGTTACGACCTGACGTCGCTGTACGCCGAGGACACCTGGCAGGCGACCTCGGACCTGCGTCTGTCCTTCGGTCTGCGCTACGAGTGGTACGGGATGGACGACCATCCGGTCCTGAACGCCAACTTCGTGTCGCGTCAGGGCTTCGAGAACACCGCGAACCTGGACGGCAAGGACCTGTTCATGCCGCGCCTGGGCTTCAACTGGACCCCGGGCGACTGGACCATCTCGGGCGGCATCGGCCGCTTCTCGACCATCGGCACCAACGTTCAGATCGGCAACCCCTTCGGCAACGACGGCGCCCGCATCACCAACTCGGTGTGCACCGGCACCGTCACGGGCATCACCAGCCTGACTGCTCCGCCGTCGGGTCTGAACTGCACCTTCACGCCGGGCAACGGCAACGTGGTGGCCATGGATCCGAACTTCGAGATCCCCTCGGCCTGGAAGTACAATCTGACCATCGGCCGCGACTTCTCGCTGCCGCTGATCGAGGAGTTCCGCCTGCAAGCGGACTTCCTGTACAACAAGTTCGAGAACGCCCTGTACTATACCGACCTGCGCGCCGCGCGCATCGGCACCGCGCCGGACGGCCGCCCGGTCTACGGTCGCTCGACCACGGGCACCATCGGCGCCAACGTCTTCGACCTGATGCTGACCAACCTGGACGACGGCGGTTCGTCGATGTCGGCGGCCCTGACGGCCTCCAAGTCGTGGAACGAAGGCGTCTTCGACGGCCTGGATGTCCGCGCCTCCTACACCTACACCGAGGCCGAGGACGGCAACCCGCTGACCTCGTCGCAGCCGGACTCCTCGTACGTCCGCTTCGCCTCGGCCGACCACAACAACCCGGTCCTGGCCACCTCGGACTACGAAGTGCGCGAGCGCTTCTCGGTCAATGTGTCGTGGGCGCGTGAGCTGTTCGGCGACAACCAGACCTCGGTCAACGTCTTCGCCCAGCGTCGTTCGGGCCTGCCGTTCTCCTACGTCTTCCACAACAGCCGTACGGGCAACTTCGACAACGACTTCGGCAACGCCGTGCCGCAGTCCTACTCGGGCGCCCTGGGCACCTCGAACCAACTGTTCTACGTCCCGCAGGTGGACAGCTCGGGCAATGTGACGGCGACGTCGGACCCGCGCATCACCTATACGGGCATCAACCTGACGGACTTCAACGCCTTCCTGCGCAGCACCGGCCTGATCAAATACGCCGGGTCGATCGCGCCGCGGAACGCCTTCCGTTCGGCCGACGTCACCACCGTGGACCTGCGCCTGTCGCAGGAACTGCCGGTGCCGTTCGTCCCGACCGGCAAGCTGAAATTCTACATGGACGTCGAAAACTTCGGCAACATGTTGAACCCGAAGTGGGGCGTGACCGAGCAGTATCCGTTCTATCGCGGCGTCGGCACGGTCGTCCTGGCCTGTCAGACCCCGGGCGGCGTCGCCACGAGCTGCGCCACCTCGAACGCGGTGTTCAACTACTCGCAACTGCAGACGCCGAACCTGGTGTCGGGCAACACCACGGTCGACACCGCGGGCGTGGCCCGTCGTCCGCAGCAGATCCTGCCGGCCTCGACCTGGCAGATCAAACTGGGCGTCCGCTTCGAGTTCTAAGCGACGCACGACGATCCAAGTCGGTCAGGGCGGCTCCGAAAGGAGCCGCCCTTTCCTTTTGTGCTATGGCCTTTCCGATCCCGGCCGGTTGAAGCCGGGCGGCGGGATCGCTATCTGGCCCGCTTCGTTTCCGCCGCCGTTTCAGGACCCGCCGCCGATGACCGTCATCCCCGCCGAATGGACCCCGCACCGGGCCATGTGGGTCGGCTGGCCCAGCCACGCCGAGCTGTGGCAGGACGACCTGAACGCCGCCCAGGCCGAGGTCGAGGCCCTGGTCCGCGCCCTGGCCGGTCCCGGCCGCGAACAGGTGCGGCTGCTGGTCGGCCACGACGACGCCCTGGACGACGCCCGCGCCCGGTTCGACGGCGTGGCGGGGGTCGAGGTCGTGCCTGGCCGTTTCGGCGACATCTGGCTGAGGGACACCGGCCCGATCTTCGGTGAAGGCTCGGCCCGCGCCGCCGCCTTCCGTTTCAACGGCTGGGGCGGGAAATACGACCTGCCGTTCGACGATGCGGTCGCCGACCAGATCGGCGCCCATGCCGCGACGCCGCTGGACCGCCACGCCTTCATCCTGGAGGGCGGCGCCCTGGATCATGACGGGGCGGGAACCATTCTGACCACCCGCCAGTGCCTGTTGAATCCGAACCGCAACGCGGGCTGGACCCAAGGCGACGCCGAAGCGGCCCTGGCGGCCGCTCTGGGCGCGAAAACGGTTCTGTGGCTGGGCGACGGCCTGTTGAACGACCACACCGACGGCCACGTCGACAACCTGGCCCGCTTCGTCGCGCCGGGCGTCGTGGCCTGTCCGATCGCCTTCGGACCCAAGGACCCGAACGCCGAGGTCTATGACGCCACGGCCCGCGCCCTGTCGGCCATGATCGACGCCGAGGGCCGTCCGATCCGGGTGCTGCGCATCCCCTCGCCGGGCCTGATCCTGGACGAGGACGAGCGCCCGGTCCCGGCCAGCCACATGAATTTCCTGATCGCCGACGGCGCCGTCATCGTGCCGACCTACGGCGACGAAACCGCCGCCCGGCTGGCGTGCGAAGCCCTGGCGACCGTCTTTAGCGACCGCCAGATCATCCCCCTGCCGTCGACCGCCATCCTGACCGGCGGCGGCTCTTTCCACTGCATCTCCCAGCAGGAGCCTGCCTGATGGCCCGGACCCTCAACGTCGCTGCGATCCAGACGTCCTACGGCGAGGACCTGCAGGCCAACATCGACAAGACCGTCGACCTGATCCGTCAGGCCGCCGACAAGGGCGCGCAGGTCATCCTGCCGTCCGAACTGTTCCAGGGGCCCTATTTCTGCGTCAACCAGGAAGAGCACTGGTTCGCCCACGCCCATCCGTGGCGCGAGCATCCTTGCGTCACCCAACTGGCGCCGGTGGCCAAGGAGCTGGGCGTCGCCATCCCTGTCTCCATCTTCGAGCGCGACGGGCCGCAGTATTACAACTCCCTGGTCATGCTGGACGCGGACGGCGAGGCGTTGGGCGTCTATCGCAAGAGCCACATCCCCGATGGTCCCGGCTATCAGGAGAAATACTATTTCCGGCCCGGCGATACGGGCTTCAAGGTCTGGAACACCCGTCACGGCCGCGTCGGCGTCGGCATCTGCTGGGACCAGTGGTACCCCGAGACCGCCCGCGCCATGATGCTGATGGGCGCCGAGGTGCTGATGTATCCCACGGCCATCGGCACCGAGCCGCACGACGACAGCCTGGACACCGCCCAGCCGTGGCGACGCGCCATGCAGGGCCACGCCGTCTCCAACGTCGTGCCGGTCGTCGGCGCCAACCGCATCGGCCACGAGCAGGTGACGGCGGCGGGCCAGACCTTCTATGGCCACTCCTTCATCGCCGATCATCGCGGCGATCTGGTCGAAAGCCTGGGCCGGGACGAGGAGGGGGTGCTGACGCACACCTTCGACCTGGACTTCCTGGACCGTCACCGCGCCGCCTGGGGCTTCTTCCGGGATCGGAGGACCGACCTGTACGGCCCGCTGCTGGGACCTGGCCGCTGACGTCATCCTTCTCCCCTTGGGGGAGAAGGCGTCACGCAGCGCATGACGGATGAGGGGTAAGTCGGCTTCAAGCTGATCGGCGACGGTCAGGCGGGTCATACACCCCCCTCATCCGACCCGCTTCGCGGCCCACCTTCTCCCCCGAGGGGAGAAGGAAATTCTAGAATCGCCTGACGGTGTTGCGCGCCACCAGATTGCCCGTGGCGTGGTCGCCGTCGTCCAGGCTCGATCCGAACGGCCAGCCGGCGTCGTCGCGGCAATAAGGGCGGTTGCCCTCGCGGGCGCCGACCAGCACGACGCGCGGCCTGAACCCGCCCGCACCGGTGAACAGATTGTCCGTGATCTGATTGTCGGACGGCGTCTGGTGCCGGATCACCGCGTCCTCGCCGCAGTTGCGGTACAGAAAGACCCCGCCGCGCCCGCGCAGGGCGAAACGATTGCCGGTGATCCGATTGCGGGCCGAACCGTCCACGGCGATCTGTTCGCGCGCCGTACGGATGTCGAAGATCCCGCCGCTGACCGCATTGTCGGCGCTCTCGGCGTCCAGATAGATCGCCGTCGAGACCGACCGGCCCGTGAACCGCGGCCGTTCGACCGTCACCGCCGTCACGCCCGGCCCGACATAGAGGGGGATGGACCCGGTGGCTGAAAACGTCACGTCCGTCAGGGTCACGCGCGTCGGCGCGGCGGCCTGGGCGGCGGCGGCGTGCTGCGCCGTGCGCGACGAGACGCGCAGATCTTCGATCCGGCCGTTGGCCCCCATGCCCCAGATCCGCACCGCGCCATGCACGACGCAGTTCGTCAGGCTGACGTCGGTCGGCCGGCTCCAGCGCGGGCCGTCCAGCCGTCGCGACAACACGGCCACGGTGGGCGTGCGGGTGGTGGTCCGGCGCCCCGGGACGCCCAGGGCGGCGCCCCGGCAATCGATCCCGGCGCCCGAGGCCTCGGCGCCCTCGATGATGATCCGCCGCGTCACCCGCGCGCCCGGCGTCAATACGGCGCGGCAGGACAAGCCATAGGGTTCATTGGCCGCCCGGGTCAGTTCGACGATCTCGGCCGCCGTGCAGGGCCGGGCGGCGGGCAGGGCGGGGGCCTGCGTCGCCAGGAACAGGATCAGGCCGATCATCGGTTCGCCTCGCTCAAGGCTCGCCGCTCGGCCGCGCAGCCGGGGTTGGTCCGTCCCGCGGCCCGCAGACGCGCGATCTCCACGCCCGCCGCCGCCGCATCGGCGCGATAGTCTGGCGACAGCGCCTGAGCGGCGGCCAGCTCGGCGCCCAGGCGTCGACCGATCTCGATGTCGGCGGGCCGGTTCAGGGCGCAGATCGCGGCGCTGTCGCCCAGGGCCTGGCCGATGCGCCGCACCGCCTGGGCGCGGTCAGGCGCGGCCGTCGCCAGAGCCTGGGCATAGGCGGCGCCGTAAAGGCCCGCACGCCCCGGCCAGGATGAACGCGCCTGACCGTCAGCCTCCATCCGCACGCAGGCGCGGCGCGCCGGGTCGTCGGCGATGGGCCGCGCCCGATGGAACCGCGCCGCCGAGGTCTCGGCCAGGGTCACCGCGTCGCGCATCAGCCGCTCGGCCAGGCGTTTCAGGGCCGGCGCCTCTGCGTCCGCCGTCCGCACGCCCAGGGCGCAGTCGAAATGTTGCAGGGCCAGGGGCGGATTCAGTTCCGAATGGGCCGTGGCCATCAGCCAGCGATCCCCGTCCTCGAACTGTTTCAGGGCGTCCGAGGCCGCGCGGTCGGCCGCGTCTTCGGGTGAACCGGAGGAGGGGGGAGCGGGCAGGGCGGCGGCCAGTTCGTGGATCGCGGCGGGCGTCAGATAGCCCTGCGCTCGCGGTTGTTCGACCTCGGGCGAGGTGACGCAGGCCGATAGGCTCAGCGTCGTCGCCGCCAGGGCGGTCGCGGCCAGTCCGGCCGCGTCCCGGATCACTGTCCGGCGCTCCAGGTCAATAGCACCGAGACGCCGCCGCCCTCGGTCGGCGAGGCCACGACCCGCAAGGCTGCGGCGGTCTCGCCTGATCCGGCGGCGCCGTAGGCGTGGGTGTCGCCCTGGTTCATGCCCATGACCGAGGCCAGCCCCGCCGCCTCGGCGCGTTGTTTGTAGAAGGCGACGATCTGGTCCGGGTCCGCATCCACGGTGAAGGCCACGATTCCGCCGGGTCCGCCGACGCCGTCGGCCAGGGTCGGCGCGCCGTCGACGCGGGCGCCGGGATACAGGACGGCGAAGGCCGGGGCGCCGGGCGCGGCCGGCTGGGCCGGGACCAGGGCGGCGACGGGCGCTTCCGTCGCTGGCGCGGCGGCGGCTTCGGTCTCGGCCGTCTTCGTCTCGGGGGCTGGGCTGCACGCGGCCAGGGTGACGAAGAGGCAGGCGACCGATAGGCGGCGGATCATGCGAAGCGTCCTGATGAAACCGACGCGCAAGGTGGCGCAAGCCTGTGGCCTCGGCAAGGCGAAGAAGGGGACGAACGGCGTCGGGTTCTGAACGTCTAGGGCGCGGTCTCGTCGTCGGTCTTTTGACGGGGTTCGCCCTCGGGCGCGGGCGCGCCGTCCGCCATAGCTGCGCCCTGGCGGGCCAGGGCGGCGTTGACCGCGTCCTGGTCCGGGTCGCGATCCGAGCCGGTGGCCGCCCCGCCCTGCAACGACCCCGCGCGGGTGTCGGACCCGGAATCGGTGCCGCTCAGGGCCTGGATCAGGGCGTCGGACTTGCGGTCCCGGTCGGCGGGTTCGCCCGCCGGGTCGGCGTCTCGGCCCTGTCTGGTCGCTGGGTCGTCGGTCATGTCGCGGCTCCTTTGACCAGTGAAAGCCGTCCGCGCCGCATGGGGTTCCCTGAAAGCAGAAGGGGCGCCCCTTTCGGAGCGCCCCTCGCATTATCGTGTGCGCTACCGCTCGCGCCGCGGGCGCTCGCGGCTTGAGCGCCTTACTTGCCGAACAGCTTGGCCCAGCGCGGCTTGGTGCGGCTCTTCCAGGTTCCGCGGTGATAGGCGTCCGAGCCGATCAACGGCACCACCGTGGTCGCCTCGGCGAAGACCATCTGTTCGTAGGTGGTCGAGACCTTGCCCCACGACGCCGCCTCTTTCAGCGTCGAGGACGAGCAGGCGCCGTCGCGCACGTCGGCGACGGTGATCTGCACGGCGTATTTGTGCATGTCGGCCTCGACGCCCAGGATCTCGGCGCAGACCACGGTGTCCTGGGCGAAATTCTTGGGCACGCCGCCGCCGACCATGAACAGGCCGGTGGTGCCCGCCGCGATCTTGATGTCGGTCAGTTCGCGGAAGTCGGCGACCGCGTCGATCATCAGATAGGGCTTGCCCGCCGCGATCCGCTCCTTCTGGTGCTTGACCAGACCGAAGCCGGCCGAAGAGTCGACGAAGGCCGGACAGAAGATCGGCACCCCTTCTTCATAGGCGGTCTGGATCAGCGAACCGGGCTTCTTGGCGTTGCCTTCCGACAGCCATTTGCCCATCTCCCAGATGAACTCGCGGCTGGAATAGCCGCGCGGCTCCAGCCGGTTGCAGATCTCCAGGATGGTGTGGTCGCAGGCCTGAAGCTCTTCCTCGTCGATATAGGTGTCGTAGATTCGGTCGATGTAGTTGTCGCGCAGGACGTTGTCGTCCACGGGACCGGCGGCCTGATAGTGTTTGAAGCCCAGGGCCTCGAAGAAATCCATGTCGACGATCGAGGCGCCGGTGGCGACCACGGCGTCGATCATGCCGAACTTCACCATGTCGCGGTACACGTGCATGCAGCCGCCGGCCGAGGTCGAACCGGCCAAGATCAGCCACGGCGAGCAGTCCGTGTCCTCGATGGCCATGTTGAAGATGTCGGCCGCGCGCGCGGTGTCGCGGCTCGAGAACGACATCTTGCGCATGCTGTCGATGATCGGCCGGGCGTCGAAGCTGGTGATGTCGACGTGCTCCACGGTGTTCTGGAGCAGTTCGGCCTTCTGGTTGGTCTGAACGGGAGCGTTCATTGCAAGGGTTTCCCTTTGGTTTGAGCGCCCGTCGTACCGAAGAATCAGATTGGGACGGAGCGACCAACCTGACCAAATAGAACGCCGTCACCCTCGGACTTGATCCGAGGGTCAGACGTTCCGCGCGCTCATAGCCGAAAGCCGGGGCGCGGACCATCTGATCCTCTGGTCAAGCCAGAGGATGACGGTGCGAATGGGTTTACCGCCGCGACTTCTTGCGCTGACCCGCCTTGCCCTTGGGGCGCGACAGGCGCACGACCTTGCGCGCGGTCTCTTCCGCCGTGGTGCGGACGGTCGGGATCGAGCGCGGGGCCAGGCCGTACAGCGAGGCCATCGGGGCGTCCTCGACCCTGGCGACGTCATGTTCGCCATAGCCGTTGAAGCCGGTCGACATGGCCACGCCATAGGCGCCCAGCATGCCGATCTCGATGAAGTCGCCTTCGCGCACATCGGCGGGCAGCCAGAACGGACCCGGCATGTGGTCGATCGAATCGCAGGTCGGGCCGTAGAAGCGGAAGGGCTTCAGCTCCGACGACGACACGCCGTCCCGCACCAGCTTGGTCGGGAAGGGCCAGCGCGAATGGGTCGCGTCGAACAGCGAGCCGTACGAACCGTCGTTCAGATACAGGGCGTCGCCCTTGCGCAGGTCCACGCGGGCCAGAACCGACGACGATTCCGCCACCAGCGCCCGGCCCGGCTCGCACCACAGCTCGGTCGTCTCCGACACGGGCATGTCGCTGAAGCCGCGATGGATGGCGTCGGCGTATTCGCTCATGTCCGGCGGCACCATGCCCGGATAGACCG
>NZ_DAINBO010000049.1:0-12881 GCF_036732845.1 Brevundimonas sp. | reverse complement strand
CGGCGCGCGACTATCTGACCACCACGGCCGACGCCGCGACCCTGAAGATCGAGCATCGCGTCTCGGACGCCCTGAGCATCCGCAACGTCACCCGCTACGGCCAGACGCTGAACGACTATGTCGTCACCAACCCCGGCGACGGCGGCAACATCACCAACAACGGCGTCGCCCTGATCGGCGGCCAGTACTGGATGAAGCGGGGGGTGAAGTCGCGCTGGAACCCGACCGCCACCCTGGCCAATGTCACCGACGTCTTCGGCCAGATCACGACCGGCGGCCTGGTCCACAACTATGACATCGGCTTGGAGCTGGCGCGCGAGCAGAACAAGAACGCCAGCTATGTCGTCACTACTCTGACCGGCACGGCCTGCCCGGCGCCGCTGACGGGGCTGGACTGCACCCGTCTTTACGATCCCAACCCGTCCGATCCGTGGACCGGGACCATCCTGCGCGGGCCGGTCTCGCGCAACACGGCCAAGTCGACCGGGATCTACGCCTTCGACTCCATCGAATGGGGCGAGCGTTGGGTGTTCAACCTGGGCGTCCGTTACGACGACTACGGCGTGACCGGCGTGGACATCGTGTCGAACGTTCCGGTGGCGCGCGACGGCTCGTGGGACTTCTTCAACTACCAGGCGGGCGTGGTCTTCAAGCCGACGGCGTCGACCAGCGTCTATGCCTCCTATTCGACCGCCTCGACCCCGCCGACCATCGCGGCCGGCGACCAGAACGCCGGTTCCGGCGTGGGCACGGGCAATCTGGCCCTGGTGCTGTTGGAGCCGGAAGAGACCGCCAACGCCGAGATCGGCGCCAAGGCGTCGCTGTACGACGGCCGCCTGTCGCTGTCGGCCGCCCTGTTCCACACCCGGCGCGAAAACGCCCAAGTGCAGATCGCGCCCGGCGTCTACGCCCAGATTGGCGAGGCCCAAGTCAAGGGTCTGGAGCTGGCCGTGGCCGGCAACGTCACGCGCGATTGGCAGGTGTTCGGCGGCTACACCTGGATGGATTCCGAGCTGGTTCGCGGCGCCTATAACAACATCAACGTCGGCGATCCCCTGGCCAATACGCCCGAGCATTCGGCCAGCCTGTTCACCACCTATCGCCTGACCCGGCGGCTGACCCTGGGCGGCGGGGTCTATCACGTCTCCGACAGCTTCGGCGGCAATCAGGGCGGCGCGGGCGGCGGCGCCAACCGCGTCTACGCCCCGGCCTGGACCCGGTTCGACCTGTTCGGCAGCTATGACATCAACGACCGCGCCAGCCTGCAACTGAACGTCCAGAACGCGGGAGACGAGGACTACGTCATCCGCACCAACGGGGTTCATCACGCCGACGTGGCGCCCGCCCGCCAGGCGATCCTGACCTTGAACCTGCGCTTCTAAGGGCCGCGATCCTCGGCCTAGACTGGCGGCTCCGTCCTTCCGGCGGGGCCGCTTCTTTTCGGAAGACGATCATGCTGCTGCACATCCCCGAGGTGTTCTCCAAGGCCGAGGTCGAGGCGCTGCGCGCGCGGCTGGACGCCGGGCCTTGGGCCGACGGCAACGCCACCTCGGGCCATCAGTCGGCCCTGGCCAAGCGCAACCAGCAACTGCCGACCGACTCGGCCGTGGCGCAGGAGGTCGGGGCGACGGTGGTCCAGGCGCTGAACGCCGATCCGATGTTCGTGGCCGCCGCCCTGCCGCACACGATCTTTCCGCCCCTGTTCAACCGCTATGCGGGCGGCGAGACGTTCGGCCTGCACGTCGACAACGCCATCCGCCAGGGTTCAGGCGTGCGCATCCGCAGCGACCTGTCCATGACCCTCTTCCTGTCCGAGCCGGACAGCTATGACGGCGGCGAACTGGTGATCGAGGGCCTGTACGGCCCGCAGTCCGTCAAACTGCCGGTGGGGGACGCGGTGTTGTACCCGTCCAAGAGCCTGCATCAGGTCACGCCGGTGACGCGCGGCGCGCGGGTGGCCTGTTTCACCTGGATCCAGAGCCTGATCCGCGACGACGCCGACCGCGAGCTGCTGTTCCGCCTCGATGTGGGCGTCCAGCGGGTGGCGGTGGAACAGGGCGCGGGCAGCGCGGCGGCGGTCGAACTGACCGGCGTCTATCACAACCTGCTTCGGCGCTGGACCGAGGTTTAGGACTCATATGCCGCTCATCCCCGCGAAAGCGGGGACCCAGTCCTTTGGATGATGACCCGGCGTCGAGTGTCGGCCAGCCTTGATCCAAGACCACGCGCGTCGCTCTCACTAGGTCCCCGCTTTCGCGGGGATGAGCGGATCAATGAGCCTGGGCGATGCTCAGCCTTCTTCATCCATCATGGCGGCGAAGGCGGTGGTCATGCGTTCGACCGGGCCTTCGGGCGTGCGCTCGACGATATGGGCGGCCAGGCCCATGGCGGCGGCGTAGTCGGCCCCTTCCGCCGCGCCCATGACCGTCAGGGCCGTGGCGTAGGCGTCGGCCTTCATCGCGCTCTCGTGGAAGACGGTGACCGAGGTGACGCCGTTGTCGACAGGCCGTCCGGTCCAGCCGTCGAGACTGTGCGGATACAGTTTCCCATCCGCCTCGAAGGCGCGGCGATAGTCGCCGGACGTCGCCACGGCGATATCGACCAGGGCCGCGACAGTCTTGGGCAGGTCGCTGTCGGGCGAGCGTTCGATCTCGACCCACCAGGGCTGGCCGTCCGGCTTGACCCCGCGGCCCTTCAACTCGCCGCCGATCTCGACCAGGTGCGAGGTCAGGCCCAGGGCGGTCAGGCGCTCGGAGACGCGGTCCACCGCATGGCCCTTGGCGATGCCCGACAGATCCAGCTTCATGCCGCCCATCTGCATCAGGCCGCGCCCGTCGCGATGCATGCGCAGCTTGTGCCAGCCGCTGACGGCCATGGCCGCCGCGATCTCTTCATCGGTCGGGATGAGAGGACCGGTCTCGGGCCGCAAGCCCGGCGGGCCGAAACCCCACAGATCGACCAGGGCGCCCAGGGTCGGATCGACCGCGCCATTGGTCTCGTCGGCCAGGTCCATCGACTGGTCGACCAGGCTCCAGAATTCGGCCGACACGGCCCACAGACCGGCGGGCGCGGTGTTGAAGCGGCTGATCTCGCTGGACCGCACCCAGGGGCTGAACAGCCCGACCACCGCATCCAGCTCGGCCTGGACGGCGGCGGCGACCTCGGCGCGATTGGTGTTGGGCGGCGGGGCGGCGCGGACGAACCACTCCGTGCCCATGGTCTCGCCGGTCAGGCTCCAGACGATGTCGCCTGGCGGGCGCTGCGGCGCGCCCGTCATCGGCGGGATCAGCACGCGATTGGACGCGCGATCCTCCGGCTCGCCGATCGTCACGACCGGCGGCGCCGCCTTGGAGCCTTTCCAGCTAGGGTCGAAACTGCTCAGGGCAGCACTTCCACCACGCCGTTGTATTGGGCGTTCATCGCGATCTGGTCTCCCGCAGCCGGCATGCGAACCGACGCATTGATCCAGTACATCCCCGCCTCGGGCCAGGTCACGCTGAATCCGCCATCGACGCCGGTGGTGACGGTGATCTCTTCGGGATTGTCGCGATAGCGCGTGCCGCCGCGCGCCACGGTGATGGTCTGGTTCGCGGCCGGCTTTCCGTCCTGCATCAGCTTGAAGGTCGCCGCCTCGCCCGCCGCCAGATCGTTCGGATGGGTGACGGGAATCAGCTCCAGGCCCTGGCCGGTCGGGGTGATGGCGGTGGGTTCGCCCAGGGTGACGAAGGTCTCGACCCGGTTCATCGAGCGCATGCGCACCACGTCCGTGGCGTCGGCGGGGATCGCCGTGGCCATCTCGGTCTCGGTCCCGCGCCAGCGCTTCTCCTCGCCGCCCTGCTTATAGGTGGCGCTATAGCCGCTCATGACATTGGCGACGCGCCAGGTGCCCGGCTGGGTCAGATGCAGGTCGAAGGTCGCGCGATAACGGCCGCGCATCATGTTCTCGGGCTGGGCGGTCGTGCCGTCCGGCGCGGTGATGACCAGGCCGTCCAGGCGCATGGCGGCGTGATCGGGAATGAAGACGCCGTTCGACATTCCGGCGTCGAAGCCGACCCAGGCGTCGGCGCCCGACAGCACGGTCGAGGTCGGGGCCAGCCAGGCGCGGTGGGCCTGGGCCGCCATCGGCGCGGCCAGCAGGGCGGCCAGGGTGGTCAGGGCGAAGACGGTCTTTTTCATCAGGGTGCTCCTCAGCGGCTCACGGCGACGGTGACGGCGCCCAGTTCGGTGGTTCCGGCCGTGCGGCCGGTGTTGGCGGCGCCCCAGCGGAAGGGCACGCGCACGACCTCGCGTCCGCCCAGTTCGCGGGCGGCCTCGACGACCAGATTGTATTGCCCGGCGGGCAGATTGCGCAGGCGGGCGGCCGAGACGGTCACGGTGTGGCGGCCCGGCGCGCGGGTGGCGCCCGAGACGCCGTCGGCCGGCATGCGCAGGGCGCGGCCGCCCTTGCGCCACCAGGTGCGCAGGTCCTTCAGCCAGTCGGTGCCGTCGCCTTCGGCATTGGCCGTCTGCTGGTACCAGACCGCCAGGGTCTGAACCGCCGTCTGGTCGGGGCTTTCGATCCACACGGCGACATAGGGCCGGTGGTAGCTGGCGCTGGAGATGCGCGGAATCTCGACCGTGGCGGTCAGGTCGGCGGCTTGGGCCGCGCCCGCAGTCAGTCCGGTGGCGGTCAGGGCGATGGTCAGGCTGCGCAAAGGCATGGCACGCTCACTAATGGATGAAGACGACGGCGATGACGGCGGGGATCAAGAAACCCAAGCCGACCAGCGGCCAGGTCCAGCGGCGGCCCGTCGCCAACAGGTACAAGAGGGCCAGGCCGGTCAGGGCCGAAATGATGCAGATGACCGCGAAGACGTCGATGAACCAGGCCCAGGCCGGGCCGGTGTTGCGGCCCTTGTGCAGGTCGTTGAGATAGGCGACCCAGCCGTTCGAGGTGGCTTCGGCGGTCACCTCGCCCGAGGCGCGGTCGATGGTCAGGGCGCCGTCGCCGCCCGGGCGGGGCAGGGACACATAGACCTCATTCGCCGTCGTCTCGGTCGGCTTGCCCGCGATCTGAACCTTCAGTTCAGAGGCGGCCCAGGCGGCGACGGGGGCGGGGACGGGATCGGTCGTCTCCTCGCCCATCCGGGCCAGGGCGGCGCGGGCGGATTCGGACAGGACGGCGGTCTGTTCGGTCGTCACCGGATCGGAGCCGATCAGAGCCGCCCGGTTCAGGGTGATGCCGGTGAAGGAGAACAGGATCAGGCCGATCAGGCTGATCGCCGCCGTGATCCAATGCCACTGGCGCAACTGGCGCAGCCAGAAGGGCCGCGTCTTCCACTGCGGCGGGCGCGGCGGTTTCGGCGCGGTTTGGCGCGCGCTCTGGGGTTTGGTCGGGACGGCGTCGGTCACGCCCGGCCTGTGCCATTGTTGAGAACGGTTTGCAAGTGCATCAACGTCGCACGGCGCCCCGAAGGACGCCCTGGATCACAGGCGCGCCAGCAACTCCGCGGCGAAGGTCGACAGGGTGTCGTCGCGCGCGCCCATGACGATGATCCGATCGCCGGGCCGGGCCAGTTCGACGATGCGGTCGCCGCAGGCCGCCCGGTCGCCCAGGGCCTCGGCCCGCCGTCCCGCCGCGCGCACCCCGGCGGCGATGTCCTGAGACCCGACCGACCGGTCGGTGGTGCCGCCGTAATAGACCGGCTCGGGCATCAACAGGACGTCGTCCGGCCGCATCAAGCCGGCGAAACCGTCGATGAACTCATGCTTCATCAGTTTCAGCGGCCCGAACCCGTGCGGCTGGAACAGGATCAGCAGCCGACCGTCGAAGGCGTGCAGGGTCTTCAGGGTGGCGGCGATCTTGTCCGGGTTGTGGGCGAAGTCGTCGATGACGGTGATCCCGTTGCGGGTCCCCACCACCTCCATCCGTCGCCGGATGCCGGCGAAGGCCTCCAACGCCGCGACCGCCTGATCCAGCCCGATCCCCATGGCCCGCACCGCGCCCAGGGCCGCCAGGGCGTTGGCGACATTGTGCGCGCCGGGCACGTTCAGAACCACGCGGCGGCGCGCGCCCGTCCCGCGTTCGGCCAGGTCGAAGGTCATGCCGGTCGGGGTCGGAGTCAGCCCGTGCGCCGCCAGGTCGGCTCCATCGTCTCCAAGGGCGAAGGTGACGACGTCCGCGCCCCGGCCCTGGGCGGCCAGGGTCTGGGCCAGGGCCGCCGTCTCGGGATTGTCCAGGTTCAGCACCGCCGCTGCGGCCCGCCCGACGAAGCCGCCGAACAGGTCGCGCAGCTCCTCCATCGACTTGTGATCCAGGCTGATGTTCGAGACCACGGCCACGGTCGGATCATAGCGGGCGATGGAGCCGTCCGATTCATCGATCTCGGCCACGAACAGGTCCGGCCCGCCGATCAGGGCGCTGGCGAACGGGTGGTCGGCGTCGGTGAAATTCTTCATCACGGCGCCGTTCATGACGGTCGGCGCCCGGCCCGCCGCGTGCAGGACCCAGGCGATCATGCCGGTGATGGTCGACTTGCCGCTGGTGCCCGCCACGCCCACGGACGTCGGCGCCGCATTGAACAGTCGGCTCAGCAGTTCGGGCCGGGTCACCACGGTCGCGCCCACGCGCCGCGCCGCGCCGATGTCGGGCACCGTGTCCTCGACCGCGCCGGTCGCCACCACGACCTGGTCGGCTCGCGTCACGCCCGAGCCGTCCTGGGGATGCAAGGTCACGCCATGGCCGCGCAGCCAGTCGAACTTCTCGGGCGTGCGACCCTGGTCCAGCGCCCGATCCGACCCCTCGATCCGGCCTCCTCGCGACTGAACGATCATGGCCAGGGGCAGCATGCCCGAGCCGCCGATGCCGCAGAAGAAATAGGAGGCGTCTTGATTCATGAGGGCGAAACCGGGAAGGCTGAGGATCGCCTGACTAGCACGGGTCGCGCCGGACGCCAGATGACCTTCAAGATCGGAATCGTCGCCGCCTCGTCGCGGTTCAGCCGCGAAAGCGCCGACCGCCTGAGCGGCTTCATGGCCGAACGCTATCCGGCGGGCGAGGTCGCGGCCGTGTTTCACGAGGCCAGCTTCCTGACCCACGGCCATTTCGCCGGGGACGACGCCAGCCGGGCGCGCGCCTTCGTCGACTTCGCCAACGACCCCAGGATCGACGCGATCTGGTTCGCGCGCGGCGGCTACGGCGCGTGTCGCATCGCCGAGACGGTGGTCGGCGCGTTGAAGCCCGAGGCCAGGAAGAAACGCTATCTCGGCTATTCCGACGCCGGTTCGATCCTGGCGGCGCTGTACAAGGCGGGTTTCGCGCACGTGGCGCACGGGCCGATGGCTTCGGACATCAACCGCCGCACGGGACCCGAGACGGTGCAACGGTCCATCGACTGGCTGGTCAAGGGCGGAGCCAAGGGGATCGAACCGTCCCTGGCGGCCGATCCGCGCCCGGCCGTCGCCTTCAACCTGACCATCATCGACCAGTTGGTCGGCACGGCCATCGAACCGGATCTGACCGGCCACGTCCTGATGCTGGAAGAGGTGTCGGAAGCCGCCTATCGCATCGACCGGATGATGTTCCACTTGACCGGCCAGGCGTCGATCCGGCGCGTGGCGGGCATCCGGCTGGGCCGGGTTTCGGACATCACGCCCAATGATCCTGACTTCGGCATGACGCCCGAAGAGATCGTCCGCTACTGGTGCGCGCGCTCGGGCATTCCGTATCTGGGACCTGCCGACATCGGCCACGACGGCGACAACAAGGTCGTGCCGTTCGGGCCACGCTGAGCCTGCGCGCTTAACCAAATCCGTCGCTTGTCGCGGGAAGGCGGTCGACAGGACGCCGTTCGTTCGGTTCACATGGCCCGATGGGGGTTCAGGCGTTTCGTTACGAGGCCTGGGGCGGCGCCGCGATCGCGGCCGCCTGTGCGTGCTTGGCCGCTCCCGGCGCCGTTGCGGCCCAGGCGGCCGAGCACGAATTCACCACCTCCGACGGCGTCCGTCTGCACTATGTCGAGGCGGGACCGGCCGACGGCCGCACGGTGGTCTTCGTGCCGGGTTGGACCATGCCGGGCTGGATCTTCGACGCCCAGATCGCCGCCCTGTCCGACCGCTGGCGCGTGCTGGCGCTCGATCCGCGCGGCCAGGGCGACAGCGAGGTCGCGCCCTTCGGCTACACCGCCGAGCGTCGGGGCCGGGACATCGCCGAACTTGTCGACCACGCCGCGCCGTCCGGGCGGGTCGTTCTGGTCGGCTGGTCGTTGGGCGTGCTGGAGATCCTGTCCATGATCGGCGACCGGGACCAGACGCGGATCGCCGGTCTGATCCTGATCGACAATTCGGTGGGCGAGGGACCGCCGCCGACCGTATCGGCCCGGTCGGCCGATGCCGCGCCTCTGGGTCCCGCCGAACGCCGCGCCCGCCGCGCCGCCTTCGTCGACGGCCTGTTCGCCCATGATCCGGGCGCCGACTTTCGCCGCCGCCTGACCGAATCCGCCCTGCGCATGGACCCGGCCGATGAGGCGCGGCTGCGCGCCTATGACGCGCCGCGCGAGCGGTGGCGCGACATCCTGCGCGGCGTCGACCGGCCGGTGCTCTATGTCGTGCGCCCTCGGCTGCGCGAACAGGCCGAGGCCCTGGCCGCCGCCCGACCCAATGTCCGCGTGGAGATTTTCACCGAGGCCGGGCACGCCCTGTTCGTCGACGAGGCTGAGCGGTTCAACGCTCTGGCCGCCGACTTCCTGACCGCCGCCGACTGGGGCGCGCCGCGATGACCGGCGCCGTGAAACAGGCCCGCGCAGCCCTGATTCCCCTGTTCCTGATCGCCTTCGGCGTGGTCGGGATCGAGAACGCCCTGACCCGCTATTTCGCCGTCGCGAAGTGGTCGGAATACGGCTACTGGATCATCTCCATCGTCATGGCCGGTTTCGCCTTTTCGGGCGTGGCTGCGGCCCTGTTCCGCGATGCGATGCAGCGGTACGGCCTGTTCCTGCGCACCGTCCTGCCCGCCGCCATGACCCTGGCCGCCGCCCTGGGCTATCAGGCGGTCACGACCAACGCCTTCAACCCGCTGCAGCTTCAGAACCCGGCCACCTGGGTCGATCAGGTGAAGAACATCGGCCTGTACTACGCGGCGCTGTTGCCCTTCTTCTTCCTGGCCGGTCTCTATATCTCGTTGATCTTCATCCAGAACCACCGCGAGGTCGGGCGGGTTTACGGCTATGACCTGATCGGCGCCGGGTTGGGCGCGGCGACGGCCCTGGGCCTGATGTTCGTGGTCCATCCCTTCCTGTTGGCGCCGGTGCTGATCGTTCCCCTGGCCCTGTCGACCCTGTTCCAGCCGGGGCGGCTGAACTGGCTGGGCGTGGGACTGGCGGGCGCGGCCCTGGTCGCGGCCGAGACCATATTGTTCCTGGGTCCGGCGCCGACGATCTCGGAGTTCAAGTCGGTCTATGCGCCGATGAACACGCCGAACGCCCGCGTGGTCGCCGAACTGCGCCAGCCGCGCGGCCACTATCTGCTGCTGGAGAATTTCACCGAACGGGTCGACGCCGACGTGTCCAACAACGCCGGCATGATGGGGGTGGCCGGGCCGCCCTCGACCTGGGGGCTGTATCGCGACGGAAACCGTATCGCCGCCCTGCCGAAACCCGGCGCGCTGGACGCCGCCTACGCCCCCTCGGCCCTATCGGCCGCGCCCTATGCGCTGCGGGGCAAGCCGCGCGTCCTGCTGCTGGGCGCCTCGGGCGGCTATCGCGTGGCCGAAGCCCTGGCCCTGGGCGCGGCCCATGTCGATGTGGTCGAGACCGAACCGGTGCTGCACGCGGCGTTGAAATCGGGCCTGGCCGGCTCGCCCGCCTTGCCGCGCGACGGGCGGGTCACCCTGCTGGAAGGCGGTCCCATCGCCGCCGCCTGGGCCTCTGGACGCGGCGCCTATGATCTGGTCGACGTCTCGGCCGACTTCGTCGATTCCGCGCCGGCCAACGTCACCGGCCTGACGGTCGAGGCTCTGCGCGCCTATCTGGCCTCGGTCGAACCCAAGGGGATGGTGTCGATCTCGGTCTCGATCCGCGACTTCCCGGTCTATGCCCTGCGCGTTCTGGCCACGGCGCGGCAGGCGTTGCTGGAGCAGGGCGCGGCCGATCCGGCGAGCCACGTTATGGTCTATCGCTCGGCGTGGAACGCCCGCATCCTGATCTCGCCCGCGCCGTTCAGCGCAAGCGACGTGGTCGATCTGAAGACTTTCGCCGAGGCCCGTTCGTTCGACGTCAGCCACCATCCGGGCATGGACGTGGCCGCCGCCCGCGCCACGATCTTCAACGACCTGCCCAGCGTCGCCTTCGACACCGGGACCATCACCTCCGACGGTCCCAACGACGCCATCGCCAATGAGGCGGCCGCCGTGCTGAACGGCCGCGCCACGGCGTCGGGCGACGCCTTCAACATCCGCCCCGCGACGCTGGACCGGCCCGCCTTCTACGCTTCACTGAAGCTGGAGCACCCCGGCGCCCTGATCCGTCGCCTGGAGGTCCTGCCCCAGGCCGAGATCGGCGCCCTGGTGAATGTGGCGGTGCTGGTTCAGGCGGTGGTGATCGCCCTGCTGGTGCTGGCCGCGCCCGCCCTGTTCCGACGTCGTACGGGCGGAGCCGCCGAGCCGCGCCGCCTGTGGCCCGCCCTCTATTTCCCGGCCCTGGGGCTGGGCTTCCTGTTCATCGAAATCCTGCTGATCGACAAGGCGGCCTTCTATCTGTCCGACTATTCCTCGGCCTTCGCCCTGGTGCTGACGGCCATGCTGATCTTCTCCGGCGTCGGCAGTCTGATCGCGGAAAAGGTCGGCCGCCTGCCCAAGGCCGCCTCGATGATCGGTCTGGTCGTCATCCTCGGCTGGATCGCCGCCATGCTGGTCGGCGCCGAGGACTTCATGATGCGGACGCTGGACCAGCCGTGGGTCGTGCGCGCCGGTCTGGTGCTGCTGGCGGCCGCGCCGGTGTCCATCGCCCTGGGCATGCCCTTCCCGTTGGGGCTGATCCAGGTCGGCGACGGGCGCGCCCTGCCGTGGGCCTGGGGCCTGAACGGCGCCTTTTCGGTGGTGGCGACGCCTCTGGCCAATCTGATCAGCCGCGACGTCGGCTCCTCATGGCTGCTGATCCTTGCGGCCGGTCTCTACGCCGTCGCCTTCGTGGTCCTGCCGGTGGCGCGCCGCGCGCCCGCCGCCCCTTCGCCTGTGCGGCGAGGCGACCCCCTTCCTGACGCCCCGACCCTGGACGCCGAGGGCCTTGATCCCTTTCCCGTGGAGCAGCCCGCATGACGCTCGATCGCCGCCGCCTGATCGTCGGGGCCGCCGCCCTGACGGCCGCCCCGCTCGCCGCCTGCGACGAGGCGACGATGAAGACGATCCAGGCCCGTCTGAACCCCACCGGTCCCACCGGCGGCCCGGCCGCGCCGTCCGGTCCCGCGGCTCCGGGCGCGCCCGCCGCCGCCCCGACCGCGCCCGGCGTCGTCGCCGCGGGTGTGCGCATGCCCGCCCGGCCCTGGACCTATGACGCCTTCCGCGAGGCCATGACGGCGTCGGGCCGCAACCCTTCGATCAGCGCCGCCCAGTTCGCCGAGATCCAGGCCAGGAAGCCCGGCGCCGTGAACCGGGTGAAGACCTATCTGGACGGCAAGTTCGGCGCCGCCGACCCCAACGTCCTGGCCGCCTTCGACAGCGTGCCGCGCGACTATTTCCATTACGCCTATGCGTCCGGCGTCTCGACCGCGACCCAGTGCTATGAGGCGGATCCCAAGCCCTGGGCCATCGGCCATGGCTCGGTGCTGTCCGACTATCTGGGCCAGGCCTATATGACCCAGTTGGCGGCGCCCAAACCGACCGACGTGACGCTGGAGATCGGCACCGGCTCGGGCTTTCAGTCGTCTCTGCTCAGCCGCATCGTGCGCGACGCCTACACCATCGAGATCATCCAGCCGATCGGTCAGGCGGTTGGAAAGATCTTCGCTCCGCTGGGCTATGCCAACGTCCACTCCAGGGTCGGCGACGGCTATTTCGGCTGGCCCGAGGTCGAGGGCGGCTTCGACACCATCATGCTGACCTGCGTGGCCCAGTACGCCCCGCCGGAACTGTTCCGACAGCTCAAGCCCGGCGGCAAGCTGATCATTCCCATCGGCCAGCCGTTCCGGCGCGGCCAGGTGCTGTACGTCTACACCAAGGACGACCAGGGCCGGGTCCACAGCCGCCGCGATGTCGGCGTCTTCTTCATCCCCATGACCGGGGCGATGCAGAACCGGCCCAAGCCGGCTTAAGCCGCCACCCGCAAGCTCGCCTTGGCCAGCGCCGTCTCGAGGTCGGCGATCAGGTCGGCCTCGTGCTCAAGCCCGACCGACAGGCGGATCAAGCCGTCGCCGACCCCGGCCACGGCCCGCTGTTCCGGCGTCATGGCGGCGTGGGTCATGGTGGCCGGATGGGCGATCAGGCTTTCGACCCCGCCCAGGGATTCCGCCAGGGTGAAGACATCGACCGCCTCGCACAGGATGCGCGCCGCCTCGACCCCGCCCGCCAGCTCGAAGCTCAGCATGGCGCCGAAGCCGTCCTGTTGGCGCGCCGCCAGGGCGTGGCCGGGATGGTCGCTCAGGCCGGGATAATGCACGCGCGACACGGCGGTATGGGCCGCCAGGGTCTCGGCCACGCGGGCCGCCGTCGCCTGCGCCCGCTCCATCCGCACCGACAGGGTGCGCAGGCCGCGCAGGGTCAGCCAGGCGTCGAACGGCGCTCCGGTCACGCCCGTGGCGTTGGCCCACCAGGCCAGTTCGTCATGCACGGCCGGGTCCGCCGCTACCACGGCGCCGCCGACCACGTCGGAATGGCCGTTGATGTATTTGGTGGTCGAATGGATGACGATGTC
>NZ_DAINBO010000048.1:0-12992 GCF_036732845.1 Brevundimonas sp. | reverse complement strand
GCTCGATGCCGAACAGGTCGTTCAGCACCTTGGCCACCGGGGCCAGGGCGTTGGTGGTGCACGAACCGTTCGACACCACGATGTCGTCGGCGGTCAGGGTCTCGTGGTTGACCTTATAGACGATGGTCTTGTCGGCGTTGTCGGCCGGGGCCGAGACCAGCACCCGCTTGGCGCCGGCCTTCAGATGGGCCGAGGCCTTGTCCTTGGACGTGAAGATGCCGGTGCATTCGAAGGCGATGTCAACGCCCAGTTCCTTGTGCGGCAGGTTGGCCGGATCGCGTTCGGCCGTGACGCGGATCTTGCCCAGGCCCACGTCGATCCAGTCGTCGCCCGCCTCGACCGCGCCGGGGAAACGGCCGTGCACCGAATCGTAGCGCAGCAGGTGGGCGTTGGTGGCGACCGGTCCCAGATCGTTGATCGCCACCACCTCGATGTCGCGACGGCCGTGCTCGACGATCGAGCGCAGAACGAGGCGGCCGATGCGGCCGAATCCATTGATGGCGACGCGGACGGTCATGGGGCGGTCTCCTGAAATCTGTTCGGCGCCTCAATGGAACTGTGCGGCCGGGGATTCAACCCCGCGCCTGTAACAAGGGGTGATCGACTGTAACGCTCAACCCGCCAGGGGCAGGCTCAGGCGTGCGGTCAAGCCGCCTTCCGGCCGGTTGATCAGACGCACCTCGCCGTCTGCCGCCCGCGCCGCCTGACGCGCCACCGACAGGCCCAGGCCCGCGCCGCCGGTCTCACGGTTGCGGCTGCGTTCGCCGCGATGGAAGGGTTCAAATACGGTCTCCAACTCCGCCTCATCGACGCCGGGTCCGTCATCGGCGACCTCCAGCACCGCCGTCTCTCCGTCGCGAAAGGCCGAAACGCGCGCGGAGCCGGCGAATTTCAAGGCGTTGTCGATCAGGTTGGAGACGGCCCGGCGCAACGCCGCAGGGTCGCCTTCGACGATCATGCCTTCGGCTCGGTCCAGGGTCACGGCGGCGCCCGTTTCGGAAAACCCGTGCGCGCAATCGTCGGCCAACAGGCCCAGGTCGAACCGTTCGCGCCGGTCGGTCGCGGCGTCTCCGCGCACGAAGGCCATGGCCTGGCCGATCAGGTGGTCCATCTCCTCGATGTCGCCGGCCATGCGGTCGCGCACGGCGTCCGGCGCCTGTTCGGCGCGGAAGCGCAGGCGGGTCAGGGGCGTGCGCAGGTCGTGGGCGATGGCGGCGATGGTCTGGGTCCGCTGGCGCATATGGGCGCGGATCGCCGCCTGCATGTCGTTGAAGGCGTGGATGGCCGTGCGCACCTCGGCCGGGCCGGTGGGGTTCAAGGGTTCGGCGTCGGGATCGGCGCCCAGACGCTCGGCCGCCTCGGCGAAGACGCGGATCGGCCGGGTCAGCCGCCGCGCCATCCACCAGACCAGCGGGGCCAGGATCAGGGCGCTGATGGCCAGGGCCAACAGGATGCGCTGCTGCCATGGCGACAACAGGCCGCGCGGCGGCTCGACCGTGGCCCAACGCCCGTCGTCCAGCCGCCAGGAGGCGGTGAAGGGACCGAAGGTCAGTCGATCAGAGCGGATGCCCAGCGACTGATGAAATTGAACCATGCCGCGAATGCGGGCGGGCGGCGGGGCGTCCCCGCGCGGCGCGGGCAAGACGGTGACGAAGGTCTGGGTCTCGGCCCGGACGGGGACCTGAGCGGTTCCGTCTGGGGCGGCGGACGGCGTCTCCCCAGGCGACACGCGGCGTTCCAGGACGATGCTTTCACCGCCCGACGGCCGAACGCCGCGCCACGCTCCCGGCGGGCGGCGGGGCAGGTCCAGGCGCACGCGAACCCGGTCCGGCGTCGTCTCCAGTTCCCGCGCGAGCAGGGAGGCGATCACGCTGCTCATCGGATCGTCGGCGGGACCCGATATGGGCGTTTCGCCCAGGCGGCGACGCAGGTCGCGGCCGTCCTGGGTCTGGGCGGGCCGCCCGCGCAGGGCGTCGGCCGCGGCCGAGACGCTGAACCCGTCCGGGCGGGGGTCGGGCGACATCACCACGACGGCGAAGGCCACGGCCTGTGACGCGATCACCGCCGCCGCCGCCAGGGCGCCGACTTGGATCAGCACGGGCAGGGAGGTCGGCCGTTTCACCGGCGCTCCACCTTGGCGTCGAACATATAGCCCTCGCCGCGCAGGGTGACGATCAGCTCCTGGCCCGAGCCGTCGTCCAGCTTCTTGCGCAGGCGGCTGATCTGCACGTCCATGGCGCGGTCGAAGACGTCGGCGTCGCCGCCGCGCGCCCGTTCCAGCAACTGGTCGCGGGTCAGCACCCGCGAGGGGCGTTCGGCGAAGGCGCGCAGCAGGGCGAACTCGCCCGCCGAAAGGGTGATCGCCACGCCGTCGGGGCGGGTCAGTTCACGCCGCAACAGATCCAGCCGCCAGCCGGAGAAGCACAGGCTGGGCGTATCACGTTCCTCCGCGTCGCGCGGGCGGCGCAACACCGCGCGGATGCGGGCCAGAAGCTCACGCGGGTTGCACGGCTTGGCCAGATAGTCGTCGGCGCCCAGCTCCAACCCCACGATCCTGTCGGTGTCCTCGCCCATGGCGCTGAGCATGACGATCGGCGGTCCCTTGCCCGATAGGCGGCGCACCACCGACAGGCCGTCCTCGCCGGGCATCATCAGGTCCAGCACGATGACGTCCGGCGGAGTCGCGGCCAGGGCCTGGTCCATCTCGGCCGCCGAGCCGACGCCGAAGACCAGATAGCCGTGCTGGTTCAGATAATCGCACAGCACCTCGCGGATGCCGGGATCGTCATCGACGACGAGAATGCGGGCGGTGGGGTCGGCGCTCATCGCCCCATCATGCGATAGGAACGGCGCCGCGTCATTTCAGCCGTGAAACACGAACACCCGATCCGCAACACGGGCGACAGACTTGTCGGCTTGGATGCGGCCTACCGAAACAGGAGTTCGATCCATGTTGTCATCCCTCAGTCTGGTCCTGGCCCTGGCGGCGGGCCAATCGGCCGAAGCGCCGCGTGTGCAAGAAGAGCGCGTCGTCGTGGTGTCCGGCGGCGGTCCCTCCCGCGACGCCGACGGCGACGGCTTCGTCTCGCGCGAAGAGTTCATGGCGCCCGTGGCCGAAGCCTTCGCCCGCCTGGACAAGAACGGCGACGGCCGCCTTTCCCCGGACGAACGGCCGACGGGACCGGAGCGCGTCCAGATGCGCGGGCCGGGCGGCGGCCTTGAACGCGACATCGAGATCGTGACGACGGACGGCGGGTCCTGGAGCCATGCTCCGAGGCTGGACATGCGTCAGGGCGGCGACGGAGAACGCCGGACCATCGTCGTCGAAGCGACCGGAAACGGCGCGCCCAGGGTCATCGTCAACGGCCGTCAGGTCGAGGGCGACGAGGCCGATGTGATCGTACGCGACATGCAGGGCGGACCCGACGGCCCGCGTGTCTTCATGCATCGCCCCGGCGGTCCCGATGGTCCCGGCGCCGACGGCGGCGAGCGGCGTCACGAGGTGTTCGTCCATCGTCTAGGCGGCCCGGGCGAAGGCGGCCTGGACAAGAACGGCGACGGCAAGGTGTCGGAGGAGGAATTCCTGGCGCCGATGCGCGAAGCCTTCCGCGAGATGGACGCCGACCACTCCGGCGCCCTGGAGGACGGCGAACGCGGCCCGCGCCACGACTGATCGCGACGCCTCCGAAAATAAAGGCCCCGACGAGCGATCGCCGGGGCCTTTTCAGTGACCGTTCCGCGGGATCAGCGCCAGAACAGGGCGTCCCGGATCGAACCCAGCTTGGCGCTCATGCCGATATAGAAGAAGCGCCCCATCGGGCTGACCGGATAGGTGTAGTCGTCCGCCTCGGGCTGCTGGTCCCACAGGTTGTTGACGCCGCCATAGACCTGGAATCTGTCGTTGACCTGCCAGCGCGCCTGTAGGTCGTGCACGTTCTTGGCGTCGAAATAGAGCAGGTTCGGCGCCGCCAGGTCCCCGTCGACGTCCGCCGCCATGGCCGCGTTGGAGAAGCGCGAGGTCTTGCGCGCCCAGGCCACGCCGTAGTTGACCGTGACGTCGCGATACATCCAGGTCGCGTCGAAGGTGACCTGCCATTCCGGCGCGTCCTCTTCGCCCAGGTCGTCGTTCGGCTGGGCGCCCGACGCCTCGACCAGGGTCAGGTCCTCCAGCTTGTTGCCGATCAGGGTGAAGTTGAAACGGCCGATGTCTCGGTCGAAGCCGAAGTCCGCCGGGTCCAGGGCGTAACGGACGGTGAAGTCCACGCCCGAGGTCTGGAACGAGGCGATGTTGCCGGGGATCTGTTCAAAACTGACGATCCGGCCGTTGTTGCCGCCGACATCGCCGCGCGCGATGAGATCGCAGAAGGCGTTCGGTCGCGGCAGGTCGTAGCAGTTGTTGACGATGGTCTGAGGGTCGTAGGCCTGGATCGCGTCGTCGATGGTGATGTCGTAATAATCCACTGACAGCGACAGGCCCCGGATCAGACTGGGGCTGATCGTGAAGCCGAGGGTGAAGGTGTCGGCCTCTTCGGGGTTCAGGTCTGGATTGCCGCGAATGAAGCCGCCCGTCGCCTCCGAGCTGTTGTTGATGAAGGTGTTCGGATTGACGCCCATGGCGGTCAGGTCGGCGGCGCAGTTCTGACGGCGCAGGGTCGGGTTTTCCCCGTCGTCCACGTTTTCCTGAGAGCAGGGATCGGCGAATGAGACGAAGGTCTGCTGACGCGCCGCGAACAGGTCGTTGATGTTCGGCGCCCGAACCGCGCGGGCCTTGGTGGCGCGGAAGGCCAGCACGTCGTTGACCTGCCAGCGGGCGTTGACGTTCCAGGTCTCGGTTCCGCCGCTGGTCGAATAGTCCGAGTAGCGGTAGGCGGCGCCGATCCGCAGGTCCTGGGCGAAGGGCAGGTCGCGCAGGATCGGAACCGACAGTTCGCCGAACACCTCCTTGACGTCGAACGAGCCTTGGGTGCGTGAGGCGCGGCCGATGCCGGTCAACGGATATTCGATCGCATCGGCGACTTCTTGGATGGGGGCGGGACGCGAGTCGCTGCTTTCCTCACGGTATTCGGCGCCCAGGACGAAGTTCACCGGGCCGGCCGGCAGGCTGAACCAACCCTCGGTGTCGCCGGTGATGAAGCCGCTCAGGACCGTCTGATCGATGGTGTCGGTGTTGGTGTAGTCGCCGGTGACCCAGTCGATCGCCTCGCGCGAGTTCCGGTTCTCGCCGAACAGGTTCAACGGCAGGCAGCCTGAGCCTGCGCCCGGCGTGAAGGTCCGGCCCCAGGCCCCGGTCGGGAACGCGAACTGGGCGAAGAGGTCGCCCAGGGGAATGGCGTTGGGGTCGAGGTTGGATCGGCAGACAGGGCCGCCCGGGCCGTTCACGACGTCGGCGGCGGCGAAGACACGATCATAGATGATGACGTTGCGATTGTCGGTCGTCTGATCGGCGCGGCCGTAAACCAACGACACCTCATAGTCGATGCGGTCGGACAGGGAGCCTTCCAGGCCGATCACCCCGCGCAAGGTTTCGCGGGTGATGTCATAGTTCTGGGTGCCCAGGTCGAAGTTGTCGCGCGCCAGCAGCACGCCGCCCAGGCTCAACCCCAAGCCGCCGGGCGTCAGGGCGTCGGCGCGGGCGACGGCCGGCAGATAGGGATTATCCAGCGGCACATGCAGCCCGTAGAAATAGCTGGGCTGGGCGAAGAAGGTCGCCTGGCTGTTGGTGTATTTCAGCTCCGCGAACAGGGTGGCGTTCGGCGCCGCTTCAAACCGGGCGTTCAGATTGACCGCGCCGCGTTTCAGGCCCGGCAGAAGGTCGTCGTTGAAATCGTCCAGGGGGGTGCCGCTGCCGCCCACGGCGATGAAGCCGCCGGCCGATCGGCCGTCCACGAACCGCGAGCCGTCGCTCAGGAAGGTGACGCCTGACAGCGTCGTGGCGGTGTTGAAATTGGTGTAGATCGAGCCGCCCCGCGTCGTGTCGATGTAGCGCGTATTGGTGGCCGGAACGAAGTCGTACAGGCTGGGATCATCGTCGTCCGGGTTGAAGGTGCCCGGATCGTCGGGGTTGCTGATCAGGATCGATCGCTGACCGGGGCGGGTGTAGTCCCTATCGAAGAAGGTGACGGCGTCGTCGCCGCTGTATTCCAGGTTCAGGGTGACGTTGCCGCGGCCCTCGGCGAAATTGTCGCCCATCAGCAGGCTGACGAAATTATTGGCGCCGCCGCCCGCTTCGGACCAGCCGGTCTGGGCGCGAATGTCCACGCCCTCGAAATCCTTCTTCATGATGAAGTTGACCACGCCCGAAACGCCGTCGGCGCCGTAAACGGCCGAAGCGCCGCCCGTCAGCACCTCGACACGTTCGACCAGGGCGGTCGGGATGGAGTTGGTGTCGACCGACGCGGCGCCGGGGTTGGACGAGACGTGCCGACGTCCGTCGATGAGCACCAGGGTGCGCACCGCCCCCAGGTTGCGCAGGTTCAACAGATTCAGGCCGGACAGGCCGGGCGTGTCGGTCTCGGCGCCCTCTTCGAGCTGTAGAGAATTGGTCAGGGACGGCAGGTCGGTCAGGAAGGCGCCGAGGTTGGTGGCGCCCGAGAATTCGATCGATTCCGAGGTCACGGTCGTGACGGGATTGGGGGCCGTATAGTCCTTCAGCCGAATGCGGCTGCCGGTCACCACGACCTCGTCGACGGTCGTGCCCGGTCCCGCCGGGGCGTCTTGCGCGGCTGCGGCTCCGGCCAGGCCGATCACCGACGTCAGGACCGTCGTTCCCAAGAGTTTGGACAGATTCATCAGGGCCTCCTCAATCGCGTCTTTGTTTCCAACGGTCGGCGGGACCCCCATCCGCCTTCAGTCGGCTTTGCACCTGGGGCGCCGACGATCTTCAGTCGAAGAATTCAGTCGTTTTGATTAATCTAAATTAACATCGACCAAAAGATTGAGTGTCGTGTGGCTGAATTTGTCAATCAATTGTCTGAGAATTATGTAATTCGCGATATCTGTGCATCAATTTACGTATTTATATTACGCATCGGAAACTTAAATACATACGAGTATGTAATCGTCTCGTTGCCTCGGCCGCTTGCGGGAGCGGTCGCTTGGGATAAGGTCGCGCCGGGTCAAGAGGGGGTAACGGCCATGCGTGCACTGGCGATCATTCTGGCGGCGACGGTGGTGACGGCGCCCCTGTCCCTGGCGGTTCCGGGCGTGGCGGCGGCGCAGGCGCCGACCGCATCCGCGGCCGAGCTGGCGGCGGGTCTCGATATTCCGTTCGAGACCTTCACCCTGGACAACGGCCTGAGGGTCGTCGTTCACACCGACCGCAAGGCGCCGGTCGTGGCGGTCCATGCCTGGTACAATGTCGGCTCAAAGGATGAGCGCGAGGGCCGCACCGGTTTCGCCCATCTGTTCGAGCACATCGGCCTGTTCAACGGCACCGAGAACCTGCCCGGCGGCCTGATGGAGCCGTTGCGGGCCATGGGGGCGACCGATTGGAACGGCACCACCTGGTTCGACCGCACCAACTTCTTCCAGACCGTGCCGACCGCCGCCCTGGAGCAGGCGCTCTATATGGAGAGCGACCGCATGGGCCACCTCTTGGGCGCCCTGACCCAGGAACGGCTCGATAACCAGCGCGGCGTCGTTCAGAATGAGAAACGCCAGGGCGACAACCAGCCGTTCGGCCTGGTCGAATACGCCCAGTTGGAGGCCCTGTTCCCGCCCGGCCACCCCTATCGGCATTCGACCATCGGTTCGATGGCCGACCTGGACGCCGCCAGCTTGCAGGACCTGCGCGACTGGCACCGCGACAACTACGGTCCCAACAACGCCGTCCTGGTGCTGGTCGGGGACATCGACACGGCGACCGCGCGCGCCCTGGTCCAGAAATATTTCGGTCCGATCCCTCGCGGGCCGCGCCATGAACCGGCCCAGGCCGCCGTGCCGACCCTGGAGCAGCGCACCGAGCTGCGGCTGCACGACCGGGTGTCCAACTCGCGCATCATCCGCACCTGGATCACGCCCGGCCTGACTGACGCCGACGCCGCCGATCTGGATGTCGCCGCCCAGGTGCTGGGCGGTCTGGCCAGCTCGCGCCTGGACAACCAGCTCGTGCGCGGAAACCAGACGGCGATCGCGGTGACGACCGGCTATCTGCCGTTCCAGCGCATCGGTCAGTTCGAGGTCTCGGTCGACGTGAAGCCGGGCCAGGATGTCGACGCCGTCTCGGCCGAACTGGACCGGATCATCGCCGACTACATCGCCAATGGCCCGACCGAGGACGAGGTCGCGCGCGTCGTCACCTCGGAAATCTCGGGTCGGCTGCAACAGTTGGAATCGGTCGGCGGCTTCACCGGCAAGGCCGTGGTCCTGGCCGAGGGCGCGCTCTATGCCGACGATCCCGGCTTCTACCGTCGCCAGATGGCGGGTCTCAGCCGGGTGACCCCCGCCTCGGCCCGGGCCGCCATGGGGCGCTGGCTGACGCGGCCGGTCCTGGCCACCCGTATCGATCCGGGCGAGCGCGAAGCCTATCAGGAAGCCGCCGCGACCCGGCCGCCTCCGGCCGCCGCCGAGCCGCTGACCATCACGCCGCGCGAACCCATGCCCGCGGTGGGCCAGGTCGGGGCGCTGGCCTTCCCGGCGACCGAGAGGGCGCGGCTGTCCAACGGCGTGCCAGTGATCTACGCCCGCAGCGCGACCGTGCCGATCACGCGCGTCTCGCTGGATTTCGACGCCGGCGTCAGCGCCGATGCGCCGAACGCCATGGGCGTGCAGGCCCTGACCCTGAATCTGATGGACGAGGGCGCCGGGTCCATGGACGCCGTCGCCATCGCCGAGACCGAAGAACGGCTGGGCGCCAACGTCTTCACCGGCTCGACCATGGATCGCAGCCAGGTGGGCGTCACCGCGCTCAGCGCCAATCTCGCGGCGTCGCTGGACCTGCTGGCCGACGTGGTCCTGCGTCCGACCTTCGCCCCGGCGGAGCTGGATCGTCTGCGTGCGCAACACCTGGCCGCCGTCGCCTCTGAGCGCACCCAGCCCAACGCCATCGGCCAGCGGGTGTTGCCCGCCCTGCTGTACGGCGCCGGCCATCCCTATGGACGTTCGGCCAATGGTCTGGGCGACGAGGCGACTCTGCGCGCCCTGACCCGCGACGATCTGGTCGCCTTCCAACAAACCTGGCTGCGGCCCGACACGGCGACCATTTTCGTCACCTCGGATCGGCCGTTGGCGGAGATCACGCCCCTGCTGGAGGCCCGCTTCGGGACCTGGGCCGCGCCGGATCGTCCACGCGGGGTCAAGGCCTTCGACCGCGCCATCCCGGCGCCCCAGCCGCGCATCGTGCTGATCGACCGGCCGCAGTCGCCGCAGTCGGTGATCCTGGGCGGCCAGGTGCTGCCGATCCGGGGCGCCGACGATCCCCTGGTCTTCAACGCCGCCAATGAGTCGATCGGCTCGGGCTTCCTGGCCCGGATCAATCAGGACATCCGCGAGACGCGCGGCTGGTCCTATGGCCTGGGCGGCAATGCGCCGGCCCGTGAACAGCGGATGGCCTATATCATCAACGCCCCGGTCCAGGCCGACCGCACCGGTGAATCGATCCAGGTCCTGATGCAGCAGTACGCCGACTTCCTGGGCGCGCGGGGCGTCACCCCCGCCGAACGGGATCGGATCGTCCAGGGCAACAGCCGTCAGTTGGCGGGCGCCTTCGAGACCTCGGCCGCCGTCCTGGGCGCCTTGCGCACCAATGACGTCTATGACCGGCCCGACGACTACTGGCGTCAGGCGCCGGCCCGCTATCAGGCCCTGACGGTCGAGGCGATGGACGCGGCCGCCCGCGCGGCGCTGAAGCCGGACGCCTTCACCTGGGTGGTCATCGGCGACGCCTCGGTGGTGCGGCCCCAGTTGGAGGCCCTGGGCCTGCCGGTCGAGGTGCGTTCAGCCTCGGATCAGTGAAGGAAGGAGGCGCGGTTCCGGCCGCGCCTGCCCCTTACGCCCAGCTATAGGCCGTCTTGGTCTGGGTGTAGAAGTCGATGGCCCCGAAACCCTGTTCGCGCGGGCCGAAGCTGGACTTCTTGGAGCCGCCGAACGGCACGTGATAGTCGACGCCCGCCGTCGGCAGATTGACCATCACCATCCCGGCCCGCACGCGCCGCTGGAAGTCCTGGGCGTGTTTCAGCGAGGTGGTGACGATGCCCGACGACAGGCCGAACTCGGTGCCGTTGGCGACGGCCAGGGCTTCCTCATAGTCCTTGACGCGGATGGTCGAGGCGACCGGGCCGAACACCTCTTCCGCATTGATCCGCATCGTCGGGTCGGTGTCGGCGATCAGCGTCGGCTGGACGTACCAGCCGGGCGTGTCGGACTGCACCTGACCGCCGCCGGTCACGATGCGGCCGCCGCCGTCGCGGGCGATGTCGATATAGCTGTAGTCGTTGTCCTGCTGGCCCTGGCTGACGGCCGGGCCGATCTGGGTGTCGGGCGATAGGGCGTGGCCGACCCGCAGGGCCGCGACCCGTTCGGCCAGGGCAGCGACGAAGCGGTCGTGGATGCCGTCGGTGACGATCAGACGGCTGGAGGCGGTGCAACGCTGGCCGGTCGAGAAGAAGCTGCCGTCCAGGGCCACCATCACCGCGCGTTCCAGATCGGCGTCGTCCAGGATGACCAGCGGATTCTTGCCGCCCATCTCCAACTGCACCCGCGCCTGGCGCTTGGCCGCGCCCAGGGCCACGCCCGCACCGACGGATTGCGAGCCGGTGAAGGACAGGCCGTCCACGTCCGGGTGGTCGACGATGGCCTGGCCCACGCCGCCGCGTCCGATCACCAGGTTGAACGCCCCGGCGGGCAGGCCCGCCTCCATCAGGATGTCGGCCAGGGCGCTGGCCGTCGCCGGGGTCGGCCCGGCGGGCTTCATCACCACGGTGTTGCCGAAGGCCAGGGCTGGGGCCGCCTTCCACGCCGGAATGGCGATGGGGAAGTTCCACGGTGTGATCAGGCCGAAGACGCCCACCGCCTCGCGCCGCGTCCGCACCTCGACGCCGGGCCGCACGCTGTCCAGATTCTGGCCGTGCCGACGCAGGGCCTCGCCCGCGAAATATTTCAGGATGCGCCCGGCGCGAACCGTCTCGCCGATGCCTTCGGCCAGCGTCTTGCCCTCTTCGCGCGACAACAGGCGGCCCAGGCTCTCGCGCCGCTCCATGACCAGGGTCCCGGCGCGGTCCAGCACGTCGCTGCGCACCTCGGGCGAGGCTTCGGACCAGGCGGGGAAGGCGGTCTTGGCGGCGGCCACGGCCATATCGACCTCGGCCGCGCCGCCGTCGGGCGTGCGGGCCACCACCTCATGGGTGTCGGACGGATTGCGGATCTCGCCGGGACGGTCCCCGCCCACGCGGCGGCCGTCGATCAGGTGGTCGAGGTGAAGGGTGTCGTCCATGGCGCGTCCTCAAGTCTTTGGACGCGCTTTACGACGCCGCGTCGCCGTTGTCAGGCGAAGGCGAACAACAACCGGCCCTCGCCCATCCGTTCGCGCAGGCTGGGCAGGTCGGCGTGCGAGGTCGAGAAACAGCCGTAGCTGCGTCCCAGCTTGCCCTCGCGGGCCAGGAAGTCCGGGTCGGCGTAGTCGGCGCCGTGGATGATGATGGCCCGTTCGCGCGCCCGGTCGTTGGAATACTCCAGCCCGTCCAGCAGCACATTCGGTCCCTGCTGGGCGCCGTAGCCCGCGCCCGCCGTGGCGAAGGCGCCGACCGAGGACATATAGCTCTCGGGGGTGTTCGAGAAATTTTGCGCGAAGCCGCTGTGCGTCGGGTCCGAGCCTCGGCCGTGGCAGGTGCGGAAGGCCTTCACCTCGCCCGAGACCAGATCGACCTCGAACAGGCGCTCGTCGCCCGAGAACCGCTTGAAGTCGACCAGATACATCCGGTCACGCTGGGGGATCTTGCGGTGATGGATGTCCAGCGCCGCCAGGGCGCGATCCATCAGCTCCTTGCGGACGCGGTTGCGGGGGTCCAGCGGCGGCGAAGGGTCCAGCGCCGCATCCGCCATGACCGCGCGCGTCGCCGCGGCGTCGGTCGTCATGGGCGTCAGGGCCGCGCCGCGCACGGCCGCCATGCTGTCGGCCGAAGCGCAACCGGCCAGCAGGGCGGAACCGCCCAGGATCAAACCACGTCTCGAAAGCCGCATGCGACGCCCCTCGCATGTTCACTACAAGTGACGGGTTGTTTCAAATGCGGCCGCCCGGATCAACCTAAGCCTTGGCGCAAACTTGTCGCAGGGTATGGTGCCAGGCTCATTTGGAGGGGTCCGCATGAAATCCGCCGCCTTGGCCGTCGTCGCCGCTCTGGCCTTCGTATTCCCTTCGCAGGCGCAACAAGCGCCCGTATCATTGGACGTTCCCGCGACAGGCGAAACCCTGTTCGTCCAAGCGGGGAGTGTATTGGCCGACCCGTCGAACGGCGTTGTGCTGCGCAATAAAACTCTCGTGATCAGGGGGAGCCAGGTCGTCGAAATCCGCGACGGCTTCGTCGGAGAGGGCCGGATCGTCGATCTGCGCGACGCCTTCGTCCTGCCGGGTCTGATCGACAGCCACGTTCATCTGACGGGCGAACAGAACCCCAATTCCCGTTTGGAGGGGGTGACGCAGTCGAATGCGGACCAGGCCATGGTCGGCGCCCGGTTCGCCCGGCGCACCCTGATGGCGGGGTTCACGACCGTGGCCGATCTGGGCGCCACCAATGAGTCGATCTTCGCCCTGCGTGACGCCGTTCGTCGCGGCGACGTGCCCGGCCCGCGCATCGTGGCCGCGGGCGAGGCCGTGTCGATCCACGGCGGCCATGGCGACGTCAACGGCTACCGCGAAGACATCATGCATCTGTTCACCGGCGAGAGCATCTGCTCGGGACCCGAGGACTGCATGCGCGCCGTGCGGCTTCAGGTGCGGTCGGGCGCCGACATCATCAAGATCACCGCGACGGGCGGGGTCCTGTCCAACACCGCCGCCG
>NZ_DAINBO010000047.1:0-13097 GCF_036732845.1 Brevundimonas sp. | reverse complement strand
GCGGCGATGAAACAGTTCCTGGCCCACGGCCTGCATCAGACCGAGGCCCGCACCGGCGTGCTGATCTTCGCCTGCCTGGCGGATCATCAGGTCGAGGTGGTGGCCGACAAGGGCATCCACGACAAGGTCGAACCGGCCGTCTGGGGCGACACCGTCGCCGCCCTGACCCGCGAATTGCGCGCCCGGCGTCCGGCCGAGGGCTTCACCGCCGCCGTCGGTCTGTGCGGCGAGGTGCTGGCCCAGCATTTCCCGCCGCGCCCGGTGAACGAGAACGAGCTTCCCGACCGGCTGGTGGTGCTGTGACCGCCCCATTGGGGTCGCTTTCGCGGTGAAAAGGGCCTAGCCCAACGCGAGCCGACCATGCCCCGTCTGATCACCTACAATGTGCACCGCTGCGTCGGCGTCGATCGGCGGCTGGACGTCGACCGCGTCGCCGCGGTGATCGCCGAGCATGAACCGGACATCGTCTGTTTGCAGGAATTGGACGTGGGCCGCGCCCGCACCGGCCACGTCGATCAGGCCCAGGCCATCGCCGACCGTCTGGCGATGAGTTTTCGTTTCCATCCGGCCATGGCGGTCGAGTCCGAGCTGTATGGCGACGCCATCCTGACGCATCGGCCCGAGGTTCTGCGCCGCACCGGCGCCCTGCCCACCCTGGCCGGCGTGCCGGGGCTGGAGCCGCGCGGCGCCCTGTGGTCGCGCATCGACGTCGACGGTGTTCAGTTGAACGTCATCAACACCCACCTGGGCCTGGTCCCGCGCGAACAGAGGCTGCAAGCGGCGGCCCTGGCGGGGCGCGACTGGGTCGGCGCCTGCGAAGGCGCGACCATCCTGACCGGCGACTTCAACGCCACCTCCCTGACCCGGCCGTACCAGACCCTGAACCGTCGCCTGTCGGACGCCCAAAGGCTGCTGGGCCTGCGTCCGTCGGTGAAGACCTTCCCGTCCGGCTTCCCGGCCATCCGCATCGACCATCTGTTCGTCAGCCCGCAGGTGCGGCCGATCCGGGTCTTCGCCCCCTTCTCGCCGCTGGCGCGGATGGCCTCGGATCACTTGCCGCTGGTGTTCGACTTCGAGCTTCAGCCGGCCTGAAGCGCGCGCATGCGGCCCCGCCGTTTCCAGGGCCGCCAGGCGTCGGCGGTGGACAGGGGATCGCCCAATTGCCAGTCCGCGATCTGGGTCTGGAACCAAGACGGCGGCTCGGCGCCCAGGGGCTGGATGCGGCCGGTGTCGAAGGCCGCGATGGCCGCACCCGTCGACCCCAGCATCGTCTCGGCCGCGCCGAATTCCTCACCGGAAACGCCCAGGAAATGGCCCAGCGCATGGTGGCGATGGGCGCGGATGGCCGCGCGGCCCGCCGCATCCTTCGGCTCGGTCGAAATGTCGCACTCGGTGTCATAGCCGAAGGAGCGGTTGTTCAGATTGGTCGAGCCGATGCGCAGCAGCCGGTCGTCGATGATCGACACCTTGGCGTGCACGATGATCCGCTTGCCCGCCCGCGTGCGCGGCGCCAGCGCCAGGAAGCGGCTGTGCTTGTCGGCCTGCTCCAGCTTGTACAGGACCTGGGCGCGCGCCTTGTCCATCGTCAGACTGTCGAACCAACTGGGGCTGCGCCCGGTCGAGACCAGCACCACTTCCGGCCCATCCGGCTCGGCCAGGCGACGAGCCAGGGCCTCGGCCATCAGGTGCGAGGTGAAATACTGGTTCTCCAGATAGATCAGCCGCCGGGCGCGGCCGATCGCCTCCAGATGCAGGGCCTCGTTCTCACGCACCTCGGCCCGGCCGCCGTGGGCCGGCTCCGTGCGCGAGATGCCCACGGGCGTGTCCATGATCGTCGGCTGGACCCCGTCGGGCCAGGGGTCGCCGCGTGTCTCGTCCGGCAGCGTCCGTTCCCACGTGGCGCGGAACCAGCGTTCGCGCGCCAGATCGCCCAGCGCCCGCGCCGCCGGCCCGTCGAAGACGCTCATGGTCTCGTGCCGCGGCGGCGCGATCAGTCCCGACGGCTGGCACCGCCTGGGATCGTCGTCATGGTGCTCGGCGCTGTCCCAGCGATCCGTGGCGATGTCGCCGCCGCCGCAGAAGGCCACCTTATCGTCGATGATCACCGCCTTCTGATGATGGCAGGCGCCGATGGGACCGGGCTGGTCCAGCCGGAACTCGACCATCCGCTTGCGGAACCAGCGTTGCGCCCTGTGCGGATAGAAGCCCTGGGACGCCGCGATCAGCAGCGGCGACTTCCAGATCAGCAGCCGCACGTCCAGATCGGGCTTCTGCTTGACCAGAAGGCGCAGCCGGTGGCCGACCTCGGCGGTATGGTCGTCGAACCCGGTCTCGACCGACAGATGGGTGCGCGGATCGAACTGCCAGCCCAGGACGACGATCGACCGTTCGGCCTTCTCCATGGCCGAGGCCAGGGCGGTGAAATAGGCGTTGTTCTCCATCAGCACGGCGAATCGATGCGCCGTCTCGGTGCGCCAGACCCCCGGGCCGGGGATCAGCAGGCTGCCGTCATAGCTGTCCGCAAGGGAGTGCATGGCTGTGGCGTGACCGATCTGAACGACCGCCGCATGCCGCCGGGCCGGCGACAGCGTCGAACCGTGTCATCCGTTCCACGCCGCTGGGCTTTCGGTCAACTGACTTGCAAATCGGCTGCGTTCGCCATTGTTCCGCCTTAGTATCCGCGCGCATAAGGACCGTTGTTCGTCGGGAGGGGGACCGGACAGTGCAGGCGCTGGTCGAATTGATCGCGGGTTTCATCGCCATGCTGGCCGCCGTCGCCCTGTCGCAGTTCGGGGTCGATCTGAATCCCGCGCGTGAGGCGGATCGCGAGGTGCATCGCGTCGCCCATTGCGACGACGTCACGGTTCAGGACGCCAAGGCCATGACCGTGACGGTCGAAGCTCAGGACTGCTGATCCACGACGCCGTTGCGTCGCACGCTTTGATCTTGGCGCCTGAACGGCTACGGTCGCGAACCCTCGTTTCCGGCTCGGTCGGGCGAGAGCCTTGACCGAGATCGACGCTTGATGAAATCCCGCAACCGGCCACCGCTGAACGCTTCCGATCCCCAGCCCGACACGGTCGCGGCCGTCGATCCGACGCCGCGGCCCCTGCCCGAGGCGCCCGAGGAAGACGGTCCCGCGCCGCGCCCCATGTCCGAGCGCCGCCGCCGCCGTCTGCTCGAGGAACAGCGTCAGGCCGAAGAGACCGCCCGCGTCGCCCAGACCGTCCAGGCCGAACCCGTCGTGACCATCGACATGGCGGCCGAGACCGCCCCGCCCCCGGCCGCCTATGTTCCGCCGCCCGCGCCCGTCGCGGTCGTCGGCCGTGAAACGCAGCCCAGCGGCCGCCACGCCTATCTGATCGCCGGCGTCGCCTCGGCCCTGTGGGTCGGCGGCATCGCGGCCTGGGCCGCCTATGAATACGGATCGGGCGGAGCGGCGTTGGACCCGCTGCGCATGGCCATCTATGTGCTGCTGGCCCTCGCTCCGGCGGGTCTGGCCATCATGCTGGCCCACGCCGTGCGGCAGGGCGCCGGACTGGCGGCCGAGACCCGGCACGCCCGCGACCTGTCCCAGGCCCTGGTCGCGCCGACCGCCCTGGCGGCCCAGCAGACCGGCGAGGTGCTGGCCACCCTGCGGGCCGACATCGACCACGCGGCCCTGACCGCCGAACGCGCGCGCAACGATCTGGGCCTGCTGCGCGAGGCCCTGGCCGCCGAAACCCAGCGCCTGAACGAAGCGGCCGAGACCGCGGGGCGCACGGCCCGTCGCCTGGTCGAGCAACTGGGCGGCGAACGCGAGAAGCTGAACGTGCTGGGCGGCCAGCTCGACGGCCAGGCCACCGGCGTGCTGGAAGCCGTCGAACGCCAGTCGCGCATGGTGGTGGACGCCTCCGACCTGGCCCAGACCCAGCTTCGCGAAGCCGAGGCCGCTCTGGCCGCGCGCGCCGCCGACCTGGCCGCCGCCGCCGGCGAGGCCCAGGACGCCGCCCGCCTGGCCGCCGACGACCTGTCGCGTCAGACCCTGCGGCTGGAGAACGCCGGGGCCGGCGTCGCCGAGCAGATTCAATCGGTCGAGGAAGGCCTGGGCCAGCAACGCGCCGCCCTGGTCACCGCCGCCTACGCCCTGCGCACCGACCAGGAGGACTTCTCCGCCCAGGTCGAGAGCCAGCGCGCCCAGCTCACGGAACAGATCTCGGCCAGCCGCGCCTCGGCCGCCGAACTGGACCGCACGACCCAATCGACGACGGAATCCGTCAGGGACCTGGTCGAGGCCGCCACCGATCAGTTCCGGGCGCTGGTCGAGATGTCCCAGCGCGAGGCCGACGGCTTCGACGCCGCCACCAAGGTCGCGCTGGACCGCTTCGAGGCCCTGGCCGCCGAGGCCCGCGACACCCTGGTCGAAGAGACGCGCCGCAGCCTGGAGACGCTCAAGGCCACGGCCGAGGAAAGCCGCGCCACCGCCGCCGACGCCGCCGAAGACTCCCGTCTGCGCGCCGAACGCCTGGGCGAAACCCTGTTCGACGCGGCGCAGAAGGCCGACCAGGCCGCCGACGCCCGCATCGCCGAGGCCCGGCGCATCGTCCAAGAGACCACCGGTCTGGTCGGCGAGGCCGGAGACCTGGCGCTGGATCGTCTGGAGGCGACGCTGGAGCGGATGAACGCCGTCCTGGTCCGTGCCGACGCCGCCGTGGTCGAGATCGACCGCAAGGCCGCCGCCCTGCCCGAACAGGCGCGCGAACGGGTCGACGCCGTGCGTCAGGCGGTCGAGGAGGGTCTCGCCGCCCTGTCCGCCGCCTCCGAAAAGGCCGCCAAAGACACCGAGGCCCTGGACGCCGGCTTCCAGGAACGGGTGCGTCGCAACTACGACATGCTGACCGAGGCGGTGCGCCTGATGGGCGTGGTCTCGGGCGAGGCCCCCGCCCCCCGTCGGCGCGAACCGGCCGCCGTCCCGCCGCCGCCGACCGACGCTCCGACGCCCCGCCGCGCGTCGCGTTCCGAGGATGGCCGAGGCTTCGGCCTGCGTGGGCGGCTGAAGCTGACCCCGGCCGACGGCTCGCGTCCGCCTTCGGACGAGCAACTGGGCTGGAACGACCTGGTCCAGGCCGACGACGCGGGCGAACCGCCGATGGACCTGACCGCGCCGGTCATGCCCCCGCCCGATGTCGAGGCCCTGGCTGAGCGCATCGTCGGCGCCATCCGCCGCATGGGCGTCGATCCCAACGCCCTGCTGCCCCGCGCCCGCATCGAGGAAGCGGCCCAGGCCTGGTCGTCGAACGATCCCGGCGGCGCCCGGCTGATCGTGCGCCGCGTGGCCCCCGCCGCCGTGCGCAGCGTCTCGCGCCGGGTGTTGAGCGACGCCGACATGAAGGCCGACGCCGAACGCTATGTGCGCGCCTTCGCCCGCGAGCTTCAGGCCTTCGGGCCGGAATCCACCGGCGTGCTGGCCCGCCTGGCCACCGACGGGGGACGCGCCTTCCTGCTGCTGGACGCCGCCGTGGGCGATCTGGCCTAAAGCCCGGCACCGTTAAGAATTGTGGCTTGACGAAGGCGCGGCCAGACCGCACGGTCGGCTCGACTGTCACGTCACTGTCACAAAGCTTGCCGAGGCCCATGTCCGACGCCGACCGAGCAGACCAGCGCCTGCCCGTCATCGTCCTCTGCGGCTATGACGCCGACGACGAGGTCTGGGACCCTGTCGAGGACCTGTCCGGGTCCCACTGGCGTCCGCACGGCGCCCTGGCCGTCAGCCTGGCGCCGTCCGACGCCGACAGCCTGTATGAAACCCTGGCCGAACAGCTACGTGATCGTCGCTGCCGCGCCTTGCTGCTGGTCGGGCGCGGCCGGTCGCCGGATCGCTTCAGCGTCCAGATGCGGGCCGAGAACCGGGCCTTGTCCGGTTCGGGCCGCATGAACGTCGACCTGCCCTGCCTGGCCCGCGCCACCCTGCCGGTCGCCGATGTCGTGGCGGCCCTGAACGACGTCGGGCTGAAGGTCGACGCCACGTCGGAGGCCGAGCCGGATGTCGGCTCCTATCTGCTGTTCCGCATCCTGGCCGAGCTGCCGGACGTGACCGAGGCGCCAGCCGTCGGCCTGTTGCGCGTGCCCGCCGACGTGTCGCTGGACACCGCCCGACGCGGGGTGAAGGCCGCCGCCAGCGCCATCGCCGCCCAACTGGCCCCCATGCCGCGTCTGCAACACGCCTAGACCGTCAGGCGCCGCCTCAGGCCCAGGGCCAAGACCCCGCCCGCGGCCGCCATCGCCGCCATGGCCAGATAGCCGCCTACGCCGACCGCATCATACAGCGGTCCCGACGCCAGGGTCGCCGCGCCGATCAACACCCCCGCCGCCAGCATGGAGTTCAAGGTCTGACCCGCCGTATGGCTGTCATCAGGGGTCAGCCGCTCGATGATCTCCACCCCCGCCAGATAGGTGGCCGCGAACGTCAGGGCGTGCAGGACCTGAAGCGGCCACAGCGCCCACAGCGGCGGCGCCAGGGCCATCAGGCTCCAGCGCAGAACCGACGCGCCGACGCCCAGCATCAGCATGGCCCACGGCCCGATTCCTCGCCGTTTCCGCCACGGCTCGATCCACCACATGAAGCCGATCTCGATCACGACCGAAAAGGCCCACAACAGGCCGGTCATCCGCTCGTCCAACCCTTGCGCCTTCCAGGCGATGGCCGAGAAACCGTAGTAGAAGGCGTGCGCCGCCTGCACCGCGCCGATGGCGAACAGGGCGGTCATGAAGATCGGATCGCGCAACAGGCGGCCCAGGCCGCGGAACCGCGCCAGGCCGTCCGACGGTCCCGCCGCGCTGACCGCCTCGTCCGGCAGGCCGCGCCAGGCGTACAGGCCGATGCCCAGGCTGGCCGCCACGACCCAAATGATCACGACGTCCGGCGGCGCGACGGTCAGCAAGGCCCCCATGGCGACATTGGCGCAGACGAAGGCCGCCGAACCGCAACCGCGCGGAAAGGCGAAGCTGTGCCCCGTCCTTCGGGCCACACGGAGGTTCAAGACGTCGGTCAGGGGGATCAGCGCCGCCGCCGCGCTGGCCGCCACGAACCAGCATAGCGCCCGCAGCCAGGCGTCCTGGGCCAGTCCGGCCCCGCCGTACCCCAGGGCCGCGGCCAGCCCCAGCAAGGCGATCGGCGTGCGCCGCGACCGGAAGCCGTCCGCCCACACCGCCGTCACCGGCCCGGTCGCCAGCCGCCCCAGCATCGGCGCGGCCAAAAGCGCCCCGATCTCGGCTCCGCTCATGCCCCGGCTGGACAGCCACAGACCCGCGAACGGCAGGCTCACCCCGGTGGCGCCGAAGAGCAGCACATATTGCAGGGCCAGCCGGATCGCGGGGGTCATCATCGGCGCATAGCAGACTCGCGGCCCCGCGTCGGCTAGGACGCACCCCATGACCGTCGATCGTCCCCTCGCCGTCTTCGCCGCCCTGTGCGGCGCCCTGGCCGTGGCCCTGGGCGCCTTCGCCGCGCACGGCGCGGGACCGCAGGTGAAGACCCTGCTGACCACCGGCGCCCATTATCAGATCGTCCACGCCCTGCTGGCCCTGGTCTGCGCCGCCTGGCCGGACCGAAATCGGCTGGTGTCCGTCGCGGGCTGGCTGGCGGGCGGCGGCGGCCTGGTGTTCGGCCTGGCGCTGGCGTCGATCGGCCTGCTCAAGCTTCCTGTCATGGGCGCCGTTGCACCGGTCGGCGGAGTGTTGATGATCGCCGGCTGGCTGTTTTTAGGATGGGCCGTTTTCCGGTCACATTCCGTCAAGGCCTGACAGGTCAAACAGGAGTTCCGTTCACCTCATGGCTTATTTCGTGACCGATTCTCCCCGCCGGGACCTGTATCCCGAGATCGAACCCTTCGCCTCGGGCTGGATGGCCGCCGACGGCGTGCACGAAATCTATTACGAGGAATGCGGCAATCCCAACGGCAAGCCCGTTGTGGTGCTGCACGGCGGCCCAGGCGGCGCCTGCAATCCGGGCATGCGGCGCTATTTCGATCCGAAGCAATACCGGATCATCCTGTTCGATCAGCGCGGCTGCGGCCGATCCAGGCCCAACGCCTCGCTGGAGGACAACACCACCTGGACCCTGATCGAGGACATCGAACGGCTGCGCGAACGGTGCGGCGTCGACAAATGGGCGGTGTTCGGCGGAAGCTGGGGTTCGACCCTGGCCATGGCCTACGCCATCACCCACCCCGAGCGGGTCACGGCCCTGTTGCTGCGCGGCATCTTCCTGCTGACCAAGAAGGAGCTGACCTGGTTCTACCAGCACGGCGCCTCGATGATCTTCCCGGACGCCTGGGAACGGTTCGTCGCCCCGATCCCCGAGGCTGAACGCCACGATCTGATGGGCGCCTATTACAAGCGGCTGATCGGCGAGGACCGCAAGGCCCAGTTGGAATGCGCCGTCGCCTGGTCCAGTTGGGAAGGCGAGACCGTCAGCATCCGGGGACCCGACGCCCGGCCCGACAAGTTCGCCGAACCCGATTTCGCCCTGGCCTTCGCCCGGATCGAATGCTGGTACTTCATGAACGGCGGCTTCTTCCCCGAGGACGGCTGGATCCTGAAGAACATCGGCCGCATCCGTCACATCCCGACCTGGATCGCCCAGGGCCGGTTCGACGTGGTCACGCCGATCGACAGCGCCTGGAGCCTGCATCGCGCCTGGTCCGAGGCGAAACTGGACATCGTGCCGGACGCCGGCCACGCCTCGACCGAGCCGGGCATCATCGACAGCCTGATCCGCGCCACCGACTGGGCGGCGTCGCTTTAGGCTTTCGGATTGGTCTTTTCGACCAGTTCACCGAGTTGGAAGCCGATGCGCCGCGCGGGCCGGTCCTCGGGCTTCTTGGCCACGCTGAGCATGACGTTGATCTGACCATAGTGCTGGATCAGCCGCACCGGCTTGCCCTCGCCGTTCTTGCCGAAGAACATGATCAGGTCCGGTCCCCAGAAGCCGACGTCCTCGATCCGCATGGTGCCGTCGCCGGGCACGCCGACCAGGGAGGCGGCGACCTCTTCGTCCTTGTCGATCCCCGCCTCAAAGGCCTCGATCATCTTGGACAGACGCACGAAGGCCCATTCGGCCGGATTGTCCCGCATCTGAACGCCCTGGATCATGGCCGCGGCGTCCTCGGGAACGCTGACGGGCATGACGGGCTGGGGACAGGGGGTCCCGAACAGGTTCGGGTCGGCCTTCACGGGCGGCGGGGTCTTGCTGATCACGGTCATGGTTCGATCTCTAGCGCGCGAACCGCATGATCAGAACAGGCCCTGCCCCTTGGGCAGTTCGGCGTAGCGATGCACCCGCGTCGACAGCACCATGCCGAAGCCGATCATCACCGTCATCATCGACGACCCGCCATAGGACAACAGCGGCATCGGCACCCCCACCACCGGCGCCATCCCCATCACCATAGCCCCGTTGATCAGCACGAAGATGGCGAAGAAGGACACCATGCCCGCCGCCGCGATCCGCCCGAAATGGCTGTGCGACAGGGACGCGATGCGCAGGGCGATGACGATCACCGCCAGATAGCAGGCCAGAAGGGTGAAGGAGCCGACGAAGCCGAACTCCTCGGCCACGGTCGAGAAGATGAAGTCGGTCTCGCGTTCCGGCAGGAACTCCAACTGGCTCTGGCTGCCCAGGCCGTAGCCGCGCCCCAGGAAACCGCCCGAACCCAGGGCGATCTTGGACTGGATGATGTTGTATCCGGTGCCCGACGGGTCCTTGGCCGGGTCCAGGAAGGTCAGCACGCGGTTTCGCTGATACTCATGCATGCCGAACATGATGAAGGGCGGCACGAAGGCGACGGCGGCCACGGCGCCCGCCGCGATGACGCGCCAGCTCAGCCCGGCCATGAACATCACCGCCGCGCCGGTCAGGCCGATCACCATGGCCGAACCCAAGTCCGGCTGTTTGGCGACCAACAGAAAGGGCACGCCGATGATGGCGGCCGGGAAGATCAACTTCCAGGACCAGCGCGCCTCCTTGGCCGTATGGCTGTGGTACCAGCGCGCCAGGGCCAGAACGAGACCCAGCTTCATGAACTCGGCCGGCTGGATGCGGATGAAGCCCAGGTTCAGCCAGTTCTTGGCCCCGCCGGCCGTATAGCCCAGAGGCGTGAACTCGATCAGCAGCACCAGGAACAGCAAAAAGCCGTACAGCGGATAGGCCGCGCGGAACCACCATTTGGGATGCACCAGGGCCAGGCCCAGCATGAAGACCAGCAGGGCGCCGAAGCGCGTGATGTGATCCATCGCCCATGGCTGCCAGCTTCCGCCCGCGATCGAATACAGCATGGCCGCGCCGGTGCCGGCGATGATGCACAGCAGGCCGACCAGGTTCCAGTCGATCTGGGCGATCTTGACCGACAGGCGGTCGCGCTCGCCGGGGCGGGTCAGGGCGGATGCGGTCATTGCGGCGGCTCCGCCAGATAGGGACGTGGTCCGCTGGTCGCGGTGCGCGGGCGCGCGGGCGCGCGGGGCGCCGGAGCCTGGGGCGCGGGGGCGGTTTCGACCAGGCCGCCGATATTGCCGGCCTCCCCTTCCCCGGCCTCGACCGGGCCTTGGGCTTCGGGCGGCAGGGGCCGCTCGATGCGCGCGCGCATGTCCGGGTCCTTCAGCAGGGCCACCTTCATGACTTCGCGCGCGCGCGGCGCGGCGTCTGCGGCGCCGCCCGCCGGGGCGTGCTGGATGATCAGGGCGATGGCGTAGCGCGGCGCGTCGTGCGGGGCGAAGGCCACGAACAGGGCGTGGTCGCGCCGCGACCAGACGGCGTCGCGCGGCCCGCGCGAACCCGAGCCGTAGTCACGCGACTGGGCCGTGCCGGTCTTGCCCGCCATCTGGATGTCGCCCAGGCCGAGCTGTGACGCGCGATAGGCGGTGCCGGTCACATCATTGGCCACGGCCGCCATGCCCGCGCGCACGATGTCCAGGTGCGCCTGCGGGAACGGCAGGTCCCGGCGGCTCTCGGGCTGCGGATGCTCCTTGCCGCCGATGGACTTGATCAGGCGCGGAGTGATGGCCTTGCGTCCGTTGGCGAGGCGCGAGGTCATCGTCGCCAATTGCAGGGCCGTGGTTTCGATGGCGCCCTGACCGATCGCCACCGACAGGGTCTCGCCCGGATACCATTTGCGCGAATCCGGGTTCGGGTTCTTGCGGTTGTAATTCGCCTTCCACGCCTGGCTGGGCATGGTGCCCCGGCGCTGGCCGTCGATGCCGATGTCATAGACCTGATGGAAGCCCAGATCCTCGGCCACGCGGGCGATCCGGTCGACCCCGGCGCGGTTGCACATGTGGTAGAAATAGGTGTCGCACGAGTTCTTGATGGCGTTGTGCATGTCCATCGAACCATGCCCGCCGCGCTTCCAGCAGCGGAAGGTGCGTCCGCCGTAGAAATAGCCGCCCGTACAGGTGACCCGCTCGGCCGGGTTCACTCCGGCGTCCAACAGGGCCAGGGCCGTGGTCATCTTGAACGTCGAACCCGGCGGGAAGGTGCCGTAGATCGCCTTGTCCAGCAGCGGCCGGCGTTCATAGTCGGCCAGGGCGCGATAGACCTTGGACGGCACGCCGCCGACGAACAGGTTCGGATCGAACGACGGCGCCGAGACCATGCACAGAACATCGCCGTTGCGCACGTCCATGACGACGCAACCGCCCGACTCCTGGCCGAACACCTCCAGCGCCCGGTTCTGGATGTCGGAGTCCAGGGTCAGGATGACCTCTTCGCCGTGCACCGCCGGTTTTGAGCCGCCGACGTCCTCGCCGACCACGCGGCCGCGCGCATCGACCTCGACCCGGTTGCCGCCCGCCTCGCCGCGCAACTGTTCGTCCAGCGCCTTCTCGACACCCTGGCGTCCGACGCGGAAGCCGGGGTTGAACAGGATCGACGGTGGGTCCTCGTTGCGGTCGCGATAGGCCTGGATGTCGCGGTCGTTCGGCTTGGCCACATAGCCGACGACATGGGCGAAGGCGCCGCCGAACGGATAGTAGCGGGCCTCATTCATATCGGCCATGACGCCCGGCAGTTCATTGGCGTACAGATTGACCCTGGCGAACTCTTCCCAGGTCAGGTCGCTCTTGACCGGCACGGGGGAAAAGCGCGGCGCGGCGTTGACGTCGCGAATGATCGCACGGCGCCGGTCCACCGTATCGGGCAGCAGGCGGCCCAGCAGATCCAGGGTCTGATCCAGGTCCTTGGTCTCGTCGCGCACCACCAGCACGCGGAAGCTGGGGCGGTTGCCGGCGATGATGACGCCGTTGCGGTCCTTGACCAGGCCGCGCGGCGGCGGGACCAGGCGGAAGTTGAACTGGTTGTTCGAGGCCAGGGTGGCGTATTCGCGCGCCTGGATGACCTGCAACTGGCCCAGCCGTCCGACCAGGGCCGTGACGCCCAGCGTCGTCAGCCCGCCCAGCACGAAGGTCCGCCGCAGGAACGAACCCTGCCGCTCATTGACGTCCGAAAAGAAGATGGACGGTTCGCTCATCCGCCTACGCTCCTTGCAGGAGCTTCGGAGGATTGGGCGTATCCTTCGTAGCCTTGGCGGAGGAGGATCATCGGAAACGCAGGTCCCCGTCATCGAACCGTTCGATCATCCAGGCGGAGATCGGAAACAGCAGCAGGGTCGGGATCAACTGGCCCAGCAGGGCCAGGATGCTGGGCGCGTTGTGCGCGCGCACGCTGACGACCAGATAGGCCAGGGCGAAGGCCCCGACGACGCAGACCGCGTACCAGGCGAACAGCACCCGCGTCTCCTGCCCGGCCAGGAAGCTGCGCGACAACAGGACGCCGCCGTAAACCGCCAGCAGGCAGATCGCCCACAGACCCAGCGGACCACCCCACAACAGGTCCAGGAACAGGCCCAGGACCAGCAGGGTGATCGGTCCCAGCACCGACGGCCGGATCAACGGCCAGGCGAAGGCCAGCGTCAGCGGCAGCACCACCTCCGGCAGGGCGAACCAGTCGAACAGCTTGACCGGCGTGGCCAGCAGGATGGTGACGGCCATCACCGCCAGAGCCGGCAGGAAGATCCACTGCGTCGGCCCGATCACGCGAACCGCGACGGGCCGTCTCACGCCGGTCT
>NZ_DAINBO010000046.1:0-13654 GCF_036732845.1 Brevundimonas sp. | reverse complement strand
TTTTCGCCCTTCATGATCTCGTCCAGCGCGCGCACCGATTTCTCGCGCCCGACGAACAGGGGCACGACCATGTGCGGGAAGACGACGATGTCTCTCAGCGGCAGGACGGGAAGGGTTTTGGTCTCGGACATGATGCGTACTTTCCAGGGCCTTCGTTGATCTCCGGCCCGCCGTGTCACAAAGCCCCGGCGCGATGCCGAAGCCCTACGGACGGCCCGTCGATTCCGACGGCGTTCAGGACAGTATGTGGCCCCTCATGCGGCGGGTTCAAGCGTGACCGCCGCACGGGCCGACGTCGCCGGGGATGGATGGCCGCACGGCCGATCCCCGCCGCACGTCACGCGACCCGCGCCTCTCTATGTCACGGCGACTCGGCGATGGCTGGGAGACGTCCTCGCCACGCATGAGGCGGCGTTAGAAAAAGGGGCGGCCCCGTCGCCGGACCCGCCCCTTCGTCAGACTGGGTTTGGAGCGTACGGCTCAGGCCGCGGGGTCGGCCTTCTTGGCGTTCTTTTCCGAATAGATCAGCAGCGGTTGGGCCTTGCCGTCGATGACCTCGGCATTGACCACCACCTCTTCGACGCCCTCGAAGGTGGGCAGCTCGAACATGGTCTCCAACAGTACGCCTTCCAGGATCGAACGCAGACCGCGCGCGCCGGTCTTGCGCTTGATGGCCTTGCCCGCCACCGCCGACAGGGCGTCGTCGGTGAAGGTCAGTTCGACGTTCTCCATCTCGAACAGACGCTTGTACTGCTTGACCAGAGCGTTCTTCGGCTCGGTCAGGATGGTGATCAGCGCCGCCTCGTCCAGGTCTTCCAGCGTCGCCAGCACGGGCAGGCGGCCGATGAATTCCGGGATCAGGCCGAAACGCATCAGATCGTCCGGCTCGACGCCGCGCAGGATGTCGCCGGTGCGGCGTTCGTCGATGTCCTTGACCTTGGCGCCGAAGCCGATCGAGGCCGCGTCGCCGCGCGCCGAGATCACCTTCTCAAGCCCGGCGAAGGCGCCGCCGACGATGAACAGGATGTTGGCGGTGTCGACTTGCAGGAACTCCTGCTGCGGATGCTTGCGGCCGCCTTGCGGGGGCACCGAGGCGACGGTGCCTTCCATGATCTTCAGCAGGGCCTGCTGCACGCCCTCGCCCGAGACGTCGCGGGTGATCGAGGGGTTGTCCGACTTGCGCGAAATCTTGTCGATCTCGTCGATGTAGACGATGCCGCGCTGCGCCCGCTCGACGTTGTAGTCGCTGGCCTGGAGCAGCTTCAGGATGATGTTCTCGACGTCCTCGCCCACATAACCGGCTTCGGTCAGGGTCGTGGCGTCGGCCATGGTGAAGGGCACGTCGATGATCCGCGCCAGCGTCTGGGCCAGCAGCGTCTTGCCCGAGCCGGTCGGCCCGATCAGCATGATGTTCGACTTGGCCAGCTCCACGTCGTTCGACTTGGTCGCGTGGTTCAGGCGCTTGTAGTGGTTGTGAACGGCGACGCTCAGCACCTTCTTGGCGTGGCTCTGGCCGATCACATAGTCGTCCAGAACCTCGCGGATCTCCTTGGGCGTGGGCACGCCGTCCTTCGCCTTGACGAAGCCGATCTTGTGCTCTTCGCGGATGATGTCCATGCACAGCTCGACGCATTCATCACAGATGAACACGGTCGGGCCGGCGATCAGCTTGCGCACCTCATGCTGGCTCTTGCCGCAGAAGCTGCAATACAGGGTGCTCTTGGCGTCCGTTCCGGCGGCTTTGGTCATCGACCCTTCTCACTCCCGCATCCGTCCCCGATATGGGTCCGAACGCGCTTTCTCCGCGTTGATTCCTGAACTCTAGGCGCGAAGGTCTTTAAAATTGACAATCAACCATCCAGCCGTTCGTCACAAGCCCAGGAATGGGGCTGAACGACGCACGGATAACGGCGTAAACTGGATGAGGATCACGGCGAATGTCTGACATGGGCGCCGCGTCGCCGATTCGCCAGCCTGTTTCAGAGGGCGCTCCCATCGTCGCCTTCGATTTCGACGGCACTCTGACGATCCGCGACAGCTTCACCGCCTTTCTGAAATGGCGCGCGGGCGGCGGCGGCTGGCTGCTGGGTCTGACGCGGCTGGCGCCGGCTACGGCGGCCTATGCCCATCATCGCGACCGGGGCCGCATCAAGGCCGCCGCCGCCGCCGAATTCCTGCGCGGGGTCCCACGCGAGGTCTTGGAGGTCGAGGCCGAAGCCTTCGCCGCCGAGGTCTGGGACCGTTTCATGCGTCCCGACGCGCTGAAGGTCTGGCGCGAATGGGGTCGTCGCAGCGCCCATCGGGTGATCGTGACCGCCAGCCCCGAGACCACCGTGGCCCCCTTCGCCCGCCGCCTGGGCGCCGAAGCCCTGTTGGGCACGCCCCTGGTGTTCGACGACCAGGACCGGGTCACCGGCGCCTTCGCCGGTCCCAACTGTCGAGGCGAGGAGAAGGTCCGGCGTCTGCGCGCCGTCTATGGCGACGACGTGCGCCTGGCCGCCGCCTATGGCGACACGTCCGGCGACACCGAAATGCTGGCCATCGCCGACGAGCCGGGTTTCAGGGTGTTCCGGGCGCGGCCCTAGCCATCACGGCTGAAATCGTCCTCAACGACGAATGGCGCCGGAAAGAATGGATAGCCCGACTCTTCGAGAGTCTCGTTCGGGTAGAGGGTCCGCAGCAAGGTGGGCACCACTGAAACCGCAGCCTCCAGCGCCTGAAAACTCGTGGCGCCGAAGAACTCTCGGTGGTCCAATTTGTCTGGGCGGATGTACACTTTGCAGACCCAGCATCGCATCGTGTCGTGCGGACTTGGCTTTTGAAGCGTGACCTTAACGCTTTGCCCTGATTTGAGCGTAGTGAACTCGAAGGTCAGGGCGTCCACGGTTCAGCGGCCGTCCGCATCGACGTCAAAAACCATAGCCCGGCCTCGCGAGGTCGGCTCCCATCCTGCCTCAAGGATCGCCGTGATCGCGTTGCGCACCGCGTCGACGCTGACCCTCTGTTTCTCCATGTCCGGTCGGCCATTGGCGCGCATGGGCATGGGGAACTGCACGATGGCCTCGCGCTTGAAGCCCTGAAGCTTCAGGGTGATGGCCATGCCGTTCCAACTGCCATCGGCGTTCGGCTGGGGCTGGCGGCGAACTTCCCACTCATAGGTCTCGCCATCGACCTCTAGGGTCCCGCTGGTCTCGCGTGTGTGCTGCATGGCGGCCTGATAGCACAAAAGAAAAGGCGCGCCGTCCTGGCGCGCCTCATCCACGGCTTCAAAAGGCCGGCGTCGGGTTCAGACCGTCTTCACCCCGTCGCCCTCGGCCTGTTCGCGGCGGTCATAGACGTGATCGACGATGCCCCAGGCCTTGGCTTCCTCGGCGCTCATGAAGTGGTCGCGGTCCAGCGTCTTTTCGACCTCCTCATAGGTCCGGCCGGTGTGCTGGACATAGATCTCGTTCAAGCGGCGCTTGGTGTAGCGGATGTCCTCGGCGTGACGTTCGATGTCCGAGGCCTGGCCGCGGAACCCGCCCGAAGGCTGGTGCACCATGACCCGGGCGTTCGGCAGGGCCACGCGCTGGCCCGCCGCGCCGGCCGTCAGGATCAGCGAACCGGCCGAGGCCGCCATGCCCATGCACACCGTCGAAACCGGCGAGCGGATGTATTGCATGGTGTCGTAGATCGCCAGCGCCGAGGTCACCTGACCGCCGGGGCTGTTGATGTACATGCTGATCTCCTTCTTCGGATTTTCCGATTCCAGGAACAGCAACTGGGCGCAGATCAGCGACGCCATCCCGTCCTCGAACGGGCCGGTCAGGAAGATGATCCGTTCGCGAAGCAGGCGCGAGAAGATGTCGAAGGACCGCTCGCCCCGGCTGGACTGCTCCACCACCATGGGGACCAGGTTGGATTGAATCAGGTCGATGGGATCGCGCATGGGGTCTCGCTGAATGCCGGTCGGCGCGACTCGAAGCGGTCGCGTCCATAAGGGTCCAGATATCGCGTCCGAAGCCGACCGGCGCAAGGCCGGGCGTCGGTCTAGGCGGCCCGTCCGGCGTTCGTGACGCTGCTTAAAGGCCCTCGCCTTCGTCGAACGCACCCAATGGCGCGGGTTCGTAGCGATACAGGTCCGCATCGTTGGCCAGGCCGAACTCTGGATCGAAACCGCGAATCCAGGCGCTCTCGACGATCGCGCGGAACGGCGAGGCCTCACGCAATTCGGCCAGGCCCGCTCGGGTGTCGCGGGCGGCGATGATCTCTTCGGCGCTCCGCCTCAGGATGATGAGCGCGTCCTGAACGAACCGCTCTTCCATGAGCATCACCCCCAGCCGCGCCCGCACCCGGCGCCGCTGGCCCGGATCACCGGCCAGGTCCTGCTCCATCAGAGTGACCATGTCCTGCAGCGCCGGCAGGGCCAGCGAGGTGTGGTCAACCGCCAACAGCACCTCGGCATAGGCCGACAGGATGTCGAACCTCAACGCCGCGTCGTCTGGGTGCATCGTTCTGACGATGGTGTGCGCATCCGCCATGGTCAGGGTGGCGTCCAGAAAGTCGCCGTCGCCATCGAACGGATTCTGGTCGGCGTAAGCCAAGGCCCAGACGGCCTGGAGCCGCAAGGTCAGCGGATCGTTCGGGCCGAGAGAGGTTTCGGCGGCGTCCCGCGTCCGCGCGGCGCGGGCGAAGGCCCCAGCGCCGCGCCCCACCTTCAGCTCAAGCTGGGCCAGCCTGTATTCGGTCGTCAGGTGATCGCGGTCGCCTTCGCCCAGCGCCGCGTCGATCACGGCCATGTCGGCCAACAGGTCGGCGGCGCGCGCCGTCCGCCCCGTCAGGGCCAGATGTTCGGCCAAGGCCCGTGAGGCGCGCGACTGAGAGCGCACGTCGCCGGCCAGGCTGGCGCGCTCCACCTCTTGCCGCAGCCGGCGCTCGGTCTCCGCCTCATCCGACGAAACGGCGGCCGCGGCCTGAGAATCCGCCGCCCCGGCCGCCTCAAGGGCGTGCGCATCGACAGCCGTCGGCATCGACGCCGCCAGGACGAACGCCGCGACCGCGCCGTGAACGCCCCTGATGTCCGCCCCTCGCTTCATGCGCCGATCCTGCGACGGCGTTCAGCGAAACGCGACTGTCAAAGCCTGACGATCACGGCGTCGGCGTCGGAGCGGGTTCGGGCGTCGGCTCAGCCTGCGCCTGCCGCGCCTCTTCACGCATCTGGCCGCCGATGTCGCGGGCCAGGGCGCGGCCGACGTTGCTGCCATGGCGGTTCGGATTGCTCTGGGTCGTGTCCGAGGCGTAGAGCGCCTCCAGATAGGCCAGGTCCCACGCCGTCAGCCCATCGGCGCCGCCGCCCTTGAACAGGTTCAGGATGGTGTCATAGCCGCCGGTGTCGGCCTCGGGATCGGTCTGGGCCATGACCAGGAAGGCGACATAGTCGGTCAGTTGCTGGAAGCTGACGTTCGCCACGTCGTCCACATCGATGATGACGAAGGCCTTGCGCATGTCGTCGCGCAGCGGGCTGCGCAGCCGCGTCGCCCCCATCCGCTTGTTGACCACCCTCAAGCCGTCGCCGTCGCCGGGCATCCGCACGGCGACCTCGCCCGTGGCGGCGTCGACCGGAATGCTGATGTGCCACCAGCGCACCGGCGCCGTGCTTTGAACAAAGGCCTCCAACTCCTGTTCGCCCTGTGACGAACCGGTCCAATTGGGTCGGAAGGTGCGCTCGCGTCGATCGACCAGTTGCGCCGCCATGGCCTGGGCGTCGGTGCTCAGGGCGATGATGACGTTGGGTTCGCAACCCGGTTCGCCGATCCGCACGCCCAGATGCAGCGCGACCTGAGACACGCGATCCACCATGGCCTGGCCGTGGGTCGTCGGCATGTTCACCGCGGAAACGCACATCTCGGTGCGCCACGTCGCCAGGTTCCGATTGTTCGGCGGGGCGGCGATCTCATTGACGAATTCGCGCGCGCGTTCGACCAGCGGCCGCCCTTCGACCAGGATGTCCTCGACCGCCACGGCCTCGTCGGGATCTTGAGCGGCCTGCGGCGCCGTCTGACCCGCGATCAACGCCGCCAGGGCGATGGCTGTGAACATGGAACTCTCCCCTCGATCCGTTCGGCGGACTGACACGCGCCGATACTGACGGGGACCGCATACACCTTAATGTCGTTTGTGAAATGGATTCCGTCGGAATCAAGGCGAAGGCGCCGTCGCGGCCTCCCAGGCGGCTTGAACCGCGAACCGATGCAGGAAGCGGAAGCCCTCGGCTTCGTTTCGACTCCAGCTCGGGTCGGTCGCGGTGCGGCGCCGTTCGACCAGACCCGCCTCGGCCCGTCGAAACACCTCCAGCGCCTCGCGCGGTCTGTCGGAGTCCAACAGGGTCACGCCCCAGTTGGCGTCGTAACGGATGCGGTCACGCGGGTCCTGCGAGCGCCGTTGCATGATGTCCGCCGCCTGTCGCATCAGCCGTTCCGCCTCGGCGTATCGACCGGCGCTCTGAAGCACATAGGCGTGCCTCTGCAACGCCTTGGCCAGGATCGGGTGGTCCGCGCCGACCCGATCTCGCGTCAATTGAGCCAGTTGCGCGGCCAGGGGTTCGGCCTGGCCATAGGCCCCCAGGGCGACGTATTCAAAGATGATCAGCTCGATCACCTTCACCGTGCGCGCATGGCCCGCGCCGAACACCTCGCGCCGGATGCGGAACGCCTCATTGAACTGTTGAAGCGCCTCCAGGTGGCGATCCAGGTCGCTCAGCGCCACGCCGAGGTTCAGCTTCACCGTCGCGATCCGGCCGCGATCCGGCTCGGGCTGGGCCTCAAATACGGCCAGGGCGTCGTGCAACAGGGGTTCCGCCCGCGCCGGGTCGCCGCGAACGGCCAGTATGCGAGCCAGATCCGACATGGCGATGGCGCTGTCCACGCTGACCGGACCCGCGCGGGCCGTCACCTCGGCCAGGACCTGGCGCTGCAGGGGTTCGCCCTCCTCGCCGCGCCCCTGGCTCGTCAAGGCCATGGCCAGGCCGGTCATGATCCGCTCGCGCAGCACCGGCTCTTCCGTCAGCGACAGGGCCTCGCGATACAGCCGTTCGGTCGCGCCGTAGTCGTCGAGCAGAAAATGGACGTGCGCCAGGGACGCGATGTTGGCGGCCAGGGCGGTGCGGCGCGGCGGCGTCTCGGCGCGCAGACGTTGGACCACCTCCTCGCGTCGTTGCAGCGCCGTTTGCAACAGTTCGCTCTGTTCCGCCGCCTCGGCCTGATCCCTCAGCACGCCCATATCGGTCTCTTGCCCCAGGGCTGTCCGAATGGTGCGCGCCTCGTCAAAGGCCCTCATGGCGTCCAGGGACTTGTTCTGCCGCAGCAGGGTGCGGCCCAGTCGTTCGTACTGCGTGGCGACGTCGGCATGGCCCGGCCCGCGCACCTGACGCCAAAGCTCCAGCGCCTCGCGTTGCGCCGTCTCGGCCTCGACGTAGCGCGCCTGTTCCTGAAGCGTCAGCCCCAGGCGAGACACCGCCGCCGCCAGATAGGCGCCCGAGTCAGGCTCGGCGCGATTGACCTGGACCGCCAGGCGATAGGCCGCCGCCGCCGCCTCCAGGTCACCGGCCGTTCGCATCCTGTCGCCATGCTCGATCGCGGCCTTGCGCACCTGCGCCAAGGTCAGGCCGCGCGCATCGGCGGCGGCCGCCGTCTCCAACGCCACCACGCGGCGCATGACCACGTCCGCCTCCGCCGTACGCCCCAGCAGGAGCAGGGTGTTCGCCAGCCAGTAACCGGCGATGGCCTCATCCCTGGTCCGACCCGTCGCGGCGCGGTGTTCAAACACCAGCCGGAACGCGGCTTCGGCCTCGGCGTAGCGGTCCAGGTCGTACGACACGACCGCGAACTCCCACGCCACATAGGCCCGTTCGCCGCCATCGGCCGACGGATCGGCTCTCAGCTCCGCCAGGGCGTCGCCCAGCAGCCGGGCCGCCGTCGCCTTGTCCCCCGTCGCGGCCAGGGCCATGCCGCGCCGCACCCGCGTGATCCGCAAATCCCCCTTCGACGCCTCGCCCAGCCCCTCCAGCACCGTCTCCGCCCGCGTCAGGAACGGAACCGCCGCCTCCGCCTGCCCAGCCGCCAGCAACTGCTCGCCCAACAAGAACAGGGCCGCGGCCAGGGTCGCGCCGTCTTCGGGGTGTTTCTCGGCGATCTCCAGCCGTTTTTCGGCCAGGGGGATCACCTCTTGCGGCGCCCTGCCCTGTTCGATCGCCGCGCGGGCCAGCCAACCCCAGCTATGGCCGATGCGCGCGTCGTCCGGGGCGTAATGCCGTTGTTCCAGCGTCAGGCCTTCGCCCAGCAGTCTTTCGACCGCCGCCCAGTCGCCCGCCGCGATGGCCGTCGTCGCCTGAACCTCAAGCTCCGCCATCCGGGCGCCGTCGGCGGGAGGCATGTCGGGCGGCGGCTGGCCGACCTGATAGGCCGGTTCGGGCGTCTGGGCGCGCGCGGCCGCGGCCGGCGCCGTCGCCAGCATCATCGCCCCGATCGCCAGCGCCGCGCGACGCCCCATGTGAAAAGTCCCCGCCGGATCATCCGACGGGGACCATTCTGTTTCGGATCGCGCGCAAGCGCGAGCCACGAAAGCTGACGCGGGCGATCAGCCCTCTTCGTCTTCCTTCAGCAGCTCTTCCTTGGTGATCTTGGCGTCCTTCACCTCGGCGGCGCCGAAGATCAGGTCCACGACCTTGTCCTCATAGATCGGCGCGCGCATCGAGGCGGCGGCGTTCGGGTTCTGGCGATAGAAGTCCAACACCGCCCGCTCCTGGCCCGGATAGTTGCGGGCCTCGGCCATGATCGCCTGGTTCAGTTCCTGATCCGAGACGGTGATGTTGTTGGCGCGGCCGATCTCGGCCAGCACCAGACCCAGGCGCACGCGGCGCTCGGCGATCTTCTTGTACTCGTCCTTCAGCTTCTTGTCGGACTTCTTGGCGTCCTCTTCCGACAGGCGGCCGGCGGCCTTGTCGGCCTCGACCTGCTGCCAGATGCCTTCGAACTCGGCGTCGACCATGCGCGGCGGCAGGTCGAAGCTGTGCTTTTCGTCCAGAGCGTCCAGCAGGGCGCGCTTCAGCTTGAAGCGGGCGGCGCCGGCGTACTGCTGGTTCAGGTTCGAGCGCAGCAGGTCCTTCAGCTTGTCCAGGCTCTCGATGCCGATGCGCTTGGCGAAGTCGTCGTCGATCTTCGATTCGGCCTCGGCCTTGATGGCCTTGACCGTGACGTCGAAGGTCGCGGCCTTACCGGCCAGGTGCTTGGCCTGGTATTCTTCCGGGAAGGTGACCTCGATGGTCTTTTCCTCGCCGATCTTGGCGCCCTTCAACTGCTCCTCGAAGCCGGGGATGAAGCGGCCCGAGCCGATCACCAGGTCGGCGTCCGTGGCCGAGCCGCCGTCGAAGGCCTCGCCGTCGATCTTGCCGACGAAGTCGATGGTCAGTTGGTCGCCGTCGGCGGCCTTGACCGTCTTGCCGGTCTTGTCTTCATAGGTCTTGGCCTGACCGGCCAGTTCGGCCAGCGCCTCATCCAGGTCGGCGTCGGACGCCTCATAGACCGGGCGCTTCAGCTTCAGGGTCTTGGGGTCGACCGGGGTGAACTCCGGCATGACTTCCAGAGCCATCTCGTACGACAGGTCCTCGTCGCCCTTGATGACCTTGTCCATGTCGCTGGTCAGCTTCATCTCGGCCGGGGCGGCCGGGCGCACCTTGATCTCGTCCAGGGCGGCCTGGCTCGATTCGTTCAGGGCGGCGTTGACGATCTCGCCCATGAAGTCGCGGCCGAAGGTCTTCTTGACGTGGGCCAGCGGCACCTTGCCGGGACGGAAGCCCTTGATGCGCATCTGCGGCGCGACTTCCTTCAGCCGGGCGTCCAGCTTTTCATTCAGTTCGGCGACGGGGATGGTCACCGCGATGGTGCGGCTCAGGCCTTCGGAGGACTTTTCGACGACTTGCATGGTCGGGATTCTGACGCTCTGGGGCGGCGTTTTCGGGGCGAACGCGCGCGGAGTGGATAAAGCAATAAGGGCCGCCCTTTTCAGGAGCGGCGCCTCGAAGCCCGCCCTTATGTCGATTGAGGGCTGAAAGGTCAACGCGCGGACGCTATCTAAGGCCCATGACCTCCTCTCCCATCGGCGTCTTCGTCACGCCCGTCACCCCGTTGCAGCAGAACTGCACCACCGTCTGGTGCACGGCCACGAAGCGGGCGGCCGTCATCGACCCCGGCGCCTCGGTCGACGCCGTCCTGGCCGAAATCACCCGACGCGGCCTGACGCTGGAGCGCATCTGGATCACCCACGGCCACCTGGATCACGCCGGCGGCGCCGCCGAAATGCAGGAGAAGTCGGGCGTCGAGATATGGGGTCCCCATCCCGACGACCAGTTCTGGATCGACGGCATCCCGGCTCAGGGCCAGATGTACGGCCTGCCCGAGGCGCGCAGCTTCGTCCCCACCCGCTGGTTGGGCGACGGCGACACGGTGACGCTGGGCGAGACTGAATGGAAGGTCGTCCACTGTCCCGGCCACACCCCCGGCCATGTCGTCTTCATCCACGAGGGCGCCCGCTTCGCCCAGGTCGGCGACGTGCTGTTCAACGGTTCGATCGGCCGGACGGATTTCCCGCGCGGCGACCATCAGGCCCTGCTGGATTCGATCACTAAGAAGCTGTGGCCGTTCGGCGACGACATCACCTTCGTGCCCGGGCACGGCCCGACCTCGACCTTCGGCGCCGAGCGCCGCGACAACCCCTTCGTCTCGGATCGCGCCATGCGGTCGGCGCCCATCCCGCGCCCGGCCAGCGGGCCGTCGTGATGGGGCGCTGGTGCGGCTAGAGGGACTCGAACCCCCACGGTCTCCCGCCAGAACCTAAATCTGGTGCGTCTACCAATTTCGCCATAGCCGCGGGCGCGGCCCGTCTATAGCCCACGCCGCGCGCGGAGCAAGGCGAGCCGTTCCGTCGCGGATGGAGACGACGCGCTGCAACCAATCTCGGCCGACGGCCTTTAGTGACCGTGGCCCGAGGGGGACGTGCGTGAACGGCGTGCTTCAGGCCCGCCTGGCCCGGCACAGTCTCGATAGGCCATGCGGCTCCTCTGTCGGCGCCGTGGTGGCGTCGCCCAGCTTGAACATTCTCATTCAGCAACACGCGGCGGCCGTGACGGCGCCGCGTCTCAAGGAGAGACCCATGGCCAGATTCTGGGGTGTCGAAGGCACAGGCGGCGGTTGCGCCACGTCGCCAGACGGAATGACCCACGTGACGGTCACGATCTACCAACGGTATCGTTTCTGGAGAGCGGTCGGCTCGCCCTGGGCTGAAGAGACCGTCGGCGCGGGTCCCTGCCCGATCGTGGTCTCCAACAACGACCATATCGCCGTCAAACGCTGACCAGACCCTAGCCGTACAGCTCTCGCAACACCGCCGGGATCAGGTCCGGCAGGTCTTCGGCGGTCAGGCCGGGTCCGAAGCGCCCGGCCGCGTCGGCGTGCATCCAGACGGCCATCGACGCCGCCTCGAACGCCTCGACGCCCTGCGCCAGCAAGCCGCCGATCAGGCCGGCCAGGACGTCGCCCGTGCCCGCCGTGGCCAGCCAGGGCGAGCCGTTGGGGTTGATCCGCCGTCGTCCATCCGGCGCCGTGACCAGGGTCTTCGCGCCCTTCAGCACCACCACGCAGCCCGCCCGCCTCGCCGCCTCGACCGCCGCCGTCTCGCGGCCCGCCGCCAGCAGGCCGGGGAACAGCCGTCCGAACTCGCCCTCGTGCGGGGTCAGGACGTCCTGCGGTCCCAAAAGGTCGAACAGGGCCTCGGGCGTGTCGGCGAACACCGTCAGGGCGTCGGCGTCCAGCACCAGCCGGGTCTCCAGCGTCGCCAGGCCCCGCACATTCTCCCGCGTCGCCTCCGTCACCCCCGCCGCCGGGCCGATGACGACCGCGCCCATTGGTTCGGCCGCCGCGACCAGTTCGGCCGTCGTCGCGAACGGCGACAGCATCACCGCCTCCAGCGCCGGGACCAGCACCGCCGCCGCCTCAAGCGGACAAAACACCTTCACCAGCCCCGCGCCGACCCTCAGGCCCGCCCGCGCCGCCAGCCGCGCCGCGCCCGTGTGCGCCGCGTCGCCCGACACCACGCCCAGCCGCCCGCGCGCATGTTTATGGCTGTCGGCGCCCGGCCAGGGGATGCGGCCGCGCCACAGGTCGGGATGATTGGTCTCGGTCATGGGACTTATCCGATCACGGATGGCGACTGGGGGCGATTCCCCTCTTGCCTTATTGTGCGATGCAATGTCCCTTTACAGCCCGAGCGAACGGCCGCGTCGCGCCGTCCCCGGGGTCGCCATGAAAAAGATCGAAGCGGTCATCAAGCCGTTCAAACTGGACGAGGTCAAAGAGGCCCTCCAGGACGCCGGCGTTCAGGGCATGACGGTCCTGGAAGCCAAGGGCTATGGCCGCCAAAAGGGCCATTCCGAGCTTTATCGCGGCGCCGAATACGTCATCGACTTCCTGCCCAAGATCAAGATCGAGGTCGTCGTGCCCGACGACATGGTCGCCTCAGTGGTCGAGGCCATCCAGGCCGCCGCCCGCACCGGCAAGATCGGCGACGGCAAGATCTTCGTATCGGACGTCCTGGACGTGATCCGCATCCGCACCGGCGAAAGCGGCCCGCAAGCCGTCTGAGCCTTCCACCCGCGACGCCAGAGACGGCGTCGTTTTTCTTTTGGCCCCCTCCCCGAACCCCAAAGGACCACCCCGAATGAGCGCCTCGAAGATCCTGCAAGAGATCAAGGACAAGGACGTACGCTACGTCGATCTTCGCTTCACCGACACGCGCGGCCGGATGCAGCATGTCACGTTCGACATCGACCTGGTCGATGAAGAACTGCTGGAAGAAGGCACCATGTTCGACGGTTCGTCGATCGCCGGCTGGAAGGCCATCAATGAGTCCGACATGCTGCTGAAGCCGGACCTGAAGACGGCCTGGATCGACCCCTTCTATCAGCAGACGACGATGTTCCTGTTCTGCGACGTGCTGAACCCCGACACCGGCGAACCCTATAACCGCGACAGCCGCTCGATGGCCAAGAAGGCCCTGGCCTATGTCCAGTCGTCGGGCGTGGGCGACCAGGTCTTCTTCGGTCCCGAGGCCGAATTCTTCGTCTTCGACGACGTGCGCTGGTCCACCGCCGCGCATGAGACGGGCTACGCCTTCGATTCGACCGAGCTGCCCGCCAACACCGGCGCGGAATATTCCGAGGGCAACATGGGTCACCGCCCTGGACCCAAGGGCGGCTATTTCCCGGTCAATCCGGTCGACAGCGCCCAGGACCTGCGCGGCGAGATGCTGTCGGTGATGAAGGACCTGGGCATGGAGCCGGAGAAGCACCACCACGAGGTGGCCCCGGCCCAGCACGAACTGGGTTTGAAATTCAGCGACCTGCTGACCATGGCCGACCGGTTGCAGCTCTATAAGTACGTGATCCAGAACGTGGCCGCCGCCTACGGCAAGTCGGCCACCTTCATGGCCAAGCCCATGTACGGCGACAACGGCTCGGGCATGCACGTGCACCAGTCGATCTGGCGCGACGGCAAGCCCCTGTTCGCGGGCGACAAATACGCGGGCCTGTCGGACATGTGCCTGTGGTACATCGGCGGCATCATCA
>NZ_DAINBO010000045.1:0-13919 GCF_036732845.1 Brevundimonas sp. | reverse complement strand
CCTGGGACCTGGCCGGACGCGCCAACGCCGCCGCCAACCAGGCCGTCTTCGCCAACCAGGGCGGCGCCCTGATCACCGCCACGGACCAGGCCAACGCCGGTCGGGTGCGCGCCGCGACCGTCGTCACCGCCTATGATTTCGGTTCGGCCACGGCCCAGGCGCGCGGCGTCGGCAACGAGGTCTCGGCCGGCAACAACGACATCTATCTGGAGATCGACAATCTCCAACTGAACAACGGCCAGATCGACGCCAGCGCCGCCTTCTCGGGCGGCACGGGCTATGACGCCTATGTCGGCGCAGACGCCGTGGGCAATTCGGTCACCGGCTACGCCTGCTCGCAGTGCGAAGGTTATATCGACGCCCGCAACACCCAGACCAATACGGCCAACATCACCGCCACGACCACGGTGACGACCCAAGGCTCCAGCCGCGCCGTGATCGCGGGCGCCAACGCCGTGGGCAACGCGGCGACCTTCTATGTCTCCCGGCCCGCAGATTAACTTCCGTTAACTTGCGCATCTGTTCGGTGTCACCTACGGGTGACACGGGGCGTCGTGATCTCGTCGAGGTCCCATGTCGATCATGGAGACTCTCGATGCGTTCCGCTCGCCGCCTGCTACTCGTCGCCGCCTCTGGTCTGGCCCTGACGGCCGCCGCCCTGCCCGCCCTGGCCCAGACCGCGCCGTCCGCGCCCTGGCCGCAAGCCTCCAGCGACATTCCGGCCGACGCCAATGTGCGTTTCGGCCAACTGCCCAACGGCATGCGTTACGCCCTGCTGCACAACGCCACCCCGCCCGGCCAGGCCTCGTTCCGACTGCGCATCGCCGCAGGCGGCCTGATGGAGCAGGATGACCAGAAGGGCCTGGCCCACTTCACCGAGCACATGGTCTTCAACGGCACGGACGACATTCCCGAGACCGAGCTGCTGCGCATTCTGGAACGCCTGGGTCTGGCCTTCGGCGCCGACACCAACGCCACCACCAGCCTGGAACAGACCTTCTATATGCTGGAGCTGCCGCGCACCGACGACGAGACGGTGGACGCCAGCCTGCACATCATGCGCGAGATGATGTCCGACGCCCTGATGGAGACGGCCGCCATCGACAATGAGCGCGGCGTCATCGTCGGCGAGAATCGCACCCGCGACACGCCGGGCCGCCGCTCGGCCGTGGCCCAGTTGAGCCTGCTGGCCGAGGGCCAACTAGTCTCGCGCCGCCTGCCTGACGGCAGCACCACCATCGTCGAAACCGCTCCGGCCCAGCGATTCGTGGACTTCTATCGCAACTACTACCGGCCCGAGCGTGCGACCTTCATCGCCGTGGGCGACTTCGACCTGGATCAGATGGAGGCCAAGGTCCGCACCGCGTTCGAGAGCTGGCAAGGCGTCGGCCCGGCGGGCGGCGAACCCGATCTGGGCCAGGTCGCGGCGCGTCAGCCCGAGACCAAGATCCTGCTGGAGCCGGGCATCCAGTCCAGCATCCAGTTGAATTGGGTCAAGAACCCCGACCTGGACGCCGACACCGCCGCCGAACGTGGCGAGGATACGCTGAAGGCCCTGGGCCTGGCGGTCCTGAACCGCCGCCTGGGTGAGATCGCGCGTGGCGACAATCCGCCCTTCCTGGGCGCGGGCGGATCGATGGGCGACATCTTCGACAGCGTCGGCGTCGGCACCATCGCGGCCGCCTTCAATCCTGGCGGCTGGAAGCGCGCGCTGGAGACGATGGAGCAGGAGCAGCGACGCCTGATCCAGTTCGGCGTCACCGAAGCCGAGCTGCAACGCGAGATCACCGACACCCGCACGGCCCTGACCAACGCCGTCGCCGCCGCCGCCACCCGTTCGACCCCGGCCCTGGCCAACGGTCTGGTCGGCGCGACCAACGCCCGCCGCGTCTTCTCCAGCCCGGCGACCAATCTGGAGCTGTTCGAGAACGCCGTGCGCGGCGTGACGGCGGATCAGGTCAACGCCGCCGTCCGCCAGGTGTTCGAGGGCCAGGGACCGGTCATGCTGGTCGTCACCCCGGTCGAGATCGAGGGCGGCGAGGCCGCCGTCACCGCCGCCTTGCAGGCTTCGCGTCAGACGCCCGTCACCGCTCGCGCCGACGAGGCGGCGATGCAATGGCCTTACACCGACTTCGGCGCGCCTGGCGTTCCGTCCGGCCGCACCGAGGCCGCAGACCTGGGCGTGACCATGGTCACCTTCCCCAACGGCGTGCGCCTGACCGTCAAGCCGACCGATTTCCGCGACGAACAGGTTCTGGTCAGCGTGCGCACCGGCATCGGCGACCTGTCGCAGCCGACGGATCGGGTTACGGCCTCCAACATGGTCGAAAGCGTGCTGACCGCCGGCGGCCTGGGCAGTCTGACGCTCGATCAGTTGAACCGCGTGCTCACTGGCCGCACCTACAGCGTCAACGGCGGCATGGGGACGGACTCCTTCCAATATTCGGGCGCGACCAAGCCCGAGGATCTGCAACTGCAGATGCAGGTCATGGCGGCCTATATGACCGATCCGGGCCTGCGCGCCGCTCCGTTCGAGCAGGCCAAGTCGGCCTGGCCCCAGCAATTGGCGCAGCTCATGGCCACCCCTGGCGGCGCCTTCGCGCTTCAGGCGCCGGTGCTGTTGGCCGGCGGCGACCAGCGCGCCGCGGCGCCCACGGCGGAACAGGCCGCGGCCTTCACCCTCGACGAGGTCCGAAACATCGTGAAGACCGGCCTGGCCACGGGTCCGATCGACATCGTCATGGTCGGCGACGTCACCGTGGACGACGCGATTCGCACGGTCGCCTCGACCTTCGGCGCCCTGCCCGCCCGCGGCCCGGCCCAGACGCCGTCCGCCGGGGCCGATCAGCGCCGCTTCCCGGCGCCGACCGCCGCGCCGGTGCGCCTGACCCACAACGGTCAGGCCGAACAGGCCCTGGGCTATGTCGCCTGGCCGACGGTCGATTCGATCGGCGACCGCACCGAGGCGCGCCAGATCGGCGTGTTGTCGGCCGTGTTGCAGTTGCGCCTAAACGACGTGATCCGGGAACAGTTGGCGATCGCCTATTCGCCGCGCGCCAGCAACAGCTCCTCGGACGTCTTCCCCGGCTACGGCAGCATCTCGGCGGGCGCCGAGGTCAAGCCCACGGATCTGCCGCGCTTCTACGAAAACCTCGATAAGATCGTCGCCGACCTGCGCGACAATCCGATCTCGGAAGACGAACTGACGCGCGCCCGGCGCCCGATGGTCGAATCGCTGAGCCGCAGCCGCAACGACAACGGCTACTGGCTCGGCCAGCTTCAGGACGCCCAGGAGAAGCCGACCTCGCTGGACGAGATCCGCCACCATATCGCGGACCTGGAATCGGTCACTCCGGCCGATATCCAGCGCATGGCCCAGGCCTATCTGCGGCCGGATCGCGCCTGGCGGGCCGAAGTGGTCTCGACCAACGCTCCGGCGCAGTAAGGCGGATAAAAAAGGCCCCGGCTCGCATACGGGCCGGGGCCAGTTCGTCAGGATCGTCGACGGAGGATCGACGCTCCAACCCTAGATCGCGGCGGCTGACGCGCGGCTGAACAGCCGGTTCAGAACACCCGGCCGCCGACGCCGCCGTCCAGCATGATCGATGCGCCCGAAATCGCCAGTCCGGCCTGCTCGACCACCTCTTCGCGGTACTCGGTGTATTCCTCTTCGCGGATCATGGTCAGGATCTTGATCCCCGCCCCATAGCGCCGCAGCAGCGAGCGTTCGTTGCAGTCGCGTTCCTGTTTCTGGGTCCGGCATTCGACCATGCCGCCGCGACCGTGCCACAGGGCCTCGCCCTTGCGGCAGGCCAGGGTCTGGCCGTGATCGAAGCTGATCTCGCCGTTATAGTCGGCGAAGGTCGCCTGCAGCCAGGTTCCGGCGATGCAGCGGTACAGTTCGCCGTCATAGTCGCCATCGACGTCGCGATCCGGGCGGACCTGTGAGGCGGGGTGCGGGCGGCTGCGGTCGTCGATGCAGACGGCCTGGATGACCACCCGCTTTTCAAAGCGACGCATCGACACGAACGGCACGCGCACCGTCTGGCGCACGCGCGCGCCCTCGACGTTCAGACCCTGGATCGTCGTCGGATAGGGCTGTTCCACATTGACGTAGGCCGAGCCGCCGCCGGTGACATAGACCGTGCCGCCGGCGCGGGCGTTGATCGCCGCCCTGGCCCCGGCATTGGCGTTGGAGTTCGCATTGACGTTGATGTTGACGTTGACGTTGCCGCCGCCCGAGCCGCAGCACGGCGGCTGAGGCGGCGTCTCGCAGCACGGATTCGGCGGCGGAGGGGGCGGAGGCGGAGGGGGCGGCGGCTCGCAGCATGTCGGCGGCGGCGGCGGCGGACAGCCGGTCGGCGCGCACAGCGCCGACGCCTCGTCGGCGAAGGCCGTCAGGGCGATGAACCCCACGATCGCCGGAAGCCAGGTCTTGATGCGCAGCCGCATGGGCCGACCCTCCACAGAAGTCGTCAGCCTGACATCTGACCGGCAAACCGTTGCGTTTCCGTTTCCGCGCCGCCCGGCGCGGCCCTTGCGACGATACGGTCGGAGGGACCGATGATGTTCCATCACGGCACACAGACGCTGATCGACGCATGGAGCCTGCTGCCGGATTCGCAGCGCATCCCGTCGCGCCTGTCGATCGATCCCGCCGCCTTCGGACCCCTGCTGCCGCAGGTGTTCGTGGCGGACCGCACCGGCGAGGGGGCGCGGGTGCGGTTCGCCGGCGGCTGGGTCGAGGCCTTCCACGGCCGCCCCATGTTCGGCCAGGCCTGGCTGGACCTGTGGCGGCCCGACAGTCGCGCTCTGGTCGTCTCGGCCGTCGTCCAGGCCTTTCGCGAGGCCCGCCCCGTGGCCCTGGTGGCTGAGGCGCGCGGCGAAGGGCTGGAGATCGCCTTCGCCCCCTTGCGCGGGCCGGACGGCAATCCCGACCGTCTTCTGGGCCTGTATCAGCCGATCACGCCCCTGGGCCGCGATCTGAAAGGCGTCGCCGCGATGAACGCCCGCGTCTCGATCGGCGTCGGCGAATGCCGCCGCGCGCCGCTGGTCCTGGCCTGTCGCGACGGACGGCGCGTGGCCTAGGTCGGCGTCAGCCCCGCCGCATAGCGTTTCCAGTTCTGGACATAGTGTTCGGCCGAGGCCTTCAGCGCCTCGATCTGGCCCGGCTCCAGCTCGCGCACCACCTTGCCGGGCTGGCCCATGACCAGGCTGTTGTCGGGGATGACCTTGCCCTCGGTGATCAGGGCGCCGGCGCCGATCAGGCAGTTCTTTCCGATCCTGGCCCGGCCCAGGATGACCGCGCCGATGCCGATCAGACAGTTGTCGCCGATCTCGCAGCTATGCAGCATGGCCATGTGGCCCACGGTCACCCCGCGCCCGATGGTCAGCGGTTCCCCGGGGTCCGAATGCAGGACGCTGCCGTCCTGGATATTGGTGTCGGCGCCGATGGTGATGGGGTCGTTGTCGCCCCGGACCACCGTTCCGAACCAGACGCTGGCGCCCGGATGAAGAATCACGTCTCCTATGACGGTCGCGTTCGGCGCGATCCAGTATTCGCCTTCCGCCGGTAGCCGCGGTTGCTTGTCGCCGAGCGAATAAACATTCATCAGAACACCGCCAAATCCAAGAAATACGGGGGCTTTAAGCTCTCGTAAACCACGTTAGCATGAAACTGTAAGTGCGATTCGAGGCGGTGATTTCCGCCCCGTTTCCGAAGCCGGATCAAGCCCGATCCGGTCAAGCCACGGAGAACGCGCGTGCTGCGTTCCGGTCGGCGGGGCGTCCCGCTGAGCATTGAACCCGCAGACGACCCCGGCGGTCGTGACGCGCGCTCCCTCCGCTCCACCCTCGTTCGAGGCGATGCCGTTCCGGCGTCGCCTTTTTTCATGCCCTGGAGGCGTCCATGACCAAGCGTGCGGCACTCAAGCGTCAGGCCCGTGAGTTCGGTGTTCTCGACACCAAACAGTTCATCGAGGACTCCAAGGTCCGGCAGATGCCGCGCCACGCCGGCTGGTCGCCCTATCCGTCGAATGACGAGCGGGACCAGGGCTATCTGAAGACGCTGAAGCCCAAGTCTGACGGCCAGGCCGAGCTGATGACGGCGATGGATGAATACAATCTGGTCATGGCCCTGGGACCGGCGGGCACGGGCAAGACCTATCTGGCGGTCGCCAAGGCGGTCGAGGCGCTGGAGGCCGGCAAGGTCGGCCGCATCGTGTTGAGCCGCCCGGCGGTCGAGGCGGGCGAATCGATCGGCTTTTTGCCCGGCGACATGGAGGACAAGCTGGCCCCCTATCTGCGGCCGCTCTACGACGCCCTGTCGGATCGGCTGTCGATGAAGCGGGTCAAGGCGCTGATGGCCGAGGGGCTGATCGAGATCGCGCCGATCGGCTATATGCGCGGCCGCACCCTGAACAACGCCTTCATCGTCGTCGATGAGGCCCAGAACTGCACCTATGTGCAGTTGAAGATGCTGCTGACGCGGCTGGGCTGGCATTCGACCATGGTGGTCACGGGCGATCCGCATCAGTCGGACCTTCTGCCGGGCGTGTCGGGCCTGTCGGACATCTCCGAGCGGCTGGAGCAGGTGCCGGACATCGCCGTCGTCCGCCTGGCCGAACGCGACATCGTGCGCCATCCCTTGGTCGCCTCGATGATCGGCGTGCTGTGAAGGCTTGCCGCGCACCAGCCAACCGCGCATATGTATCATCAATGTCGATACATGGAGGCCGATGTGCGGGTTCAGGTCAAGAAATGGGGCAATAGCGCCTCGATCAGGATCCCGGCGGCCGTCATGGCCGCCGCGGATCTGCGCATCGACCAGGCCGTCGATGTGCGTGAGGAGAACGGCCGTATCCTGATCGAGCCGGTTTCGCCGCCGTCGTTCGATCTCGACGCCCTGATCGCCCAGATGCGGCCGGAGACGTTTCATGACGAAGCGGACCTGGGACCTCCTGTCGGGGACGAAGCCTGGTGAGCCGGGCCTATACGCCGGACCTGGGCGATATCGTCTGGCTGCAGTTCGATCCCCAGGCCGGTCATGAACAGGCGGGTCACCGCCCTGCCCTGGTCCTGTCGCCCGCACGATACAACGCCGCGCGAGGCATGATGATCGCCTGTCCCATGACCTCGCGGATCAAGGGATATCCGTTCGAGGTGATCGTGGAACGCGATCCTGACAGCGCCGTCCTGGCCGATCAGATCAAGAGCCTGGACTGGCGGGCGCGACGCGCAGCCTTCAAGGCCCGTGCGTCTCAAGCCGTCATGGACGAAGTCCGGGCCAAGATTCGCGCCTTGCTGGTGTTTTGACCCGACGGTCACCTCAGACCACGTCCTGAAGACGCGCGGGGCTGTCGGCGGGAACGTCGGCGGCCTTTGGCGTTTCGGGCGGCTTGGGGCGTGCGCCCATGCGGTCGACCAGGGCGAAGACAAACGGGTGCAGCGAGATCGACAACAGGGCGCCGGCCAGGATCAGGTCGCGCGTCTCGGCCCGCATGGCGCCTTCGGACATCGACAGGGCGGCCAGGATGAAGCTGAACTCGCCGATCTGGGCCAGGCTGGCGGCGACGGTCAGGCCGGTGGCCTTGTCCAGCCGGAATCCGCCGGTGATGGCCAGTGCCGCCAGCGACTTGCCGACGATGATGATCAGCAGCACGCCCAACACGGCCAGCGGCTTGTTCACCAGGATCATCGGGTCGAACAGCATGCCGACCGAGACGAAGAACAGCACGGCGAAGGCGTCGCGCAGCGGCAGCGACCGCTCAGCCGCATTATGGCCCAGCGGCGAACCGTTCAGCACCAGCCCCGCCAGGAAGGCGCCCAGGGCGAAGGAATGGAACAGGGCGTAGGCGATCCAGGCGATGCCCAGGGCGATGGCCAGGACGCCCAGGGTGAACAGTTCGCGTGAGCGGGTGTGGGCGATGCGCACCAGCACCCACGGCAACACCCGCCCGCCGACCACCAGCATGGCGGCGACGAAGGCGGCGACCTTGACCAGGGTCCAGCCGATGCTGCCCACGAGAGCCGTCGCGTTCACCGTCTCGCCCGGCTGGGTCAGGATCATGGGCAGCATGACCAGGGCGATGACGATCACCAGATCCTCGACGATCAGCCAGCCCACGGCGATGCGCCCGACCTCGCCCTTGTTCTGCTTGCGCTCCTCCAGCGCCCGCATCAGCACGACAGTGGAGGCGACCGACAAAGAGAAGCCCAGCAGCACCGCCTCGACATCGCCCATGCCCAGCAGGAACCGGCCCAGCAGCCAGCCCATGCCGGTCGCCGCCAGAATCTGGGCCAAGGCGCCGGGCACGGCGACCTTCCTGACCTGCATCAGGTCCTTGGGCGAGAAATGCAGGCCGACCCCGAACATCAGCAGGATGACGCCGATCTCGGCCAACTGGGGCGCCAGTTCGGTGTCGGCCACGAAGCCCGCCGTATGCGGGCCGACCGCCACTCCCGCCAACAGATATCCGACCAGGGGCGACAGCTTCAGCCGGTTGGCGGTCATGCCGAACACGAAGGCCAGGACGAAACCGCCCACCAGGGTCAGGATCAGGCTGTCGGCATGCGGCATCGGCGCTCCATGTCGGCGAACGGACGGATCGGGGGTTCACCCTCTAGATGGCGGCTGAGAACCGATACGGCAAGGCGGGGCGCGGATTGATCGCGGGAACTCTTCCTTCTCCCCCGAGGGGAGAAGGGCGTCGGCTCCGTTCCCACGCTTTCGCTGCGAGGGCTGAGGACTGGGGCGTATAGGTTTGACGGTCAGGCGCGCGACGTGATCGACCCGCGAGAAAAAAGCGCGTCTATCGAGTCTATCGAGTCTAAATTCCGTGCGCCTCAGGCTCGGGCGGCGCCGGCGGCGACATCCACCCCCAGGGCCGACAAGGCGGCGGCGGCGATCTGGTCCGCGTTCAGCCCGGCCTGTTGGTACATGGCGAAGGGGCTGTCCTGGTCCTGGAAGACGTCGGGCAGGTGCAGGGTGCGGATCTTCAACCCCGCGTCCAGCGCGCCCTTTTCCGCCAGAAGCTGGAGCACGAAGGCGCCGAAACCGCCCATGGCCCCCTCCTCCACCGTGATCAGAGCCTCGTGTTCGCGGGCCAGGCGCAGGATCAGGTCGGCGTCCAGCGGCTTGGCGAAGCGGGCGTCGGCGACGGTGGCCGAAACGCCGCGCGCGGCCAGGGCGTCAGCGGCCTTCAGCGATTCCTGAAGGCGGGTGCCCAGCGACAGGATGGCGACGGCCGTGCCTTCGCGCACGATGCGGCCCCGGCCGATCTCCAGCGGGGCGGACAGTTCGGGGATGTCCAGGCCGACGCCGTCGCCGCGCGGATAACGGAAGGCCGAGGGACGGTCGTCGATCTCGCAGGCCGTGGCGATCATGGCGGCCAGCTCGGCCTCGTCGGCGGCGGCCATCAGCACCATGTGCGGCAGCGCGCCCATATAGCCGATGTCGAACGACCCCGCGTGGGTGGCGCCGTCGGCCCCGACCAGACCGGCGCGGTCCATGGCGAAGCGCACCGGCAGCTTCTGGATGGCCACATCGTGGACGACCTGGTCGTAACCGCGCTGAAGGAAGGTCGAATAGATGGCGCAGAACGGCTTCATGCCGTCGGCGGCCAGACCGGCGGCGAAGGTGACCGCGTGCTGTTCGGCGATGCCGACGTCATAGGTGCGCTCGGGGAAGGCCTGACCGAACAGGTCCAGCCCGGTGCCCGACGGCATGGCGGCGGTGATGGCGACGACCGTGGGATCGATCTTGGCCCGCTTGATCAGCTCGGTCCCGAAGACCTTGGTGTAGCTGGGGGCGTTGGAGACGGCCTTGGACTGCTTGCCCGAGACGACGTCGAACTTGACCACCGCGTGCAGTTTGTCGGCGCTGGATTCGGCCGGGGCGTAACCCTTGCCCTTCTGGGTCACGACATGGACCAGCACCGGCCGGTCGTCGATGGCCGCGGCCTTCTTCAGGATGGGCACCAGATTGTCCATGTCGTGCCCGTCGATGGGACCGACATAGTAGAAGCCCAGCTCTTCGAAGAAGGTGCCGCCGGTGACCATGCCGCGCGCATATTCCTCGGCCTTGCGGGCCGCGTCGCGGAAGGGGCGCGGCAGGTGCTCGGCGACCGACTTGCCCAGTCGGCGCATCGAGCGGTAGGCGCCGCCCGACACCAGGCCGGCCAGATAGGCGCTCATGCCGCCGACCGGCGGGGCGATCGACATGTCGTTGTCGTTCAGCACGACCATCAACTGGCCGCTGGTGGCCTCGACGGCGTTGTTCATCGCCTCATAGGCCATGCCCGCCGACATGGAGCCGTCTCCGATGACGGCCACGACCTTGTTCTTGGCGTCCTTCTGGTCGCGGGCGGCGGCGAAGCCGAGCGCGGCGCTGATGGAGGTCGAGGCGTGGGCCGCGCCGAAGGGGTCGTATTCGCTCTCGGCCCGCTTGGTGAAGCCCGACAGACCGCCGCCCTGACGCAGGGTGCGGATGCGGTCGCGGCGGCCGGTCAGGATCTTGTGCGGATAGCACTGATGGCCGACGTCCCAGATCAGGATGTCCCTGGGGGTCTCGAACACATGGTGCAGGGCCACGGTCAGTTCGACCACGCCCAGGCCCGCGCCCAGGTGGCCGCCGGTCTGGCTGACCGCGTCGATGGTCTCGACCCGCACCTCGTCGGCCAGTTGGCGCAACTGGGCCAGGTCGAACCCGCGCGTGTCGGCGGGAATGTTGACGGTGTCGAGCAGGGGCGTGTCGGGCATGGATGCCAGTACCTTGGCGAGCGTCAGAGAGACAACACCCGGAAAGAGCGGATGTTCAACCTCAGGCGCGGCGGCTTAGCACGAAATCCACGCTGGCCTTGAGGATTTCGGCGTCGGGACCGAAGACATCGAGGTGGGCGCGGGCCTGGTCGGCCAGATGCGCGACGCGGCTTCGCGCCTGATCGACGCCCAACAGGGTGACGAAATTGGTCTTGCCCCGGGCCGCGTCCTTGCCGCCCGCGGCCTTGCCCATCTCCTCGGCCGAACCTTCGGCGTCCAGCAGGTCGTCGACGATCTGATAGGCCAGGCCGATGTCGTGGGCGAAGCTGATCAGGGCGTGACGGTGCGTCTCGCGGGCGTCGGCGATGATCAGCGGGATCTCGAAGGCGTAGGCGAACAGGGCGCCGGTCTTGAGCCGCTGCATCCGGGCCACGCCGCCCAAGTCGTCGCGCACGCCCAGAAGGTCGATCATCTGGCCCCCGGCCATGCCGCGCGCGCCCGACGCCATCGACAGACGCGCCGCCAGTTCGCAGCGGACGGCCGGGCTGTCGTGGGTGTCTTCGTGCAGTAGGATGTCGAAGGCCGCGGTCTGGAGCGCATCGCCGGCCAGGACGGCCGTCGCCTCGTCATAGGCGCGGTGCAGGGTCGGGCGGCCGCGACGCACATCGTCGTCGTCCATGCACGGCAGGTCGTCATGGACCAGGGAATAGGCGTGGACGCATTCCAAGGCGCAGGCGGCGCGCAGCACCGGCCGTTCCTCCAGATCGAACAGACGGGCGGATTCCAGGGCGAAGAAGGGCCGCAGCCGCTTGCCGGGTCCCAGGGCGGCGTAACGCATGGCCTCGGTCAGGCGCGATTCCGGCCCGTCGGCGCGAGGCAGCAGTTCGTCCAGCGCCACGGTGATCAGGTCGGCGACCTCGGCCACGCGGTCGATGACGGCCTGTTCGGGCGAATTCGCGGCCCAGGCATGAGACGGCGGGTGGGTCAGAACAGCCTCCCGCCCACGACGGCGTCGCGATCCACGCCGACCAGCACCACTTCGCCGTCCGCGTCGGGGAAGCCCAGGGTCAGGACCTCGGACATGAAGGGTCCGATCTGGCGCGGCGGGAAGTTGACCACGGCGGCGACCATGCGGCCTTGCAACTGGTCGATCGTATAGTGGCGGGTGATCTGGGCCGAGGATTTCTTGACGCCGATGTCCGGGCCGAAGTCGATGGTCAGTTTGTAGGCGGGCTTGCGCGCCTCGGGGAACGGCTCGGCCTTGACCACGCGGCCCAGGCGGACATCGACCTTCAGGAAGTCGTCAAAAGCGATCTGAGGCGCGGGCGCGGGCATCAGCCGAACTCGGCCGGTTCGGCGCCCTTGGCCTGGCCGTCGGGACCGACGACGATCTTTTCGACCCGCAACTGGGCGTCTTTCAGGCGGGCCTCGCAATGGGCCTTAAGCGCCGCGCCCTGTTCATACAGGCTGATCGATTCCTCCAGCGGGGCCTGGCCGGACTCCAGCCGCTGGACGATGCCCTCAAGGCGGGCCAGGGCGTCCTCGAAACTGAGGTCGGCGGGGAGGGTTTTGGCGGCGTCGGTCATGGCGCGCGACCCTAGAGGGGTGATGCCCAGGCTTCAACGGTGGAGAACCATCACAGTCCGCTCTTCCCCGCGAAAGCGGGGACCCAGTGAGAGCGACGTGCCACAGCCCTAGATCAAGGCCTGTGAGCGACACATCCAACCGATTATCCAAAGGACTGGGTCCCCGCTTTCGCGGGGATGAGCGGGATCAAGGGAGACGCCGCGCGTCGCGGATCTCGATCTTCGGCTCCAGCATCTGGCCGACCATGACGCCTTCGCCTGCCGTCGGCGAGCGGGGCGAGGCCAGGATGGCGCGCACCGCCTCCATGCCCTGGACCACCCGGCCGAAGGCGGCGAATCCGGGGTCCGTCGCGCTGGCGTCCAGCGAACCCAGGTTGTCGCCGACGATGATGAAGAAGTCGCCGGTGGCCGTGCCCGGCTCGAACCGGGCCATGGAGATGACGCCGTCGGTGTGACGCAGGCCCGTCTGGCTGGTCGGCTCGTGCGGTATGCCTGGCAGGACGCGATCCGAGGCGCCGCTGGGTCCGCCCTGGATCAGGCCCCCGACGGCGCCCAGGTTCATGGCGCGATAGAAGCTGGTCCCGTCCAGACGGTCTTCATCGACGTAACGCAGGAAGTTGGCGACGGTGATCGGCGCGCGCGGGTCCAGTTCGATGACGATGGTTCCGGCCGAGGTGTCCAGCGCCACGCGGGTCGGCGCGGGCGCCGCATCCTGGGCCGCCGCGGGCGCGGCCGTCAGCATCAAGGCGAAAAGAGCGAACAGCGAACGGCGGATCATCGCGCGTCTCCGACGACGGTTCAGCGCTTCTCGTAGCGGCGCTGGGACCAGTATTTGAAGCCCTGGTTCTGAACCAGGCGCCAGCCGGCGGCCTTCAGACACCGGCCGACCATGTGGTTGAAATAGCCGTGGGCCAGCACCAGCACGTCCTGGCCCGTGGCGGCGCGGGCGATCAGGGCCTGGGCCGCCTGTTCGGCGCGCACCTCGGCCTCGGCGCGGGTCTCTTCCTGATGGTGGCGGTCGGACAGGTGCCACCAGCAGCGGGCCACCACGCCCCACCAGCGCGGCGACAGCTTGATCCAGTCGGGCAGATGCGGCGGCGGCAGGGGCGCCTCGATGAACAGAGCGTCGACCATGACCTCGCGTCCGGCCGAGACGGCGGCGGCGGTCTCCACCGCGCGCGGCCGCGACGAGGCGTAGATGGCCCCCGCGCCGGCGGCGGCGTCGATCAGGGCGACCGGCGGGGTCTGGCCGGCGCGCAGGCCGCCGACCTCATACTGACCCCACCATTCCCGGTACCGGGCGGCGCTGATCAGGCATTTGCGCGACAGGGCCGGCTCGCCATGGCGGGCCAGGATGACTGCGCCCGGACGCACCGCCTCGACAGCGGCCGGGGGCTGGGGTTGGGATTCGGTCTCGAAGGCGGCGGCGGAAGCGGTCATGGCGTGCGGACGGGGGCCGGAAATCAAGGCGTTCGTCCTTCAGTCCTCCCCCAGAGCCTGAACATGAGCGGCCGCGGAACGGCCCAGTCCTTCAAGGTCGTAGCCGCCCTCAAGCGAGGAGACAACCTTGCCGCC
>NZ_DAINBO010000044.1:0-14727 GCF_036732845.1 Brevundimonas sp. | reverse complement strand
ATCAGTCGATCGAGGTGGTGCGCCGCCGGATCGACAGCCTGGGCACGCGCGAACCTTCGATCACCCGCCAGGGCGCCGACCGCATCGTGGTCCAGGCGCCGGGCGAGAGCGACCCGGCCCAACTGGAGCGGGTCATCGGTCAGACGGCGCAACTGACCTTCCAGATGGTCGATGTCGAGAACACCCAGAACTGGATGCAGACCGGCCTGGTTCCGCCGGACGCCGAGGTGTTGCAAGGCGAGGACGGCACGCCCTATCTGATCAAGAAACGCATCCTGGTCTCGGGCGAGAACCTGACCCGCGCCAGCGTCGACGCCGACCAGTCGGGCCGCCCGGCCATCGGTTTCCGCTTTGACGGTCAGGGCGCGCGCCGCTTCGCCGAGGCGACCGCCGCCAACATCGGCAAACCCTTCGCCATCATCCTGGACGGCAAGGTCATCTCGGCGCCGAACATCAAGAGCGCCATCACCGGCGGTTCCGGCATCATCGAGGGCAATTACACCATCGCCGAGGCTTCGGAGATGGTGAACCTGCTGAACGGCGGCGCTCTGCCGGCCCCGTTGAAGGTCGAGGAACGTCGAACCGTCTCGGCCGAACTGGGCGCCGACGCGGTGAAGGCGGGCGGCCTGTCGACGGCCATCGGCTTCGTCATCATCGTCATCTTCATGCTGTTGTCGTACGGGCTGCTGTTCGGCGGCATCTCGGTGATCGGCCTGATCCTGAACGGCATCCTGATCGTGGCGGCCATGTCGCTGACCCAGGCGACCCTGACGCTGCCGGGCATCGCCGGTCTGATCCTGACCTTCGCCGTGGCCGTGGACGCCAACGTGCTGATCTATGAGCGGATGCGCGACGAGGCCCGCTCGGGCCGCAGCGTCATCGCCAGCATGGACGCCGGGTTCAGCAAGGCCTGGGGCACCATTCTGGACGCCAACGTCACCACCCTGGTGGCGGCCGCGATCATGTTCGTCTTCGGCGCCGGGCCGGTGCGCGGCTTCGCCTGGACCCTGTCGATCGGCGTCTTCACCTCGGTGTTTTCGGCGGTTCTGGTGGCCCAGGTGCTGCTGGCCTACTGGCTGAAGATCGCCAAACCCAAGACCCTGCCGATCGCGGATGAACCCGCCCCGGCGGCCGGCAAGACCGCCAAGGCGGCGGCGGAGTGACGACGATGCGTGGATGGCCTCTCATCAAACTGCTGCCGCAGAAGACGAATTTCCGCTTCGTCCGCTATGCCAAGATCGCCGGCGTCTTGTCGGTGATCCTGTGCGTCGCCTCTATCGTTGGCTGTTTCTATCCCGGCCTGAACATGGGCATCGACTTCCGCGGCGGCGCGTCGCTGGAGGTCGCCAAGCCCGCGGGGCAGGTGATCGAACTGGACGCCGTGCGCGGCGCGGTGAACCAGTTGGGCCTGGGCGACGTGCAGGTGCAGGGCATCGCCCGGCGCGACAACAATATCGATGACGGCTCCACCGCCATCGTTCGCTTCCAGGTCCCCGAGGGCCAGGACCAGACCCAGGTCGTCCAGCAGGTTGAAGGCGCGATTTCAAAAGCCGCCGGCGACGTGACCTATTCCGGCGTCAGCGTGGTCGGCTCCAAGGTCTCGGGCGAGCTGTTCACCTCGGGCCTGTTGGCCCTGGGCGCCGCCATCGTGCTGATGTTCGCCTACATCTGGTTCCGGTTCGAGCCGCAGTTCGGCTTCGGCGCCGTGGCGGGGCTGCTGCACGATGTGATCCTGGTGTTCGGCCTGATCGTGGTGATGAAGCTGGAGTTCAGCCTGAACATGGTGGCCGCCATCCTGACGGTCATCGGCTATTCGATGAACGACACGGTCGTGGTGTTCGACCGCCTTCGTGAGAACCTGCGCAAATACAAGACCATGCCTCTGCGTGAGGTGATCGACCTGTCGATCAACGAAACGCTGAGCCGCACCATCATCACCGGCCTGACGGCGGTCATGGTGCTGGCGGCCCTGGCCTTCTACGGCGGCGAGGCCCTGTTCGGCTTCTCGATCGCCCTGATGTTCGGCATCGTGATCGGCACCTATTCGTCGATCTATGTCGGCGCGCCGATCATCCTGCTGTGGGGCGTCAAGCGCGGCGAGATCACCGAGGAAGCCAAACCGATCAAGCTGGGCATGGCCAGCCGGCCCTGATCACTCGGGCGCTAAGGTGAAGCCTTCCGGCGCGCGCGTTTCGACGTGCCCCGGATGGTACATATCGATGTATATACGCGCCGAGGCCGGGGTCGAGTTCACGCAGCTCGCCTCGTAGATGTCCAGGATCATGCCGTAGGGTCCTGGGCCGCTGCTACCCTTCCGTTCGAACTGAGGCGCATGGCCGTCGGCGCAGCGCAGCCGAGCCATGTAGGTGCGTTCGCCCGGCGGCATATGCGCGCGAACCGGGTTTTCGGCCGAGCCGAACGGGAGGTCCGTGATACGGGCGGCCACCGCTTCGGCCCTGGCTGGGCTGACGCCGCTGAACATTTCCGAGAGGGGGTCGTCCCCCTGGTCAGGCGCACCGGCACAGGCGGTGAGGAGAAGCGTGAAGGTCAGGGCGACGGGTCGTTTCATTTAGGCGGTCTCCTTGGCCTGCGGATGGAGAACTCGTGGCAAACGATTTTGATGCAGGGCAGACAACGTTAAAGTCCCGTTTCGACTCAATCGCCAGGGGAGGGCGACCGATGGCCAAACTGCTTTCGAATTTCCGCAACACCTTCGTGCTCAGCCTGATCCTGGCGGGCGTGATGATCTACGCCTTCGGCCGCATCGCGCCGGGCGGTTTCGACAACGGCTTCTGGCAGGCGGTCTTCCGCTGGGTCCACGTCGTGGCGGGCATCCTGTGGATCGGCCTGCTGTATTATTTCAACTTCGTCCAGATCCGGGTGATGCCGAACATCCCGGCCGAGCTGAAACCGGCGGTCGGCAAGCATATCGCGCCCGAGGCCCTGTTCTGGTTCCGCTGGTCGGCGCTGGTGACGGTGTTGGCCGGGCTGACCGTCGCCTTCCTGCGCGGCCATGTCTATCTGCATGAGGTGCTGAGCTTCGGCCTGGCCGGGGGCATGGTCGAAGGTGACCAGCAGTACACCCTGATGGGCATCGGGATCTGGCTGGCGATCATCATGTTCCTGAACGTCTGGGGCATCATCTGGCCGAACCAGAAACGCGCCCTGGGCATCGTGCCCGCCGATGACGAGACCAAGGCCAAGGCGGCCCGGATCGCCATGCTGGCCAGCCGCACCAACATGCTGCTCAGCCTGCCGATGCTGACGGCCATGGCCATGTATCAGACGCTGTTCAACTGACGACGGCGACGCCGTGATTTCGGGGCCGGGGAGGGCGACCTCTCCGGCCCTTCGCTTTATGGAAACCGCATGACCGATCTGGACGCGCAGGTCCGCGCCGCCGACATCGACCGCTGGCTGGCCAGCCGCTTCGTCGCCGACGAGGCGGCGCGCGCCGATCTGATCGCGCTGTATGCGTTCGAGGCGGAGCTGACGGCCATACCGACGCGCGTGACCCAGCCGATGCTGGCCGAGATGCGCTATCGCTGGTGGGCCGATCAGATGGACGGGGTGTTCGCGGGGGAGCCGAGGAAGGGTCATCCGGTGCTGGAGGCCTTGGCGGGCGTGGTGCAACGACGTGGGCTGGAGCGCGCGCCGCTGGACGCCCTGATCGAGGCCCATGTCGGCCGCGTGCACGGCGAGCCGCACGATCTGGACGCCTTCTATGTCGGGTCGATGCGGCAGGCGGTGCGCGTGCTGGCGGGACCGGGGCATGAGGCGGCGGTCGAGGCGGCGGCGCGGGTGCGCGGCCTGTCGCAGACCGGGCGGATCGACGAGGCGCGCGCCCTGAGGGCCGAGGCGAACCGCGCCCTGAGAGGGCTTCCAGCGGCGGCCTTTCCGGCCGCGGCGCCCGCCGCCCTGATCCGCACGGACGCGCCCGAGCCGGTCAAGCGGCTGAGACTGGTCTGGGCGACGGCGACCGGGCGTATCTGATCAGCGCGGCGCGCCGTCGGGCCATTGCGCCACATCGTCCGACCAGACCTTGCGGTTGGGCGAGCCGGCATAGACCCAGTCCATCAGCCGCTGGGTCGTGCGGACGGCGGCGCGGGTCGGGGCGGACGCGGCGGGCAGGCCGTGCATCTGGCGCGCCCAGTCGGGCAACAGGTCGGCGCCCGCCGCCATGATCAGGCCGCCGACGAAATTCTCGGCCGCGCCGCCGATCCTCTGACGCAGAACCAGGGCGGCGACCTCACGCGTGCGGGTGTCGGCCTTCAGCGCCGGGCGCATCGCCTGGATCAGGGCCTCGGCCCCGGCGCAGTCGGTCGGTACGGGATCGGCGCCCAGCGCCCGGCCGATGCGGGCCATTTCGGCGATGTAGGCGTCCTGATCCGCCGACGACATCGACGGCTCGGCGTAGCGAATCCAGGCGTTCAGGAAGCTGAGGGTCTCGGTCACATGCACCCAGGCCAGCAAGGTCGGGTCGCTGACGCGGTAGGGCGTTCCGTCGGGCAGGGCGCCGCCCAGCTTGTCATGAATGGACCGCACGCGGTCGATGGCGGCCTGACCCCGCGCGGCGTGGTCATAGGTGGTCACGGCGATGAATTTGGCCGTGCGGCGCAGGCGGCCGTGCATGTCGGCGCGGAAGTCGGAGTGATCCCAGACGCCTGCCAGCACCGCTGGGTGCAGCATCTGCAACAACAGGCCCGACACCCCGCCGATCATCATGGTGACGATGTCGCCGTTGACGCGCCAGGCGACCGACGTGGTCGGAAACAGGGCGTCGGCGCGACGCAGGGCGGGACGCTCGCCACGCTCATAGTCGTTGAACAACTGGTTGATGCGGGCGCGGATCAGGCGTTTCAACGGAAGCGGATGCATGGTGGAGCTATCGCGGCCGAAACACGCCCTTGATGCAGTCGGCGTTACGAACCGCGATCTGGACGTGGGTCTTGGTCATGATTCCGGCGTTGGGATAGGCGGGACTTCCCTCCAGGAATACGCCCTTCACCGTATCGATGGGCGGCACGCGGGTTTGTTTTCGAGCCTCATGAAGGAAGTTGATCACGGCGCAGTCCAGGTGGCGTTTCAACAAGTCGGCGCCTCCGGCGTTGACCGGCATCTCCTTGCCAGCAAGCTGCACGATATCGCGGAGGCCGTCATAGGCTTGGCGCGCCTGATTCACACCGGCCGCCGTGCTCAGATCCAGGCAAAGGCCGAGGTCGATGACCGCGCCGACGACGGCGGGCGTGTCTCCGGTCCTTTCGCGCGCGAATTTCTCTTCGACGAACGACAAGGCGCGTTCGGGATCGCTGAGCCAGAAGTAGACGCCGGAACCGAGCCAGTCGTAATCATTCTGGCTGGCTTGGAATGCGGCCCCCGAGATCAGGCCGACGGCCACCTCTTCACGGCAGCCGTGAAAACCCAGCACAAAACTCGATGAGAGTCTGTGCAAGGCGATCGAGCCTTATTTGTAAGGGTCGGCTATCGCGCCGGTTCTGGTGTGCGTTCCCAGTTTGACCAGGGCGGCCTTGGCCGCATCTTTGCTGGTGGTGCTTTGCCTGACGAAGGTCGCCAAGGCGCCCTTTGAGGATTTGGCCAACTCGGCTTGGGTCTTGGCGTTGGTCAACGGAGGCTCCTAGCTTGTGAAAAGGATAGGGGCTTCTGGAAGAAGGGCAAGTCCCGCACGCCCTGTCCCACGGCCTGCATCGCCGCTGGCCCTTCCAACGCCGACGTGTGACGTGGGCCAAGCCGAGCGTTGAGACACGCCGAGACGCGAAAGTCCAAGCCGTCGCGGCCGAAGACCGTGGCCGCATCGCCGTGCGGGACAAGCTCGGCGCGGGACTGAACAGAAACAGGCCTATCAAAGATCAAGCCTGGGAGCTTTTCAGATCAAAGCTCTACATCCGGCCCCTCGTTATGCAGGCCGCGCGCATAACGAGGAGTAGAGTGATGTTGAAACGCAGTTGGCTGGCCGGGGTCGCGGTCGCGACGATGGCGGGCGCCGGCGCCGCCCAGGCCCAGACGGCGGCCCCAAGCCCGGACGACGCCTATGAACTGGGCGAACTGACGGTCACCGCGCGCAACCGCCAGGGCGAGATGGTCGGGGGCGAAACGATCCTGAGCGAGGATTTGCGCCGATTCGACCGGGTCAGCGTCGATCAGGCCCTGGATCTGGTGGCGGGCGCCGCCAGCGGGGCGACGGGCGGGTCGCGCAATGAGCGGCTGGTGTTCATTCGCGGGTTCGACCGGTTCCAGACCACCCTGTCGATCGACGGCATCCGCGTCTTCCTGCCGGCCGACAACCGGATCGACTTCGCCCGTTTCCTGACGGCGGACCTGTCGCAGGTTCAGGTGTCCAAGGGCTATGTCTCGGTGCTGGACGGTCCCGGCGGCATGGGCGGGGCGATCAATCTGGTGACGCGGCGTCCGACCGCGCCGTTCGAGGGCGAACTGCGCGCCGGTGTCGGCTTCGACTCTGACCTGGGCGCTGAAAGCCGCAGCCTGTCCGGGCGACTGGGCGGGACCAGCGACCGCTTCTACGCCCAGATCAGCGGCGCCTGGAACGATCGCGACCACTGGTCCCTGCCGGGCGACTTCAAACCGACGGCGCTGGAGGACGGAGGCGAGCGGGACCGGACGGCGACCGAGGATTGGCGCTTCAATGTGAAGGCCGGCTTCACCCCGAACGCCGATGACGAATACTCCCTGACCTATACCCGTCAGGAAGGCTCCAAGAACGCGCCGACCCATGTCGGCGACGTGGCCAACAGGCGCTACTGGAGCTGGCCCTATTGGAACCTGGACAGCCTGGCGTTTCTGTCGCGCACCGGCCTGGGTCAGGACGCCTGGCTGAAGACGCGGCTGTATCGCAACACCTTCGACAACGCCCTGTTCGCCTATGACGACGCCAGCCAGACCAGCCAGACGCAAAGACGCGCCTTCCGCTCCTATTACGAAGACGAGGCCGTGGGCGGGAACCTGGAGCTGGGCCTGCGCGCGACGGCTGACGACACGCTGCGCGCAGCCGCGTTCTGGAGACGCGACGAGCACGTCGAATGGCAACAGTCCTTCGCCCCCGCGCCCTTCACCGAACCGGCGCAGGTCACCGCAGAGAACACCTATTCCCTGGCCGTGGAGAACACCCACGCCTTTGGTCAGAACCTGGATCTGATCGTCGGGGTCTCGGTCGACTGGCGCGACCTGAAACGGGCGGAAGACTTCAACGACGGCCGCTTCGTCCATCATCCGCTGACCGACGACAGCGCCGTCAACTATCAGGGGATGCTGGTCTATCGCCCGAACACCATGACCGAGGTCTATGCCAGCGTTTCGTCGCGCGCGCGCTTTCCGACCCTGTTTGAACGGTTCAGCTCGCGCTTCGGCACGGCCATTCCCAATCCCGGCGTCAGCGCCGAACGCGCCGTCAACTATGAGATCGGCGGGCGGTTCGCGCCGCGTGTCGATCTGACGCTGGAGGGGGCGGTCTTCTACAGCGACCTGGACGACGCCCTGATCCAGATTCCCGTCAACCTGGGAGCGCCGTTCGGCGTGGTCAACCAGACGCGCAACGCCGGTTCGGGCCGTTACTACGGGCTGGAGGCCACGGGCCGGATGCAACTGACGCCCGAGGTGGAGTTGGGCGGGAACTACACCTGGCTGAAACGCACCATCGACAACCCGTCCGATCCGACCTTCCGCACGACGGACACGCCGGAGCACAAGCTGTTCGCATGGCTGGACTGGCGGGTGAACGACCGCGTCACCCTGACGCCCAGTCTGGAGGCCTGGTCGGGGCGCTGGACCTACGCCGTCGTCGCGCCCCAGGGCTATTATGAGACGGACGACACGGTGCTGGCCCATATGTCGGCCCAGGTCGTCGTGACGCCGCGTGTCGATCTGATCGTCGGCGCGCGCAACCTGTTCGACGAACTCTATGTCGTCACCGACGGCTTCCCGGAGGCGGGGCGCAGCTTCCGCGCCGATCTGAGGGTGAGGTTCTGATCATGGGCGGGGACCTGGACGGCCTGTTGACCCTGACCCGCAACGGCGGCGCGCGCGTCAGCCTGGAGCGTGCCGCCCTGATCGAGGCGGTGATCGCGCTGGGTTCGATCAGTGCGGCCGCCCGGCGGCTGGGTCTCAGCTATCGGACGGCCTGGGACGCCATCCAGGCGATGAACAACCTGTTCGACAGGCCCCTGATCATCGCCGCGCCGGGCGGCAAGGCCGGTGGAGCGGCGCAGGTCACGGCCGAGGGCCGCGCCGCCGCCCTGGCCTTCCGACGGGTCCAGACCGAGCTGGAGGCCGCCTTCGCCAAATTGGACGCAACCCTCGCCGGCGATCCCGCCCGCGATCTGTTTTGGAGCCTTGGAATGAAAACCAGCGCACGCAACGCCCTTAGGGGCCGCATCGCCGCCGTGACCCCCGGCGCGGTGAACACCGAGGTCGCCCTGGCCCTGGGCGAGGGCGTCGAGATCGTCGCCATACTGACAAGCGCCAGCGTCGAGACCCTGGGGCTGGAGGTGGGTGGTCCCGCCATCGCCCTGATCCAGTCCAGCGACGTCATCCTGGCCGTCGCCGCCGACCTGCGGACCTCGGCCCGCAATCAGATCCAGGGCGTGGTCGCCGACCGACAGGACGGCGCGGTCAACAGCGAGATCGCCGTCGACATCGGCGGGGGCAAGACGCTGATCGCCACCATCACCCTGGAGAGCGCGCGCACGCTGGCGCTCGAACCCGGCGGGCCGGTCACCGTGCTGGTCAAGGCGCCGCACGTCATCCTGGCCGTCGAATAGACCCCCCATCAACGAGGTTTTCCCCATGCGTTCACGCACCCCCATGGCCGCCGCCATCCTGATGGCGACGATCACCGCCTGTTCGCCCCAGGCGGGCGACGCCGCCCGTTCCGATGCGACGGCGGCCCCCGCCGCGAAGACGGCGTCGGTGACGCGCAACACCGTTCAGACCCTGACCCTGATCGGCGCCGACGGCGCCCGGGTCGTGCTGGACCGTGCGGCCGTAGCGGCCCTGCCGCGCGAAAAGGTCAGCTTCAGCCGTCATGAGGACACCAGCGTGTTCGAGGGACCCTTGCTGCTGGACGTGCTGAAACGTGCGGGCGTGCCGGCCAGCCCTTTGCGCAAGGATCAGCAGGCCACCGCCCTGCTGGTGACGGCGGCCGACGGCTATCAGGTGGTCCTGGGCCTGGGGGAGACCGATCCGGCGACCCGCGCCGATCGGATCATCGTGGCCGACACGGACGACGGCGCGCCCCTGTCGGCCGAGGACGGGCCGTTCATGATCGTGGCTGAGGGCGACGCCCGCGCGGCCCGTTCGCCGCGCATGGTCGTGTCGATCCAGGTCATGCCTCTGGGCCGGTGATCGCGCCGACGACGGCGGGGCGGGGGAGGTTCGCCGCCCTCGCTTCCTCTAGGCCGGGTCCCGATAAGTGTCGGAGATTCTCTCCGTTTCCTCGGCGAATGCCGGGGGCTAGATGGAAAGTCTCCGTCGCTCGCCGACAATAGACACAGGCCCTGACCCCTGAGACTGAGTCTGGGTCTGGACCCCGGCATTCGCCGGGGAGGCGGTGGGGGAAGACCCGCGGACACCCAGGGTGAGTTCAGCCTTCCTCTAGGACGCGTCGCGCCAGGTTTTCAGGGCCTCCAGCGCGCGCACGCTCATCAACCGCTTCTTGGCCCGGCCGCGTTCCTTGGGGGGGATGCGCTTGCCGTCGGCGTCGACGCGCGGCGCCTCCAGCGGCGGCAGCAGGCCGTAGTTGATGTTCATCGGCTGGAATTTGGAGCCTTCCAGATGGCCGCCGGTGATGTGTTCGACCAGGGCGCCGATGGCGGTTTCAGGCGGCGGCGGCGACAGATCGCGTCCCAGCGCCTGGGCGGCGGCCAGGCGGCCGGTCAGCAGGCCCATGGCGGCGCTTTCGACATAGCCTTCCACCCCCGTCACCTGACCGGCGAAACGAAGACGCGGCATGGCCTTCAGGCGCAGTTGCCGGTCCAGCAGCCTGGGGCTGTTCAGGAAGGTGTTGCGGTGTAGGCCGCCCAGGCGCGCGAACTGGGCCTCGTGCAGGCCGGGGATCATGCGAAAGACGTCGGTCTGAGCGCCGTGCTTCAGCTTGGTCTGGAAGCCGACCATGTTGAACAGCGTTCCCAAGGCGTTGTCCTGGCGCAGTTGCACGATGGCCCACGGCTTGACCGTCGGATCGCGCGGATTGGTCAGGCCGACGGGTTTCATCGGGCCGTGGCGCAGCGTCTCGCGGCCGCGTTCGGCCATCACCTCGATGGGCAGGCAGCCGTCGAAATAGGGGACGTTCTCCCAGTCCTTGAACTCGGCCTTGGGGCCGTCCAGCAGGGCGTCGATGAAGGCCTCGTACTGGGCCTTGTCCATCGGGCAGTTGACATAGGCCGCCGCATCGCCTCCCGGGCCTTCCTTGTCATAGCGCGACTGACGCCAGGCGATGTCGAAGTCGATGCTGTCGGCGTGAACGATGGGGGCGATGGCGTCGAAGAAGCTGAGGCTCTCCTCGCCCGTGGTCTTCAATATGGCGTCGGCCAGGGCGGGCGAGGTCAGGGGACCGGTGGCGACGATGACGTTGGACCAGTCCTGGGGCGGCAGTCCGGCGATCTCCTCGCGCACCACGGTGACCAGCGGATGGGCCTGAAGCCGGGCGGTCACGGCCTGGGAAAAGCCTTCGCGATCGACGGCCAGGGCGCCGCCGGCGGGCACCTGATGGGCGTCGCCGCAGGCCATGATGATCGAATCCAGCGCCCGCATCTCGGCGTGCAACAGGCCGACGGCGTTGTATTCCCAGTCGTCCGAGCGGAACGAGTTGGAGCAGACCAGCTCGGCCAGGCCGTCGGTGTGGTGGGCGTCGGTCTTCACGCCGGGGACGCCGCGCATTTCATGCAGGATGACCGGCACGCCGGCCGAGGCGATCTGCCAGGCGGCCTCGGAACCGGCCAGGCCGCCGCCGATCACGTGTACAGGAGAGGGGGAAGGGGAGGTCGTCATCGCGGCTTTCTAGACACGCCGGACGGCTTCGTCAGCAATCGTCTGGCGATGACGGCCCGCCGCGGGCTATGGTGCGGTTCGTAAGGCAAGGGGGCTTGCCTTGGTGCAGTGGGGGGTTGGCATGGCCAGGCGTGGATTTTCGATAGGCGAGGCGCTGGGGGACGGGTTCCGCCTGGCGGGACGGAGACCGCTGTCGGTGTTCGCATGGGGGCTGCTTATGCTGATCCCCGCCTTGATTCCCCTGCTGATCGTGGGACCGGCCTTGATGGACCTGCCCTGGGCCGAACTGGCGGCCGACAGCGGGCCGTCCGACAGCGCGGCCTTCAACGACTATATCGTCCGCAGCAATGTGGCGAGCCTGCTCAGCAACGCCCTGCAACTGCTGGTCGGGGGCATGCTCGGCGCGGCCGTCTATCGGCTGGTGCTGGACCCGGCGCGTGGACGGGGACGTCCGTTCGGCCTGGGTCTGGGAATGGACGAATTGCGGGTCGTGGTCGGCTATATCGCCCTGTTCGTGGGCGTCATGGTCGTCATGGCCGCCTTGATCCTGATCGCGGTCGGCGTGGGACTGGCCTTCTGGCCGATGCTTTCCGAGGCGGGCCGGGTCTGGGCCGTGTTCGCCCTGATCTTCGTCAGCCTGATCGCCCTGCTGGTCGTCTATGCCCGCGTCTGCCTGATCCCGCCCGCCTTCGTCGCGATGGGGGATTTCGAATTCGGCGCCGGCTGGCGGCTGGGAGCCGGGCAGACGGGACGGCTGATCCTGATGACCCTGGTGATCTGGCTGCTGTCGATCGTGATCGCCTTGATGGCCTACGCCGTCCTGGCCGCTGTCGGATTCGGCCTGTGGACAGCCTTGGGCCTCGGCGCGGCCTTGCCGCAAAGCCCGGCCGAAATGATCGACTTTGTGTCGTCGAACCCGCGCCTGGCGTGGCTGGGCGTGCTGATCCTGCCGTTGAGTTGGGTGTACGGCCTGTTGGGCGTCGTCAGCATGGCGCCCTACGCCTCGGCCGTGCGCCAGTTGACGCCGTCCGCTGAAATCCCTGAGCCGGCCGCGTCGGCCACGAACGAACTGTGAGGAGGAACTGATGAGCTTTTCCGCGAGCGACGCGGCATTCGAGGGCTTCCGCATGACGCGGCGCAGCCCGATGACCGTCTTGTGGTGGGCGCTGGCCTATATCGTCTTCTTCGCGGGGATCCTGGCCCTGGCGAGCGGGCCGATCATCCATATGGTCAGCGAGATGGAGCGCCTGGAGGGGCTGAGCGATCCGCAGTTCAGTGATTTCAGTTCGCTGGGCCAGACCTATTTCAGCCTCTTCTCCTGGGTCATGCCGCTGAGCTTGGTGTTCGGCGCGGTGATCAACGCGGCCGTCGCCCGCGCCGTGTTGCGCCCGGCGCAATCGGCGTTCGGCTATATGCGGCTGGGCATGGACGAGGTGCGGGTTTTGGTCGTCACCTTGGTGCTGGCCATCGCCTTCGGCGTCGTCATGGCTCTGGGCGGGACCGTGCTGGGCTTCGCCGCCGGTTTCGCCAACGCCAGCGGAACCTCAGGCCTGTGGCTGGCCGTGATCCTCGGCGGCATCGCCCTGGTCGCCCTGACCATCTGGCTGATGGTTCGCTTCAGCCTGGCCGTGCCGATCGTGGTGGCCGAGCGGCGCTTCGCCTTCCTGGACTCCTTCGCCCTGACGAAAGGCCGGTTCTGGTCGATTCTGGGCATGGCCGTCCTGGCGGCGGTGATGAGCCTGCTGGTCGGCCTGTTGGGCGGCATCATCGCCCAGGCCGTCACCCTGATGACGGGCGGTCTGGACGTGCTGTCCGGCATGGAGGAGGCGCGGCTGGATGAAATCGTGCGCGCGGCCTGGCCAGCGCTGTTGGGCTGGGGCGTGATCAACGCCCTGATCTCGGCCCTGCAATTGGCGGTGGTCTATGCGCCCTTCTCGGCCGCCTACCGCGCGCTGACCGGCAAGGCGGAAGAGACGGCCTGACCGATCCGGTCAGGCGCGCGTCTTCGCCGCCTTCAGATTCGTTCCGGGTGACCATGGGCCGGTTCTGGACCCTTCTGGGCCTGGCCACCGCCTACGCCTTGGTGGTCGGGACCGTGTATGCGCCGTTCGCGACGGCCTATCGCGACATCAAGGGTGGCGCGTCCGAGGAGCCGAAGCGGCGAGCGGGGCGGGGCTTCGAACCCCGCCCTTGATCCGCCACGAACCTATTCTCGCTTCATGTGCATCCATTTTTCGCTGTCGCGGCCTCATGTTTTTACGGGCGCCTGCCCGTAGATATTGAACAGTGAGGGGGCCACGTGGCCGGTATTGAACTTTACGCCCAGCGCAAGCTGAAGCATCGGCGGACCTGGACGATCGCGGCGGTCGTGCTGAGCCTGGTTTTCATGATCGGCGGCGAGATAGGCGCCTATCTTCCGGCTGTCGCCGCCGGTTTCGTTACGCCCGGCGGCGGGGCGGACGGCTGGCCGCAACTAACCTATAAACTGGGCGCGAGCTTCGGTCTTTGCTCGATTCTGGTCCTGCTCTGGGCCTGGCTGTTCGAGCGGCGCGGCCCAGCGACGCTGGGCCTGAATGCGAAGGGGCCGCTGCGGTTCGTGCGCGGCTATCTGATCGGCTTGGCCTTTCTTGCGACTGTGGTCGGCGTGATCTCGACCGCGGGAGGCTATGTGGTCGAAGGCGCCGGGGTGTTCGGCTCGACCGCTGTCGGTCCGGCCTTGCTGCCCATCGGCGCGCTGATGCTGGGCTTCATCATCCAGGGATCGTCGGAAGAGCTGTTGTTCCGGGGTTGGCTGATGCAACTGATCGCCTCTCGCCACGGGATCTGGATCGCCGTGGCGGCCAACTCAGCCCTGTTCGCCCTGGCCCATGCGGGAAACATCGAGCCGTCTAACGAACTGTATGTCGGCCTGGCCAACATCGTCCTGTTCGGCCTGTTCACCAGCCTGTACGCCGTGCGCGAGGGGTCGCTGTGGGGCGTGTGCGGATGGCATGCGGCCTGGAACTGGCTGCTGGGGCTGGGTTTCGGCCTTGAAGTGTCGGGGCAGGTGATCTCGAGCACCCCGCTGGTCACGGATCTGATCAGCGCCCCGGGGGCGGCCTGGTGGCTGACTGGCGGAGCGTTCGGCCCGGAAGCCAGCATCGTCACCACGGCGGTGCTGTTGACCGGCACGATCGTGCTGATCTTGCGCGGTCGCACACGGGACCACGGCGTGGAAGCGGCTTCGGCCGCGGCCTGAACCCCGTCAGGCCCGCTTTTTCAGCGCCTTGACCCGCTCTTTGCGGCGGGTCTCATGGCGATCCAGCATTTCCTTGAGGTAACGGCCGGTCCAGCTTCGCGGATCGGCCGCGACCTGTTCGGGCGTGCCCTTGGCCACGATCTCGCCGCCGCCGTCGCCGCCTTCAGGGCCGAAGTCCAGCAGCCAGTCGGCCACCTTGATGACGTCGAGATTGTGCTCGATCACGACGATCGTATTCCCGTTTTCAACCAGTTCCTGAAGAACCTCCAAGAGCTTCCTGGTGTCCTCGAAATGCAGGCCGGTGGTCGGCTCGTCCAGGATGTACAGGGTCTTGCCCGTGGCCCGTTTCGACAGCTCCTTCGACAGCTTCACCCGCTGGGCCTCGCCGCCCGACAGCGTCGTGGCCGGCTGGCCCACCTTGACGTAGCCCAGACCCACCCGCTCCAGCGTCAGCATCTTGTCGCGGATCG
>NZ_DAINBO010000043.1:0-15153 GCF_036732845.1 Brevundimonas sp. | reverse complement strand
GCGATCGACGGCGGGGCGAAGGGCATGTCGCCTTGCAGATTGATGACGGCGTCATGGCGGCCGTCGGGGTCCAGGGCCTCCAGCGCGGCCATGATGCGGTCCGAGCCGCTGGGCAGGGCCGGATCGGTCAGCACGGCGCGGCCGCCCGCCGCCTGAACCGCCTCGACGATCTCGGCATCGCCCGCCGCGACGGCGACCGGCAGGCCCGAAGCGGCCGCCGCCTGATAGGCGCGCACGATCATCGGCTTGCCGCCGATATCGGCCAGAGGCTTGTTCGGCAGGCGCGTGGCGGCCATCCGCGCGGGGATCAAGACCAGGGGATTCAGCGTTGCGGACATGGGCCGTTCGCTCCTTCACGACCCTTGGAACGCTCGGGCCGGTTGCGAAGGCGGCGCTAGCGTGTAAGAGACGCCCACGCAAGGATGCGCCCGCTTCGGCCGGGCTTTGACAGGGATGCGACGACGCGATGAGCGGCGATCTGAAGTGGAACAAGATTCTCGGCGCCGGATTGGCGACCGCCTTCGTCATCGTCGGCCTGCAACAGGTCACGGCGGCGGTCTATCAGACGAAACCGCCCGAAAAGATGGGCTATTTCGTCGATGCGCCGAAAGCGGACGCCGGCGCCGCCGCGGCGGCCCTGCCCATCGACTGGGGCACGGTGCTGCCGACCGCCGACGTCGCCGCCGGTGAAGCGGCCTTCGCGCGCTGCCAGGCCTGCCACAACATCGCTTCGGGCGGCGCCGACGGCATCGGCCCGAATCTGTGGGGCGTGCTGGGCGGGCCGGTGATGCACCGCGCCGGCTTCGCCTATTCGGACGCCATGGCCGCGCACAAGGCCGAGGCCCCCACCTGGGGCTATGACCAGATCGACCACTTCCTGACCGCGCCGGGCCGCTATGTGCCGGGCACCAAGATGTCCTTCGCCGGCATCCGGGACGAACAGACCCGCATCAACCTGATCGCCTATCTGCGCTCGCAGGGGTCGTCGCTGGCCATTCCGGCGCCCGATCCGGCCCGCCAGCCGGGCGCGGCGGCTCCGGCCGAAGGCGCGGCTCCGGCCGACGGCGCCGCACCGGCCGCCGAGGGTGCGGCTCCCGCCCCGGCCGCGGGCGCTCCGGCTCCGGCGGCGGCTCCGGCTCCGGCTCCCGCCGCTCACTGAGCGAACGTCACGGTCGAAAACGAAAAGGGCGGCTCGCGAGGGCCGCCCTTTTTGTTGGCCGCGCTCCCGTAAGGCGGCGGCGATTGGGTTATCTCCGTTTTCCCGGCGAATGCCGGGGTCCAGATGGAAAATCTCCGTCGCTTGCCGACGATTGGCCCAGGCCCGCCCCGAGATCGAGTCTGGATCTGGACCCCGGCATTCGCCGGGGAGGCGGTGGGGGAGACCCGCCGACGGTCAATGTGAATTGTTTCGTCCATGTCGCCGCCAGACCGCATCCGCCGCGCATCGGCAGGAGAGCGCCCTAGCGGTTCAGACCCGTCGGAACACCGGCGGCGCGAATCCGTCGGCGGCATAGCGCGCGGCGGCCTCGGCCAGAGGCTCGATGACCACCGCCCGCGCATGGCCCGCGGCGTGGATCACATGGTCGGCGTCATGGACGACGGCGGAATGGCCGCCCCAGGTCCTGAGGTCCGGCTTCAGCCACAGAACCAGATCGCCGCGACGCGCCTCGGCGGGATCGACCGCCCGGCCCAGTTCGACCTGGTCGGGCGTATAGCGGGCGCCGGGCAGGCCGCAGGCGGTCAGGGCCTGCAGCACCAGACCCGAGCAATCGGTTCCCCGGTCGTCGCGCCCGCCCAGGACGTGCGGCGTGCCCAGCAGGCGTTCGGCGGCCGTGGCCAGATCGGTCTCGAAATCGCCGAACGGGGCGACGGCGTCCTGATCGACCCATCCGGCGCCGACGACCTCGACGAAGCCCTCGCGGCGGGCGCGGGTCTGGACCAGGGCGTTCCACGGCAGCATCAGCGCGATCTCGGCCTCAGCCGAGGCGGTGCGGCGCGCGGGCGTGCGCGGCAGGGCGACGCGGGCGTCGGGCGGGGCGACGGGTCCCAGGGCCGAGCGGTCGATCCAGCCGATCGCGCCGTCGCGGCGGGCGCGGCCCCAGGCGCGCGGTCCCCGGCTCTCCAGCACGTCGAAGGCCTCGCCGAAGACGGCCTGGCTGATGCGCTGGCCGTCCGGTCCGTCACGCACCTCGGCCGAGGCGACGACGACCTGGAACGCCGTGGTCGGGCGATAGGTCTCGGCGCGCAGCAGGCCCTCGACGGCCTGTTCGGCCAGGTCTGGGCGCGCCAGCGGGCGTCGCGGGATCAGGGCGGAGACGTCGGTCAAACGAAAGGCTCGTCCGGTTGAGACGGCACCCTGTCACGAAGGCCCAAAAGTCCCGTTAACGGCGGAGGCGGTGATACCCCTGTCATCCTCGGGTCAAGCCCGAGGATGACGGCTTGTAGGGAATACGTCTTGCATTCCGTAGCCGACGCGCCACGTGGAAACCTGGAGGGCGCCCGATGATTCCGATACTTCTGCTGCTGTGTCTGGCCGGTCTGGCCTGGACCGACACGGCCGTCGGCCGCGCCCTGCGCGAAGCGCTGGTTCAGCGTCCGGCCCGAAAACTGGCGGCGATCACGCGCGGCAAGGCGGTCTTCTGGACCGCGCTGATCCTCGCGGGCGTGCTGGCCGTTGTCCTGTTCGAGATGGAGGGGCTGCGACTGTTCGGGATGATGGCGCCCGAAGCCCTGACCTGGTTCATGATGTTCGACGTCGGCGTCTTCATCGACGCCCTAATCATCGCCGCGGCCGTGATCTCGGGCCGAGGATGGCGGGCCACGACGCAGGAGGCGCGGCGATGGCTGGACCAGGGCGCACAGGCGCTGGGACGGATCAGAACGGCGGTGCGCGCCTCACGCCCGCGCCGCCCGCACAAACCAGCGCGCCGTCCCGACGATTCCGAGCCGCGACCAGCTTTATTTCTGGCCCTAACGCTCACGACGCAGTCGTTCGCTACTTGAGGGCGCCCTCTTCACATCATCCCCGGCCGTACCGCCCCTTCAACATCGCGTAGGCCGCGCGCACGCCATAGACCTCGGCCCCCTCGGGCCAGCCGGGGCGGCTGCGCGGGTTCCAGCCGAACACGTCCATGTGCGCCCAGACGCCGGTCTCGGGCGCGAACTTCTGCAGGAACAGGGCGGCGGTGACCGAACCCGCCTGCGCCCAGGCGGCCGAATCGTTCTTGATGTCGGCGATCTCGCTGTCCAGCGCGGCCTTGTAGCCGGGCCACAGCGGCATCCGCCACAGGGGGTCGCCCTCGGCCAGGCCTGCGCCCAACAGCCCCTCGGCCAGGGTCTCGTCGTCGGTGTACAGCGGCGGCAGTTCGGGTCCGAGCGCGATGCGGGCGGCCCCGGTCAGTGTGGCGTAGTCCAGCGTCAGGTCCGGCGCGTGTTCGGACGCCCGCGTCAGGGCGTCGGCCAGGATCAGGCGGCCCTCCGCGTCCGTATTGCCGATCTCGATGGTCAGGCCCTTGCGGCTGGTCAGGATGTCGCCGGGCCGGAAGGCGTCGCCCGACACGGCGTTCTCGACGGCGGCGACCAGCACGACCAGCCGCACCGGCAGACCCGCCTGCATGACCAGACGGCCCAGGGCCAGCACATGGGCGGCGCCGCCCATGTCCTTCTTCATGTGACGCATGCCGACGGCGGCCTTCAGGTCCAGGCCGCCGGTGTCGAACACCACCCCCTTGCCGACCAGGGCCACCAGGGGCAGGTCGATCTTGTCCAGGTTCCAGCCGATCTCGATCAGGCGCGGCGCCCGATGCGGGGCGGCGGCGCGGCCGACGGCGTGAACGACCGGATAGTTCGCCTCCAGCAGGGCGTCGCCCGTGGTCACGGCGAAGGCCGCCTTGTGCGCCTCGGCGATTTCGCGGGCTATGGTCTCGATCTGCAACGGTCCCATGTCGGCGGCGGGCGTGTCGATCATCTCGCGCGCCAGTTCGCAGGCGGCGGCGATGCGCAGGGTCTCGTCCAGATCCAGTCCCTGGGGCGCGGCCAGACGCGGTCGCTGGCGGTCGGACTTGTCCTTGTAGCGGTCGAAGACATAGGTCCCCAGGGCGAAGGCCAGGGCGGCCTTGCGCGCCGCCTCAGGCTCGGCCTCCAGCCGATAGACGCCGGTCGGCAGCTTGCCCGCCAGGCCGCGCGCCGACATCGGGTCGAAACTCTTGCCCACGCCGACCAGCACATGGTCCAGCGCCCCATCGGCGCCAGGGCCGGCCTTGGGAACCAGCAGCAACTGCCCCGCCTTGCCGGTGAAGCCGTTCAGCCCGGCCCAGCCTTGGGCCGCCTCGGCGATCGGACCGTCGGCGACGACGAAGCGCACGGGCACGGCGGCGGCGGCCTCGGGCGCGTCGGCGGGAATCAGGACGGGGTGCAGGGCGCTCATGTCGGCCTCTCGGTCGGTTCAGGTCGTTAACCAGTGATTGACGCCGCCGCGCGATTCTTAACGCCGAACGGATCGTCAGGATCGCCCCCCATGTCGCGCACCGCCCTTCATCTCGCAACCGTCGCCGCGCTGACGCTGATCGCCGCACCGGCCGCGGCGCGGCAGGCGACGACGCCCGCGCCGCCCCAGACGCCCGCCCAAACAACCGTCCAGACGCCGCCTCAGGCCGCCGTTCCGCGCACGCCCGCCACCGCCGAGCAGCGCGCCGCCTACGACCGGATGGATCCCTTGTCGCGCTCGGTCTTCTGGGCCGCCCAGCAGGAGATCAACCCCGCCGACGCTGAGGCGGGGGTCAAGCTGTCGCGCGCGCTGCGTGAGATCGGCAACAACGACCAGGCCGTCCAGGCCGCCGGTCAGGTGCTGCTGCTGCAACCCGACAATGTCGAGGCCCTGCTGGAGGTCGGGCGCGCCCACATCGCGCGCGGCCAGGCCTTTTACGGCATCGCCAGCCTGGAGAAGGCGCGCGGCCTGGCGCCGAACGACTGGCGGCCGCTGTCGCTTCTGGGCGTGGCCTATCAGCAGGTGCGCCGCACCGACGACGCCCGCACCGCCTGGAACGAAGGCCTGCGCCTGTCGCCGGACAATCCCGACATCCTGGCCAACGCCGCCGTCGCCCTGGCCGGATCGGGCGACGCGGCCTCGGCCGAGACCCTGTTGCGCCGCGCCGCCGCCCGGCCGGACGCCACGCTGAAGACGCGGCTGAACCTGGCCATGGTGCTGGGCCTGCAAGGCAAGATGGCCGAGGCCGAGCAGATCCTGCGCCGCGACCTGCCGCCCGAGGCCGCCGACCGCAATCTGGAATGGCTGCGCCAGCGCGGCCAGACGGCCGCCGCCGCCGCCCCGGCCGAGACGGCGCGGACGTGGAGTTCGCTGCAGTAACGCCCTTTCTCCCTCCCCTTGATGGGGAGGGTGGACGCCCTCTGTCCGCCTCCCCCTCCCGCCGCGTGGGAGGATCGCCTATGTTGCCTCCCATGATCGACGCCCTCTACAGCGCGCGCATCCTGTCGCTAGCGGCCAATATGCCGCGCGCGGGTCGCCTGGATTTGCCGCACGGCACGGGCGAACAGGTCGCCAAACTGTGCGGGTCCAGGGCCGTCGTCGACGTGCGCATCGACGGCGACCGCCGCATCAGCGACTACGCCCAGGACGTGAAGGCCTGCGCCCTGGGCCAGGCGGCGGCGGCCATCGTCGGCGAGGTCGCCGTCGGCGCGACCCTGGACGAGGTGCGCGAGGCGCGCGACGACATGCTGTTGATGCTCAAACACGGCGGCGACGGACCCGAGGGCCGGTTCGAGGGGCTGCGCGCCCTGAAGCTGGTCGCGGACTATCCGGCGCGCCACGCCTCGACCCTGGTCGCGGTCGAAGCCCTGTTGAAGGCCCATGAGGACGCCCTGCGGGCGCGGCTGGACGGTTGCGTCCCGGGCTGGCCCCCGTCGGACGAGATTCCGGGCGAGACGCCGCCCGACGCCGCGCGAACTCGACGCGCCGGCACGGCCTGATCGGCATTGCCCGCGCCCTCAAGGCAAGGGATAAGCGCCCGATATGGCCACCGGCGGAAACCTCTATGAACGCGGCGTGCGGTTGGCCCATCGCGGCTACAAGCTGACGCTCAGCCCCTTTTTCGGCCAGTCGTGCCGGTTCCTGCCCACCTGTTCGGACTACGGCCGCGACGCCCTGATCCAGCACGGGCCGGTCAAGGGGGGATGGCTCACCGTGCGGCGCCTGTGTAAGTGCCATCCTTGGGGCGGTTCGGGATACGACCCGGTGCCGCCGCCCACGAAGAAACCTGACCGATGATCGACCTGAAATTCCCCGACGGCGCCGTGCGCCAGTTTCCGCCCACGGCCACGGGCCGCGACGTGGCAGCCTCCATCTCGCCCAGCCTGGCCAAGCGCGTGGCGCTGGTCGAACTGAACGGCGAGCAGCGCGACCTGGACCGGCCGCTGGAGATCGGCGGCGACTTCCGCCTGCTGACCCGCGAGGACCCCGAGGCGCTGGAGACCATTCGGCACGACGCCGCCCACATCCTGGCCCAGGCGGTGCAGGAGCTGTTCCCCGGAACCCAGGTCACCATCGGCCCGGCCATCGAGGACGGCTTCTATTACGACTTCTTCCGCGAGGAGCCGTTCTCGACCGACGACTTCGCCGCCATCGAGAAGCGCATGGCCGAAATCGTCGACCGCGACGAAAAACTGGTCCGCGAGGTCTGGAGCCGCGACGAAGCGATCAAAATGTTCGAGGCCAAGGGCGAGACCTTCAAGGCCGAACTGATCCGCGACCTGCCCGAGAGCGAGACCATCACCGTCTATCGTACGGGGAACTGGGCCGACCTGTGCCGCGGGCCGCATTTCCCGACGACCAAATTCGTCGGCAAGGCCTTCAAGCTGACCAAGGTGGCCGGGGCCTATTGGCGCGGCGATTCCAAGCGCGAACAGCTTCAGCGCATCTACGCCACGGCCTGGGCCAACCAGGCCGACCTGGACGCCTATCTGACGCGTCTAGAGGAGGCCGAGAAACGCGATCACCGCAAGATCGGCCGCCAGATGGAACTCTTCCACATGCAGGAAGAGGGCCGGGGCATGGTCTTCTGGCATCCCAAGGGCTGGACCCTGTGGCAGGTGATCGAGGCCTATATGCGCCGCCGCCTGACCGCCGCCGGATACGTCGAGGTCAAGACGCCCCAGGTGCTGGACCGCAAATTCTGGGAGGCCTCGGGCCACTGGGACAAATACCGGCCGAACATGTTCGTCTGCGAGACGGTCGAGGGCGAGACCCTGTCGCTCAAGCCGATGAACTGCCCCGGCCACGTGCAGATTTTCGACCAGGGCCAACGGTCGTATCGCGAACTGCCGCTGCGCATGGCCGAGTTCGGGGCCTGCCACCGCTATGAGCCGTCGGGCGCCCTGCACGGCCTGATGCGGGTGCGCGGCTTCACCCAGGACGACGCCCACATCTTCTGCCGCGAGGACCAGATCGTCGAGGAGACGACCCGGTTCATCGAACTGGCCCGCAGCGTTCACGCCGACCTGGGCATGGAGACGGCCTACATCAACCTGGCCACCCGGCCCGAGGTGCGCGCCGGATCGGACGAATTCTGGGACAAGGCCGAGGCCCAGATGGCCGAGGCGGCCCGCGCCGCCGGGGTCGAACCGGTCATCGCCGAGGGCGACGGCGCCTTCTACGCGCCCAAGCTGGACTTCGTGGTCAAGGACGCCATCGGCCGCGAATGGACCTGCGGCACGATCCAGTTGGACTATGTCCTGCCTGATCGTCTGGGTGCGGAATATATCGGCGAGGACGGCGCCAAGCACCGGCCGGTCATGCTGCATCGAGCCATCCTGGGCAGTTTCGAACGCTTCATCGGCATCATGATCGAGAACTACGCCGGGGCTTTCCCGCTATGGCTGGCGCCGGTCCAGGCGGTGGTGGCGACCATCACCTCGGACGCCGATCCGTATGCGGAGGAAGTGGCGGCCAAATTCCGCGCCGCCGGTCTGCGCGTCGAGACCGACCTGCGCAACGAGAAGGTCGGCTACAAGGTGCGCGAGCACTCGGTCGGCAAGGTCCCGGTCATCGCCGTCGTCGGCAGGAACGAGGCCGCCGAGGGCAAGGTCGCCCTGCGTCGTCTGGGCAGCCAGGCGCAGGAGCTGCTGACGGTCGAGGAGGCCATCGCCGCCCTGACCGCCGAAGCCACCCCGCCGGATCTGCGCCCGGCCTGACGCGGTCGCCGTCTTCGGGCGGCGGCCTTCGCCTCCGGCTTGCATCGACGCGTCTTTACGGCGGCTTGCGCACCGACCAATCTGTCGGTCGGAGGCGTCATGCGGGAATCAGAGATTCGTGGGATCGCCGAGTCCATGGCCCGGCGTTCGCGGCAATGGCGGTCTCGGCTGGTCATCGGCGCGGTCATCGCCGCGGTGTCGTTCCCGCTGACGTCCTGGTCGTTCGCCCTGGGCTGGCTGGCGGTCTATGGCCTGCTTCAGGTCATCGAAGGGCGTCTGCACCCCGACGGCGCCCTCGCCCGGCGTCTGTCGCAACGCCAGTACGTGCGGCTGTGCCTGGCTCAGACCTTTCTGAACAATGTCGCCTTCAGCGCCTATGGCGCCGCCGAGATCCTGTCCGGCTCCCTGCTCGGCGTGGCCTGCGGCACGATGGTGCTGGGCGGGGTCATCGTCAACGCGGTGATGATCAGCCCCGGCTCGCGCACCATGGTGGCGACCGCCCTGATCCCCCAGGCCTTCTATCTGATGCTGTTGCCCGTGGGCGCCGCGCGGGCGGGCCTGACGACGTTCGAGACGGTGCAGATCACCTTCGCGGGCGTGTTCCTGGTCTTCGTCGGCCTGACGATCCTCAGCCACATCAGCCGCCTGTTCCGCGAGGCCGAGGCCGCCCGCGCCCACGCCGAAGAGGCCAACCAGGCCAAGAGCCGGTTCCTGGCGACCATGAGCCACGAGATCCGCACCCCGCTGAACGGCATTCTGGGCATGGCCCAGGCCATGGCCGCCGACGATCTTCCGACGCGCCAACGCGAGCGGCTGACGGTGATCACCCAGTCGGGCCGGTCGCTGCTGCACATCCTGGGCGACATCCTGGACCTGGCCAAGATCGAGGCCGGCAAGCTGGAGCTGGAGGAGACGCGGTTCGACCTGGGCGCCCTGGTCGACCAGACCCAGGCCAATTTCCGCGCCCTGGCCGAGGGCAAGGGGCTGGGGTTCGAGGTTTCGGTCACGCCGGCCGCCGTCGGCGCCTGGACCGGCGACCCGACGCGCCTGCGCCAGATCCTGGCGAACCTGATCTCCAACGCCGTCAAATTCACCGAGCGGGGCCGGGTCTCGGTGATCGCCGACGCCGATGACGCGGGGCTGGTGCTGACGGTGGCCGATACGGGACCGGGCGTGACGCCCGAACAACTGCCGCGCCTGTTCCAGAAATTCGTCCAGGCCGACGGCTCGACGACGCGCCGTTACGGCGGCACCGGCCTGGGCCTGTCGATCTGCGACGACCTGGCCCGGCTGATGGGCGGCGAGATCCAGGCCCGCCACGCCGATCCGCACGGCCTGGTGTTCGAGGCGCGCCTGCCGCTGCGCCGGGCCGAGAATGCGCCGGGCCTGGAACGGCCTGAAACGAGGATTGAGACGGCCGTCGCCTTCGACGGCAGCGGCCTGCGCGTCCTGGCCGCCGAGGACCATCCCGTGAACCGCCAGGTGCTGACGCTGTTGCTGGGTCAGATCGGCATCACGCCGCATCTGGTCGAGAACGGCGCCGAGGCGGTCGAGGCGTGGCGCGCGGGGGACTGGGACCTGATTCTGATGGACGTGCAGATGCCGGTCATGGACGGGCCGACGGCCGCCGCCGCCATCCGGGCCGAAGAGGCCGACGCGCCGCGTACGCGCACGCCGATCATCGCCCTGACCGCCAATGTCATGACCCAGCAGATCGAGGCGTATCGCCAGGCCGGCATGGACCATTCGGTCGCCAAGCCGATCGAGATCCAGGCCCTGCTGACGGCCATAGAGGCGTCACAGGCGGGCCGCGCGGCCGCCTGAAGCGTCAGATGTGGATGGCGTGCCCCAGGGCGCGCAGCGACGCCTCATGGAAGGCCTCGCCCAGGGTCGGGTGGACGTGGATGACGCCGGCCACGTCTTCCAGCACCGCGCCCATCTCCAGCATCTGGGCGAAGCTGTTGGACAGTTCCGACACGTGCTGGCCGACGGCCTGGACGCCCAGCAGGCGGTGGTCGGTCTTGGACGCCAGCACCCGCACGAAGCCGCCGTCGTCGCCCGCCTCGATGGCCAGGGCGCGGCCGATGGCCATCAACGGGAAGACCGCCTGGATCACGTCGTCATGGCCCTCGACGTCGTTCGGTCCCAGGCCGGCCGAGACGATCTCCGGCTCGGTGAAACAGACGGCGGCGATGGTCACCGGATCGAAGCGCTTGTCGTGACCGGCCAGGATTTCGGCCACGACCTCGCCCTGGGCGCTGCCCTTGTGGGCCAACATGGGTTCGCCGGTCAGGTCGCCGATGGCCCAGACGTTCTTCATCGAGGTCGCGCAGCGGTCGTCGATCTTCACGAACGGCCCGGCCATGGCCACGCCCATGTTCTCCAGCCCCCAGCCTTTCGTGCGCGGGCGGCGGCCGACGGTGACCAGCACCTTGTCGGCGTCCAGCTTGACCGCCTCGCCGTCCCGGGTCGTGACGTTGAGCTGGCCCTTTTCGAACGACCCGGCCTTGGCCCCCAGCAGCAGTTTGACGCCGTGCTTCTCCAGCCATTTGGTCACCGGATCGGTCAGGGCCTTGTCGTAGAGCGGCAGGATGCGCTCGGCCATTTCGACCACGGTCACTTCCGCTCCGAGCTTGCGGAAGGCGATGCCGAGTTCCAGCCCGATATAGCCGCCGCCGACGACCACCAGCTTGCCCGGCACCTTGTCCAACGACAGGGCCTCGGTCGAGGAGATGACGTCGCCGCCGAACGGCAGGAACGGCAGTTCGACCGGCTCGGACCCCGTGGCCAGGATGACGTGTTCGGCGCTGATGGTGATCTCGCCGTCGTCGGTCTTGACCGTGCAGGTCTTGGCGTCGCTGAACGTCGCCCAGCCCTTGATGACCTTGACCTTGGCCTTCTTCAGCAAGCCCGCCACCCCGGCGTTCAGCTTCTTGACGACGCCGTCCTTCCACGCGACCGTCTGTTTCAGGTCGATAGAGGGCTTGGACGCCGTGATGCCCAGCGTCCCGCCATTGGCCGCCTTGGCCACGGTCTCGAACTTGTTGGCCGCGTGGATCACCGCCTTGGACGGGATGCAGCCGACGTTCAGACAGGTGCCGCCCAGGCCGTCGCCGCCGTCGACCAGCACGGTCTCCAGCCCCAGTTGGCCGCAACGAATGCCCGCCACATAGCCGCCGGTCCCGGCGCCGATGATGAGGACTTTGGTTTTGATCTGTTCGGTCATGGCCGCGTTCTAGCCGCGCCGTGGCCGATGCGAAACCCGCCAGACCGCCCTAACCCTTCGGCAGCTCCATGAAGGGCGAGGAAAAGAGATTGTGGGGTCCGACATCATTGATGTCGGTCTCGCCGCAGAAGGCCATGGTGCGATCCAACTGATCGCGGATGATGTCCAGCGCGCGGGTCACCCCAGCCTTGCCGTGGGCGCCAAGACCATAGTTGTAGGCCCGCCCGATCAGGGTCCCCTTGGCGCCCGAGGCGATGGCGCGAAACACGTCCTGACCGGAGCGGATGCCGCTGTCCATGAAGATCTCGGTGCGGCCGCCGCCGATGGCGTCGACGATCGGCGCCAGCGCGGAAATCGTCGAGGGGGCGCCGTCCAACTGTCGTCCGCCATGGTTCGACACGATGATGGCGTCGGCCCCGAAATCCCGCGCCAGGATGGCGTCGTCCTTGTCGATGATCCCCTTCAGGATGATCTTTCGGTCCCAGCGTTTGCGGATCCAGTCCAGGTCCTTGAAGCTGAGGCGTTGGTCGAACTGTTCATCGACCCAGCCGGCGACATCGCCCAGTCCGCTGATGCTCTTGGTGTGGCCGATGATGTTGCCGAAGGTGTATTTGCCGCCCATCAGCATCTCGATGCCCCATTTGGGGTGCAGCGCCATTTCGAGGGCCGACTTGATCTTGGGTCCGATGGCGTCGCCCGCCATGCCGTCATGGAAGGCGGAATAGCGGACCCCGACCATCTGCAAGTCCAGGGTGACGACAAGGGCCGAACATCCGGCGTCATGCGCCCGCTTGAGCAGGTCCGCCACGAAGTCCCGGTCCTTCATGAAATAGAGCTGGAACCAGAAGGGACGGCTTGTCGCCTCGGCGACGTCCTCGATCGAACAGATGCTCATGGTCGACAGGGTGAACGGAACGCCCGCCGCCTCGGCCGCCTGGGCCGCCAGGATCTCGCCTCGGGCGTGCTGCATCCCGGTGAAGCCCACCGGTCCCAGCGCGACCGGCATCGAGACCGCCTCGCCGACCATAGTCGTCGCCAGCGAGCGATTGCTCATGTCGGTGGCGACCCGCTGACGGAAGGTGATTTCCTGAAGGTCGTCGTGGTTGGATCGCTTGGTCGATTCCGACCAACTGCCGGAATGCAGATAATCGAAAAACGCCTTTGGAACGTTGCGTTCGGCAGTCGCCTTCAGCTCTTCAATGCTCACTTCGTCCATGATCGCCCTCCTGCTGGACGCCTAACATTGCAAGAGTAACACGGTTAGACGAAACAGTTCCACGGGTCCTGGCGCCGCCGCCCGGGCGGCGAGGGCCTGGATCAGTAGGACGAAAACGGTGCGCGTGGGCGCGCGCGCCGCACCGCCCTCACCCCATCCACAGCGTCGCCGGGTGCTCCAGCAGGCCCTTGATCCGCTGCACGAAGACCGCCGCGTCGTGGCCGTCGACGATGCGGTGATCGAAGCTGGAAGACAGGTTCATCATCTTGCGGACCACCATCTGGCCGTCCTTGACCACCACCCGCTCCTGGATCTTGTTGGGACCGACGATGGCGACCTCGGGGTGGTTGATGATCGGGGTGTGGACGACGCCGCCCAGGGTCCCCAGCGAGGTGATGGTGATGGTCGAGCCCGACAGCTCCTCGCGCTTGGCCGTGCCCGCCTTGGCGGCGCCCGAGACGCGGGCGATCTCTTCCGCCGTGGCGTAGGGGTCCAGCGCCTCGGCGTGGCGGACCACCGGCACCATCAGGCCGTTCGGCGTCTGGGCGGCGATGCCCAGATGGACCGGCGCGTGCTGGGTCAGAATGCCCGCCTCGTCGTCATAGGTGGCATTGATCTGGGGCTGGTCCCTCAGGGCCACGACGATGGCGCGGGCGATGAAGGGCAGCAGGTTCAGCTTGGCCTTGCCGGTCTTCTTCGCCTCGGCGTTCAGATGGGCGCGCAGCTCTTCCAGGGCCGTGACGTCGATCTCTTCGACATAGGTGATGTGCGGGATGCGGCGCACGCTCTCGGCCATCTTCTCCGCGATCTTGCGGCGCAGGCCGATGATGCGGACCTCGGTGGTCCCTTGCGCCTGGGCATAGGCGGAGCCGGTCGATCCGCCCACGGGCGAACCGCGCCCGCCGGAGGCGACATAGGCGTCGAGGTCGCCGTGTTCGATGCGTCCGGCGGGACCCGAGCCGGGCACGAACTGCAGCTCGATCCCAAGATCGCGGGCGCGGTGGCGCACGGCGGGCGAGGCCAGGGGGCGCTGCCCGGCGACGCGGGTGGTGAAGGCTTCGGGAATGGTGCGCGCGGACGCAGCCCCTCCACCGGCTGCGCCGGTCCCCCTCCCCGTTTCACGGGGAGGAGAGGATGGCGCGGGTTTTTCCTCCCCGCCCTGCGGGGAGGGGGACCGCGAAGCGGTAGAGGGGCTGGCGGCCACGGGCGCCTCAGCCACATTGCCCTTGCCCTCGACCTTGAAGCTGACCAAGGGGCCGCCGACCGGAACCTGCTGGCCCGCCTCGCCGTGAGTGGCGACGACGACGCCGGAGACGGGAGAGGTGATCTCCACCGTCGCCTTGTCGGTCATGACGTCGGCCAGGATCTGGTCTTCGGAGACGGCGTCCCCGACCTTGACGTGCCAGCCGACCAGCTCGGCCTCGGCCGTGCCTTCGCCGACGTCGGGCAGTTTGAAGACATAGTTGGCGCCGGAGGCCGCGACGGGCGCGGCGGCGGGGGCCGGTTCGGGCTGGGCGGCGGGCGCCGGGGCGGCCTCGGCCTTGGGCGCCGGAGCGGGCGCCGGGACCGGTTCGTCCGCCGACGCATTGCCCGCGCCTTCGACCTCGAACTCGACCAGCGGCCCGCGCACGGCCAGCATCTGGCCGGGTTCGCCGTGCAGCACCGTGACCTTGCCGCCGACCGGCGAGGTGATCTCCACCGTCGCCTTGTCGGTCATGACGTCGGCGACGATCTGGTCCTCGCCGACCATGTCCCCGACCTTGACGTGCCAGCCGACCAATTCGGCCTCGGCCGTGCCCTCGCCCACGTCGGGCAGTTTGAAGACGTAACGACCCATCTCAGCGACCCCCGCTCATGACGGCTTTCAAGGCGTCGGCCACCCGTTCGGGACCGGGGAAATACTCCCACTCGAAGGCGTGCGGATAGGGGGTGTCCCAGCCCGTCACCCGCGCGATCGGCGCCTCCAGATGATAGAAGCAGCGCTCCTGGACCAGGGCCGACAGCTCGGCGCCGAAGCCGCTTGTCTTGGGCGCCTCGTGCACGATGACGCAGCGGCCGGTCTTCTTGACCGAGGCCTCGATGGCTTCGATGTCCAGCGGCACGAGCGAGCGCAGATCGATCACCTCGGCGTCGACGCCCGCGTGTTCGGCGGCGGCCAGCGACACCCAGACCATGGTGCCGTAGGCCAGGACGGTGACGTCGGCGCCCTCGCGCATGATCCGCGCCTTGCCCAGCGGCTCGACGTATTTGCCGGTCGGCACCTGAGCCAGGTCCTGGGCCTTCCACGGTGAGACCGGCTTTTCGTGCCAGCCGTCGAACGGGCCGTTGTACAGACGCTTCGGCTCGAAGAAGACGACCGGATCGTCGTCCTCGATGGCGGCGGTCAACAGACCCTTGGCGTCATAGGGATTGGACGGGATGACGACCTTCAGGCCTGAGATGTGGGTGAAAAGGCTTTCCGGCGACTGGCTGTGCGTCTGGCCGCCGAAGATGCCGCCGCCATAGG
>NZ_DAINBO010000042.1:0-15478 GCF_036732845.1 Brevundimonas sp. | reverse complement strand
TTGATCCAGTGGGTCCAGCGCACCCACAGCGGATGCCGCCACACCGCGACCCGCCCGCCGGGCAGCGGGCGGTCGGCCCTTGGGTCTTCAGGCGTCTTGGGCGGCGGATGATCAGTCATACGGTCTCGCGGGGACGAAGGCTGTCACGAACCGGGAACGGCGCCAACGCGCAGGACCCTCTTCTTCCAGCAGAGGGTTGACGGAAATTAGGCCGTCCGCCGTCGGCGACCGGCGAGACCGTTTTCACGTCCTAGGTCCCTGTGATCGGCGGTCTCACTGGCTCGGCGCGCAGGCCGAGCGGACGCCGGCCTGGCAGGCGGCGACGCGACGGCGCCAGTCGGCCTGGTCGCGTTCATACTGGGCCTGGGCCGCCTGCGACGCGCGCAGGTCCGCCTCATAGTTGGCCTGGGCCGTGGCGGCGGCGGACGCGGCGGCGGCATGGGCCGTGGCGGCGGCCTCATATTTGGCCTGGGCGGCCGCATAGTCGGCGGCGTCGGCCCGCTCCTGGGCCTCGGCGCGATCGTTGCGGGCGGCGATCTCGGCGTTCAGCGAGGCCGTCTGAGCCAGTTCGGTCGGGTCCTGCTGGGCGTCCGGCGCGCGGTGGTAGGCTTCGCCGCGCGCGCGCAGCCAGGCCTCCAGTTCGACCGGATCGGTCGGGGCGTAGGGATCGACCGCCTTGGAGACGATTCCCGGCGTGGTCGTGGTCGCGGGCGACGTCGTGGTCTGGGCCGCGGCCGGAGCGGCGGCGATCAGAACGGCGGCGAGGACGGAAAGACGGACCATCGGAAGACTCCCTGTTGGTGCGACGGCTTGCACCTCATGGCGTATCGCCCCAGTCAACGCCTTTCCCCAGCAAAGGTCGAGGCGCCGCTTTACGGACGACGCGGTTCGTCTAATCATCGGCCGTCATGATGTTGTCGACCTCCATCGGCGCCTTTCCCGTCCCTGCGGACGTGGCCGTGCGCCTGCCGAAGGTGCCCAACCTTCCCGATCCGCGCGCGCCCGACGTCGGCCGCCAGACCGAGGAGTTCCGGGGGTGGCTGAAATCCTCGCCCGAACACATGGTCTCGTACGAGCGCCTGCGCCGCTGGCAGGTGGTTCAGGACGAACTGGCCCGCCTGGCCAGGAAGGAAGGCCGCGCCTTCGTCGTCAGCGACGACGGCCTGGATTAGAGCGGCAGCCGCAGCTCGAACACCGCCCCGTCCGGTCCCGACGCCGCCAGCCGCAGGTCGCCGCCGTGGCCCGCCGCCAGTTCGCGCGAAATGGTCAGGCCCAGACCCGTGCCGTCCGAGGTCCGGCCGCTGACGAAGGGTTCAAACAGCCGTTCGGCCAGACGCGGCGGTATGCCCGGCCCGTCATCGGCGATGCGGATCACGGCCAGGGCGCCGTCCGTTTCAGCCGTCACATGGACGACGCCCCGCCCCTGCCGGGCGGGCGGACGCAGGGCGTCGGTCTCGATCGCCTGACGGGCGTTGCGCATCAGATTGACCAGGATGCGGTGCAACTGGTCCGGGTCGGCCTGGATCGCGAACCGCGCGGGCAGCCGCTTCTCCAGCCGCACGCCGGACGCGTCCAGCCCCGCGTCCTCGGCCGCCAGGGTCAGGGCGCCGGCCAGGGCGACCTTGGCCGCCTGGGGCGCCGGCTCCTCGCTTCGGCCGTACTCCAGCACATTGCGCGACAGGGCGGCGGCGCGGCCCAGGGCGCGTTCCAGGCGCGGCAAGGCCTTGGCCACCGTCGGATCGGCCGAACCCGCCAGACGCTCGGACGCCATCTGGGCCGAGGTCAGCATGTTGCGCAGGTCGTGGTTGATCTTGGCCACCGCCTCGCCCAGGGCCGCCAGCCGGGCGCGCGAGCGCAGGGCATGGCGCACCTCGTCCTGCATGACCGCCAGTTCGCGCTCGACGCGGCCGATCTCGTCGTGACGATCCGACGGCGTCTCGGCCGGGCTTTCGGGATCGGCGGCGAACCGTTCGATGGAGCGGGTCACGCGCCGCAGCGGCTGCAGCACCAGATAGCTGAGACCGGCGTACAGCAGACCGCCCGCCACGATGGCGATCAGCAGCGAAGCCAACAGGCTGTTCAGCAGAAAGGCCCTCAGCTCGACCTTCAGCGGCTCGGCCGGGGTCAGGATCTCGATGAAGTCGCCCGAGCGGTAGCGCGGCCGCGCCTGCACCCGGATCGACCGGTCGGGGTGGCCGAACAGAGTGCGCCACGGGTCCAGCGCCCGCGCGCCGGGCGTATCGCGCCTCAGATCGATCAGGTCGGGCGCGCGCGGCAGGTTGGGGGCCTGAAGCAGCAGGCGCCGCACCCCCTGTTCGCCCACGACCACGGCCTGGACCCCGCCGATCCGCATCAGCTCGGCCGCCGTCTCGTCCTCGACGGCGCTGTAGGGCAGGGCCTCGACGCCGACCGAGGCCAGCTCGGCCGCCTGCAGCCGGTCGCGCAGCCACCGTTCGTGGAAGGACGCGGCGCTGGGCATGACGATCAACAGCTCGACCGCCACGGTGAAGACCGCCGTCAGCGCCAACAGCCGCGACGACATGCCGTCCGGCGGATGCGGCCGCCAGCCCGGCGGCAGCAGGTTCAGGCGTTCGCGGATGCGGGCCGCCAGGATGTTCACGCCGCCGCCTCCCGCCGCTTGCGCCAGTTCTGCCACAGCTTGATGAACAGCGGCAGCAACAGCGACAGGAAGGCCACCCCCATCAACGGCCAGAAGAACTGCCGCACCAGGGTCTCCAGGTCGGGCCGCACGCCCGCCCGCATCATCTCGCCCAGCTTGGAGCCGATCCAGGTGTAGATGGTGGTCGAGGGCAGCAGCCCCAGGAAGGTCGCGACGATGTAGGGCTTCAGCGGCGCGGCCACCATGCCGGCGGCGGCGTTGATCAGGACGAAGGGCACGCTGGGGATGACGCGCAGGGTGAACAGGGTGACGAAGGCGTTGCGGTCGATGCCGGTGGTGATCCGATCCATGATCCCGGCGTCGGCCTTGAACTTGGCCCTCAGCCAGGTGCCCAGCGCCGTGCGGTAGACCAGATAGATGACGATGGAGCCGAGCGTGGCGCCCGTCGACTGGGCCAGCGCTCCGACCCAAGGCCCGAACATCATTCCGCCCAGCAGCGTCAGGAAGACCGGTCCCGGAATCGTCGAGGCCGTAGCCAGGGCATAGACCAGGATGAAGCCGATCAGCGCCTGCCAATAATGTTCGCGCGCATAGGCCTGAAGGCTCAGCCCGTGCTCGCGGATCATCTCCATCGACAGATAGCGGTTCAGCCCCAGGGCGAAGAAGACCACGACCAGTCCCGCGATGACGCCGAGCGGCAGAAGGCGGATCGCCCATTCCTTCGCCGACCGTTTCGCCATGCTTGAAGTCGTCCTTGTCCGTTCGCGCGGCTTGACGCCCGCGCCTTCGCCCCTTATACGCCCGCCCTTCCTGCGGCGGACGTGTTTCGACCCGCCGTGCCACACTTTTATTTCGGAGCCGACCGTGAAGCGGACCTATCAGCCGTCGCGACTCGTGCGCAAGCGCCGTCACGGCTTCCGTTCGCGGATGGCCACCAAGAACGGACAGAAGATCGTCGCCCGCCGCCGCGCCAAGGGCCGCAAGCGCCTGACGGCCTGATCGGCCGCGTCCTGAAAGGGACGCCGCGATGACGACTTCCCTCAAGCTTTTGCGCCTGACCCGGCGGCCCCAGTTCCTGGCGGCCGCCAAAGGCGTTTCCCTGGCGCGCGGCGCCGTGCTGATCCAGCAGTTGGATCGGCAGGACGGCGACCCGGCCATCCGCCTGGGCTTCACCGCCACCAAGAAGATCGGCGGGGCCGTGACGCGCAACCGCGCCAAGCGCCGCCTGCGCGAGGCCGCACGGGCGCTGACGCCCGTCCATGGGCGGCCCGGCTGCGACTATGTGTTCATCGCGCGCAGCGGCACGGCCGAGCGGGCGTGGGACCGTTTGCTTGACGATGTGAAATCGACCCTTACAAGGCTGGCGACCCCGCGCGCGGCCTCCCATGTGGAAGGCCCGACCGTGACCCCCGCCGACCACCCCGGCCAGGACCGCTGACCCGATGCAGAATCAAGACTCCCGCAACACGATCCTCTTCTTCGTGTGCGCCGCGGTGATCATGGGCTTCTACATGTTCTTCGTGATGGAGCCGCAGGCCCAGCGCCGTCGCGCCGCCCAGGCCGAGGCCGCCGCCGCCCAGGTCGAAAAGGCCGGCGACCATCCGACCGCCGCCTCCGCCCCGCCGGAACAGGTCTTCACCACCGACCGCGCCCAGGCCCTGGGCCGCGCGGCCCGCGTGCCGATCGAAAGCCCGACCGTGAAGGGTTCGCTGTCGCTGCTGGGCGGCCGCGTCGACGACCTGTTCCTGGTCCGCTATCGCGAGACCATCGCCAAGGACAGCCCGCCGGTCGAACTGTTCCGTCCAGCCGGGATGGAGCACGCCTATTTCGCCCAATTCGGCTGGACCGGCGCCAATGTGCCGGGCGGCGTTCCGGGACCGAACACCCTGTGGCGGTTGACCGGCGGCTCCACCCTGACGCCGTCGACGCCGGTGACCCTGACCTGGGACAACGCCAACGGCCTGCGCTTCACCCGCGTGATCGCGCTGGACAACCAATATCTGTTCACCGTCACCGACACGGTCGCCAACCTGGGGACCCAGGCCATCAGCATCGCCCCCTACGGCCGGGTCGAGCGCCAGGGCGTGCCGCCGGGCCTGGGCCGCGACATGATCCTGCACGAAGGCGCCATCGGCACCTTCAGCCGCGGCGACGGCTTCATCACCGAGCAGCACAAATACAAGGACTGGGCCAAGAAGCCGCGCATCGACCACGACACCACCGGCGGCTGGCTGGGCATCACCGACAAATACTGGCTGGCGGCCCTGATCCCCGACCAGTCCGAACCGGTCCAGGCCGGTTTCCGCGTCCGCGCCCGGGGCGAGACCCAGGTGCAGGAGGCCTCGATGCTGGGCGCCGCGCGCGTCATCAATCCCGGCCGCCAGATCACCGAAACCCAGCGCCTGTTCGCCGGGGCCAAGCGCAGCGAAGTGCTCAAGAGCTATGAGGACAGCCTGAACCTGCCGCGCTTCATCTACGCCATCGACTGGGGGATGCTGTGGTTCCTGACCCGGCCGATCTTCATGGTGGTGGAGTTCTTCTTCGGCCTCTTGGGCAATTTCGGCCTGGCCATCCTGGCCCTGACCGTGGTGGTCAAGCTGATCATGTTCCCCCTGGCCAACAAGGCCTATGAGAGCATGTCCAAGATGCGCAAGCTCCAGCCCAAGATGGAGGAGCTGAAGAAGAAGTACGAAGGCGACCAGCAGAAGCAGCAGGTCGAGCTGATGGCGCTCTATCAGAAGGAGAAGATCAATCCCCTGGCCGGCTGTCTGCCGATCCTGGTCCAGATTCCGGTCTTCTACGCCCTGTACAAGGTGCTGTTCGTCACCATCGAGATGCGCCACGCGCCCTTCTTCGGCTGGATCCAGGATCTGTCGGCGCGCGACCCGTCCAACATCTGGACCCTGTTCGGCCTGATCCCGTGGGACCCGGGTTCGGTCCCGCTGATCGGCGGCCTGTTGGTCGGCATGCTGGGCCTGGGCGTCCTGCCGATCTTCTACGGCCTGACCATGTGGCTGCAGCAGGCGATGAACCCGCCCGCGCCCGATCCGGTCCAGCGCCAGATCTTCCAGATGATGCCGATCATCTTCACCTTCATCATGGCCCCGTTCGCGGCGGGTCTGCTGGTCTATTGGGCGTGGAACAACATCCTGTCGATCATCCAGCAGTATTTCATCATGCACCGCTTCGGCGCCGAGAATCCGATCGACGACTTCATCGCCCGCATCCGCAAGAAAGCCGCCTGATTTGGCTTGCCGCCCGTCCTTGTCCGAAAACCGGCGACCCCTTTTCGGGGGCGGGCTTTGATGGACGACTTCACCCCCGAGGAGATCGAGGCGGCGCGGGTGCTGTTCCAGCGCCAGGCGACCTTCGTCATGGGGGCCGCCAAGATCGAGCAACTGCCCGATCCCGACCTGCCCGAGATCGCCTTCGCCGGCCGCTCCAACGTCGGCAAGTCCAGCCTGATCAACGGCCTGGTCGGCATGAACAAACTGGCCCGCGCCTCGAACGAGCCGGGCCGCACGCGTGAGGTCAACTTCTTCGACCTGGACGGCAGGATGCGTCTGGTCGACCTGCCCGGCTACGGCTGGGCCAAGGCGTCAAAGGCCACGGTGAAGAAATTCCAGGACCTGGGCCGCGACTATCTGCGCGGCCGGGTGACGCTGAAGCGGGTCTATCTGCTGATCGACGCCCGCCACGGTCTGAAGGCGGTGGACGCCGAGGCCCTGGACGCGCTGGACCTGGCCGCCGTCAGCTATCAGATCGTTCTGACCAAGGCCGACAAGATCAAGCCGCACGAGGCCCTCAAGACCGCCGAGGCGACCTTGAAGGCGATCTCCAAACGCCCCGCGGCCTATCCCGCCGTGGCCGTGACCTCGGCGGAAAAGGGAACCGGCCTGCCCGAGCTGCGGGCCGAGATCATGCGCACCTGCGGCGTGACCCTCTGACGCGGGTCGAACGCCCGCCTCACCGCCCCTCGGAACGGGGCGGCGCGTTCTTCACATAGGCGTCCAGCCAGCGGACCATCTCCCACAGGGTGTGGCCGACCGATTCCCGCGCGCGATAGCCGTGCGCCTCCAGCGGCAGGACGACATAGCGGACGGTCGCCCCATTGCCCTTCAGCGCGGCATAGAAGCGTTCGGTCTGGACCGGGAAGGTGCCCTGGTTGTCGTCGGCCTCGCCGTGGATCAGCAGGATCGGCTCATTGACCTTGTCGGCGAAGGCGAAGGGCGACATGGCGTCATAGACCTCGGGCGCCTCCCAATAGGTCCGCTGTTCGGACTGGAAGCCGAACGGCGTCAGGGTGCGGTTATAGGCCCCCGACCGGGCGATGCCGGTGCGGAACAGATCGGTGTGGGCCAACAGATTGGCGGTCATGAAGGCGCCGTAGCTGTGCCCGCCGACGGCGATCCGGTCGGGATCGGCCACGCCCAGATCGACCACCGCCTTCACCGCCGCCTCGGCGTCGGCCGTCAACTGTTCGATATAGGTGTCGTTCGGCTCGGTCCCGTCGCGGCCGATGATCGGCATCGACGGATTGTCCAGCACCGCATAGCCCTGGGTCAGCAGGAACAGATGGCTGGCCCCGCCCGGCCGCACGAAGCGGTTGGCGGCGTCGACGACCTGGCCGGCCACGGCGGCGTCGGTGAACTCGGCCGGATAGGCCCACATCACCAGCGGCAACGGCCCGTCGCGATCCTTGTCGTAACCGGCGGGCAGATACAGATTCCCCGACAACCGCACCCCGTCGGCGCGGGCGTAGGTGATCAGTTGACGGGTCACGCCCGCCAGTTGCGGCGCCGGGTCGGGAAAGCGGGTCAGGGCCTCGACGGTCTGGGCGTCCAGATCGCGCACGAACAGGTTCGGCGGATCGTCGCGGGTCTCGCGCCGGGTCACCAGGCGCCGCGCGCCGTCGTCCAGGACGCCGACGACGCTCTCATAGTCGCCGGACGCCGAGGTCCACAGACGCTCGCTCTGGCCCGTGGTCAGGTCCATGGCGGCCAGGAAGGGATATTCGCCCTGGCGCGTGGCCCCCGGCCCGGTCACCAGCACCCGCCCGTCGGCCGTGAACCGCATGACGGAAAACCCCTGGGCGTTCGGCTCGGTCAACGGCGAGCCGGGGTTGTTGTAGCGGTCCTGATAGTTGCGCTCCAGAAGCTGGCGGCCCTGGCCGGGGTGCGACGGATCGACGACCCAGCGCGTCTCGTGCCGGGTGTTGAACCAGCGGCTGTTGACCACGGCCGTGTCGGCGTCGCCCCAGACGACGCCCGCATACCGCTCGCTCAGGTCGATCAGGGTCGAGGGTGCGGCCGAGAAGGGCGCGGCCAGGGTGAAGACGCGGTCGCGCACGGCGCTCTCGGTGCGCGGATCGCCGCCGTCCTGGGCCTCGACCCAGGCCAGGGTCGCGGGCGCGTCGGCGCGCCACTGGACCGAACGCGGTCCCGGCGCCACGGCGTCGAAGGCCGTCGGCACATCGTCGCGCAGCGGCAGGTCGGCGACCCGGCGCACGATGCGCCCCTGAAGGTCGATCACATCGATCTCGGCCGGGAACAGACCGGCGGGGACGACGCGGCTGTAGGGCCGTTTGACGCGGGTGCGCAGCACATAACGCCCGTCCGGCGACACGCCCGCGCCCAGATAGACGGCCGGTTCACCCAGGGTCCGCGCCGCGCCGTTCAACGGCACGAGGGTCAGTTGCGAGGTGAAATAGTGGTCGAACAGGGCCTCGTCGCCCGCATCGTTCAGCAGGTCCTGATAGGTCCGCACCGGCGCCGCGCGGCCCATGCTTTCGGCCACGATCGGCCCGGCGGGCGGGCGGCTGACGTCGGGGGCCGCGCCACGGCCTTGCGGGACCATGCGCACGATCAGCCCGGCGCTGTCCGGCGACCAGTCGAAGGCCGCGCCCGAGGCGGCGTTGACGCGGGCGTCGGTCAGTTTGCGCGCCTGGCCCGAGGCGACGTCGACGACCCACAGCTCCAGCCCCGTCGGCGCGTCCATCAACAGGGCCACCGACCGGCCGTCCGGCGACCAGCCCGGCGACATGAAGCGCGCGTCGCGCGGCAGGATGACCGTGCGAACCGGTCCCCCGTCGACCGGTTGGAAGCCGAGACCGGTCAGCCAGCTCGTCCGGCTCTCGGCCGGGCCGTTGGTGCGCGGATTGATGCGATAGCCCGCCAGCCTCAGCATCGGCTCGGCCAGGTCGGCGATGCTCGGCAGGTCCGAACGTTCGTACAGGGCCAGGGTCGACCGATCCGGCGACAGGCTGGCCGTCGGCAGGGGCCGGGCGTCCAGGATGTCGGCGATCGGCGCCGGCGGCTGCTGATAGACGTTGGCCGCGGCTGGCGCGGTCCCGGATTGCGCCAGGGCCGGTCCCCCCGCGAGAAGCAATAGGGCGGAGACGGCGGCGGCGGTGCGGAACACGGTCTTCATCAGCGGTTTCCCAGGCTGTGAACGATCAGGGCGAAGGTCGAACGATGTCGGCGCCCATCAAACCCATCCGCACGCGGATTCACAACCCGCGCCGGGGCGCGACGGGCGACAAGGGCCAAATCGGAATGGAGAGATGGCGCACCCGACAGGATTCGAACCTGTGACCTCTGCCTTCGGAGGGCAGCACTCTATCCAGCTGAGCTACGGGTGCGTCCGTCGGCCGATCCGGCCGGGAGCAAGGGCCTTACAGCATGGTCGGGGCCGCCTCAATCCCCGTCGCCGACTTGGCGGGCCGCGCCGAACCCACTAGCGTTCGGCCGCTGTTCCCGATCGCCGCCCGGAGTGACCGATGCGCGCCCTTGTGATGTCCGCCCTGCTGTTCCTGGCCGCCTGCGCCTCGGTCCCGCCCCCGGCGCCGGCCGCCGACGGGCTGGACGCCGTCGCCCGCGACTATGTCGCCCTGATCCTGGAGCTGGGCGAACGCGAGGAAGGTTATGTCGACGCCTATTACGGGCCGCCCGAATGGCTGGCGGCGGCCAAGGCGAACCCGCGCACCGTTCCCCAACTGATCCAGGGCGCCGCCGCCCTGACCGCGCGCCTGAACGCCGTGCCGGATCGCGGGCTGGACGCCATGAGCCTGCAACGCAAGAAATACCTGCTGGCCCACGTCTCGGCCGCCGCCGCGCGCCTGCGCATGATCTCGGGCGAAAAAATGAGCTTCGCCGACGAGGCCGAGGCCCTGTTCGGCGTCCGGCCCGAGACGCCGCCCTTGAGCACCTATGACCCGGCCCTGGTCGAGCTGGACCGGCTGGTCCCCGGCACGGGACCGCTGGGCGACCGGGTGGCGGCCTTCCGCGCCCGTTTCGTCATTCCCAAGGACAGGCTGGACGTCGTCATGCGCGCCGCCATCGCCGAATGCCGCGCCCGCACCGCCCGCCACATCGACCTGCCCGCGAACGAGCGCTTCACCCTGGAGTTCGTGAACAACAAGCCGTGGTCGGGCTATAATTATTACAAGGGCGACGCCAACAGCCTGATCCAGATCAACACCGATCTGCCGATCTACATCGAGCGCGCCGTCGATCTGGGCTGCCACGAGGGCTATCCGGGCCACCACGTCTACAACGCCCTGTTGGAACAGACCTTCGTCAAGCAGCGGGGCTGGGTCGAGATGAGCGTCTATCCCCTCTATTCGCCGATGAGCCTGATCGCCGAGGGCAGCGCCAACTACGGCATCGACCTGGCCTTCCCCGGTCATGAGCGCACCGAATACGAGACCCGCGTCCTGTATCCGCTGGCGGGGCTGGACCCGGCCATGGCCGAGGACGGCGCGCATCTGCTGGCCCTGACCGACCGTCTGAAGCGGGCGGAATACACCATCGCCTCGGACTTCCTGGCCGGCCGCATCGACCGCGAGACGGCGCTGGACCAGCTTCAGAAATACGGTCTGTCCGACCGCGCCCGCGCGCGGCAGCGCCTCAGCTTCATCGAGACCTATCGCAGCTACATCATCAACTACGGTCTGGGCCGCGACATGGTGCGGGCCTGGGTCGAGCGTCAGGGACCGAACCCCTGGGACGGCATGGAGACCCTGCTGGCCAGCCAGACCCTGCCGACCGACCTGCTGCACTGAACGCCTTCCGGGCGGACGGCGGACAGGCTAGTCAGACGCCATGACCCAGGCCGCCTCTCCCCGCCCCCTCGACGGTGTTCGCGTGCTGGACCTGTCGCGGGTCCTGGCCGGGCCGTGGGCGACCCAAGCCCTGGCCGACCTGGGCGCCGAGGTGATCAAGATCGAGCGGCCGGGCGCGGGCGACGACACCCGCCTGTGGGGTCCGCCCTTCGCAACGACGACCGAGGGCGAGCGCGGCGACGCCGCCTATTTCTTCGCCGCCAACCGGGGCAAGCGTTCGGTCACTCTCGACATGGCCAACCCCGAGGGCGCCGAGATCATCCGCCGTCTGGCCGCCGACAGCCATGTGGTGGTCGAGAATTTCAAGGTCGGGGGCCTGAAGAAATACGGCCTGGACCACGCCGCCCTGTCGGCGATCAATCCGGCCCTGGTCTATTGCTCGATCACCGGCTTCGGCCAGGACGGGCCGGACGCGCCCCGCGCGGGCTACGACTATATGATCCAGGCCATGGGCGGGTTGATGTCTATCACCGGCCAACCCGACGGATCACCGGGCGCCGAGCCGATGAAGGTGGGCGTGGCGGTGGTGGACCTGTTCACCGGTCTCTATGCCTCCAACGCCATCCTGGCGGCCCTGCTGCGGGCGCGCGAGACGGGGGCGGGGGCGCATCTGGACATCGCCCTGTTCGACGTCCAGGCGGCCATGCTGGCCAATCAGGCGACCAACTTCTTCGTCAGCGGCCAGGCGCCGACCCGCATGGGCAACGCCCATCCCAACCTGTCGCCGTACCAGCCCTTCCCCTGTTCGGACGGCATGGTGGTGATCGCGGTCGGCAACGACGGCCAGTATCGCGCCCTGTGCGGCGCCCTGGGCGACGCCGCCCTGGGGACCGACGCCCGGTTCGAGACCAATGCCCGCCGGGTCGAGAACCGGACCCTGTTGTCGCCGCTGTTGGCCGGCCTGACGCGGCGTTTCGCCATGGCCGAGCTGATGCGGGCGCTGGAGACGGCGGGCGTGCCCTGCGGCCCGGTCAACACCGTCGATCAGGTCTTCGCCGAACGTCAGGCGATCCATCGCGGCCTGACCGTGGAGCAGCCGCGCGCCGATCTGGCGACGCCGATCCGCACCGTCGCCTCCCCGATCCGGGTCGATGGTCAGGCTTGCGTCCACCCGACCCCGCCCCCGGCCCTGGGCCAGGACACGGATGCGGTGCTGGGTGAACTGGGTCTGGACGTCGCCGCCCTGCGCGCGCGGGGCGTGGTCTAGATCAAGCCAGCCGCGCCGCGACCGCATCGGACGACATGATGTCGGGACCGACCCGCCAATCGATGAGTTTGAGACCCGCCACACGACCAAAGTGGCGGATATTGCTGGTCACCACGATCAGGTCCCTGGCCAGGGCTTGACCCGCGATCAGGGTGTCCAACGCCCCGATGGGACGGCCTTCTTTCGCCAGTTCGGCTCGAACCTGGGCGGCGCGGATCGCATCCTCGCCGGTGAACTCCAACGGCTCGAAGGATTCGGAGACGACCGCCAAGGCGTCAAGGTGTCGGTCGGGTCTCCGGCTGGCGACGGCGCCGGTGACCAGTTCGTGCAGGACAATGGACGACAGCCCCAGCGGCGTCGCCGAAAGCCGCGCCTGATCGAACCGGGCGCGCAGCTCAGCCTCTTCACCTCGCAAGAGACCGACGATGACGTCGCTGTCCAGAGAGAGCATCACCACTTTGCGGGCGGAGACGCGATCTCCTGTTCCGGCGGATCGGGAAAGGGATGGTCCGGGTCGGCCAGCCGATCGATTCTCGCCCACATGGCCTTAAGCTCGGCGGGGCTGACGCGATCTTCCGTCATCGGCTCCAGAATGACCCGCTCGCCTTCGCGATGAATGAGAACGGCCTTGCCGGAGAAGCGATAGGCCTTCGGCAGGCGCACCGCCTGACTTCCGCCATGAGTGAAAACGCGGGCCGTGTCCATGACGCCTTGATCACGCTTGGGCGCGGGCATGTCGCTCTCCGTATCTATAGGCATAGATACAAAATCTCTACGCATCGTTCAAGATTCAGCCCAACAGCCCCCGCCGCGCGGCCCACAGCACGAACAGGGTCGCGGCGGTGTAGGCGAAGAAGGCGTTGGTGGTCTGGCGCCGCAGCCTGATCAGTTCCGGCTCAACCGGCCGATGCCAACGTGACGCCCACAGCAGGTAGATCGCCTGGACCAACCAGCAGGCGAGGAAGGCGATCACCGCCCAGTGATGCAGGGCCAGCAGCGTCAGACCCGACGCCAACACCAGAACCGCCATGACCGACAGGATGGCGTCCGCCGTCTTCTCGGCGGGCGGCGTCTCCAGGAACGTCCCGAAGATCCGCTCCATCCGCCAGTTGATGATCGCCTGCCGGATCAGCACCACGCCCGCGAAGACGTAGAAGGCTCCAATGGCGCGCGCGATCCATTCCATGCGGAGAGCCTAGCTCTCAGCGCACATTCGGCCACTATCGGAGCCTGACGATCAGATGGCGATGATCGTGCAGAATCGCACCCTTTGGGCGTCAGCGAAGCTGCAGCGCTTCACCGATGGCCAACACCGACTGGGCAGGCCGCCCTCTTGGCCGACTGCCAAACAATCCGTGCACAGCTATCCCAACCGCCGATTTCATCTTCTTGGTGTTCACGAGATCATGCCCCGACGCCCGCGCGTGCATGATCAGCAATTGCTCCAACAGGTGCGACTGCCGTTTGAGTTTTGCCGTGTATGCATATCCGTCTCGTGACGCATGACGTTTGGCGAACAGCCAAACCTTCACCCGGCCTCGCCGCGCCAACGCTTTCGGCCAAACCTCTCGCTCGTTCCGCTGTGAAAAGAGTTCTGCCGAGAGACCCTGTTCGTGCGTCATGCCTATGTAGGCGATCCTGACGCGAGCACCGATGGAGGTCGCGATGATGTAGACCCCTGCTGCGTCGCACAGGTCGTCATCAGCCGCTGAGTCCCAGAGTCTGCCACGCCTCTCACGACAGACTCCACGTCCAACCTCGAAGGGGCCGAAGACCGTCCAAGGCTGCGCCGCCATCGCCCTTACAGGTCCAGCAGCGCCCGCTGCGGGTCTTCCAGCAGTTCCTTGATCCGCACCAGGAAGGTCACCGCCTCCTTGCCGTCGACGATGCGGTGATCGTAGCTGAGGGCCAGGTACATCATCGGGCGGATCTTGACCTCGCCGTTCACGGCCATCGGCCGCTGGACGATGTTGTGCATGCCCAGGATGCCCGACTGCGGCGCGTTCAGGATCGGCGTCGACATCAGCGAGCCGTAGGTGCCGCCGTTGGTGATGGTGAAGGTGCCACCCTGAAGCTGGTCCAGGGTCAGGGCGCCGTCGCGGGCCGCCTTGCCCAGGGCCGCGATGCCCTTTTCGATGCCCGCCAGCGACAGTTGGTCGGCGTCGCGCAGCACCGGCACGACCAGGCCCTTTTCGGTGCCGACGGCGATGCCGATGTCGTAGTGGTTCTTGTAGATGATGTCCGTGCCGTCGATCTCGGCGTTGACGGCCGGGATTTCATGCAGGGCCTGAACCACCGCCTTGGTGAAGAAGCTCATGAAGCCCAGCTTGACGCCGTGGCGCTTCTCGAACGTCTCCTTATAGGCGTTGCGCAGGGCCATGACCGCCGTCATGTCCACCTCGTTGAAGGTGGTCAGTTGGGCCGCCGTATTCTGCGATTCCTTCAGTCGGCGCGCGATGGTCTGGCGCAGGCGCGTCATCTTCACCCGCTCTTCACGCGGGGCCAGGGCGCGCGGCGCGGCCGGGGCGGCGGGGACCGGAGCAGCGGCGGGCGCGGGCGCGACGGCGGGGGCGGCGCCCACGGCGGCCAGGGCGTCGGCCTTGGTGATGTTGCCCTTGGGACCCGTGGCGGCGATGGCCTTGGGATCCAGGTTGTTCTCGGCCGCCACGCGGGCGACGGCGGGCGACAGGTGCGGCGCATCAGCCGACGGCGCGGCGGCGGGGACCGAAGCCAGAGCCGCGGCGGGGGCGTCGCCCCCCGAAGCCGCAGAGGCGGCGATGCTGCCGATCGACTGGCCGGGCTTGACGGTCGCGCCCGCGTCGGCGGCGATGGTCAGCACGCCCGAGGCGGGGGCCGAGACCTCGACGGCCACCTTGTCGGTCTCGATCTCGACCAGCAGTTCGTCCTTGGCGACGGTGTCGCCGGATTTCTTCTTCCAGGCGCCCATGGTCCCTTCGGCGACGCTCTCGCCCATGACCGGCACAGGAATGTCGACGACGGCGGCGGGCGCGTCAGCCTTGGGCGCGTCCGCCTTGGCGGCCTTGGCGGGTTTGGCGTCGGTCTTGGGCGCCGAGGCGGCCGCGCCTTCCGCCACCACGCCCAGCACGGCGCCCGGCGTCACGGTGTCGCCGGCGGCGAAGCGGATCTCGGCCAGCACGCCGTCGGCGGGCGAGACGACCTCCAGCGAGACCTTGTCGGTCTCCAGCTCGACCAGCAGTTCGTCCTTCCTCACCGGCTCGCCGGCCGCCTTGGTCCATTTGGCGATGGTGGCTTCGGTGACGGATTCGCCGAGAGCGGGGGTCAGGATGTCGGCCATGGGGTCAGGCTTTCGTTTGGGTCGTTGCAGCGTGTCTTGTCATCCCGGAAACGGCGCGAGCCGTCGTCCGGGATCAGGCGAAGGCTTCGGTCAGGAAGACGTTCAGTTCGTTCAGGTGGCGGCTCATCAGGCCCGAGGCGGTCGAGGCCGAGGCCGGGCGGCCGACATAGCGGGCGCGTTTGGCCTTGATGTCCAGCTTCTCCAGCGTCAGTT
>NZ_DAINBO010000041.1:0-15613 GCF_036732845.1 Brevundimonas sp. | reverse complement strand
TGGCGATGACGGCCTCGACCTCCTTCTGGCCGATGACCTTCTTGCGCTTGGATTCCGGCAACAGCATCTGCGACGCCCCCGCCTCGTCGATCACGTCGATCGCCTTGTCCGGCAGCTTGCGGTCGGTCATGTAGCGCGCCGACAGCTCGACCGCCGTGCGCACGGCCGCCTCGGTGTAGCGCAGCTTATGGTGCTGTTCGTAATAGGTTTTCAGGCCCTTCAGGATCTTGACCGTGTCCTCGACCGTCGGTTCGTTGACGTCGATCTTCTGGAACCGCCGGACCAGGGCGCGGTCCTTTTCGAAATGCTGGCGGTATTCCTTATAGGTCGTCGAACCCATGCAGCGCAGCGTGCCCGACGCCAGCGCCGGCTTCAGCAGGTTGGAGGCGTCCATGGCCCCGCCCGAGGTCGCGCCCGCGCCGATCACCGTGTGGATCTCGTCGATGAACAGGATGGCGTTGTCGTGGCTCTCCAGCTCCTTGACGACCTGTTTCAGACGCTCCTCGAAGTCGCCGCGATAGCGGGTCCCGGCCAACAGGGCGCCCATGTCCAGCGAATAGATGGTGGCGTCCTTCAGGACGTCGGGCACTTCGCCGTTGACGATCTTGCGCGCCAGACCCTCGGCGATGGCGGTCTTGCCGACGCCGGGTTCGCCGACCAGAAGCGGATTGTTCTTGGTGCGGCGGCACAGGATCTGGATCGAGCGCTCGACCTCGGCCATGCGGCCGATCAGGGGATCGACCTTGCCCTGGCGCGACTTCTCATTGAGATCGACGCAATAGGCCTCCAGCGCCTCTCCGCCCTGTTTGACGGCGGCGGCTTCTTCCGCGTCCTCGGGGCTTTGACCGCCGCGAACCGGGCGCGTCTCGCCCGATCCGGCCTTCTTGGCGATGCCGTGGGCGATGTAGTTGACCGCGTCATAGCGGGTCATGTCCTGCTCTTGCAGGAAATAGGCGGCGTGGCTCTCGCGCTCCGAGAAGATGGCGACCAGAACGTTCGCGCCCGACACCTCTTCGCGACCGGACGACTGGACGTGGATCACCGCGCGCTGGATCACGCGCTGGAAGCCGGCGGTCGGCTTGGCGTCCTCGCCGTCGGCGGTAGCCAGGGCTGCCAGGTCGTTGTCGACATACAGGGTCAGGGCGGTCTTCAGCGCCGTCAGATCGACGTTGCAGGCGCGCATCACGGTCGAGGCGTCCGGGTCGTCCACCAGGGCCAGCAACAGGTGCTCCAGCGTCGCATACTCATGCCGACGCGCGTTCGCATAGTGCACCGCGCGGTGCAGGGTTTCTTCGAGAGGACGGGAAAACGAAGGCATCAGAAGGTTCCTCTCAGTCCTTTTCCATCGTGCATTGCAGGGGGTGCTGGTGGCGGCGCGCCGTCTCGACCACCTGGGCGACCTTCGTTTCGGCCACCTCATAGGTGAAGACGCCGCAGACCCCGACGCCATGCTGGTGCACATGCAGCATGATGCGGGTCGCGTCCTCGCGGTCCTTCTGGAAGAACCGCTCCAGCACATAGACGACGAATTCCATCGGCGTGTAGTCGTCGTTCAGGATCAGCACCCGATACAGCGAGGGCCTCTGAAGCTTCGGCTTGGTTTCGGTGACGGTGGCGGTTCCTGCGCCGCCTGTGTCGCCGGGCCTGGGTTTGGGCATTCGTAGTCCGTCTTGGGGGAGTCGATGGATCAGATAGGGAATGATGGCCTGATTTGTAGATGCGTCCAGTCACACCGTGCGTGAACCGTGCCAGACGATCGTTTCTCTTCTTTCGTCATCCTCCGGCAAGCCGCGTAGCGGCGCAGACCGGGGGACCCAGCGGCGCCGAAGCGAAGCAGAGGCGATGTCAGCCAACAGAGAAGTGCGTGACAGGGTCGCGCTATCGCGCGCCGCTGGGTCCCCCGATCTCGCTACGCTCGCCGGAGGATGACGAAAGAAAGGTGCGCCCTTCAGACGCCAAAAGGCCCCGGCGTATCCACCGGGGCCTTAAGGTAGTCTACGAAAGTCAGTCAGGCTTAGCGGGCGGCCTGGAAGCGTTCGACCGAGGCGGTGACGCGCTCGTTGATCGGCTTGAAGCTGTCCTTGACCGAGGCGGTCAGGGTTTCGGTCAGCTTGGTGGTTTCCGACAGATAGGTCTCCATCGCCGACTTGGCGAAGCCGGTCTGCAGCTCGATCAGCTCCTGGACCGAACGGGCCTGGGCCAGGGTCTGCGAAGCGGCAACGCCGTCTTCCCACGACTTCTTGGCGAAGGCGACGGTCTGGCTCGACAGGGCTTCGGCGCCCTTCTGGGCGGCGGCGGCCGAGGCGACGACGGCTTCCAGGTTGCGCTGGCCTTCGGCGTTCAGCTCGGTGATCGAGGCGATCGACTTGTCCAGGCCTTCACGAACGGCCTTGGCGCCGGCGGCTTGGAGCTTCTCGGCCTGGGCCTTGACGGTCTCGGTCTGGGCCTTGACTTGGGCGGTGGCGGTTTCGACGGTCTTCTTCACGGTTTCGGCGGCGTCGGCCATGGTCGTGTCTCCTGAACGGTCGCGGTTTGAACCGCGTGATGATCTGTCCCGCACCGGGGAATCCGGCTCGGATGACGCCCATATGGTGCAAGTGCGAACCGAGGTCAAGATGTTTTTGTGCAGTGCACAAAAATGTCGTCGCGCGGTCAAATCCGCGTTGACGCCGGGTTAACCACCGCGAAACCCGCTCAGTTCATGTTAGGCTGTTCCCATGCGTCGCGTCGGGGGGCCGTCGCCGCGCCACAGTATGACGAAGGTTTTCGCCCGCTGATGCTCGTTCTCGTCCGTCGCGGTTTTCTGGCTCTGATCGCCCTGGCGCTGCTGACGGCCGCGCCTTCGGCTCCGGTCGCCCAGGCCCCCAATGTGAAGTACGCCGCCATCGTCGTGGATGCGACGACGGGCGAGGTGCTGTTCGCGCGTCACGCCGACAGCCGCCGCTATCCGGCGTCGATCACCAAGATCATGACCATGTACCTGACCTTCGAGGCCCTGGCCGAAGGGCGGGTCAAGCTGGACGACGTGCTGACCGTCTCGCCGCGCGCCGCCTCGCAGCCGCCGTCGAAACTGGGTCTGGGCGCCGGTCAGACCATCACCCTGGAAGACGCCATGAAGGCGACGGCTATCCGCTCGGCCAACGACATGGCGGTGCTGATCGCCGAACACGTCGGCGGGTCCGAGGCCCGCTTCGCCGCCATGATGACGCTGAAGGCGCGCGACCTGGGCATGACCGACACCCGCTACGTCAACGCCAACGGCCTGCCCGACAGCCGCCAGATCACCACGGCCCGCGACCTGGCCGTGCTGTCGCGCGCCGTGATGCGCGACTATCCGCAGTATTATCGTTTCTTCGGCCTGCACGACTGGAGCTACAACGGCCGTCAGTACCGCAACACCAACGGCCTGTTGCTGAACGCCCTGGGCTATGATGGGCTGAAGACCGGCTACACCAACGCCTCGGGCTATAATCTGGCCGCCTCGGCGGTGCGCGACGGTCGGCGGCTGATCACCGTGGTCCTGGGCGGCCGCACCACGGCCTCGCGCAACGTCCATGTCGCCGAACTGATGGACGTCGGCTTCGAGGTCGAACAGATGCGCGCGCGCGGCCAGTTGATCCCCGTGGCCCAGACGGTGTTTGAACAGCGCGGCTATGGCGTCGACACCCGCATGGACTCCGGCGCGCTGCAATACGCCTCGGCCAGCGACACGGACGAGGATCAGGGTGGAACGGCCGCCGTCTCCTACGCCTCGCTTCCGGCGCCGCCGCCCGCCGTCGAACGCGTGACGCCCGCGACGTCGCAGACGCGCAACGCCGGCGACGTCACCGCCGCCCTGAATGGTTCAACGGCCGCCCCCGCCCAGACCCGCCGCAACACCAGCCGTCGCGAGGCCGCGCGTCCGCCCGCCGGACGCTGGGCCGTCCAGGTCGGGGCCTTCCGCGACGAACAGGTGGCCCGCGACTGGCTGACCGAGGTCGCCCGCCGCTTCCGCACCCAGTTCGCCGAGGCGGGCCGCGACATCCAGCGGGCCGGCGAGTGGCGTCGCTCACGCTTCACCGGCCTGACCGAGGACGCCGCCGTCGCCGCCTGCCGCGCCCTGGCCGAACGCCGCGTCACCTGCATGGTGGTCCGCCCGGACTGAGAAATCCTCCCCCGCTTCGCAGGGGAGGATCAAAATAGGTCTCAACCCCGCCGATACGGACTCAACGCCTCGGTCATCGCCGCCATCTCGGTCTCGACCGCTGGGCGTTCGCGCTCCAGATAGTCCGCCACCGCCGCCCGCAGCCCCGGATGGGCGATGTAGTGGGCGCTGTACACCGGCGTCGGCAGATAGCCGCGCGCGATCTTGTGCTCGCCCTGCGCGCCGGCCTCGACGCGCGACAGGCCGCGTTCGATGGCGAACTCCACGGCTCGGTAGTAGCACAGCTCGAAATGCAGGAAGGGCGCGTCCTCGACCGTGCCCCATTGCCGCCCGTACAGGGCGTCGCGTCCGATCAGGTTCAGCGCGCCCGCGACCGGCCGCCCGTCGCGAAAGGCCATGACCAGGGCGATCCGGTCGGCCATGGTCTCGCCGATCAGGCTGAAGAAGGTCCGCGTCAGATAGGGCCGCCCCCACTTTCGCGACCCGGTGTCCATGTAGAAGGCGAAGAAGGCGTCCCAGTGCTCTTCGCGGATGTCGCCGCCGGTCAGGATGCGGATGTCCAGCCCGGCCTGGGCTTCACGCCGCTCGCGCCGGATGGTCTTCCGGCGCGAGGAGGACAGGGCGCCCAGGAAGTCGTCGAACGATCCATAGCCCCGGTTCGTCCAGACGTATTGCATATCCAGCCGCCGCAGCAGGCCGGCCTGACCCATGACCTCCCACTCGTCGCGAGTCGGGAAGTTGACGTGCAGCGACGACAGGGCCTGCCGTTCGGTCAGGGCGACGGCGCCCGCCAGCAGGGCCTCGCGCGCCGCCTGCGTCGCCGCCAGCAGGCGCGGCCCGGTCACCGGCGTGAACGGCACGGCCGACAGCAGTTTGGGATAATAGGCGCCGCCCGCCCGCTCCAGCGCGTCGGCCCAGGCGTGATCGAAGACGTATTCGCCCTGGCTGTGGCCCTTGAGCCAGAGCGGCATGACGCCGACGACGGCGCCCGTCGCGTCGTGCGCGGTCAGGTGCCGTCCCGCCCAGCCCTGGCGGGGCGTCGCGCTGCCAGAGGCCTCGCAGGCGTTCAGGAAGTCGTGGCTGACGAAGGGATCGCCCGTCGGACCCGCGCAGACGTCCCAGTCCGCGCGGCCGATGGATTGGATGGACTCGTGGACCTGGACCGTAAGGTTCACTTCACCTCGACGATGGCGTCCACTTCAACCGCGAAGCCCAGCGGCAGGCGATAGACGCCGACGGCCGAGCGGGCATGGCGGCCCTTGTCGCCGAACACCTCGACCATCAGGTCCGAACAGCCGTTGATGACCGCCGGAATGGCCTCGAAGTCGCCCGCCGCCTGGACGAAGCCGCCCAGTTTCACGACCCGCACGACACGCTCCAGATCGCCGTCCAGCGCCGCCGACATCTGGGCCAGCAGGTTGACGCCGCACATGCGGGCGGCGGCTTGCGCCTGTTCGGGCGACACGTCGGCGCCGACCGTGCCCTTGATCCCGCCCGAGGCGTCGTTTGAAAGCTGGCCCGAGATGTGGAGCAGATTGCCGCTGCGCACGAACGGCACATAGTTGGCGACCGCCTTGGCGGGTTCGGGCAGGCTGATGCCCAGTTCGGTCAGGCGGGCGGCGATGCTCATTCGGGCGGCTCCTTTGATGTGGAGCGGGGTTTAACCTTCCGCCCGCCGTCCTTCAACGCCCGTCCGGCCATGACGGCGTCGCGCCCGAACTTGTCGCGCAGCCGGTCGATGGCGGTTTCGGTCTTCAGATTGCGGGTTTCGACCGTGTCGAACAGCACGGGCGCGTCCTCGGCGTCCTGAACGTCGGCCATGCCGATGCCGATCAGACGATAGGGGCGGCCCAGTTCGGGCGCCAGCAGCGCCCGCCCGGCGGCGAACAGGGCGCGCGCCGTCTGCACCGGTTCGGGCGCGGTGACGCGGCGGGTCAGGATCTTGAAGTCCGTGCGCCGCAGTTTCAGCACGATCACCCGGCTGGCCACGCCGTCGCGCCGCGCCTTGGACGCCAGCTTCTCGCATAGCGGCCACAGCTCGGCCTCCAACGCCTCGCGGTCGCTCAGGTCCTCGTTGAAGGTGGTTTCGGCGCTCATGCCCTTGCGGTCGTGCTCGGGATCGACCCGGCGGTGGTCGCGGGCGTGCGACAGGTCGTGCAGCCGCAGGCCGTGCTCGCCATAGGCCTTCACCAGGTCGCGCGGATCGGCGGCGGCCAGGTCGCCGATGGTGCGATAGCCGTCGCTGCGCAGGGTCTTGCCGAACACCGGCCCGACGCCGGGCAGGGCGGTCACCGGGCGCGGCGCCAGAACCGCCTGGGCCTCGGCCGCGCCGACGACGGAAAAGCCGCGCGGCTTGTCCATCTCGGACGCCATCTTGGCCAGAAAGCGGTTGGGGGCCAGGCCGATGGAGACTGTCAGGCCGATCTCCTCCTCGATCCGTTTCTGCAACCGGACCAACTGCAAGGCGGGCGGGCCGCCGTTCAGCCGCTCGGTGCCCGACAGGTCGATCCACGCCTCGTCCAGCGACAGGGTCTGCACCAGAGGCGTCAGTTCGCCGACCATGCCGAAGATGCGTTTGCTCTCGGGCACGTATTTCTCGAACGACGGCTTGATCACCACGGCGTCCGGGCACGCCTTCAGCGCCTTGAACATCGGCATGGCCGAGCCGACGCCGTACAGCCGCGCCACATAGCAGGCGGTCGAGACCACGCCCCGCTTGCCGCCCCCCACGATCACCGGCTTGTCGCGCAGTTCGGGCCGGTCGCGCTTCTCGACCGAGGCGTAGAAGGCGTCGCAATCCAGGTGGGCGATGGACAGCCGGTCCAACTCGTCATGGACCAGCAGGCGCTTGGATTCGCACGCCGGACAGCGCCGATCCGGCGGCCCTTCGCCCCCGGTCCAGAAACAGTCTCGGCAAATGGCCTTCACGTCGGGTCCTCGGCTTCACCCCAACTTAAGACAGGCGCGCCACAGTGCGAGTCGAGAAGGCGAAAAGCCCCCTCCGAAAGGCGACGCATCAGGTGATGTCCAAGAAGGTCCTCATAGTCGAGGATAACGAGCTGAACATGAAGCTCTTTCATGATCTGCTCGATTCTCAGGGCTACGAGACGCTTCAGACCCGCGAAGGGCTGCAGGCGCTGGCCCTGGCGCGCCTGCATCGTCCCGACCTGATCTTGATGGACATCCAACTGCCCGAGATCAGCGGTCTGGAGGTCACAAAATGGCTGAAGGACGACGAGGAGCTGAGCCACATCCCCGTGGTCGCCGTCACCGCCTTCGCCATGAAGGGCGATGAGGAACGAATCCGCCAGGGCGGCTGCGAGGCCTATATCTCCAAGCCGATCTCGGTGATGCATTTCCTCGACACCGTTCGGAAACATCTGGGGTAGTCGGCCGTGAGTGCGCGTATCCTGGTCGTTGACGACGTCGAACCGAACGTCAGGCTGCTCGAAGCCAAGCTGACGCTGGAATACTATGACGTCGTCACCGCCGGCGACGGCATGACGGCCCTGGTGCGCGCCGCCGCCGATCAGCCGGACATCATCCTGCTGGACGTGATGATGCCGGGCATGGACGGGTTCGAGACCTGCCGCCGCCTGAAGGCCGATCCGGCGACCCGGCATATCCCCGTCGTCCTGGTCACCGCCCTGGATGGGCGCGACGACCGCATCCGGGGGCTGGACGCGGGCGCCGACGATTTCATCACCAAGCCGCTGGACGATCTGATCCTGTTCGCGCGCGTGCGTTCGCTGGTCCGCCTGAAACAGGTCATGGACGAGATGCGCGAGCGCGAGGAGAGCGGCCGCCGCATGGGCGTCGACGCCGAGGCCGGCGGGCGGCTGCGCGGCTCAGGCGGGCGGGTGCTGGTGGTCGACGACAACCCGCGCCAGGTCGAGAAGATCGGCCTGCAACTGGTCAAGGAACACCGACCGACCTTCGAGACCACGCCGGACGCCGCCATGGCGGCCGCGGCGGGACCCATCGACCTGATGATCGTCAACGCCTCCGCCGAGAGTTTCGACGGCCTGCGGATGATCGCGCGGGCGCGCACCGACAAGGCGACGCGCAAACTGCCGATCCTGGCCGTGGTTGATCCGGCGGATCGGCCGCGCCTGGTCAAGGCGCTGGAGCTGGGCGTCAACGACATCCTGTCCAAGCCGGTCGACGCCGAGGAGCTGGCGGCGCGGGTGCGCACCCAGATCAAGCGCAAACGCTACACCGACTTCCTGAAGGAGAAGCTGGACTACAGCCTCGAGATGGCGGTCACCGACGCCCTGACCGGCCTGCACAACCGCCGCTATATGGCCAGCCAGTTGCAGGCCATGGTCGGGCGCACGGCCCATGGCGGCGAGGGCGTGGCCCTGTTGGTGCTGGACATCGACCACTTCAAGGCGGTCAACGACGGCTTCGGCCACGACGCGGGCGACGAGGTGTTGCAGGAATTCGCCGTGCGCCTGGCCACCAATGTCCGCGCCATCGACCTGCCGTGCCGCCAGGGCGGCGAGGAGTTCGTGGTCGTCATGCCCGGCTCCAGCCTGGAGGACGCCGCGCGGGTGGCCGAACGGATTCGTCGCGACGTGGCGGGCGCGCCCTTCCCGGTGCTGGGCGGCCGTGAGTTGCTGAACCTCACCGTCTCGATCGGCGTCGCGGCCACGGCGGGAACGGGGGACACGCCCGAAGCCCTGCTCAAACGCGCCGACGAAGGCCTCTACGAAGCCAAGGCCGCGGGCCGTAATACGGTCATCGCGCGGGCGGCTTAAACCCTCTTCCTTTCGTCATCCTCCGGCAAGCGGCGGAGCCGCGCAGACCGGGGGACCCAGCGGCGCGCGTGAGCGCGACACGGTCACGCACACAGATCGCGGATAGGTCGCCTTCGCTTCGCTACGGCGCCGCTGGGTCCCCCGGTCTCGCTGCGCTCGCCGGAGGATGACGAAAGGAAGGGCGGACCCCGAATTGCAAACGCCCGGCTGATCCAGCCGGGCGTTCAGAAATCCAGCGAGGGCGAAACCCTTACTTGATCTTGCCTTCCTTGAACTCGACGTGCTTGCGCGCGACCGGGTCGTACTTCTTGACGACCATCTTCTCGGTCATGGTGCGGGCGTTCTTCTTGGTGACGTAGAAGAAGCCGGTGTCGGCCGTGGAGTTCAGGCGGATCTTGATGGAAGCCGGTTTGGCCATCGGAATTACCTTTGCGACGGCGAAAGCCGCTAAATGAGAGGCGCGGAACATACTCAGGCGCGTCTCGAAGTCAACCGGGCGCGCCGCCGCATTTCCCAATGGCCGATAAGGGCTAGGCTGGCGCCATGAAAACCCTGACCCTGATCGCCCCAACTTTCGCGGCCCTGTCCAGTCTGGCCCTTTCGGCCTGCGCCACCGGACCTGCCGCCGCGCCTTCGCCCCAGGACGCCTTCTTCGCTAATCTGACCGCCCTGTGCGGTCAGCGGTTCGAGGGGCGGGTCACGACCGATGACGCCGCCGACGCCGATTTCCGCCGCCAGAGACTGCTGATGCACGTCCGCGACTGCTCGCCGACCGAGATCCGCATCCCCTTCCAGGTCGGCGACGACCGCAGCCGCACCTGGGTTGTCACCCGGACGGCGACGGGCCTGCGGCTGAAGCACGACCATCGCGATCCCGACGACGGCCACACCCATGTGCTGCACTGGTATGGCGGCGACACGACGTCGGCGGGGACGGCGGAACGGCAAGAGTTTCCGGTCGACGCCGAATCCATCGCCCTGTTCAACGCCAACAACGCGGCCGTCTCGACCACCAATGTCTGGGCCGTCGAGGTGCATCCGGGCGCGAGCTACGTCTATGAACTGACCCGCCCGAACCGGCGGCTGCGGGTCGAGTTCGACACGACCAAGCCGTTGGCCGACTAGACCGCGCGCCAGCCCGTGGCCGAGCGCACCGTGGCGCAGGTCGGCGAGCCGTCCGCCCCCCGGCCGGGCAAGGTGATCTCCAGCATGCGTCCGGCGCGCGCCAAGGTCAGCAACTCGGCCTGAATGTCGTGGATGTCGATCTTGGCGCGCCGCGACCAGGGGCTGGCGTGGTCGCCCGCCGACTGGCCGATGCGGATATAGACGAACCGTCGCCTCGGTCCCTCGCGCCGCACGAACGGACCCAGGAAACGCCCGTCGTCGGACAGGCGGACGGCCACGTCGAACGACAACGGGCGATCCGTCGCCGTCGCCGGCTCGAACGGCATGTCGTCTTTTTGCAGACTGTAGCGCACGCCCGGAACCGGGTCGGCCAGGGTCAGACGCAGGGTGATGGACGTGTCGGCCATGGTCAGTCCAGCCGCTCGACCACGTGTTTGCCGTGCACCATGCGCACGAAGGGCAGGGGGCGGTCGGGCGTGGTCAGCCGCTCATTGACCTCGCCCAGGACGAAGCGGGTGATGGCGGGCAGGTCCTGACCGCGGGCCTCGTCCAGGTCCAGCCAGGCGATCTCGTCCAGTTCGCCCGAACCGGCGGTCGGTTCGGGGTGCAACAGGGCCTCGGCGGGGACCATGAAGAAGCGGGCGTCGAACCGGCGCGTGCGGCCTGGCGGGGTGATGGCGCGGGCGATGTAGCTCAGCGCCGCCAGGTCGGGCAGGGCGCCCGAGGCCCGAAACTCGCGCCACGGCCCGGCGACCGAGGCGGCGGGGGCGGGAGAGGCCAGAAGCAATCCCGTCTCCTCGAAGGTTTCACGGACGGCGGTCAGGGTCAGGGCGCGGGCGCGCCGGGCGGGAACCTCCATCGTCAGCCGCCCCATGACGGCGGGCGAAGGTTCGGTGGCCGAGGCGGCGGTGAAGTCGGCCCTGTCGATGCGGCCGCCGGGAAACACCCATTTGGACGCCATGAAGACGTGGCCGGGCGCGCGGCGGCCCATCAACACCTGCGCCACGCCCCGATGGCGACGCGTCAGGATCAGGGTGGCGGCGTCCTTGGGCGTCTGCCGTCCGCCGATGCGCGGCGCATCGCGCTGATCGCGGTCGGAATCGAAGGGTTCGGGCGGGGTGGACACGGTGTTTCCCTACCACGTCCTTCTCCCCTTGCGGGAGAAGGAGATCACTGCTCCAGCCGATGCCCGGTCAGGATCAGCACGCTCAGGTCTCGCGTCGGCGTCCAGTTCTGATGGCGGACCTCGAACTGGGTCGGGCCGATCTTGCGCACGCCCTCGCCGCAGAAACTGACCAGATTGTCCGCCGCCCCCTTGTCGACCACCAGGCGGAAGTCGCCGATCGGGCCGGACCAGTTGGCCCCCGTGGTCAGGATGTAATCGACCCAGGTCTCGGTCAGATACAGGCCCTCGGCTCTTTTGCGCGTGGCGGCGTCGATGAAGGCCCGGTCGGTGCAATAGCGGGCGGCGTATTCGGCGGTGATGTCGGGCAGATCGGTCTCGCGGTCGCCGACGATGCTGCCGGCCGAGCCGCCGATGGCGGGCGCATAGAGGTGTTCGATCACCACTTCGCGGCCCGGCTCGAAATACTGGGTCCAGTACCAGGTGCTCTTCAGCGTCCACTGGGGGCTGATCCAGCGTGAGCCGCCGCCGCGCTCGACGTTGATCAAACCCGCCGCCGCCAACCGATCCGCGTCGGCGTCGGACAGGGCCTCCAGCGCCGTCATGGCGGCCGCGCCCGAGGGGCTGAGAGGCAGGTGCATGGCCGTCAGCTCGGCCGTCACGTCGCGGTCGCCGACCATGGCCTTGCGCTCGACCTGGGCGTGGACCGCATGGTCGTCGACCCAGGTGATGAAGGGCACGACCCGGTCGCTGTCGACGTCGCCGCCGACGTTTTCCTCCCACGAGCCTGAGACGTCCGGCATCGGGAAGGCGACGATGGTCTCGATGGGTTCGGCGGTGTGGTTCAGGAACCGATACTTCACCCGCACCTCGCGCGCCGAGACGTAGAGGTCTTCCGACACCATGGCGATGCCGTCGGTGCGTTGCAGCACCAGTCCGCCCGCCCCCATGGAGGCGGTGGAATCGTTGGCGACGGCGGGCGCGGCGATCAGGGCCAGGCCCAAACTCAGGCCCAGGACGGCGGCGGTCAGACGGCGAGGCATGGCGGCTCTCCAGGTTCGGAAAGCGACGCTATCCGAAGTGGGGGCGAGGCGCGACTCTGGAACAGTCCTACCGCCGCTTGCCCTTCCTGACGCCCTTCAGCCCGCCGGACGGCTTGCCGCCGTTCCTCGGCTTGGGACCGCCCGGTCGGCCCTTGCCGCGCATGGGCGGGCCGTCGCCGCCGCGGCCGCGCATGCCCAGCCGTGGCGCGGGCGCGTTCGGATCGCGCGGGTCCGGCTCGGACAGCATCTCCAGCACCAGGCCGCCGGTGACCGGCGTGGCCTCGACCAGCCGCGCCTCGACCGTCTTGCCCAGGGGCCAGCGGCGGCCGCTGCGTTGCCCGACCAGGGCGTGGGCGCGGTCGTCGTGGACGAAATACTCATCGCCCAACGACGATACGGGGATCAGGCCGTCCGCCCCCGTTTCGTCCAGCCGCACGAACAGGCCGAAACGCGTCACGCCGGTAATGCGGCCGGTGAAGCTGGCCCCGACACGGTCTTCCAGGAAGGCGGCGATGTAGCGGTCCATGGCGTCGCGCTCGGCGGCCATGGAGCGACGCTCGGTCTCGGTGATGTGTTCGGCGATGCCGCCCAGCTCGGCGACCTCGCGGTCGGTCAGGCCGTCATTGCCCAACTTCAACGCCCGGATCAGCGCCCGGTGCACGATCAGGTCGGCATAACGCCGGATCGGCGAGGTGAAGTGGCCGTAGCGGTCCAGGTGCAGGCCGAAATGGCCGATGTTCTCAGGCGAATAGATGGCCTGCATCTGGGTGCGCAGAACCACCTCATTGACCGTCTGGGCGTAGGGACCCTCGCGCGTCTCGTCCAGCAGCCGGTTGAACCGCTTGGTCGTGACCGGCTCGCCCTTGTTCCACGGCTTGCCGATCGTCGACAGGAAGTCGGCCAGGGCGAAGATCTTCTCCTGGCTGGGCGCGTCGTGGACGCGATAGATCAAGGGCGTCTTCTTCTGCTCCAGCGTCTCGGCGGCCGAGACGTTGGCCTGGATCATCATCTCCTCGATCAGGCGATGGGCCTCCAGGCTGACGCGGCGCTCGATGGAGGCGATCTTGCCGTCGGGGGTCATCTTGATGCGGCGCTCGGATGACTCGATCTGCACCGGACTGCGCTTTTCGCGGCCGATCAGCATGGTGCGATAGGCCGCCCACAGCGGCTTCAGAATGCTGTCCAGGATGGGACCGGTCGTATCGTCCGTCTGGCCCTCGATGGCCGCTTGCGCCTGTTCGTAGGACAGTTTGGCGTGGCTGCGCATCAGGCCGCGCACGAAGCGGTGGCCGGTCTTTCGGCCGTTCTTGTCGAAGACCATGCGCACGGCCATGCAGGCGCGGTTCTCGCCCTGTTTCAGGCTGCACAGACCGTTGGACAACACCTCGGGCAGCATCGGCTCGACCCGGTCGGGGAAGTAGGTGGAATTGCCCTTGTCGCGCGCCTCGCGGTCCAGGGCCGAGCCGGGCCGGACGTAGGCGGCGACGTCGGCGATGGCGACCCAGACGATCCAGCCGCCGGGGTTCTTCTCGTCCTCGTCGCGCTCCGCATAGACGGCGTCGTCGTGATCGCGGGCGTCGGCCGGGTCGATGGTGATGAAGGGGACCTGACGCAGGTCCTCGCGTCCCTTCAGCGTCGGCAGGGCCTGATCGGCGGCCTCGGTCTCGACCGCTTCGGAAAAGCCGGTCGGCACCCCATGCGCGTGGATGGCCAGCAGGGAGGCGGCGCGCGGGTCGTCCTCACGGCCGATGGTCTCCAGCACCTTGCCCCGCTTGGGACCATAGCGGTGCTCGCCCTTCTCGATGGCCGCCAGCACCAGGTCGCCGTCGCGCAGGCCTTCGGCCTGCGGATGGGGCACGATCAGGACGTCCTTGGAGCGTTTGTCGACCGGCTCGACGCGGGTTTCGCGCGCCGATTTGCGGATCACGCCCAGGACGCGGTTGGTTGCGGTGTCCAGCTTCTTGACCAGCCGGGCCTCCCAGCCGTCGACGCCGCGCTGGAATTTGACCAGCAGGCGGTCGCCCATGCCGGGCGCGGGTCCCTTGGCCTTGGCGTGATCGGGCATCAGCACGGCCCTGGGCGCGTCGTCCGCGCCCTTGACCAGCCGCACATACAGTTCGCCGTCGGCGTCGCGTTCGACCACATCGGCCACGCCGACGGGGGGCAGGGCGCCGGCCTCGGAAAAGCCCTTGCGCCCGCGTTTGCCCAGGCGGCCTTCCGCCTCAAGCTCTTTCAGCATTTCGCGCAGCATCCTGCGCTCATTGCCCTTCAGCCCGAAGGCGCGGGCGATGTCGGCCTTGTCGGCCTCTCCGGCTTCGCGGAGGAATCGGACCAGCGTTTCCCGGTCAGGGAGTCCGTTCGCCGGTCGTTTGGGTGTCTTTGTCATTCAGTCTTTCTGTTCGCCGAAGGTCTCGGCGGGATTGATGCAGGCCACGCCCAGCGCCGTCGCGGCGCGGGTCATGCCCCGGTCGAGTGTAACGATTGTCGCGTCTAATCGATGCGCCGCCGCGATGTGGGCGGCGTCGGGCGCGCGAAGGGTGATGCCGGGTCGGCGGATCCAGTCGTTGGCCGTTTTGATGTCGTCAGGAACGATCTCCACCGCCTTCGTCATGACTGCGGCCCATTCGTCGAGAGCGGAAAAGGCAGAGATCGCCAACGGTCTGGACCACCGCTCGATGCGTCCCAGCCGGGCCAGCGCCGCCGACGATTCCGCCATGGCGAAGTCGCTGAAGACCACCTGGCCGTTCTCGTCCATCAACATCGAACCGACGATCTCGCTGGCGCCCTGTCGGGCGATCAGGGCGACGACTGCGCTCGCATCGACGTACAGGATCACTCAGGATCGCCGTCGCGCATGGATCGCACCAATTCCGCCGCGGGAATGGTGGCGGCAGGTCGTGCGTTCCTGCGCTCGACGAACGCGTCGTACCAGGCTCGCCGTTCCTCCGGGGTCAGCTTGGGCGTGACCGGCTTGGTGGTGGCCCGCAACTCCGCCACCGGTTTGCCGTGCCGCGTGATGGTGATGCTCTCGCCCTTCTCGACCCGATCCAGCAGGTGGGTGAAGTTGTTCTTGGCCTCGGCCACGCCATAGACGGCCATGATGTCGTCTCCCATTATGGCCATAAATATAGCCATAAATCCGATTCCATTCCAGTCGGCTTGTTCCCGTCGCGGCGCGCGAATAGCTTCCGCGCCGAAACGCCCCTGGAGATGAATATGTCCCTTCCCGCCACGCCCGCGCTGAGCGGACCCACCGGTTCGCTGCTGACGTTGATCGGCAAGACGCCGATGGTGGAGGTGACGCGGATCGATACCGGAAAATGCCGCCTGTTCCTGAAGCTGGAGGCCCAGAACCCCGGCGGGTCGATCAAGGACCGCATCGCCCTGTCGATGATCGCGGCGGCGGAAAAGGAGGGGT
>NZ_DAINBO010000040.1:0-16840 GCF_036732845.1 Brevundimonas sp. | reverse complement strand
TCGATCAAGGACCGCATCGCCCTGTCGATGATCGCGGCGGCGGAAAAGGAGGGGTGGCTGAAGCCCGGCGGGACCATCGTCGAGGCGACGGCCGGCAATACGGGCCTGGCGCTGACCCTGGTGGGGCAGGCCAAGGGCTATAAGGTGCTTCTGGTCATCCCGGACAAGATGTCCAAGGAAAAAATTCAACATCTCAGGGCTATGGGCGCCGATGTCCGCCTGACGCGTTCGGACGTGCCGCACGGGCATCCCGAGTACTACACCGACATGGCCGAGCGGCTGGCTCAACAGATCCCCGGCGGCTTCTACGTCAATCAGTTCGCCAACGACGCCAACAGCCAGGCCCATTTCGACACCACCGGTCCCGAGATCTGGGAGCAGATGGATCATCAGGTCGACGCCTTCGTCGCCGGCATCGGCTCGGGCGGCACCATCACCGGCATCGCCCAATATCTGAAGAGCGTCGGCTCGAACGCCGAGATCATCCTGGCCGACCCGGTCGGCTCGACCTTGGCGGGCATCGTCAACGAGGGCGTGCCGGGACCGGAGGGCAGCTACACCGTCGAGGGCATCGGCCAGAATTTCGTGCCCGACACCGCCGACATCGACTTGATCGACAAGGCCTATTCCATCCCCGACGCCGAAGCGATCGCCACCGTGCGCGAACTGTTGCTGAAGGAGGGCGTGCTGGCGGGGTCGTCGTCCGGCACCCTGATCGCCGCCGCCCTGCGCTGGTGCCGCGAACAGACCGAGCCGAAGCGCTGCGTGACCTTCGTCTGCGACACCGGCGCCAAATACCTGTCCAAGGTCTATAACGACGCCTGGCTGGCCGATCAGGGCCTGGGCGAGCGCGAACTGCACGGCGACCTGTCGGATCTGATCACGCGCAAATACGCCGACGGGGCGGTGGTCGCGGCCGGGCCGGACGACACCCTGGACACCGTCTTCAAGCGGATGCGCGGCGCCGACGTCTCGCAACTGCCGATCATCCAGGACGGACGCCTGGTCGGCATCATCGACGAGAGCGACATCGTTCACGTCATGAACACCGACGAGATCACCCGCCAGGAGCGGTTCAAGAAGCCGGCCGGATCGGTCATGACCCGCAACCTGGACACGGTGCAGGTGTCCGAACCCCTGGATGCCCTGATCCCCCTGTTCGACCGCGACCGCGTCGCCATCGTGCTGGACGGCGAACAGTTCGTCGGCCTGATCACCCGCACCGACCTGATCAACCACCTCAGCCTGAACCGGTAGTCATGCCGCCGACTTCGCTGAACCGCAGGCAGGGGCTGGGGCTTGGCCTGGCCTGGGCCGGTGCGGCGTTGGCGGGCCAGGCGCGGGGGCAGGAGGCGGCGATGCTGCAAGGCGTCCGCCGGGGCGTCTATCGCAGCCATGATCGCGACCTGACGGTCCTGGTGGCCCAACCGACCGTGAGCGACGGGCCGATGAACGGCGCGGCCTTGGTGCTGTTGCACGGCGCGGGGGGCATCCGGCGCGACTTCGGCAATTTCTACGGCAACGCCCGACGCTTGGCGGCCCTGGGCTATATGGTCGTCATGCCCGACTATTTCGGCGACGCCGACGGCGGTCGCGCCTCCGAGGACCCCGGCCGCTGGGCCGGGGCGGTCAAGGACGCGGCCTTGTGGACCGCCGGGCTGCGGGGCGTCGATCCGGCGCGGGTCGGGGCCATGGGCTATTCACGCGGCGGCTATCTGGCGGCCGAGGTGGGGGTGCAAGAGCCGGGAATCGCCGCCGTGGTCGGCGTCTGTTCGGCCGGAAACATCGACGCGCGCGACATGAAACGCCGACCGCCCGTCCTTTTGATCCATGCGGCGGGCGATCCGGTGGTGCGGCCGGTGCGGACGCGGCGCTGGGCCAGAGAGCTGGAGCGGGCCGGCGTTTTGGTCGAGACGCACGTCATCGACGTTCGCCGTCACGGCTTCTTCGAGACCGAGTGGGCCGACATCTTCGACCGCGCCGACGCCTTTTTCCGTCGAACCCTGGTCTGAACCGACCGGTACGGACTTTTTTGCAATTGTGGCGACAAGGGGCCTTTTCCGAAGGCTGAGGGTGCGCGACGATGATCCCAGTGAAGTTGAGCCGGGGGGCTGTCGATGCGTGTGGGCGTTGTGTGGGGGGTCGCCGCGGCGATCCTGTCGGGGGGCGCGCAAGAGGCGCCGGGCGCGGCTGAACCGTCGGCTTCGGCCACGCCGCCGACGGCCGAACGGCCCAATGGCGACTACTACGCCGACGCCCTGGTCTGTCCTGACGACGTGCCGGTGAACGCCCGTCGCGGACGCATGACCATCCCCAGCAACAACCGCACCATCGACGCCATGGTCTATGCGCCGCGCGGAACGCCGAACGGGGCGGTGATCGTCATGATGCACGGGCCACGCGGGCTGCGCGCGACCCTGCCCGTCTTCGATCCCCGGGCGCTGCAACTGGCCAGTCGGGGCTATTTCGTCGTCATGCCGCAATACTACGACGCCACCAGCAACGAGGTTGAACGGGAAAGGCGCAACCTGGACCGTTGGCGTGACGTGGCCGACGACGTCGCGACCCGCATGGCCGAGGTTCCGGGCGTGGATGCGACCCGTGTCGGCGTGTGGGGCGTCTCCCTGGGCGGCTGGCTGGCCGCCGAGAGCGTGATGAAGAACGCCAGCCTGCGCTCGGCCGTGGCCGTCTCGGCGGGCGCCGCCATGGCTCCGGCCAGGACGTTCCGGCGCCAGGTCCCGATCCTGATGGTCAATGCGGAAGGCGATCCGGTCATTTCGGCCGAATCGGCGAGCGAGTTCGCCACGGACCTGCGCGGGCGCGGAGCCGAGATCGACGCCCGTTCGCTGACCGGAGCTGTGCATTTCCTCGCACAGCCCCAGTGGTGCGAGACCTTCGCCGCTTCGCGGGAATTCTTCGACCGGACGCTTCTGGCGCCTTAAAAGGCCGCCATGTCGATCAAGAACGCCCAGGGATTCTCCACCCGCGCCATCCACGCCGGCCAACGGCCCGACCCCACCACCGGGGCGGTGATGACGCCGATCTACGCCACCTCGACCTACGCCCAGGAAAGCCCGGGCGTGAACAAGGGCTATGAGTACGCGCGCGGCAAGAACCCGACGCGCGAGGCGTTCGAGGCCTGCATCGCCGATCTGGAGGGCGGAACCCACGGTTTCGGCTTCGCCAGCGGCATGGCGGCGACCTCGACGGTGCTGGAGCTGCTGGACGCCGGATCGCACATCGTCACCGGCGACGACCTGTACGGCGGCACCTGGCGGCTGTTCGAGCGGGTGCGCCGCCGCTCGATGGGTCTGGATTTCAGCTATGTCGATCTCAGCGATCTGAACGCCGTCGAGGCGGCGATCGGGCCGAAAACCCGGATGCTGTGGGTCGAGACGCCGACCAATCCGCTGATGAAGCTGGCCGACATCGCCGCCCTGTCGCGGCTGGCGAAGGCGAAAGGCCTGTTGCTGGTGGTCGACAACACCTTCGCCACCCCCTTCTGCCAGCAGCCGCTGGGCCTGGGCGCCGACGTGGTGATGCATTCGGCGACCAAATATCTGAACGGCCACTCCGACATCATCGGCGGGGTGCTGGTCACCGGAAACGCCGAACTGGCCGCCCAGATCAAGTTTCTGCAGAACTCGGTCGGCGGGGTGATGGGACCGTTCGACGCCTTCCTGGTCAACCGGGGCCTGAAGACCCTGGCCCTGCGCATGAAGGCCCATTGCCAGAACGCCCTGGCCGTCGCGCGCTGGCTGGAAGACCGCAAGGGCGTCGCGCGGGTGATCTATCCCGGCCTGATCGCCCATCCGCAGCATGACCTGGCGGCGCGCCAGATGCCGGGCGGCTTCGGCGGCATGGTGACGGTGCTGATCGACGGCGACCTGTCGCGCACCAAACAGGTGTTGGAGCGGGTAGGGGTCTTCACCCTGGCGGAATCGCTGGGCGGGGTCGAAAGCCTGGTCAACCACCCGGCCATCATGACCCACGCCTCGGTGCCGAAAGAGGTGCGCGAGGCCGGCGGGGTGACCGACAATCTGATCCGCCTGTCGGTGGGGGTCGAAAACGTCGAGGACCTGATCGCCGATCTGGATCAGGCGCTGGGCTGAAAACGAAAACGGCGGCGAAGGCATCGCCCTCGCCGCCGTCAGAAATCCGTGGACCCTGAGGTCCGGGAAATCAGCCTTCGGTCTTCAGTTGACCGGCCGATTCCTTGCCCGAGCGGCGATCGGTTTCGATTTCGTACGAGACCTTTTGGTTCTCGTTCAGGCCGCGCAGGCCGGCGGCTTCGACGGCCGAGATGTGGACGAACACGTCCTTGCCGCCGTTATCGGGCTGGATGAAGCCGTAGCCCTTGGTGGAGTTGAACCATTTCACAGTGCCGGTAGCCATTTGAGGACCTCCATTGGCGTTTGCCCCAGGGAACGCCCCTGAGGCTGGATGTCGGTTCTGATGGATCGGCTTGGACCTCGGTGCGCAGTGCAAAGGGGTGCAGGCGTTACGCAGTAGAGATCGACGTGGGGGTTCTCGCCCGGAATGCGGACGAAAACAAGACTGCCGCTCAATCGGCCGCGGGCGGGGCCACATAGTGGGTCTGGCACAGCTTGCGCAGATCGGCGTTCAGGGCCTGGCCGTACAGGCTGTCGCGCACGCGGTCATAGCCTTCGGCCTGCAGCCGCTGCTTGATCTCGGTGACGGTGCGGCAGGCGCCGTCGCGCGCCAGTTCATAGGCGCGCTCGATGGTGGTGGGCTTCAGGCTCATGCCGTCAAGTTAGGCGGCCGCGCCGTTGATGGCGACCCCGGGGATCAGAAGCCGAAGCTGACCTTGGCCACCATGCTGTCGGCATAACGGGGGTCCGACCCGGGACCGTCGGTGCCGTACCAGCGCAGGTCCAGATCGGCGTTGCGGCTGACGGCCCAGGTCACCCCGGCGTTGTAGCCGGTGTAGTCGATGGACCCGTCCTGTTCGCGGCGGCCGATGGCGGCGCTGGACGACAGGGTTTCATTGAAGGCCCAGCCCGCGCGCGCCTCGACCCAGGTCCAGGCCTTGGTCGAACCCAGGCCGTCGGGCGAATGTTGCAGTTGCAGCCGCGCCTTGGCCGGGCCGATCGAGCGCGACAGATTGGCGGTGAACTCCCAGGCGTCGGCGTCCGCGCCCGGATTGGCGTCCAACTGCCATTTGTGCGTGGCGCTGAGGTCCAGATCGAAGCCCGCGATCTGGGGCCGCACGCCCAGGCCCAGCTCGCCCTCGGTGTCCGAGCCGTTGGACTCGATGCCCTGCAAGCCGCCGTCGACGTAGAAGAAGCCGCTGTCGCTCTCCCATGCGGCCGAGGCCCAGGCGTATTCCTTGCCCATGGACTTGGACGCGTCCTTGGAGCGGTTGTCGGTGCCGGCGCCGAAGCCGAACGACCATTGGCCGGGCGCGTCTTGCGCCATGGCGGGGGCGGCCGTCAGGGCCAGGGCGAGGGCGGTCGTCAGGGTGCGGATCATGGCCAGGGCTAATGATCGAGTCGCGCGGCGGTTTCCTAACCGAACTGCGACGCTTTTTTGAAATTCTCGACGGCCTCGGCGTACTCGCCGCGCAGTCGGTGAACCAGATCCAGCGTCGTCGGCACGTCATGCACGGCGCCCGAACCCTGGCCGGCCGACCACACCGTCTTCCAGGCCTTGGCCTCTTCGCCCATGTCCAGCTTGTGCTCGGGCAGGGTCTTGGGGTCGATGCCGTTGGCCAGCAGCGACGGGGTCAGGAAATTGGCCGGAATGCCCGACACGGCGGGGGTGTAGGTGATGTCGGCCGAACCCGCCGCGACGATCATCTGCTTGTATTCGGCCTGAGCCTGGCTCTCGGTCGTGTTGATGAAGCGGGTGCCCATATAGGCGAAGTCGGCGCCCATCATCCGCGCCGCCGCCACATCGCGCCCGGTCGACAGACAGCCCGACAGGATGATCGTCCCATCGAAGAAGCCGCGCACCTCCTCCACCAGGGCGAACGGATTGACCACGCCCGCGTGGCCGCCCGCGCCCGCCGCCACCAGGATCAGTCCGTCGACCCCCGCCTGGGCCGCCTTGCGGGCATGGCGGACGTTGGCGATGTCGTGAAAGACCACGCCGCCATAGCCGTGCACCGCATCCACCAGATCCTTGACCGCGCCCAGCGAGGTGATGACCAGGGGGACCTGCTCGGTCACCGTCACCTCCAGGTCCGCCATCAGCCGGGTGTTGGTCGGATGGACGATGTGATTGACGCCATAGGCTGCGGCCTCGGCCGTACGGCGCGCCTTGATGTCCTGAACCCATTCCCGATAGCCCTCGGTGGTGCGCTGGTTCAGCGACGGGAAGGTGCCGATCACCCCGGCGTTGCAGCACTCGACCACGATGTCCGGTCCCGAGACCAGGAACATGGGGGCGGCGATGACCGGCAGCTTCAGTCCGGCTTGCAGCGAGGCGGGAATGGCCATGGGCGTCTCCTGGGTTTCCTTTGGCTACGCTTAGCGGGCTGTCGCGGGGGAAGGCAAGAAATCCTCCCCCATCGGGGGAGGGCGAGGATTTTAAAGCGCGCCGCAAGCGCCTAAATGGCTCCCATGACCACCGACACCTCCGGCCTCTCGCAACTGGGCGCCCAGACGGCCCAGCCGACCAGCCCCGAAACCGCCGTCCTGGAGCGCGTGCCCAATCCGCACGCCGACAGCCTGTATGTCGCCCGTTTCACGGCGCCCGAGTTCACCAGCCTGTGCCCGGTGACCGGCCAGCCGGACTTCGCCCACATCGTCATCGACTATGTGCCGGGCGATTGGCTGGTCGAGTCCAAGTCGCTGAAGATGTACCTGACCAGTTTCCGCAACCACGGCGCCTTCCACGAGGACTGCACCGTCGCCATCGGCAAGCGCCTGACCGAACTGCTGGCGCCCCAATGGCTGCGGATCGGCGGCTATTGGTATCCGCGCGGCGGCATTCCCATCGACGTCTTCTGGCAGACGGGCGCCCCGCCCCAGGGCCTGTGGCTGCCCGACCAGGGCGTGCCGACCTATCGCGGGCGGGGCTGAAGGTTAAGGAACTGCTCGGTTACGGGATTGCGAGAGGGTGCTGGCAATACCGCCGCTAAGCATTAGTACGCCAAGGATGGCTATCATTGGAAAAGCGACAAGAAGTGCTTGCCATAGAGGCCAATCCCAACCTTTCCACATTCCGACAAAGCCTACCACGGAAAGGAATAGTCCGCCGATGTCGCGAAACAAGAAAGCTACAATCATAACGGCAAAGGCAGGGAAGAACCCCCAACCCAGCCAAACCTGCATCCCTGCGTAGTAGCCAGCCAGCGTCACCAAAAAGCAGCCGATACCCGCGATCCAGACGATAGGTAGGAACCGTTCCATCTAACCCCTCCTCACCTGAAGGTTGATTTTCAACGACCTTCGTTATGATAGCGAGAGTTTCTTGGATATCCACCCAGTGAAGGCGAAGGGCACGACGGAAGCGATGTTCAAGGCCATCCAAAGCTCGCGTTCGAAATGGATCCTGAATACCGGATTATAGAGAATAGCCACCGCCACAAAGACCCAACCTAGGCCCCGCAGGGTTTGACTATTCAGAAGATTATAGGCCAGCCATATCGCAGCGCCACAGACTGCAACACGAAGCAGCATGAAATAGCCGTAAGGCCACGGAGCAAGCGCCAGGGCCAGCAGCACAATGGGTGCAAGCCAAATGAGCTTAAAGTCCCCATTCAACTTATTGAAAAACTGCTCGTGCTCAGTGGACATGATTTCCTCCGATCAAGTTCAGCCTATCAATAGGTGCGTATGCCGGAAATCGTCTTGTGCTGGTACCGTTGTGGTCGGACCCACCCAGTCAAAATCTGTGGCTGCCCGACCAGGGCGTGCCGACCTATCGCGGGCGGGGATAGGGCTGCAGCGTCGCCTTGAAGAACCGCACCACCTCGCGGTTCAGGGTCTCGTGAAAGGCCGCGCGGTCGAAGCCGGGCGTCGGCGCACAGATCATCGGCGCGGCGGCGGCCAGTTCGGGCGAGCACGGCGGCAGAAAGTCGAAATGGCCCGCGCCCTCGACGCGCCTGTATTCGGGCGGGGTGGGCAGGGCGTCACGCACCGGCTCGACATAGAAGGGAGCGGGCAGGATCTGATCGGTCCCGGCCTGCCATAGCTGGATCGGCTGGGTGACGCGGCTGAGACCGTCCGGCGTGAAGGTGAAGCCCAGGGCCGGGACGGCGACGACCAGGGCCTTGAGGCGGGCGTCGTGGGACAGGCGCGGAGCGGCGGCGCCCCGTATCGTGTCGGGGTGCTGGGCGATCAGCCGACAATCGTAGAAGCCGGGGTTGGCGCGGCAGTGGTCGGCCAACCGGCTCAGGTCGGGATCGCCGCCCGCCGCCGCCAGAACCGTGAACCCCCCGGCGGAAAAGCCGAAGGCGCCGATGCGCCTCGCGTCGATCCCGGCGCGGCCGCTCCAATCCCGGGTCATGTAGTCGATCAGCACCGACAGTTGGCGCGTGCGGCCGACGACGTCGGTGGCGCGGCTCTGATCGCGCCAATTGTCGCCGGTGTGGGTCAGGGCGGCGACCACGAACCCCGCCTTGGCCAGAGCCATGGCCGTGTCGTGATGGCTGCGGAAATCGCCGCCGTTGCCGTGGGAGATGACGATCATGGGGCGCGGCGCGGCCGTCGCCTCGGCCGACGCCCAGACGCCCGCCTCGATGGCGGGCTGATCGCCGTCTGGAAGGCTCAGGCGCGAGAAGGTCACGTCGTCGCGGACCACGGGCGCGGCCTGCGGCGTGACGACGGATGCGGGCGCGGCGGTCGCGGCGCAGGCGCCCAGCAGGATGCAGGCGGCGGCGATCGGGGCGGCGGTGTTCATGGCGACGGGCCTCTTGGCGGAAGTGATGCGGCTGAGTGAAGCTTCAAACCGCCGTCGCGCCAGCGGATATGGGCGAACGGGCCAATGGGTTCGCCGTCGGGCGAACGGCTGTCATCGGCGGCGGCGCTTGCTAGTCTGAGGCCATGGAATCCAGGGGACCGAAAGACGGGCGATGGCGGGCGGCGGCCGCGGGCTTCGCCGTCTCGACCGCCGTGGGGCTGGCGCTGGGCGTCATCGGGCCGTTCGGCAGCTATCTGAACGGAACCCTGCCGGTGCGGGCGGCCTATTGGGTGGTCTGCCTGTGGGTCGGATGGCTGGCCATCGGCGTCAGCCTGTCGGTTTTGGCGCGCTGGGCGAAGGCGCGGGGGATTTCGGCCTGGGTCTGGACGCCGCCGGCGGTGGCGGTCCTGGCCCTGCTGCCGGTGGCGTTCAGCCGGATGTTGGCGGTGCGTCTGTGGCCGGTGGTCCAGCAGGTCGGTTGGCTGGAATGGTACGGACAGGGGCTGGTGATCAGCGCCCTGGCCGCCGCGGGCATGACTTGGGCGACCCGGCCGCGCCCGGCGGCGGGCGACAGGCCCGACGTCGAATCCGCCGATCCGCGCGACCGCCTGCCGCCCCGCCTGGGGCGGACGGTGCTGTGCCTGCAGATGGAGGACCACTATGTCCGGGTGCATACGCCGCACGGGTCGGCCCTGGTGCTGATGTCCCTGTCACAGGCCATGGCGGGGCTGAAGGATGTGGACGGGGCGCAGACCCATCGGTCGTGGTGGGTGGCGCGTGCGGGCGTGGTCGGCGTGGTCGAGGACGGGCGCAACACGCGGCTGCGCCTGATCGGAGGGCTGGAGGCGCCGGTGTCGCGCGCCCGGCTCGGCGCCCTGCGTCAGGAGGGTTGGCTGACGCCGTGAACGCGCCCTCGTAGGCGAGAGAAGGATTGGCGGCGTCCCGAAAAAGCTCAGGTCCCGCTCATGATTTCGGCGCGGGGCCGCCGCTAACGAACGGTCATGACCTCTCCGCGTCTTCCGCTCGAAGCCTACGGCCGTCGGCTTCTGACCCATTTGCAAGCCTGGTCCGACCGCGCCGCCTGGTCGCGATACGGCTTCGAGTTCCTGATGTTCGGGCTGAAACAGGCATGGGCCTGCCTGTTCGGCGGGGCGATGCTGGCCCTGCTGATGGGCACGCACCTGTGGTGGCCGGATCAGGCGCCCATCGCCCGCTACGACTTCCTGGTGCTCGGCGCCCTGGCCATTCAGGCGGCCATGCTGGCGTTCAGGCTGGAGAGTTGGGAGGAGGCGCGGGTCATCTTCCTGTTCCACATCGTCGGCACGATCATGGAGCTGTTCAAGACCGCCCACGGTTCGTGGATCTATCCTGAACCCAGCGTGCTGCGGATCGGCGCCGTGCCCCTGTTCTCGGGCTTCATGTATGCGGCGGTGGGCAGCTATATCGCGCGGGTCCAGCGGGTGTTCGACATCCGCTTTCGCCACTATCCGCCGCTGTGGACGACCTGGGTCCTGGCGGCGGCCATCTATGTCAACTTCTTCGCCCATCATTGGCTGCCGGACATCCGGCTGGGCCTGTTCGTCGCCACGGCGGCGCTGTTCGGGCGGGGATGGTTCTATTTCACGCCCGACCGGACGCGGCGGTCGATGCCGTGCCTGCTGGGCTTCCTGCTGGTCGCCCTGTTCATCTGGTTCGCCGAGAATCTGGGCACCTTTGCCCGCGCCTGGATCTATCCCGACCAGGCTGATGGCTGGACGCCGGTGTCGATCGCCAAACTGGGCAGTTGGTTCCTGCTGATGATGATCAGCGTGGTGCTGGTGTCGCTGGTCAGGAAGCCGGAAGCGGAACCCGGCCGCTAGGCGCGCGCCGTCGCGATGCGCTAGATCGGATGGTCGGGAGGCGAGCGCTATGAGCAATGGATGGGCGGCTTCCGCCGACGCCTGGATTTCGTCGCAAGGCGACGCTGGTGATTTCGCGCGCCGTCATGTGGCGGATGCGCCGATGCTGGAGCGTGTGCGGCGACGGCGCTGGCGACGAGCGTTGGACGTCGGCTGCGGCGAAGGGCGCTTCTGCCGCATGCTGGCCGCCAAAGGCGTCGCGGTCGTCGGGGCGGATCCTACCGAGCCGCTGATCGCGCGGGCGAGGGAACTGGACCCCGAAGGCGAATACCGCGTCGAACCGGCCGAGAGGTTGAGCTTCGATGACGGCGCCTTCGATCTGGTGATCGCCTATTTGTCGCTGATCGACATCGCGGAACTGGAAGCGGCGATCGCCGAGATGGTCCGGGTGCTGGAGCCGGGAGGCGTTCTGCTGATCGCCAATCTGAACGGCTTCAACACGGCGGGGGACGTCAATGATCTGGGCTGGGTCCGCCTGGAGGACGGGCGTCAGGCCTTCGCCTTGGACCGGTATCTGGAGACGCGTGTCGGCTGGATCGAATGGCGCGGCATCCGCATCCAGAACTGGCACCGCCCGTTGAGCGTCTATATGCGCCTGATGCTGGATCAGGGGCTGGTCCTGACCCATTTCGATGAACCGTCGCCCCACAGCGGCGATCCGGCGCGGGTGGCGCGCTACATGCGGGCGCCGTGGCTGGTTCTCATGGAGTGGACCAAGCCCGGGCCTTAGATCCCCTGATCCAGATGCGAGGTGAGGGCCGCCATATCCGGCCGGGGCCGTTCCAGCGGGGCCTCCTCCAGCGTTCCCATATGAATGAAGCCCGCGATCCGTTCGCCGTCCCTGACGCCGAACATCGCCGCAGCCTCGGCTTCATAGCTGTACCAGTCGGTGATCCAACTGGCGTGATAGCCGAAGGCGTTCGCCGCGTGCTCCAGGTTCATGCAGACCGCGCCGGCCGATAGCTGCTGCTCCCACACCGGCACTTTGTGGCCGACGACGGGCGTCGAGATCACCAGCACGGTGACCGGCGGCGCGGTCAGTTTCATCAGCGTCTTGGCGGCCTTGCCCGGGTCGGGCTGATGCGCGGCCAGCGGGGTCAGGGCCTCGGCGATCCGCGCGCGCGCCTCGGGCGACAGGATGACGAACCGCCAGGGAAACAGCTTGCCGTGGTCCGGCGTGCGGGCGCCCAGGCGCAGGATCTGGTCCAGCTCGGCGTCGGACGGACCCGGCGCGGCCAGGCTCTGGGCGGGCGCGGAACGGCGGCTCGCCAGGCGGCGGCGCATCTCTTGGGACGGAACGGGCGGGGGCAGGGCGTCGCCCAGGATTTCATCGGCCATGCGTCTAGCTAGGATTTGCCGGGGCGCGGCGCCATACCTTCGTCGATGAGCGAAGATGGAAACGAACCGCCGTGGGCCAAGGGCCTGCCCAAACCGCCGCCGTGGCGCGATGCGGGCGAACGCACCGTCTATGAGAACGACTGGCTGCGCCTGACCGAGCACGACGCCACCGCCCCGACCGGCGCGCCCGCCGTCTATGCCGTGATGCGGCCCAAGAGCCTGGCGGTCGGCGTCCTGCCGATCCACGAGGACGGCACCGTGACCCTGGTCGGCCAGTCGCGTTTCGCCTGCGCCGACTTCTCGTGGGAAATGCCCGAGGGCGGGGCGCCGTTCGACGAGGACCCGCTGGCCGGGATCAAGCGCGAACTGGCCGAGGAGGCGGGGCTGAAGGCCGCGCACTGGCAAGAGGCGCTGCGGCTGCAGCTCTCCAACTCGGTGACCGATGAACGCGGGATCGTCTGGCTGTGCTGGGGTCTGTCGCCGACGGCCATCGCGCCGGACCCGACCGAGGTCATCATAACGGCGCGCACGCCGTTCCTGACCCTGCTGGACGCCATCGGCCGGGGCCAGGTGCAGGACGCCCTGACGGTGGCGACGGCGCTTCGGGCCTACCATATGGCGCGTGAGAGCCTGCTGCCGGGCTGGCTGGCCCATGTCATGCTGCACCGGCTATGATGGCCGGGAAGGGGAGACGCCGATGACCCGACTGGAAGTGGTCGCCGCCCGCCAGGACGTCTGGGGCCAATTGCGCGCCTCGGCCGAGGCGGCCGCGCGCGACGAGCCGGGCCTGGCGTCCCAGATGAACGCCGTCATCCTGGCCCATGGCGGTCTGGCGGGCGCGTTGAGCTTCCAGATCGCGCGCAAGCTGGGCGACGCCGAGCTGGGCGCCATGACGGTGCGCGAGACCTGCCTGGAGGCCTATGGCGCCGATCCGGGCATCGTGGCGGCCGCCGAGGCCGACCTGGCCGCCGTGGCCGAGCGCGATCCGGCGATCCGCTCGCTGTTGCAGCCCTTCCTCTACTTCAAGGGTTTCCAGGCGCTTCAGGCCTATCGTGTGGCCCATTGGCTGTGGGGGCGCGGCCGCGAGACCCTGGCTCTGCATTTCCAGAGCCGGATGTCCGAACTGTTCCAGGTCGACATCCATCCGGCCGCGCGCATGGGTTCGGGCCTGTTCCTGGACCACGGCACCGGCATCGTCATCGGCGAGACGGCGGTGGTCGGCGACGACGTGTCGATGCTGCACGCCGTGACCCTGGGCGGCACGGGCGCCCAGCGCGGCGACCGCCATCCTAAGATCGGCCGGGGCGTGCTGCTGGGCGCGGGGGCCAAGGTGCTGGGCGACATCACCGTCGGCGACTACGCCAAGGTGGCCTCCGGCTCGGTGGTGCTGAAGCCCGTTCCGGCGGGCTGCACCGTGGCTGGGGTCCCGGCGCGGCTGGTCAACTGCCCGACCGAGGCCACGCCCGCCCGGACCATGGACCATACGCTGGCCGACATCGTCTATGACTTCGTGATCTGACTTTCCAGATCCTCCCCCGTCCTTCACGGGGGAGGGGGACCGCGAAGCGGTGGAGGGGGCGACCCCGCGCACCGGCCGTGGCCTTCGCCCCCTCCACCATGCTGCGCATGGTCCCCCTTCCCCGGTGGGGGAGGATCGGTCAGGGCTTTCAAACCCGACCCGACATCACTAGGGTCCGCGCCCAATTCACACCCCCTGACGAGGCCCCCCGTGACCGAAGCCGACATCAAGCGCGTCGAGACCCATCTGAAGCGCACCTTCAACCACGGCGGCCTGAAGGTGAAGGCGCGCAAACAGACCGATTCCGCCGAGGTCTATGTCGATGACGAGTTCATCGGCGTCATCTTCGAGGACGAGGACGAGGCCGGCTCCTACATGTTTGAAATGGCCATCCTGGCCGAAGACCTGCCCCAGGCCTGATCGAACACGGCGAGTAGAGTCACATGACGCAGACGATCGCCTTCATCGGCCTGGGCAATATGGGCGGCGGCATGGCCGCCAATCAGGCCAAGGCGGGCCGTCGGGTCATGGCCTTCGACCTGTCGCGTGACGCCGTCGATCGCGCCGTCGCCGCCGGTTGCACGGCGGCCGCGACGGTGGCCGAGGCGGTCAAGGACGCCGACGTGGTCATCACCATGCTGCCCGCCGGGCCGCACGTGCGATCCGTCTATTCGGAACAGATCATCGGCACGGCTCCGGCCAGCGCCCTGTTGCTGGACTGTTCGACCATCGACGTCGACACGGCGCGCGTGGTCGCGGGTCTGGCCAAGGCCGCGGGCTACGCCTTCGCCGACGCCCCGGTTTCGGGCGGCACGATGGCGGCGGACGCCGGGACCCTGGCCTTCATGGTCGGCTGCGACGAGCCGGACTTCGCCCGCATCGAGGCGGCGCTGGAGCCGATGAGCCGCGCGACCTTCCGCGCCGGCGACCATGGCGCGGGCCAGGCGGCCAAGATCTGCAACAACATGATCCTGGGCATCACCATGCTGGGGACCTGCGAGGCCATCGGCCTGGCCGAGAAGCTGGGCCTGGACCCGGTCAAGATGTTCGACATCGTCGCCAAATCGTCGGGCCAGTCGTGGTCGGTGACCACCTACTATCCGTGGCCCGGCCCGGTGCCGACCGCGCCGTCGAACCGCAACTACGACGGCGGCTTCGCCGCGGCCATGATGCTGAAGGACCTGAAACTGGCCCAGGACGCGGCGGCCAAGTCCGGGGCCTCGACCCCGCTCGGCGCCCAGACCGAGGCCCTGTTCCAGATGTTCAACGGCCTGGGCTACGGCGGCCGCGACTTCTCGGCCATCCTGCAAATGCTGCGCGGCAAGCTGGACGAGCTGCCCAAGTGAGCGGCGAACCGCCGATCTATGAGGATGAGGTTGCCGGATACCGGCAGCCCATGGTGACCTCCATCGGCATCGTCATGGGCTTCCTCTTGGCCTTCGCGGCCAATTGGGCGGTCAGCGACCATGAGGGACCGGCGTTGCAGGATTCGGTGGACTGGCTGGTGGCCGGGGTGATCCTGGTCAGCATCAGCCTGATGGTCGTCGTGCTGGCCCGGCTGCTGGACAATCGCCGCCGTGAGGCGACGGGCCGTCGGTACCAGACGACCTTCAGGCTCTATATCGCCGCGATCACCATCGGCCTTCTGGGCCTGACCGGGGCCTTGCTGGTTTAGGCCGCTTGTTGTTCGACCGGGTGTGACGGGTTGGGTCTCCCGGCGTTTATGCGTTCGTTGTCCGGCACGAAGAGCTGTGCCACATCTGCTTGTTCAAAGTGTTCGACGGGGGTCTTGTCGAACCGCCCCAGTGCCCGCGTCTCGTTCAGCGTGTCGTGCATCCCCTCGGCGCGCTTCCAAACGCCATAGGTGCGCCATGTCACAGACAGTGAAGGCAGAGGTTCAGATCGGCTCGACGGAAAGCGATCCGTCGATCTCGGTCGAGGTGATCGAGAACGGACCCTATCGGGTCCACGGCGCGCCGCCGATGCACGTTCAGACGATCGTTCCAAACGCCCAGGGGCATTCCTGGACCTATCAGCAGGGCCAAGCCTATCCGGTCAAGGACGGGACACTGCTGTGCCGCTGCGGCCATTCCAGGAACAAGCCCTATTGCGACGGCTCGCACCTGCGCGTCGATGTCGACCTCGCGGAGAAGGCGCCGTTTGAACCCATGCTGGACAAGGCCGAGCGCATGGACGGTCCCCAATACAGCCTGACGGACAACGAGCTTTACTGCGCCTATGGCCGGTTCTGCGACAACGGCGACCGGTTCTGGAACGAGGTCATGGAGGGCGGAGAGGCGCACGCCGAGCTGGCCGTCTACATGGCCCACCATTGCCCGTCCGGCCGTCTGCTGGTGTGGGACCGTGCGACCGGAGCGCCTGTCGAGACGCCGGAGACGGCGTCCTTGTCGCTGCTGGAAGACCCCGCCCTGGGGGTCAGCGGGCCGCTGATGCTGCGCGGCGGCATCCGGGTGCAGAGCGCCAGCGGCGACAGCTATGAGGTCCGCAACCGCCAGACCCTGTGCCGTTGCGGCGCCTCGTCCAACAAGCCGTTCTGCGATGGAACCCACGCCTCGATGAAGTTCAAGGACGGGCTTGAGACCTGACGGCTAGACCGGCTGTTGCTGGGTGGCGCAGTGGATGCCGCCGCCCGAGGCGCCGATGGGGTCGATGTCGAGCTGCACCACGACCCGGCCCGGATAGAGGCTCGCCAGGATGTCGCGCGCCTGGGCGTCGGCGCGCCGGTCGCCGAACTGGGGCGCGATCACCGCGCCGTTGCAGACGTAGTAGTTGACGTAGCTGGACACGAAGTCGTCGCCGCGCCCGCGAATGTCGATGGGTTCGGGCAGGCGCACGATCTCCAGCGGCCGTCCCCTGGCGTCGGTCGCGCCCTCCAGCACGGCCAGGGTCTGATGGGCGGCGACCGACCACGGGTCGTCGGGGTTCGCTTGATCATCGATCTGGATCAACACCCGGCCGGGCGCGACGAAACGGGCCAGGGCGTCGATGTGATAGTCGGTGATGTCCGCGCCCTTGATGCCCGGCGCCCAGATCATCTTGGAGCCGCCCAGGGCCGTTTTCAGGCGGTCGGCGATCTGATCCGCCGTCAGGCCGGGGTTGCGGTTGTCGTTCACCCAGCAACTGGCGTGGGCCAACAGGGTCCCGGCGCCGTCGTGCTCGACGCCGCCCTGTTCGCCGATCACGCCGCTGTCGATGA
>NZ_DAINBO010000039.1:1474-16891 GCF_036732845.1 Brevundimonas sp. | reverse complement strand
CGGCCGTGCGGCACAGGGCGGGCAGGTCGCGGGTGCGCGAATGGGCGATGGTGACGGTGCAGCTTTCGGCCAGAAGAAGCTGGGCCATGGGCTTGCCGACGATGTTCGAGCGCCCCACGACCACCGCGTTCAGGCCCGACAGGTCGCCCAACTGGTCCTTCAGCATCATCAGACAGCCCAGGGGCGTGCACGGGACCAGCCCCGGCAGGCCGACGGCCAGGCGCCCGGCGTTGACGACATGAAACCCGTCCACGTCCTTGTCGGGGTCGATGGCGCCCAGCACCGCGTCGGCGTTGATGTGTTTCGGCAGGGGCAGTTGAACCAGGACGCCGTGGATCTTCGGATCGGCGTTCAACCGGTCGATCAGGGCCAGCAACCCGGCCTGGCCGGTCGCTTCCGGCAGGCGGTGGGTCTCGGAATACATGCCCGCCTCGACCGTCCGTTCGCCCTTGGAGCGGACATAGACCTGGCTGGCGGGATCTTCGCCGACGATGACCACGGCCAGGCCCGGTTGGACCCTGTGCGTCTGGCGCAGGCGCGCCGCCGCGGCCTTGACCCGGTCCACCAGCCCGGCGGCGAAGGCCTTGCCGTCGATCAGGGTCGCGCGTTCGGTCATCGGTGGACGCCTTCGTCAGGAATGGAACGGATGGCGCGCGATTTACAGACGGGCCGGATCGGCGTCTATCATCGTCGGACCATTCCCTGGGGGATTCCGATGCGCCGCCTGACCGTTCTGACCGCCGCCAGCGCGGCCGCCTTGTTGCTGGCCGCTGGATCGGCCATGGCGCAGGAACCGCTGCGTGTCGGTCAGACGGTCGAAGGGACCCTCGGCGACGGCGACGCCCAGTCTAGCGAAGACTATCGCTACGACGACTACCGGATCACGGCCCGCGCCGGGCAGCGGCTGGAGGCCGCGATGCGCGCCGAGGCCTTCGACGCCTATCTGGCGATCTATGCGGATGGCGAAACCGACGGCGAAGCCTTGGCCGAGGACGACGACGGTCTGGGCGAGGGAACCAACGCCCGCCTTCGGTTCACGGCGCCGGAAGCCGGGACCTATGTGCTGCGCGCCCGCACGTTGAGCGGCCTGGACGGCGGCGCCTATGCCCTGAGCCTGGCCGAACGCCCGCCCGCACCCCGCGCGCCCCGGCCGCAGACGATCCGCCTGGGCGCCCAGGTCCAGGGCGAACTCGCCGCCGGAGATCCCGAACAGGATCAGGGCGGCGCCTATGACGCCTATGTGTTCCGCGCCCGCGCCGGAGACCGGTTGGCGATCAGTCTGGCGTCCGAGGCCTTCGACCCCGTGGTCCGCGTCGGCCGCGTCCAGAGGGGCGGCGGGTTCGAGGAATTGGCCATGAACGACGACGCCCCTGGCGGCGGACTGAATTCGCGCCTGATCTTCACCGCGCCGGAAGGCGGAGACTACGTCATCCGCGCCACCGGCCTGGCCGAGGAATCGGCCGGGACCTACACCCTGAAGCTTGAAGAAGGACCGGCGGCCGCGCCGACCGCCGCCATCGCCGTGGGAGACACGGTGCAGGGCGAACTGACGGCCGAGGACGGGGTCAACGACCAGGGCGCCCGCGCCGACGCCTATCGCTTCCAGGCGCGCGCGGGCCAGCGGATCGCGGCGACGATGTCGTCGGAGGCCTTCGACACCTATCTGCAACTGTTCCGCGAGACCGGGGGCGGCCGCGTCTCCATCGCCGAGGATGACGACGGCGCGGGCGAGGGCACCAATTCGCGCCTGGCCGCCACGCTGGATGACGCCGGGACCTATGTGATCGAGGCGCGGGCCTTCGGCGACGGCGTCGGCGCCTACACCCTGACCCTGAACGAGACGGCCCCGCCGCCGCCCGCCACGCCCCTGAGCTTCGGCGAGACGGTCCAGGGCGAGATCGCGGCCGACGATCCCAAGGCCGACGACGGCAAGGGCTATGACGCCTATGGCTTCAGCGGCATGGCCAAACAGAGGGTGCAGATCATCGTCCGCTCGGGCGATTTCGACAGCTTCGTGGAGATCGGCCGCCCCGGCGAGGACTGGGAGGCCCTGGCCAGCGACGACGACGGCCTGGGCGAGGGGCTGGACTCGCGGCTGAACTTCACCCTGCCGGAAGACGGCGACTATGTGATCCGCGCCATGCCGTTGGCGACGGACAGCAAGGGCCTGTACTCGATCCAACTGATCGACCGGGGACCCGAGCCGCTGCCGGGCAGCATACTGGTCGGGGCCACCGCGCGCGGCACGTTGAACGAGACCGACGCCGTCAACGACGAAGGCGCCTATTTCGACGCCTATGAGCTTCAGGCCAAGGGTGGCGAGAAACTGCGTCTGACCATGGTCTCCAACGCCGTGGACGCCCTGGTCGAAGTCGGCCGCGCCCAGGACGACGGCGGGTTCGAGAGCCTGGCCTCGGATGACGACGGTCTGTCGGACACCCATGCGCAACTGGACTGGACGGCGCCGGAGGACGGCGTCTATGTCGTCCGCGCGCGCAGCTATGCGCCGGGCGCGGTCGGCGACTACGCCCTGACGATTGAGAAACAGCCCTGAGGTCCCAGTGAGCAACGACGGCGGTTTGACGGAAGAAGACGTCGTCGAGGGGTATCGGGTCTTCCTGGAACGCGCGCCGGAATCGGCCGAGGTGATCGCCCTGCATCGCGCGGGACATCCCAATCGCGCCTCGTTCCTGCACGCCATGACCCATGCGGCGGAGTTCACCAACCGGGTCGCCGGTCTGGCCGTCCGTCAGGCGCTGCACGGCCAGTTGATCGCGCCGGTCGAGACCATCCAGCACGACGCCCCGCCCGAGACGATGACGCGGTTGCTGGACCGTATCCGTCGGCAATGGACCCATCTGGGCGACACCGAACCGCACTGGTCGGTGCTGACCGCGGACCGGTTCAAGGCGAACCAGATCAACGATCCCGCCAATCTGGCCGAATTCCACGCCTCGGGCGAACGCGAGGCCCGGCTGATCGACCTGTTCGGGGCGCGCACCGGGGTTTCGCACCACGGCGGCGTCTGCATCGAACTGGGCTGTGGCGTCGGCCGGGTGACGCGCCGTCTGGCCGACCGTTTCGACAAGGTGATCGCCCTGGACATCTCGCCGGGCAACCTAGCCCTGTGCCGCGCCTTCATGGACCAGGAAGGCGTCACCAATGTCGAGACGCGCCTGATGCAGGGGCTGGAGGATTTCGACGACCTGCCCGAGGCGGATTTCTTCTTCACCGCCATCACCTTGCAGCACAATCCGCCGCCGGTTCAGAAACTGATCCTGCGCAAGATCTTCCAGCGCCTGAAGCCGAACGGCCTGGCCCTGTTCCAGATCCTGGGCGAGGCCGCCGGCTACAGCTTCGAGGCCGAATCCTATCTGTCGACCCCGCCTCCGGCGATGGAGATGCACGTCCTGCGACGCGCGGCGGCGCTGGCCGAGATGCGCGATCAGGGCCTGTACCCGCTGGACGTCGTCGCCGACGCCCATACGGGCGACATCATCGGTTCGGTGACCATCTACGGCCAGAAGACCGCCTGACGCTTCAGGCCGAGGGCAACAGGTCCTCGGCGAAGGCGCGATAGCGGCCCGCGCGCACGCCGTCGGCCGCGTGCGCGATGTCAGGCGCGAAATAGCGGTCGGATTCATAGGCGGGCGCCGCTTCGCGCACGATGGCCCAGACCCGCTCCAACACGGGCGACGAGGTCAGCGGGCGACGGAACTCCAGCCCCTGCGCGGCGGCCAGCAGTTCGACGCCGACCACGGTCGCGGCGTTTTCGGCCATGTCCAGCAGGCGGCGGGCGCCGTGGGTGGCCATGGAGACGTGGTCTTCCTGATTGGCGCTGGTCGGCACGGTGTCGACGCTGCACGGATGGGCGACCATGCGGTTCTCGGCCACCAGGGCGGCGGCGGTCACCTGGGCGATCATGAAGCCCGAGTTCAGGCCGCTCTCCCTGACCAGGAAGGCGGGCAGATCGGTCATCTTGGGATCGACCAGGATGGAGGTGCGCCGTTCCGAGATATTGCCGATCTCGCACAGGACCATGGCGATCTGATCCGCCGCGAAAGCAACGGGTTCGGCGTGGAAATTGCCGCCGGAAATGACGTCGCCGTCATCGATGAAGACCAGCGGATTGTCGGTCACGGCGTTGGCCTCGCGCTCCAGCGTCGCGGCGGCGTTCCTCAGCACGTCCAGCGCCGCGCCCATGACCTGGGGCTGGCAGCGCAGGGAATAGGGGTCCTGGACCTTGGCGCAGTCGTGGCGATGGCTGTCGCGGATGGCGCTGCCGTTCAGCAGGCCGCGCAAGGCGGCGGCCACGGCGATCTGGCCCGGCTGGCCGCGCAGGGCGTGGATGCGCGGATCGAACGGGGCGTCCGATCCTTTCAGCGCATCGACCGACAGGGCGCCGGCGGCGATCCCGGCGGCGAACACGGCCTCGGCCGCGAACAGACCGGCCAGGGCCAGGGCCGTCGAACACTGGGTGCCGTTCAGCAGGGCCAGGCCTTCCTTGGGACCCAGCACCAGAGGTTTCAGCCCGACCACGGCCATGGCGGTCTCGGCCGACAGGGTCTGACCCCGATGCCGCGCCTCGCCGACGCCGATCAGCACGCCGCTCATATGCGCCAGCGGCGCCAGGTCGCCCGAGGCGCCGACAGAACCCTTGGACGGAATGCACGGCAGGACGTCGGCGTTCACCAGGGCGATCAGCGCCTCCAGCGTCTTACGCCGGATGCCCGAGGCGCCCTTCGACAGGCTGGCGATCTTCAGCACCAGCAACAGGCGGGTGACGGCCGCGTCCAGCAACGGGCCGACGCCGCAGGCGTGGCTGAGCACCAGATTCTTCTGGAGGGTCTCCAGGTCCTCGGGCGCGATCGAGGTGTTGGCCAGCAGGCCGAAGCCGGTGTTGATGCCGTAAACCGTGCGCCCCTCGGCCAGGATGGCGGCCACGGTGGCCGCGCCCTTGTCCACGGCGGCCCAGGCGGCGTCCGTCAGGCTTACCGTGACCGGCCCGTCCGTGACAGCGCGCAGTTGGGCGAGGGTAAGGGGCGATTGGCCGATGATGATCTGGGTCATGGTGTCTCCTGTCCTTCTCCCCTCGGGGGAGAAGGTGGGCCGCGGAGCGGCTCGGATGAGGGGGCTGGTTCCCCGGATTCGATTGCTGGAATGATGCCCGCCGCATGGCGGATGGCGTTCAGCACGACGGATGGATTGGTCACAAATGCGGTGTTGCGGAACCTCAACACTGTGAAGCCTGCATGGCGCAGCCGGTTATCGCGAGCCGCATCGTCGTCTTCGGTCAGGTCATGGACGCCACCGTCCAGTTCGATCACCAGCTTCAGCTCGGCGCAGAGGAAATCAACGACGGAACCGGCGACCGGGGCTTGTCGACGGAACTTCAACCCTTCGAGCTGGCGCCCGCGCAGCATCGCCCACAGCAAGACCTCCGGCCCGGTTTGATCCGAGCGAAGCCTTTTGGCGCGCCGCGTCTCTCTGTCGGACTGGTGCACGGTCTAGCAGCCCCCTCATCCGTCTCGCTTCGCGCGCCACCTTCTCCCCCAAGGGGAGAAGGAAAGAACCTGCGCCGTCATCCCAGGCTCGGCAGGTTCAGGCCGTTGGCGCGCGCGGCGTCCTTGGCGATGTCGTATCCCGCGTCGGCGTGGCGCATGACGCCGGTGGCCGGGTCGTTCCACAGGACGCGCTCCAGCCGCTTGGCCGCTTCGGGCGTGCCGTCGGCGACGATGACCACGCCCGAGTGCTGGGAATAGCCCATGCCGACCCCGCCGCCGTGATGCAACGACACCCAGCTCGCGCCCGAGGCCGTGTTCAAAAGGGCGTTCAGCAGCGGCCAGTCGGACACGGCGTCCGAGCCGTCCATCATGGCCTCGGTCTCGCGGTTCGGGCTGGCGACCGAGCCGGAGTCCAGATGGTCGCGGCCGATGACGATGGGACCGGACAGTTCGCCGGACGCCACCATGTCGTTGAACATCAGCCCCGCGCGGTGCCGGTCGCCCAGACCGATCCAGCAGATGCGGGCGGGCAGGCCCTGGAAGGCGATCCGTTCGCCCGCCATGTCCAGCCAGCGGTGCAGACCGGCGTTGTCGGGGAAGAGTTTCTTCATCGCCGCGTCGGTCTTCTTGATGTCCTCCGGGTCGCCGGTCAGGGCGGCCCAGCGGAACGGGCCGACGCCGCGACAGAACAGCGGGCGGATGTAGGCGGGCACGAAGCCGGGGAAGTCGAAGGCGTTCGCCACGCCCTTGTCGAAGGCGACTTGGCGGATGTTGTTGCCATAGTCGGTGGTCGGCACGCCCATGGCCTGGAAGGCCAGCATGGCCTGGACGTGATCAACGATTGATTGCGCCGCCGCGTCGCGTACGGCGTCGGGATCGGACTGGCGTTTGTCCTCCCATTCGGCGACGGTCCAGCCCTTGGGCAGATAGCCGTTGACCAGGTCATGGGCGCTGGTCTGGTCGGTCACCAGGTCAGGCCGAACGCCGCGCTTCACCAATTCAGGCAATACATCCGCAGCATTCCCCAACAAACCGACAGATATGGCTTTTCCTTCGGATTTGGCGGTCTCGATCAGGGCCAGGGCCTCGTCCACCGTCTCGGCCATGACGTCGAGGTAGCGGGTGCGCAGGCGGAACTCGATGCGGCTGCGCTGGCACTCCACGGCGATGCAGGAGGCCCCGGCCATGGTCGCGGCCAGCGGTTGCGCCCCGCCCATGCCGCCCAGGCCCGCCGTCAGGATCCATTTGCCCGACCAGTCGCCGCCGTAATGCTGGCGGCCGGCCTCCATGAAGGTCTCATAGGTGCCCTGAACGATGCCCTGGGTGCCGATGTAGATCCACGAGCCGGCCGTCATCTGGCCGTACATCATCAGACCCTTGCGATCGAGTTCGTGGAAATGCTCCCAGGTCGCCCATTTGGGCACCAGGTTGGAGTTGGCGATCAGGACGCGCGGCGCGTCCTCATGGGTGCGGAACACCCCGACCGGCTTGCCCGACTGGACCAGCAGGGTCTGGTCGGCCTCCAGGGCCTCCAGCTCGGCGACGATGCGGTCGAAACTGGCCCAGTCGCGCGCCGCCTTGCCGATGCCGCCATAGACCACCAGGTCCTCGGGCCGCTCGGCCACCTCGGGGTCCAGATTGTTCATCAGCATCCGCAGGGCCGCCTCGGCCGCCCAGGTCTTGGCCGTCTTGTTCGGGCCGCGGGGCGCACGCACGACGCGGCTGTTGGATGGTGCGTTCATCTGATCCTCCCTGCGGCGGTTCATCGCCGACGTGGCGTCCGTCTTATGTCTAGACATTATGCGGTGCAAGAGGCAGGTTCGCCGCATGGAGCGCGAACCCCTGCACCGTCGCATCGCGGGCGACATCGAGCGTCGCATCGCCTCGGGCGAATGGCGGCCGGGTTTCCGCATCCCGATCGAGACCGAGCTGACGGCCGAATACGGCTGCGCCCGGATGACGGTGTCGCGCGCCCTGTCGGATCTGGCGGCGCGCGGCCTGATCGTGCGGCGGCGCAGGGCCGGAACCGTGGTGGCCCATCCGCCGGTCCATTCCTCGGCCCTGGTCTCCATTCCCGACATTCAGGCCGAGATCGAGGGGCGGGGGTCGGCCTATTCGCATCGGCTTCTGGCGCGCGCGGTTCGGTCGGCGCGGGATGGTGATTCGCCCCTGGGCGGCCGGGTGGTCGCGCTGGAGACCCTGCACCTGGCCGACGGACTGCCGTTCGCCCTGGAGCGGCGGCTGATCTCGCTGGACGCCGCGCCCGAGGCCGAGACGGCCGATTTCGAGACCCAGGCGCCGGGCGGCTGGCTGCTGGCGCACACGCCCTGGACCGAGGCGGAGCACCGTATTTCCGCCGTCGCCGCCGACCGCGAGACGGCGGCCGGTCTGGGCCTTGCGCTCGGCGCCGCATGCCTGAAGCTGGAGCGCCGCACCTGGCGCGACGGTCAGGGCGTGACTTGGGCCTCCCAAACCTTCCCCGGCGCGGCCTATGATCTGGTGGCGCGCTTTTCGCCGACGAAAGGATGATCATGAAGGAACCCTCCGAGGCCCTGGGCTGGCGGTCGGTCGGCGATCTGGTCGGGAACCGCCCGGACGCGCCCGTCGCCCTGATCGGCGCGCCCCTGAACGAGCGGTCGCTGACGCCCGGTCGCTGCGACCTGGGACCCAAGGCGTTCCGGGCCGTGCTGCCGCGTTTCTCGACCTATGACGTCGAGACGGGGACGGAGCTGAACGTCCAGGTGCATGACGCGGGCGACGTGTCGTTGAAGGCCGTGACGCCCGCCGACGCCTTCGCGCCGGTGCGTGACGCGGTCGCGGCCCAGGCGGCCCAGACGGCGCGCGCGCTGACCGTGCTGATCGGCGGCAACAACGCCGTCACCCGGCCGGGCGTGCACGGCCTGGGCCTGGAACGGACGGCCCTGTTGACCCTGGACGCCCATTTCGACCTGCGTGACACCGACCAGGGGCTGACCAACGGCAATCCGGTGCAGGCCCTGCTGGACGACGGCATGGACGGCCGCCGCATCAGCCAGGTCGGCCTGGCGCCCTTCGCCAACACGCGCCGGGCGCATGACAAGGCCAAGGCGGCGGGAATCTCGGTGCGGACGGTCGGCGAATGCCGCGAACGCGGCCTGGCCGCCGTCGTGGCCGAGGAGCTGGAGCGGCTGTCGGGCCTGTGCGACGCGATCTATGTCGATTTCGACATCGACGTGATCGACCGCGGACAATGGCCGGCCAGCCCCGGCGCGCGTCCGGGGGGCGTGTCGGTGATCGACTTCTTCGCCGCCACGCGCGTGATCGGCGCCCATCCTGGGGTGAAGGCGGTGGACCTGACCGAATACGATCCGTCGCTGGAGATCGGCGACCTGGGATCGCTGACGGCCGGGCGCTGGTTCTGTGAACTGCTGACGGGGTTTCAAGTTCGATGATCCGCGCCGACCGACTGATCACCGAATGCCGCCTGGCCACCATGGTCGAGTCCGACGAACCCTATGGGGCCGTCGAGGACGGCGCCATCCTGATCCACCACGGCAAGATCATCTGGGCCGGGCCGCGCGGCGAACTGCCCAAGCACAAGGCGGCCGAGACGGATCTGTTGGGCGGCCGTTGGGTCACGCCGGGGCTGATCGACTGCCATACCCATCTGGTGTTCGGCGGCGACCGCTCGGGCGAGTTCGAACAACGCCTGGGCGGCGCGACCTATCAGCAGATCGCCAAGGCCGGCGGCGGCATCGTCTCAACCGTGCGCGCCACGCGTGAGGCCAGTGAGGACGATCTGTTCGACAGCGCCATGACGCGGCTGGAGGGGCTGAAGGCCACCGGCGTCACCACGGTCGAGATCAAGTCCGGCTATGGCCTGGACATGGACGCCGAACTGAAGATGCTGCGGGTCGCCCGCCGCATCGGCAAGGAGGGCGGGGTGCGGGTGCGCACCAGCTATCTGGGCCTGCACGCCCTGCCGCCCGAATATCGCGACGACCGCGACGCCTATGTCGATCTGGCCGTCGGCGACATTCTGGACGCGGCGCACGACCATGATCTGGTCGACGCCGTCGACGCCTATTGCGAACCCATCGCCTTCACCACCGACGAGGTGTCGCGCCTGTTCGAGCGTGCGCGCAGCCTGGGCCTGCCGGTGCGGCTGCACGCCGACCAGTTGTCGGACGGGGGCGGGGCCGCCCTGGCCGCCCGCTACGGCGCCCTGTCGGCCGACCATGTCGAGCACACGACCGAGGCGGGGGTGAAGGCCATGGCCGAGGCGGGCGTGGTCGCCGTGCTTCTGCCCGGCGCCTATCTGATGTTGCGCGAGACCCAGGCGCCGCCCGTGGCCCTGTTCCGCGAGCATGGGGTCAAGATGGCGGTGGCCAGCGACTGCAACCCCGGCACCTCGCCCGTCGCCTCGATGACGGCGGCGATCAACCTGGCCTGCGTCCAGTTCCGCCTGACGCCGGAAGAGGCCCTGGCGGGGGCCACGCGCGAGGCGGCGCGGGCGCTGGGCCTGCGCGGCGACATCGGCCGCATCAAGAAGGGGCTGGAGGCCGACCTGGCCGTCTGGGACATCGATCGCCCGGCCGAGTTGGCCTATTGGCTAGGCAAGCCGATGCTGCACGCCCGCTATCTGGGCGGCGAACGCTCATAGATTGAATTCTAAAACACACCTACCTAAGGTTGCTTTCGTCAGGAGAGCGGCCCTTGGATGCGCGCGTCGATCTGGAAACGGGAACGGCTGGACGGTCGGGCTTCGCGCCGATGAAAGGGGCGAGGGACCGCAAGGAGACGCTGGCCATCCTGGCGCTTTGCCTCCTGACCGCCGCCCAGACGGTCGTCATCGTCCTGCTTTGCATCGATGTGGTTCGTACGGCCGTCGGCTAGGCTCCAGACTCAATTAAAGCTCATTGAAATCAGTGATCCAGCACGTTCCGCTCATCCCCGCGACCCGATGGGCGGCGCGCGGCGTCAAGGCGGGGATGGGCGGTGTTGAGTGCGGAGCCTAGGCTTCGCCTTGTCGCTCGAAACGGGAATAGAACAGCACCAGAAGCAGAACATTCATCACGGCGGCCACCGCCAGGGTCCCCAGGAAGGGAAGGCTGTCGGCGGCGAGCCACAGAGCCTTCATCTGCCAATAGGCCGGCGAGAGCCACGCGAGATAGAGCATGGGCGGAACCGCGAAATAGGCCAGCACGGGAAGCGCCAGGATGCTGTTGGCCACCCGCATGACGGCCAGGGCGGCCATCTTGTTCCTGGCGAAGGTCGCCATGGCCAGGGCGACAACCGGGGCGCTGACGGCGTTGACGGCCGCGATCAGCGCGACGGTCGTAATCGGCAACGGCGCCAGCCCCGCGACCGGATAGGCGACGATGGTCACGCCGACAGACAAGGCCAGAGGCGTGAACAGCCTGGCCGCGACATAGCGGGCGAAGGAGACCGGCATGACCCGCAACGCCATCAAGGTGCGCTCGTCGCGCTCGCCGACGATCAATAGCCCATAGACCGCGCCGACCAGGCCTGGCGCGATCGCCGTCAGCAGGCTCATCAACAACACTGGCGCGGCGCGCGCCGCCGACGCGCCCCCGTCCTGGCCCAGATAGGCGACGAGGGTCGCCTGAAGGGTCTCGACGTCGGGGACGGCGAACCGGAAAATCAGCGCGACCGCCAGGGGCGCGGCGATGATCCCCGCCATCAGAGGGTCTCGGGTCACCCGTCGAAGATCGGCTGCGACCAGGGTCGCGACCAGGCCCCGGCGCCGGATGGGATCCGTCGTGGTCATGACGCGTCCCCGATCCGGGCCTGCATACGCCGGACGGCCAGATAGGCCAGGCCGCCGGCCGCCAGAATCCAGGCCGCCAACGACGCGCCGGCTCCCGCCAGTCCGTGCGAGGCGTCCAGATCGAAGGCCGTCTCGATCAACGCCAGGGCGCCCGCGGTCGGGTGCCAGACGAGCCATTGCGGGGCGATCCCGAGCAGCACGCCATAGCCGGGCGCGCCCAGCGCCAGGATCGCGCCGATCATGGGCAGAAGGTATGCGTACAGGTCGTCGAAATAGGCGATGACCACGAACCCGAACAGGGCCGACAGGCTCGCCGCCCCGGCCAGGCCCGCGGTCAGGGCCAGCGGTGAAAGGGCGCCGTCATAGACCGCCAGGACAAGGACGAGCGTTTGCGCCAGTGCGATCAGGCTCACCGTCACGACGCGCGCCGCCATATAGGCGGGCGTCGACACAGGACTCACGCACAGCACGGCGAATGCGCCTTCGCCGCGCTCGAGCAACACCATCAGCCCCACGAGCATCAGCGGCGACAGGACCACGTCGAACAGAATGATCGCGGCGATGAACGCCTCATAGCCGGCGAAGTCCAGGCGCGAGGCCTGCAGGGCCACCAGAAGCATCAGGCCGAACACCGCCAGGCTCACCCAGACATAGCCCGAGCGATAGAGGGTTCGCATATCGTTGCCGACAAGCTGGGCGAAGGCGCTCATGCTAGCCGCTCCCCGGTCACGCGCATGAAGACGTCTTCGAGGCTGGGTTCCAGCGAGTGGATCGACTCGATCCTTTTTTCCGCGATCAGTTTCTGAAACAGAGGATTCGCGGCCAGGCCTTCGAGCGAGAAGCGGTCGCTGCGTAGCGCTCCGGCGACGCCGGAGCGGATCTCGACCAGCCGGCTGCTGTGCTCCAGGCGCAAGGCCGACGGCGCGCCGACCCGCGCAAGGCGGCCATTCACCAGGAAGCCGACCGTGTCGCACAGTTCGTCGGCGACGTGCATATCGTGGGTCGTCAGGAAGACCGTGGTTCCCCTGTCGCGCTCGCGTCGGATGAGGTCGCGAACGATCCGCGCATTGCCCGGGTCCAGGCCCGACGTCGGCTCGTCGAGAAAGAGCAGGGTCGGCCGGTTGATCAGCGACCGGGCGAGGTTCAGCCGGGTTTGCATGCCCTTGGAGAATTGCTCGACGCGCTTGTCGGCGTCTGCGCGCAACCCCACCCATTCGAGGACCTCCTCTGGCGCAAGCGTAGGCGTGCGAAAGAAGGAGGCGAAGAAGCGAAGATTCTCGATCGCGGTCAGCTTGCGATAGTTGCCCGGAAGTTCGAAACAGACGCCGACCCGTTCGAAATAGTCTGGTCCCCAGGACTTCACGGGCCGCCCCATGACGCGCAGGTCGCCGCGATAGCCCCGCAGCAGACGGATCAGGATCTTTTGCGTCGTGCTCTTCCCGGCGCCGCTCGGCCCGAGGAAGCCGAAGATCTCGCCTTCCGCGACGGAAAAGGTGAGCGCGGCGACAGATGGAGGCCGCCCGCCATAGGCGAACGTCAGTTCATTGGCCTCGATCATCATGTCCTGTTTCTCCCGACCACGGACCAAGGTGTCGGGATCATGGAGTCCGGTTCAATTCCCGGCGTTGAATATGGCCGGGTCGATGCCCGGGACCGGTCGTGCGTGTTGTGGCTCGGCGTCGGCGACACCAACATCTTTCCGGCGCCCTCATCGCCGCCGCGACTGGGTGGGCTAAATGGGTCGCTTATCCAGGGTCCAGACTCACCAAGGTCCGATAGAGTCATGGCGCCCGCAGGCTTCGCCCATCCTCGATCCCCTGCGTCCGCATCGGGCGCAGACCCGTGCTAGGGGGCGACCGACGCCGCTCAGCGGGGGACGTCGAATCTAGACTCGATAGACTCGATAGACGCGCTTTTTTCCGGGTCTAGACTCTCGGCGGCAGGAGGGTCAGCGGCGACTCAGGCCGGTTCCGCCCAGGGGCCGGGTCTCGTTGCGGTTGTCGAAATCGGCGATCAGGGGGCGTCCGCGCGCGATGGCCGCCTGGACCGACGGCAGTGACAGGGAGGCGCGATGACTGTCGGCGTTGTCCCAGACCTCGGTGATCCACAGGGCGTCGGCGTCCTGCATGTCTTCGGCGATGACGTAGGACAGGCAGCCGGGCATGTCGCCGGTGCCCTCCAGCAGGATGGCGGCCAGTTCGGCGCGTTTGCCGGGCGCCGCCTTCATGCGGCCGATCAGTCCGTACATGGGCGTCTCTCCAAAAGCGGGCAGGGCGGTCGCGGTCACGGCCAGGCCGAAACCGGCGTGAAGGGTCTGGCGGCGGGTGGCGGTCATGTCCCCAGCCTAGTCCGACCGCCGCCCTGACGTCGCCGGGATTCTGATGCTATGGGCGGGCGATGGGTCTTCACATGATCAAGCTGTGCGTCGGCGTCTCGGACGTCGACTGGCTGGAGCGGCGCGCCCGGTCGGGCCAGCCCCTGATCGTGCACACGCGGATGACGCCCAAGCGCGCGGCCGAGATCGAGGACGGCGGCTCTCTGTATTGGGTCATCAAGGGGACCGTGGCCTGCCGCCAGCCGATCCTGGACATCACGACGCTGGGCGAGGGCAAGACCAGCCGTTGCGAGATCACCCTGGAGCCGCGCGTCATCCGCACCGCGCCGATGGCTCGGCGCCCGTTCCAGGGCTGGCGCTATCTGGAAGCCAAGGACGCGCCCGTCGACCTGAGCGTCGCCGACGCCGGGGACGTGCCGCCGGAATTGGTGGAGCAGTTGCGCGAACTGGGCGCCTGGTAGGCGAAAGCCCCCAATCCGATTGGGAGTTGACCGGGGTTTCCCGGCATGGCCTTTGCCGCCTCCCATGTTTTCCCTCAGCCCTTCGTCCCGCACCGCCCTGAAAGACCTTTTGGCCCTGGCCTGGCCGGTGGTGTTGGCGCGTCTGGGCATCATGACCATGGGGCTGACCGACGCCATTGTCGTGGGCAACCATTCCGGCGAACAGTTGGCCTTCCACGCCCTGGCCTGGGCGCCGACCTCCATCGTCCTGACCACGGCTGTCGGCCTGATGATGGGGGTGCAGGTGATGACCGCCCGGATGCTGGGCGAGGGACGGCGCCATGAGGTCGGCGCCGTGCTGCGCCGGGGCACGGCCTATGCGCTGCAGATCGGCGTCATTTCCATGATCGCCCTGATCGCGCTGGGTCCCTGGCTGATGCGCCACGCGGGCCTGGCCGACGGCCTGGGCGAGGGGGCGGCGCCCGCCCTGATCATCTTCGCCCTGTCGATGCCCGCCTATCTGGTCAGCGTGGCGGCTCAGTTCTTCCTGGAGGCCCTGGGCAGGCCCAAGCCCGGCATGTGGGCCATGTGGATCGCCAACGGCGTCAATCTGCTGCTGAATCTGGTGCTGGTGCCGGACCTGCTGGGCATCGGCCAGTCGGGCGCCGCGGCCTCGGCCTGGGCGACGTTCGGCGCGCGGACGGCGCTGGCGGTGTTTCTGGTCATCTACATCCTGCGCCTGCCCGAGGCGCGGGCGCTGGGCGTCTTCGCCAAGCCGCAGCGCGACCTGACGGCCGAGCGCGAGCAGCGCAAGGTCGGCTATGGCGCCGGGTCCAGCTATTTCATCGAGGTCGGGGCCTTCGCGGCCATGACCTTCATCGCCGGTCAGTTGGGCGCGGTGGAGACCACGGCCTGGACCATCGCCCTGAACGTTTCGGCCATCGTCTTCATGGTGCCCATGGGGTTGTCGGCGGCGACGGCCGTGCTGGTCGGCCGGGCCTATGGCGCCAAGGACGGCGACGGCGTGATGCGCGCGGGTCTGGTCGGCATCGGCGTGGTGACGGCCCTCAGCCTGGTCATCGCCCTGATCATCTGGCCGACGGCGGACATCCTGGCCTCGGCCTACAACCGCGATCCGGTGCTGCTGGCGGTGGCGGCCCCGGCCCTGGCTCTGACCGCCCTGTTCTTTGTGGCCGACGCCATCCAGGTGGTCGCCGCCTCGGCCAACCGCGCGGCGGGCGACGTCTGGTGGCCCACCATCATGCATTTCGTCAGCTATGCCGCGATCATGATGCCGCTGGGCTGGTGGCTGGCGCATGCGATCGGCGTCAACGGCCTGGTCTGGGCGGTGATCATCGCCAGCCTGGT
>NZ_DAINBO010000039.1:0-1374 GCF_036732845.1 Brevundimonas sp. | reverse complement strand
CGCATGCGATCGGCGTCAACGGCCTGGTCTGGGCGGTGATCATCGCCAGCCTGGTGTCGGCGGTCCTGCTGACCGGTCGGTTCGTACGCATCGCGCGGCGTCTCAAGACCGCAGGGCTTAGAGCTTAGGGCTTAGGAAGTGAGACGCGGCCCTTGCGGTCTGGCCCCGCGCTCGCCACTAAGCCCTACTCCTCCTAAGCCCTACGTCCCCCGGAACCCATGACCCGCATCCTCATCACCTCGGCGCTGCCCTACATCAACGGCATCAAGCACCTGGGGAACCTGGCGGGTTCGATGCTGCCGGCCGACGTCTGGGCGCGGTTCAAGCGCGGGCAGGGGCACGAGGTGCTCTATATCTGCGCCACCGACGAGCACGGCACCCCGGCCGAGCTGGCCGCCGCCGCCGCCGGCCAGGACGTGCGCACCTATTGCGACGAACAGCACGAGATCCAGAAGCGGGCCGGAGAGGCCTTCAACCTCAGCTACGACTGGTTCGGCCGTTCGTCCTCGGACGCCAACCGCCGCCTGACGCAGCATTTCGCGAAAGTGTTGGAGGACAACGGTCTGATCGAGGAGCGGGTCGACCGGATGATCTATTCGGTCGACGATGGCCGCTTCCTGCCCGACCGCTATGTCGAGGGCACCTGTCCGCACTGCGGCTACGTCGGCGCGCGTGGCGACCAGTGCGACAACTGCGGCCGCCTGCTGGACCCGACCGACCTGATCGATCCCTATTCGGCCGTCTCGGGCAGCCGGAACCTGGAGGTGCGCGACACCCGCCACCTGTATCTGTTGCAGACCAAGATGGCCGAGCGCGTCCGCGCCTGGGTCGATTCCAAGGACTGGCCGTCCCTGGCCAAGTCCATCGCCTACAAGCATCTGGACGAGGGGCTGATCGACCGAGGCGTCACCCGCGACCTGAAATGGGGCGTGCCGGTGGTCGGTCCCGACGGCGGGCCGCGACCGGGCATGGAGGGCAAGGTCTTCTACGTCTGGTTCGACGCGCCCATCGAATACATCGGCGCGACCGAGGAATGGGCCGAGGCGACCGGGAACGACTGGCGTTCCTGGTGGCGCACCGACGCGGGCGCCGACGACGTGCGCTACGTCCAGTTCATGGGCAAGGACAACGTCGCCTTCCACTCGGTCAGCTTCCCGACGACGATCCTGGGTTCGCAAGAACCGTGGAAGACGGTCGATACGCTGAAGGCCTTCAACTGGCTGAACTGGTACGGCGGGAAATTCTCGACCAGCCAGAAGCGCGGCGTCTTCATGGACCAGGCGCTGGAGCTGTTGCCCGCCGACTATTGGCGCTGGCACCTGACGGCCTATGGGCCGGAAGGGTCGGACGCGGCCTTCACCTGGGAGCAGTTCC
>NZ_DAINBO010000038.1:0-17127 GCF_036732845.1 Brevundimonas sp. | reverse complement strand
GACATGCTGTTCGCCTTCACCGTGGCCAAACACGTCAAGTCCAACGCCATCGTCTACGCCAAGGACGGCCAGACGGCGGGCATCGGCGCCGGCCAGATGAACCGCAAGGATTCCGCCCGCATCGCCGCCATCCGCGCGCGCGAGGCCGGAGAGGCCAAGGGCCTGGCCCATTCGCTGGCGCAGGGGTCGGCCTGCGCGTCCGAGGCCTTCTTCCCCTTCCCCGACGGCCTGTTGGAGGCGGCGGCGGCGGGGGCCACGGCGGTGATCCAACCGGGCGGCTCGTTGCGCGACGCCGAAGTCATCGCCGCCGCCGACGAGGCCGGCCTGGCCATGGCCTTCACCGGCGTGCGCGTGTTCCGGCACTAGAATCTTCGCCCCTCTCCCATTGGGAGAGGGCTTGAGGCTCGCGGAGCGTAGCGATGCGCCAGCCGAAAGGGTGAGGGGTTACGGTCTGGAATTCCCGCCGCCGGACGCCCTCACCTTCCCACCGCTTCGCGGCGGGTCCCTCCCTCTCCCCTCGGGAGAGGGTCTATGGACGCGGAACCAGCCGCCACATCCGCAAGGGGTGGCGTACGGCCCCGGCCTCCAGGCCCGCCGCCTCGCCCCGGCCCAGATAGAGGTCGGCCCGCACCGGTCCCCGGATGGCCGAACCGGTGTCCAGCGCCATGACCAGGCCGCTGTAGCCGGCCCGTGCGCCCGCCAGATTTCCCGCCTCGGCCGAGATCCATACCGTGTCGCCATAGCGCCAATGCCCCGGATCGACGGCGATGGCGCGGCGTTCAGGCAGGGGGATTCCCGCCGCCCCGTTCGGCTGGCCGCCGTCGTCGGGATCGAGCTTGAACCAGATGTAGCGCGGGTTCAGGGCCATGATCTCGCCCGCCTCAGGCCCGCGATGGGCGGCCAGCCAGGCGCGGATGGCCTCGCCGCTCGTGCCGTTGGCGGGCAGCAGGCCGCGTTCGGCCATCGGCCGCGCGATTCCGGCGAAGGGCTGGCCGTTGTCGGCGGCATAGGCGGCGCGGGCGTGCGCCCCGTCCTCGAAGGTCAGATAGCCGGACCCCTGGATCTGCATGAAGAACAGGTCCTCGGCCCGCATCCAGGCGATCGCCTGTTCCGGCCGCGTCGCCGCCTCTATGGCCGCGCGATCGTCATAGGGACCGGTCGAACCGTCCGGGCGTCGGCGCATGAACCGGCCCTCGATCCGCTCCAGATCGGCGGGCCGGGCCAGGACCGGCTTGTCGAACTCGGGCGTCCAGGCCCGGCGCGCCGGATATTCGGGGGCGAAATAGGCGGTCAGCAGGCCGGGCCGGCCGTCGACGGTCGTGGCGGGCGCGGCCTCGAAACGGGTCTCGAAGAAGTCCCGCGCCTCGCTGGGCGTCGGGCGCCGCGCCGCCGTCATCATGCCCTTGGCCGCGTCGCAGGCGTCCCGGCCTTCACGGCCGACGCCGCAGCCGCGCGCATAGGCGTCCAGGGCCGCCAGGTGGTTCTCCTGGTCCCAGCCGGGCAGGGCGGCGACGGGAACGGTCTGGACCACCGGGCGCGGCGGCGCGACCGGAGGATGCGGACGGACGGGCGCGGGCTTGGGCGATGTCGCGCAGGCGGCCAGAAGCGCCGTCAGGGCGACGGCGGCGAACCGGACCCGCGCGGCCTTCACGCCGAGGCCGGCTCGACGCGGGCCAGGACCCAGTTCGGATCGCTGGCGTTCAGGGACCGCTCAAAGGTCCAGTGTTCGGCCGTGCGGCGTTCGTCGACCGTCTCGGTCTCGCCCTTGACCAGGGTGTTGCGCAGTTCGGCCAGGAACCGCACCTTGGCCACGGCGCGGTCGCCCTCGGCGACGGCGGTCTCCAGGTCGGCGCGCGGCGGATGGACGAATTCGACCTGTTCGGTCTCGCCCCGACCCTCGCGCGCGGTCATGCCGCTCTCGAACGAGACCATGACGGCGGGGGTCAGAAGCGGCTTCAGCGCCTCGCGGTCGCCCTGGGCGTAGCCGCGCACGATGGTCTCATAGGCCTGGCGCGCGCCGTCCAGGAAGCGGGCCGGATCGAACGACGGGTCGCGCGCCTTCAGACCGGCGGCGGCCGACAGGGCGGCGGAATCCAGCGGCGACGGGCGCGGGGCCTCGGGCGCGGGACCGGCGGGCAGGGGGGCTTTCGCATCCTCCTCGGGCTGACGGCCGACCTTCTTGCCCAGCACATTATAGAGCTGGAACAGCACGAAGGCCGCGATCACGGCGAAGACGACGATGGAGAACTGTGTGGGCAAGGGCTTGCGGGGGGTCAAAAGCGGCGGAGGCGCGCAGCCTGAAGGATTAGGCGCCCGTCTCGCCCGGCGCAAGGCGCGGCGTTGCGGCGTGACGCCGCCCCGTGCTAGTCGCCGCCCTCGTTCCTTATCGCCTTCAGGCTCCGAAACACCCATGACCGACGCCACCCCGCCCGCCGACACCCCCGCCGCCCCCGGCGCTCCCGAGCAGGGCCAACCCGCCGGTCCCGGCTTCCGCATCCTGGCGCAATACGTCCGCGACCTGTCGTTCGAGAACCCGCGCGCGCCGGAAAGCCTGCGCACCGACGGCAAGCCCCAGATCGACATGGGCGTCGAAATGAACGCCGGCGGCCGTCCCGACGGCCTGTTCGAGGTCGATCTGAAACTGTCGGTTCGCGCCGTGCACGAAGACAAGCCGGTCTTCCACATCGAGCTGGTCTATGGCGGCCTGTTCGCCCTGTCGGGCGTTTCCGAACAGGACATGGAGCCGATGTTGCTGATCGAATGCCCGCGCTATCTGTTCCCGTTCGCGCGTCAGATCATCGCCTCGGCCACGGCCGACGGCGGCTTCTACCCGCCCTTCATGGTCGACCCGATCGACTTCGCCGCCATCTATATGGCGCGCCAGGAACAGATCGCCCGCAGCCCGGCCGAACCGGGCCAGGCCTGAGTTCAGGACAGAACCCTCCGTGTCATCCTGGGGCTTGATCCGTGGATGACGCGGGGCGGGTCAGGTCTTCAAGACGCCTTGGCGACATCCACCCCATAGGCCGCCCACAGCGAGCCGTCCTTGAGCTGTCCGGCCAGAAAGGCGGCATGGGCCGCCCGCTCCGCCTCGGTCGAGGCCGGGTTCAGGGACCGCGGCCGGGGGGCGTAGCCGCCGGCCGCCGCCGCCGTCGCGGCCGCCCGTGCGGCCTGACCGCCCGTCAGGTCCAGCGCCCGCTCCTTGCCGCCCTTCAGCTCCAGATAGACCTCGGCCAGAAGCCGCGCATCGATCAGGGCGCCGTGCAGGGTGCGTTCGACCAGCGAGACCTTGAACCGCTTGCACAGGGCGTCCAGCGAGTTGGCCATGCCCGGAAACCGCTTCTGGGCCAGTTGCAGCGTGTCGATCCAGCGCGACCCGTCGATCAGCGGCCGGTCGCAGCGGCGGCACTCGAAGTCGATGAAATTGCGGTCGAACTGGGCGTTGTGGGCGATGATCGGGGCGTCGCCGATGAATTCCATCAGCGCGTCGACGATCTCGGCGAATTTCGGCGCGTCCCTGACCTTGTCGTCGGTGATGCCGTGCACGGCGATTGCGCCCGGCGGGATCAACCGCTCCGGGTTGACCAGCCGGTGAAAGGTGCGCCCGGTGGGCAGAAGGTCCTCGATCTCGATGCAGCCGACCTCGATCAGCCGGTCGCCGGTCTTGGGGTCGAAGCCGGTGGTTTCCGTATCCAGGACGATTTCGCGGGCCATGCGCTCTATTGGCCCTGTTCGTCGGCGGGGTGAAGTCCGCGACGCGGCGGCGTCCACAGGGGATCGGTCACGGTCGCCACGATGCGGTTCACCGCCGCCCGCGCCGCCTCGATCCCATGGCCGGTGTCGATCACGAAGTCGGCGCGGCGGCGTTTCTCGGCGTCGGGGATCTGGCGCGCCAGGATGGCGTCCAGCCGTTCGCGCGTCATGCCGGGCCGAGCCAGGACCCGCGCCGCCTGAACCTCGGGATCGGCCGTGACCACCACCACCGCGTCGACCAAGGCCTGAAGCCCCGTCTCGAACAACAAGGGGATGTCCAGCACCGCCAGCTTGAACCCCTCGGTCTCGGCCTGGGCCAGGTCCTCCAGCCGGTGCGCCCCGACCAGGGGATGCACCACCGCTTCCAGCCGGGCGAAGGCCTGGGCGTCCGAACCCAGGGCCTGGGCCAGGCGCGTTCGGTCCACCGCCCCGTCCGTCACCACGCCGGGGAACAGGGCGCCGACCGGTTTCACCGCCTTGCCGCCCCGGGCGTAGAGCCGATGCACGGCCGCGTCGGCGTTCCAGGCATAGGCCCCTGCCTGGGCGAACAGGTCGGCCGTAGTCGACTTGCCCATGCCGATCGACCCGGTCAGGCCCAGCACGATCACGACGCCGCCTCCAGCGCGAGGGTCCGCACATCAATGGCGGGCGGGGCGACGCCAAAGAAGGCCTCGAATGACGGCCGCGCCTGACCGATCAGCATGGCCAGGCCGTCCACCGTGATCAGGCCGCGCGCCCGACCGGCGGCCAGAAACGGCGTCATGACCGGACGGTAGCTCATGTCCATCAGGACGGCGTCGGGTCTCAGGGCCGTCATGTCCAGCGTGGGCGCCGCCGACAGGGCGTTGACGATCAGTCCGGCCCGGCGGGCGCTGTCGCTGTCGCCGACCGCCGCGCCCAGGTCGGCGGCCAGGGCTTCGGCCCGGTCCAGGGTCCGATTGACCACCGTGACCCGCGCGCCCGCCTCGATCAGGGCCGCGACCGCCGCCCGCGCCGCCCCGCCCGCGCCCAGCACCACGACGGGCGCCTCCGCCAGATCCAGCCCCGGCGCCTGTTCGGCCAGGGCCGCCGACAGGCCGCGCCCGTCGGTGCTGTCGGCCCACAGAACCCCGTCACGCCGGATCAGCAGATTGGCCGAGCCGCAGCGTCGCGCCGTATCCGACACGCCGTCGGCCAGGGCGAAGGCCGCCGCCTTGAACGGGGCGGTGACGTTCAGCCCGGCCAGGTCGCCCGCCCGCACCCGCTGGGCCAGGGCGGCGAAGCCGGTCTCGTCGGCCGGTTCAAAGGCGTCATAGCGCGCGTTCAGGCCCGCCGCCGCGATCCAGGCGCCGTGGATCAGCGGACTCAGCGAATGGCCGATGGGTTGTCCCGCGACGCCGGCGATCCGGGTCATGCGGCGATGATCCCATGACGGCGCGACTGGTCCAGCACCGCCCACAGCGGCAGGCCCAGCACGGTGAAATAGTCGCCCTCGATCCGCTCGAAAAGCTGCGCGCCCATCCCCTCCAGCCGGTACGAGCCGACACTGGCCAAAAGCCCCTCGCCCTCGGCCGCCAGATAGGCGTCCAGAAAGCCGTCCGAGAAGTCGCGCACATGCATCGCGGCCGTGTCCACGCCGGACCAGACGACCTGGCCGCCCTTGGCCAGGGCCGCGCCGGAATGCAGGTGATGGACCCGCCCGCGCATGGCCGACAGCCGCGCCCGCGCCTGATCCAGGCCGCGCGCCTTGGACACCAGGGCGCCGTCGAAGGCCAGGGTCTGGTCGCCGCCCAGGACCCAGGCGTCCGGTTCGGCCCGCGACACCGCCAGGGCCTTCACCCGCGCCAATTCCTGAGCCAGGTCCGCCGCCTGGGCCGGATCGAACCCGGCCTTGACCGCGTCCTCGTCCACATCGGCCACCCGCACCTCGAAGGCCACGCCCGCGCCGGTCAGCATCTCGCGCCGCGCCGCGCTTTTGGAGGCCAGGATCAGACGGATCACCAGTTGCTCGCCAGACTGCGGCTGCGGCGCTCGCTCAACAGGTTGATGATGGCCGCCGCCGTCTCCTCGACCGAGCGGCGGGTCACGTCGATGACCGGCCAGCCGCGCCGCTCGAAGGCCCGGCGCGCCTTGACCGTCTCATCGCGCACCGCGTCGTGATCGACATAGCTGGAGGCGCGCGAGGCGTTCAGTCCGTCCAGCCTGTTCTTGCGGATCTGCACCAGCCGGTCGGGCGACACCGTCAGCCCCACCACCAGCGGATTGCGCAACGCCGTCAGCCGCTCTCCGTCCTCCTGGCCCGGCACCAGGGGCACATTGGCCGCGCGGATGCCGCGATGGGCCAGATAGATGCAGGTCGGGGTCTTCGACGTGCGGCTGACCCCGCACAGCACCACGTCGGCGCCCTCCAGCTCGTCCACCGTGCCCTGGCCGTCGTCGTGGGCCATGGCGAAGTCCAGGGCCGCGATGCGGTTGAAATACTCATGGTCCAGCGCGTGCTGGGCGCCGACGCGGGTCGACAGGGCCGCGCCCAGATAGCGCGACAGGGCGCCCACCAGCGGGTCCAAGGCCCCGATCTGCGGCATGTCCAGGCGCCGACAGCCGTCCTCCAACTGTTCGCGCAGTTCGCGGTCGACGATGGTGTGCAGCACCACGCCCGGTGCGTCGGCCACCTCCTCCAGCACCCGCTCCATCTGTTTGGGCGACCGGACCAGGGCGTAGATGTGCTCGATCGGGATGACGCCGTCGAAACGGGCCGTCACCGCCTTGGCCATGGCGTTCAGGGTCTCGCCGGTCGAGTCCGAGACCAGATGGACGTGGAAATAGGTCGCCAGGCGGCTCGGGCCGGAGCGGGAAGGGCGGGCGGGCGTCATGCGGCGACGAGAATCCTGTGGGCGGGCTGTGGGAGTCCGTGCGGGTCCCTGGGCGCCGATGACCATAGCCCCAGGCCGCGACGGCGGCGAGGGTGGAGCGAAGGGGACGGCCGAACCCGTTCGATCCCGTTTCATCCCCCTGGGCGCCGCGTCCCTGGGTTCGCCTGGGGAGAAGGTTAATCAAACCCTAACGGCGCCCAGGCCCCCGCGCCGCTCCAGGCCCGGCGGATTAAGACTTCATTAACCGTTATCCCCGGTTTCGACAGCCTGGGCGAAACCGGGTCCCAGAACGGGCGCCGAAGGTGCAAAACCAGGCCGGACGGCCGGTGAAACCCCCGGTCATCCCCGTCATCCCGCGCCCTACCGACCACTTCCATTCCTCTAATTCTTCTTTGATCTGGATTAGGGTTGAGCCTGAACGGCGGGGACCGTATCCAGCGTGGCGATGAGCACCCCCCTCCTGATCCGCGTTCTGAACGGCGAGACCCCGGCCCGGCCTCCGGTCTGGTTCATGCGTCAGGCCGGGCGCTACCTGCCGGAATACCGCGCCCTCAGAGCGCAGGCGCCGGACTTCATCGCCTTTTGCCTGAACCCCGAGATGGCGGCCGAGGCGACCTTGCAGCCGATGCGGCGTTTCGGCTTCGACGCGGCCATCGTCTTCGCCGACATCCTGCTGATCCCCGGCGCCCTGGGCCAGAAGGTCTGGTTCGAGGCGGGCGAGGGACCGCGTCTGGGCGCCCTGCCCGACATCCAGGCCATGCGCGACCTGGCGCCGGGCGCCGGACAGGCCCTGTCGGCCGTGGGCCAGACCCTGAGCCTGGTGCGTGCGGCGCTGGAGCCGGAGCGGGCGCTGATCGGCTTCGCGGGCGCGCCCTGGACGGTGGCGACCTATATGCTGGACGGCGAGGCCCGCACCATCGGCAAGGGCGAGCGCGCCCAGGCCCGCACCTACGCCTATGCCGAACCGGACAAGGTCGCGGCCCTGCTGGACGTGCTGGTCGAGGCCACGGCCCACTATCTGCGGATGCAGCAGGACGCCGGGGCGCATGTGCTGAAGATCTTCGAGAGCTGGGCCGAGGGCCTGCCCGACGACCTGTTCCAGACCCTGGTCCTGGCGCCGCATCAGGCCCTGATCCGCCGCGCGCGCGAACTGGGCGTGACCGTGCCGATCATCGGCTTCCCGCGCGGCTCCGCCGCCCTGGCCGAAGGCTATGCGCGTCAGGCGGGCTGCGAAGGCGTGGCCCTGGACACCGCCTGTCCGCTGGAGGTCGGCCGCCGGGTCCAGGCGATCAAACCGATCCAGGGCGCTCTGGACCCGCTGTTGCTGCGCGCCGGCGGCCCGATGCTGGATCGCCGCATCGACCAGCTCAAGGAAGCCTGGGGTCAGGGTCCGTGGATTTTCAACCTGGGCCACGGCATCCTGCCGGACGTGCCGATCGACCATGTCCATCAGGCGCTGAAGCGGATCGGCGCTGAATGAGCGGCCGGGACGGACGAAGGGTCGCCGTCGTCCTGTTCAACCTGGGCGGTCCCGACGGCCCGGCGGCGGTCAGGCCCTTCCTCGCCAATCTGTTCAGCGACCCGGCCATCATCGACCTGCCCGGTCTGATCCGGCGGCCATTGGCCAATTTCATCGCCGCCCGGCGCGAGACGTCGGCCCAGGCCAACTATGCGATCATGGGCGGCGGCTCGCCCCTGCTGCCCGAGACGCAGAAACAGGCCCAGGCGCTTCAAGCGGCCCTGGCGGCGGCGCATCCGGGCGATGTGGTGCGGACCTTCATCGCCATGCGCTACTGGAACCCGCTGACCGAACAGGCGGCGGCGGAGGTGGCGGCCTTCGCCCCCGACGAGATCGTGCTGTTGCCGCTGTATCCGCAGTTTTCGACCACCACCACGGCGTCGTCGCTGAAACGCTGGCATGAGGTCTATCGTGGGCCGGGCCGGTCGCGCGCCGTCTGCTGCTATCCGCGCGCCGAGGGCTGGATCGCCGCCCTGGCCGAGGGGGTGAGGGCCAAGCTGGTCGAGGCGGGCGACGCCCCCGTACGGGTGCTGTTCTCGGCCCACGGCGTGCCGGAAAAGATCATCGACGGCCGCGGCGATCCCTATCAGGAGCAGGTTCAGGCCGCCTGCGCCGCCGTGGCCCAGGCGGTGGGCCTGGGCGACTGGGCGATCTGTTACCAGAGCCGGGTCGGGCCGCTGAGATGGCTGGGACCGTCGACGGCCGAGGCCATCGCACAGGCGGGCGCCGACGGCCTGGGCGTGGTGGTGACGCCGGTCGCCTTCGTCTCCGAACACATCGAGACCCTGGTCGAGCTGGACGTCGAATACGCCGAACTGGCGCACCGGCTGGGCGTCGCCCCCTATCTGCGTGTCGCGGCCGTGGGCGTGGCCCCGGCCTTCATCGCCGCCCTGGCTGAAGCCGTGGACCAGGCCCTGGGCCGCACCGGCGTCAGCCCCTATGGTCCGGGCTGCGCGGGCCGTTGGGCGGCCTGTCCCTGCCAGAAGGAGGCGGCGTGAGCATCGGCGTGTTCGAGATCGTGCGCGGCCTGCACATCCTGGCGGTGATCGCCTGGATGGCGGGCATGCTGTTCCTGCCGCGGCTCTACGCCTATGACGCCGAACAGGCCGACAAGGCCGAGCCGCTGCGCTCCGAAATGCGCGGCCTGCTGCGGGTGTGGCAGCGCAGGTTGCTGAAAATCATCATCAATCCTTCGATGATCGCCGCCTGGGCGTTCGGCGCCTGGATGATCGCCATCCACGTCTATGGCTTCGGCGAAGGTTGGGGCTTCTTGGCCCAGCCGTGGATGGCGACCAAGCTTTTGGCCGTCACCGCGCTCAGCGGCTGGCACGGCTTCCTGGCCGGAGAGCTGAAGCGGATCGCGGCCGGTACCTCGACCCGCTCGGGCCGGTTCTGGCGCATGACCAATGAGATCCCCTTCCTGATCGCCGTCATCGCCGTGATGTCGGTGACCACGCAGTGGACGTTTTAGCGCGCTAAGATCCTCCCCAGCGAAGCGGGGGAGGGGGACCATGCACAGCATGGTGGAGGGGGCGACCTCGCACACCGGCCGTGGTTTTCGCCCCCTCCACCACTTCGCGGTCCCCCTCCCCCATAAAATGGGGGAGGATCGGGCGCCGTGAACGCGCGCTTGACCTAACCCCCTGAAGCGTGGTTTCGCTGGTCCCGAACCGATCCTGGCCCCGCCGGACGGTCCCTCTCTCTCAGCGATGCCGTCTCTCTCGACTGTCGAGGCGGAGTCCATCGTTTCTCCCGGCCGCGAGGCCAGACATCGTCAGACTTCCCCAAGCCGCGCGGCCCTCTTCGCGCGGCCACGCCCGTGAGCGCATAGCATGACCGACCCGACCGAAACCCCCGAAGCCGAAGCCGACACCACCCGCGCCGACCAGGTCGTCATCGACCAGGAGGCCGACGAGGATGACGACGGCGAACCCATCGTGCCGAACGGCCGCATCACCCTGGCCGAACTGAACGAGAAGTCGCCGGCCGATCTGGTGGCCTTCGCCGAGGGGCTGGAGGTCGAGAACGCCTCGAACCTGCGCAAACAGGACCTGCTGTTCGCCATCCTCAAGGCCCTGGCCGAGGAAGAGGTCGAGATCATCGCCGACGGCGTGCTGGAGATCCTGCCCGACGGCTTCGGCTTCCTGCGCAGCCCGGACGCCAATTATCTTCCGGGTCCTGACGATATCTATGTGTCGCCGTCCCAGATCCGCCGCTTCGGCCTGCGCTCGGGCGACACCATCCACGGGGCCGTGCGCGCCCCGCGCGAGGGCGAACGCTATTTCGGCCTGCTGAAGGTCGACACGATCAATCTGGAAGACCCCGAGACGGTCAAGACCAAGGTCCTGTTCGACAACCTGACCCCCCTCTATCCCGAGGAGCGGATTCACCTGGAGATCCAGGACCCGACCCTGAAGGACCGCTCGGGCCGGGTCATCGACATCGTCGCCCCCCTGGGCAAGGGCCAGCGCTGCCTGATCGTGGCCCCGCCGCGCGTCGGCAAGACGGTGATGCTGCAGAACATCGCCAAGTCGATCGAGGCCAACCACCCCGAGGTCTTCCTGATCGTTCTGCTGATCGACGAACGGCCCGAAGAGGTCACCGACATGATGCGCACGGTCAAGGGCGAGGTCGTGGCCTCGACCTTCGACGAACCGGCCTCGCGCCACGTCGCCGTGGCCGAAATGGTGATCGAAAAGGCCAAGCGCCTGGTCGAGCACAAGAAGGACGTGGTGATCCTGCTGGACTCCATCACCCGCCTGGGCCGCGCCTACAACGCCACCGTGCCGTCGTCGGGCAAGGTGCTGACCGGCGGCGTCGACGCCAACGCCCTGCAGCGGCCCAAGCGCTTCTTCGGCGCGGCGCGCAATGTGGAGCAGGGCGGGTCCCTGACCATCATCGCCACGGCCCTGATCGACACCGGCAGCCGCATGGACGAGGTGATCTTTGAAGAGTTCAAGGGCACCGGCAACTCCGAGATCGTGCTGGACCGCAAGGTCGCCGACAAGCGCATCTTCCCGGCCATCGACGTGCTGAAGTCCGGCACGCGCAAGGAAGACCTGATCACGCCCAAGGATCAGTTGACCAAGACCTATGTCCTGCGCCGCATCCTGAACCCCATGGGTCCGCAGGACGCCATCGAATTCCTGCTCGACAAGCTGCGTCAGACCAAGAACAACGCCGACTTCTTCCAGTCGATGAACACCTGATTTGGCCCTATCGTTCGCGACGCGCTCGCGTGAAAAGTGCTAGTGAGCCAGGGGTGAGCTGGGCGTGGATTGATCACGCCCGCGCTCACTTTTCACCGTTCGAGTGTTTCACGTGAAACGCCCCTCAAGCAGCGAGGCTCAGCGAGCCGAGCGTTAGGGGCAGGAGAGATGCTGATGAAGGTCAATGTCGAGATCGACTGCACCCCGGCCGAGGCGCGCGCCTTTCTGGGCCTGCCCGACGTGGCCCCGCTGAACGAGGCCATGGTCGCCGAGATGCAGAAGCGGATGCAGGCCAATGTCGCGGCCATGCAGCCCGACGAGCTGATGAAGACCTGGACCAGCTTCGGTCTCCAGGCCCAGGACCAGTTCCGTCGCCTGATGGAATCGGCCGTGACCGGCGCGGGCAAGCCGTAGCGCCGAAGCTCCTCCCCCGTCGGGGGAGGGGGAGGATTTAGATGACCGACACCGTCTTCGCCCTGGCCACGCCGCCCGGCCGGGGGGCCATCGCCGTGATCCGCATCTCGGGACCGGACACCCGCCGCGTGCTGGAGGCGCTGGGCGTCGATCGGCCCAGGCCGCGCGCGGCCCTGGTGCGCGACCTGGCCCATGGCGCAGACCACATCGACCAGGGGCTGGTGCTGTGGTTCCCCGGCCCGGCCTCCTATACCGGCGAGGACTGCGCCGAGCTGCAACTGCACGGCGGCCGGGCGGTGGTCGAGGCGGCGGGGCGGGCGTTGCTGGACCTGGGCCTGCGCCTAGCCGAACCGGGCGAATTCACTCGGCGCGCCTTCGAGAACGGCCGCATGGACCTGGCCCAGGCCGAGGCCGTGGCCGATCTGATCGACGCCGAGACCGAAGGCCAGGCGCGTCAGGCCCTGGGCCAGTTGGGCGGCGCCCTGAGCCAGGTCTATGCCGGGTTCCGCGCCGATCTGTTGCGCGCCCTGGCCCTGATCGAGGCCGAGATCGACTTTCCCGATGAGGAAGTGCCCGACAATCTGGCGCGCACGGCTGGGCCGGTGCTGGACGGCGTCATCGCCCGGCTGGAGGCGGCCCTGGCCGACGGGCGGCGCGGCGAGCGGGTGCGCCAGGGCTATCGCATCGTGCTGATCGGCGAAACCAACGCCGGCAAGTCGTCGCTGTTCAACGCCCTGGTCGCGCGCGAGGCGGCCATCGTCACCCCCATTGCGGGCACCACCCGCGACGTGCTGGACGCCGAACTGGTGATCGGCGGCTATGCCGTGACCCTGTCGGACACGGCGGGCCTGCGTGACAGCGACGACCCGGTCGAGGCCGAGGGCGTGCGTCGGGCCAGGGCGCGGGCCGAGGGCGCCGATCTGCGCCTGTGGGTGCGGGCGCCGGGCGATCCGGCGGGGACCGCCGCCGACTATGCGCGGCCGGGCGATCTGATGATCCTGAACAAGGCCGATCTGGGCGCGGCCGAGGCGGCGCCGGGGTTCGAGACCCTGAACGTCAGCACAGCCGAGGGGCGGGGGCTGGCTGAACTTCATGACTGGATCGCGGCCCGGCTGGCGCGCGACCTGTCGGGCGGCGACTTCCCGGCCGTGACCCATGAACGCCATCGCCGCCGCCTGACCGAGGCGCTGGAGGCGGTGCGCGCCGGACGGGCCGTGCTGGACCGGTCGCCGGAAATGGCGGGCGACGACCTGCGCCGCGCCGTCGAGGCCTTGTCTCGCGTGACGGGCGGCATCGGCGTCGAAGAGATCCTGGGCGAGGTCTTCGCCAGCTTCTGCATCGGCAAGTGATGTTTCACGTGAAACATCGGCTCAGGTGGCGCTGGCGGCCCATTTCCCCTATGTGCGCGCCATGAGTTCATTCGACGTCATCGTCATCGGCGGCGGACACGCCGGCTGCGAGGCTGCGGCGGCCTCGGCGCGTCTGGGCGCACGCACGGCCCTGTTGACCCAGAAACTGGCGACCATCGGCGAGATGAGCTGCAACCCGGCCATCGGCGGTCTGGGCAAGGGCCATCTGGTGCGCGAGATCGACGCCCTGGACGGCGTCATGGGCCGTCTGGCCGACGTGTCCGGCATCCAGTTCCGCCTGCTGAACCGGTCCAAGGGCGCCGCCGTGCGTGGGCCGCGCAGCCAGATCGACCGCAAACTCTATCGCCAGGCCATGCAGGCCGAGATGGCGGCGACGCCGAACCTGACCCTGGTCGAGGGCACGGCCGAGGGGCTGATCCGCGATGGCGGCCGCGTGGCCGGGGTCGAGCTGTCCGACGGGCGGCGGCTGACGGCGGGGGCGGTGGTGCTGACCACCGGCACCTTCCTGAACGGGGTCATCCATCGCGGCGACGAACGCCGGGCGGCGGGGCGTGAGGGCGACGCCCCCTCGGTGGGCCTGGCGGCCGACCTCTATGGAACCGGCCTGATGATGGGGCGGTTGAAGACCGGCACCCCGGCGCGTCTGGACGGCCGGACCATCGCCTGGGACCGGCTGGAGATGCAGGCGGCGGACGACGCGCCGGTTCCCTTCAGCTTCCTGACCGAACGGATCGAGGTTCCCCAGATCGCCTGCGGCGTCACCCATACGACCGAGGAAACCCACGCCATCATCGCCGGGGCCTTGGACGAGAGCGCCGTCTATGGCGGCCGTCTGTCGGGGCGCGGGCCGCGCTATTGCCCCTCGATCGAGGACAAGGTCGTCCGCTTCGCCGACAAGACCAGCCATCAGATCTTCCTGGAGCCGGAAGGCCTGGACGATCCGACCGTCTATCCGAACGGCGTCTCGACCTCGGTGGGGGAGGCGACGCAACTGGCCTTCCTGCGCACCATTCCGGGTCTGGAGGCGGTTCAGGTGTTCCGCTTCGGCTACGCCATCGAATACGACTACGTCGACCCGCGCGAACTGACGCCGGGGCTGGAGGTCAAGCGTTTGCCGGGCCTGTGGCTGGCCGGTCAGATCAACGGCACGACCGGCTATGAAGAGGCGGGGGCGCAAGGCCTGATCGCCGGAACCAACGCCGCGCGGGCGGCGGGCGGCGGCGATCCGCTGATCCTGGGCCGCGACCAGGCCTATATCGGGGTGATGATCGACGACCTGGTCACACGGGGTGTGACCGAGCCATACCGCATGTTCACCAGCCGGGCCGAATACCGGCTGACGCTGCGCGCCGACAACGCCGATCAACGGCTGACTCCGCTGGGCGTCAATGCCGGACTGGTCGGTTCGCGGCGCCGCGCGGCGTTCGAGATCAAGGCCGCGGCGCTGGAAACGGCCTCGGCCTTCGCCCGCGACACGCGCTTCACGCCGAAAGAGGCGCAAGGCCTGGGCGTGGCGGTCAACAACGACGGCCAGCGCCGGTCGATCCGCGATCTGCTGGCCTATCCGGGCGTCGATCTGACCACCTTCGAGGCGGCCTATCCGGCCATCGGCGGCTGGAGCGCGGCGGTGCGCGAACAGGTCGAGATCGAGGCGGGCTACGCCGGTTATCTGGACCGCCAGACGGCCGACATCGCCGCCCTGGCCAAGGAGGAGGCGCTGAGCCTGCCGTCCGACATCGACTATGCCGCCATCGCCGGCCTGTCGCACGAACTGCGCGAGAAGCTCAGCCTGATCCGGCCCCAGACCCTGGGCCAGGCCAACCGCATCGAGGGCATGACGCCGGGCGCCCTGACGGCCCTGTTGGGCCACGTGAAACGCCGCGACGCCGCCTGATGGACGCCGCCGAATTCCAGACCCTGACCGGCGCGTCCGACGCCGCCGTCGCCGACCTGGAGACCTTTCGCCAGCGGCTGGCCGAGGCGAACGAACACATGAACCTGGTCGGCCCGGCGACGATGCCGGACTATTGGAGCCGTCATGTGCTGGACAGCGCCCAGCTTCTGGATCACGCGCCGGACGCCCTGACCTGGGCCGATCTGGGCGCGGGGGCGGGGTTCCCCGGGGTGGTGTTGGCCATACTTTTGAAGGGGCGGCCCGATGCGCACGTCTGGCTGATCGACAGCCTGGGCAAGCGGTGCCGTTTTCTCCAGGCCGTGGTCGATGAGCTGGATCTGCCCGCGACGGTCATCTGGGGCCGGGCGGAAGCGCAGGAGGTGGCCGTCGATGTGGTCACCGCCCGCGCCGTGGCGGCGATGGACAAGCTGCTCGGTTATGCACAGCCCTATTTCGATGGCGGTGCACAAGGCCTGTTCCTGAAGGGAGAGACGGTCGAGACGGAGTTGACCGAGGCCTGGGAATCCTGGCGTTTCGAGGCGGAATGGGTCCCGTCGCGCAGCGACCCCCGGGGCCGTGTCGTCAAGGTCGGGAGTGTGCGTCGTGTCCGCTGAACGGAAACCCATGCGGGTCCTGGCCGTGTCGAACCAGAAGGGCGGGGTGGGCAAGACCACCACGGCCATCAACCTGGGCACCGCCCTGGCCGCCATCGGCGAGCGGGTGCTGATCGTCGACATGGACCCCCAGGGCAACGCCTCCACCGGTCTGGGCGTTCCACGTGAAACGCGGCGGGTGACCATCTATGATGTCGTGGTGGACGGCCGCTCCATCGCCGACGCGGCGGTCGAGACGGCTGTGCCGGGCCTGGCCATCGTACCCGCCGACGCCGACATGTCGGGCGTCGAGATCGAGCTGAGCCAGGCGGATCGCCGCTCCTATCGTCTGCGCGACGCCCTGGAGGCGCACGTGCGCTCGGGTCTGTCCGGGTATGACTATGTGCTGATCGACTGTCCGCCGTCGCTGAACCTTTTGACCCTGAACGCCATGGCGGCGTCGGACGCGGTTCTGGTGCCGCTGCAATGCGAATTCTTCGCCCTGGAGGGCCTGACCCAGTTGATGCGGACCATCGACATGGTGCGTCAGAGCCTGAATCCGGCGCTGGAGATCCAGGGCCTGGTCCTGACCATGTACGATCGCCGCAACGCCCTGTCGGGCCAGGTCGCCAACGATGTGCGCAGCCATTTCGGCGACAAGGTCTATGACGCCGTCATCCCCCGCAACGTGCGGGTGTCGGAAGCGCCGTCCTTCGGCAAGCCGGCCCTGATCTACGACCTGAAATGTGCGGGCAGTCAGGCCTATCTGCGGCTGGCCCGCGAAGTCGTCGCCCGCGAGCGTCTGCGCCGCGCCGCCTGAATGAAACGGAATCGCTGAATTGTCTGAACGTCAAAGAGGTCTGGGGCGCGGTCTGTCGGCCCTGTTGGGCGAACCGGTGGCGGCCGAAGGCGGGTCTGCGCCCGGCGGCGTCGAATCCGCGCCGATCGAGAGCCTGAAGCCCAACCCCGACCAGCCGCGCAAGGCCTTCGCCCGCGAGGACCTGGAGGAGCTGGCCGCCTCGATCCGCGACAAGGGCGTGCTGCAGCCCATTCTGGTCCGGTCCCAGCCGGGCGAGGACGGCGTCTGGCAGATCATCGCCGGCGAACGCCGTTGGCGCGCGGCGCAACAGGCGCGCCTGACCCAGGTGCCCATCGTGGTCCGGGAGATGGACGACCGCGAGGTTCTGGAAGTCGCCATCATCGAGAACGTCCAGCGCGCCGACCTGAACCCGGTCGAAGAGGCCCAGGCCTATGGCCTGCTGATGGAGCGGTTCGGCCGCACCCAGGACGCCCTGGCCGGGGTGGTGGGCAAGAGCCGCAGCCATGTGGCCAACACCATCCGCCTGCTGCAACTGCCCGAGGCGGTGCTGGAGCACGTGTCCGACGGCCGTCTGTCGGCCGGTCACGCCCGCGCCCTGATCACCGCGCGCGACCCCGCGGCCCTGGCCGAGGCGGTGCTGAAGGACGGGCTGAACGTGCGCCAGACCGAGGCCCTGGCCCGGCGCTCGGCCGAGGGTCCGAAG
>NZ_DAINBO010000037.1:0-17899 GCF_036732845.1 Brevundimonas sp. | reverse complement strand
TGGATGGCGTCGGCGTATTCGCTCATGTCCGGCGGCACCATGCCCGGATAGACCGAGGGGAAGCCGCCGCCCACATCGACGATGTCCACGATCACGCCCGCACGGCTGATCGACCGGCCGACCTGGGCCATGGCGGCCTGGTAGGCGGTTGGGCGCATGCACTGCGAACCGACGTGGAACGACACGCCCATCAGCCCGTCCTTGACCGCTTGGCGCACGGCCAGCAGCAGGGCGGGGGCCTGGTCCGGCGAAACGCCGAACTTGCCCGACAGGGTATAGGCCGCGCCGTCGGCCGACACGGCCATGCGCACGATCAGGTTCAGATCGGTCGCCTCGCCCGTGGCGTCGAGGATCTTGGCCAGCTCTTCATGGCAGTCCAGCGCGAAGGTGCGGACGCCGTGCTCGAAATAGGCCTTGGTGATGGCGGCCCGGCTCTTGACCGGGTGCATGAAGGCGATGCGCGCCTCGGGCAGCACCGAGCGCACCAGCTCGATCTCGGCGATCGAGGCGGCGTCGAAGCCGGTCACGCCCGCCTCGACCAGGGATTCGATGACCCAGCGCGACGGGTTCGCCTTCACGGCGTAGAAGACGTCGGCCTTCAGATTGTCCTGGAACCAGCGCGCCGCTACGGAAACCGAGCGCGGCCGCACGAGGGCGACAGGACGCTCAGGGGACCGCTCGCGGACCAGGTCCAGGGGAAGCTGGTACGTGCGCAATTCACGTAACCCCCTGATGATTGTTAACCCAGACCCGGCGTTAGCGGCGCAAGTGGGACCTACGGGGTCCGCCGGAAGCGCGCGATATGAGGTCATCGGCCTGTCATGTAAAGGGGTTTTTTCGTGACGCGCGCGCGCGTCATCCGCCGCTGGACGAAATCGCCGCCCGCGTGCCATTAAGACTTGCTCCCTGGCTCCATTCGGGCCATGCGGCGCGCCCCCTGCAACAGCCGACCGCGCAGCCATGACCTCCGCCTCCGTCGCCTCCGTCCGGGACGTGTCCAAGACCTTCGGCGCTCGAAAGGCGCTGGACGGCGTGTCCGTGGAGATCGCGGCCGGCGAGATGGTCGCCCTGATCGGCCCGTCGGGTTCGGGCAAGTCGACCCTGTTGCGCTCGATCACCGGTCTTCAATCGATCGATTCCGGCAAGGGGACGATCTCGGTCTTCGGCGAGGTGGTGCAGAAGAACGGCCGCGTCACCGGCGCCGTGCGCGACGCCCGCCGCAAGCTGGGCATGATCTTCCAGCAGTTCAATCTGGTCGGCCGCCTCAGCCTGTTCTCCAACGTCATGCTGGGCGCTCTGGGCCGTCTGCCGGGCTGGCGCGGAATTTTCGGCGTCTGGCCGACCGAGGACAAGACCCGAGCCATGGCCGCCCTGCACCGGGTCGGCGTCTCCGACTACGCCGCCCAGCGCGCCAATACGCTTTCGGGCGGCCAGCAGCAGCGCGGCGCCATCGCCCGCGCCCTGGTCCAGGGCGCCAAGGCCATTCTGGCCGACGAGCCGGTGGCCTCGCTGGACCCCGTCTCGGCCCGCAAGGTGATGGAGCAACTGGTCGAGCTGAACAAGCGCGACGGCCTGGGCGTCATCGTGACCCTGCACCAGGTCGACTACGCCATCCGCTATTGCGAGCGCGTCGTGGCGTTGCAGGCCGGCAAGATCGTCTATGACGGTCCCTCCACCGGCCTGGACCACAAGACCCTGGTCGGCATCTACGGGCCGGAGTTTGAAGACGCCTTCTGGGAGACGCAGGCTTGACATCGGCCCGCCGGCTCGGCCGGGGGTTGCGCCGGGCCGCCGCCCTGGCGGGCGTCGTCATGCTGACCGCCTGCGGCGATGCGGGCCGTGACGCCGACCGACACGCGCCCGTGACCTTCGCCATCCTGTCCGCCGAGGGCCAGGCCGCCGTCGAACCCCTGTGGCGGCCCTTGCTGGAGGACATGGCCCAGGCCGTCGGCGCGCCGGTCCAGGCCCGCTTCGGCGCCAGCTACGCCGAACTGGTCCGGGCCATGGAGGCGGGCGAGGTCCAGGCCGCCTGGCTGTCGCCGCGCCCGGCCATTCAGGTGATCGATTCCGGCGTCGCCGAACTGGCGGCCCGCACCGTCGACCGTGACGGCGAGGACAGCTATCGCTCGGTGATGATCACGCGCGCGGGTTCGGGCCATGATCTGAACCGCGTCCTGGCGTGCGGCCGCGACCTGCGTCTGGGCCTGGGCGACGCGGCGTCGACCTCGGCCACCCTGGCGCCCATGACCTTTCTGTTCGGCCCGCGCGGAATCGACCCCCGGACCTGTTTCGCCTCGGTTCGGTCGGGCGACTATCCGACCAACGCCTATGCGGTGGCCGTCGGGACGCTGGACGTGGCGGTGGTCAACACCGTGACCCTGGCCCGGTTGCGCCGCCAGAACCCCCAGATCGCCGATCAGCTTCAGGAGGTCTGGCGCTCGCCGCCCCTGCCCGAGGGCGGCGTTCTGGTGCGTCAGGACCTCGACCCGGCGGTCAAGGAGAAGCTGCGCAGCTTCCTGCTCACCTACGGCCAGGGCGAAAGCGCCCAGGCCGACCGCCAGCGCCAGGTGCTGGCGGCCCTGAACTATTCGCAATTCCGCGCCGCCGACGCGGCCTATCTCGATCCGGTGCGCGAGATGATCGCCGCCCAGACCCTGGCCCAGGCCCGCGTTCCCGGCGACCGGGCCGCGCGCCAGGCCGCCGAAACCGAACTGCGCCGCCTGCGCGCCGATCGCGAGGTGCAACCATGACGTCGTCGAACACCCTTGCGGGAAAGACCTCCAGAATGACCTTCCGTTCCCTGTTCGCGGCCCTGACGGCCCTGACGGCGGCGCTGCTGCTGTCCCTGAACGCGAACCCGGCCGCGGCCCAGGCCCGCGACGGCGCGAACGCCGCCCCGCGCGAACTGGTCTTCACCATCCTGTCGGCCGAGGGCCAGGCCGATTCCGGTCCCTTGTGGGAGCCGTTGCTGAAGGATCTGGAGCGGGCCGTCGGCGTTCCCGTGCGGCCCATCTTCGGCACCAACTATTCCGTGCTGGTCGAGGCCATGCGCGCCGATCAGGCCCAGATCGGCTGGTTCTCGGCCCTGCCTGCGGTCCAGGCCATCGATCGCTCCAACGCCCAGGTCATCGCCCGCATCGTCGATCCCGAGGGCAAGGATTCCTACACCTCGACCCTGATCGTGAAGAAGGGTTCGGGCATCACCGCCGATGACGTGGCCCGGTGCGGCAAACGCTATAATTTCGGCCTGGGCGACGCCCAGTCGACCTCGGGCACCCTGGCCCCGATGACCTATTTCTTCGGCCCGCGCGGCATCACGCCCAGCGACTGCTTCGCCACCGTGCGCTCGGCCAGCCACCAGGCCAACTCGTTCTCGGTGGCCAACGGCCAGATCGACGTGGCGACCTCCAACTCGGTCAACACCATCTTCCTGCGTCGCAACAACCCCACCGTCGCCAGCCAGATCGAAACGATCTGGGAATCCCCGCCGATCCCCGAGTCGGGCATCCTGCTGCGCCGCGACCTGCCCGAGGGGCTGAAGGCCAAGATTCGCGAATTCTTCGTCACCTACGGCCAGGGCGCCGGTCCCGACGCCGACCGCCAGCGCCAGGTGATGGACGGGCTGAACTATTCCCAGTTCCGCGCCGCCGACGACAGCTATCTGGACCCCATCCGCGAGATGAAGGCCGACCAGGCCCGGCGCGAGGGCCGCGCCAGCGAGGTCGCCCCGCCCAAGCGCGACATCCCCGCCAAGGATTGGGCGCCCTTCGCGGTGATCGGCGTCCTGGCCCTGATCGCGCTGATCGCCAATCTGATCCCCGTCCGCCCCGCCGCCCCGGTCGGCGCGGACGGCGTGCCGCAACCGCCGGTGAAGTCGCTGGGCGCCCAGACGCTGGATCTGCTGTTGTGGGGCGGTTTCGCCGTCATCCTGATCGCCGCCTTCAACAAGGTGGACCTGCCCAACATCGTCAAACTGTTCACCAGCTCCGAGAACATTCGCGACTACGGCCGAGACTTCCTGAATCCCGATTTCACCAAATGGCGTTCGCTGGTCGGCCAGATGTGGCTGACGGTGCAGATCGCGCTGTGGGGCACCTTCCTGGCCGTCTTCCTGGCCGTGCCGCTCAGCCTGATGGCCTCGCGCAACATGGCGCCCGCCTGGATGGTGTGGCCGGTGCGCCGGGTCATGGACCTGTTGCGTTCGATCCCCGATCTGGTGATCGGCACCCTGTTCATCGTCGCCGTCGGCCTGGGACCGCTGGCGGGGGTGCTGGCCATCGCCCTGAACACCGCGGGCGTCCTGGCGAAACTGTTCTCGGAGGCCGTGGAGTCGATCGACAAGGGACCGGTCGAGGGCGTCAAGGCGACCGGCGGCGGCCGTCTGCATGAAATCGTCTGGGGCGTGATCCCCCAGGTGGCCCCCTTGTGGACCTCCTTCGCCCTGTACCGTTTCGAATCGAACAGCCGCGCCGCCACGGTGCTGGGCCTGATCGGCGCGGGCGGCATCGGCCAGGCGCTGTTCGAGAGCCTGCAGGCGTTCAAGTATCGCGAGGTCTCGACCATCGCGATCATCATCATCGTGGCCGTGACCGTGATCGACACCCTGTCGCAAATCATGCGCAAGCGCTTGCTCTAACCGTCACGCAGCTTCAGCCGAACTGTCGCAATCCTCTGATCTAAGCGGGCCTCTCAAACGGAGGCCCGCCCATGATCCGCACCCTGACCACCACCGTCGCCGTCGTCGCCCTGATCGCCGTGGCCGGCTGCGGCGAGAACGCCGGAGGCGGCTCGGCCACACGCTCGGGCATCTGGGCCGCCGGTTCGTCGACCGTCTTTCCCTTCGCCACCCGCGTGGCCGAGAATTTCAACCGCAGCCAGGGCGGCTCCGCCCCGCGCGTCGAATCGCTGGGCACCGGCGGCGGCATCCAGGCCTTCTGCCAGGGCGTCGGTCCCCAGACCCCGGACATCGCCAACGCCTCGCGCCCGATGAAGGCGTCCGAGTTCGACCTGTGCGCCAAGAACGGCGTCACCGACATCGTCGAGATCAAGATCGGCTATGACGGCATCGTCATCGCCACGGCCCGCACCGGGAACGGCTTCAACCTGCGCCTGGCCGACCTCTACGCCGGTCTGGCCGCCCAGCTTCCGGGCGCGAACGGCCAGTTCGCGGCCAATCCCAACACTCAATGGAATCAAGTCAATCCGGGCCTGCCCGCTCAGCGCATCCAGGTTTACGGCCCGCCGCCGACCTCGGGCACGCGCGACGCCTTCCTGGAGCTGGGCATGGCCCCGGCCGCCAAGCGGAACCCGGCGCTGGCGGCCATCGAGTCGTCCGACAAGGCGCGTTTTGAAAGCCTGTCGCACACCCTGCGCGAGGACGGCGCCTGGATCGACTCGGGCGAGAACGACAACGCCATCGTCCAGACCCTGACCCGCACCCCCGGCTCGCTGGGCGTGTTCGGCTATTCCTTCCTGGAGCAGAACCTCGACACGGTGAAGGCCGAGACCATCGACGGCGTGGCCCCGACGCTGGACACCATCGCCGACGGCTCCTACCCGCTGGCGCGCAGCCTCTACATCTACGTCAAGAAGGCGCACATCGGCGTGACGCCGGGCCTGCAGCAGTTCGTGCAGGAGTTCGTCTCCAACGGTTCGGCCGGTCGCGGCGGCTATCTGCAGGATCGCGGCCTGGTGCCGCTGCCGGCCGATCAGTTGGCCGCCCAGCAGGCCGCCGCCCAGGCGCTGCCGTCGATGTCGCGTCCGCGATAGGCCGCGCCCGGGCCACGAACAAACCGCTTGGAAACCGCGCGGCGGCGCGCTAAGTCTTCGCGCGTCTCCCGCCCTTTCGCAGCGTTCCAGACCCGTTGTCTGGACACAGGCGTTTGGGTTCTGCGTGACGGTTCGGATCTCTTTCCGAACGCACCACGCGGGCGGCACGGCTTCTTCCGGCATTGCACCACGGGGATCGGCCCCGGCGACCGGCGAGCGCGGCTTTCAAAACGGTAGTTCGATGAGAGATTTCAAGGGCATGAAGCGCCAGCGCGGGCGCAACCGCAAGCCCGGCGGCGGCAACGGCGCCAACAGCGCCAATCCGAACCGCTCGTGGGATTCGCAAGGTCCCGAGAACATCAAGGTTCGGGGCAACGCCCAGACCGTCTATGAACGCTACATGCAACTGGCCCGCGACGCGGCTTCGGCCGGCGACCGCGTTCTGGCCGAGAACTATCTTCAGCACGCCGAACACTATTTCCGCGTGCTGCGCGCGCTTCAGCCCGCCCGTCCGGTCAGCGAGATCGCCCAGCGCGAACTGTCCAACCAGGGCTTCGACATCGACTTCGAGGACGAATCCGGCGCTCAGGCCGCCGCCTTCCTGGCCGCCCAGCAGGCCGCCGACCGTCAGGCTCAGCAAGAGGCCGAGCGCGCCGCCGCCCGCGAGCGCGGCGAGGGCGACCAGCCGCGCATGGACAGTGACAACGGCGACCGCAACGACCGCCAGCGCGAGACGCGCGACCAGCGTGATTCCCGCCGTGACCGCTGGGAGCGCCGCCGCGAGGAGCGCAACAAGCGCATCGCCGACGGCACGGCCACGCCGGAAGATCTGATCGAACGCGACCGCGACGAATATCACGACCGTCGCCGCGAAGAGCAGCGTCTGCGTCGCGAAGCCGAGGCCGCCGGCCTGACCGCCGAACCCGTCGCCGAGACCTCGGCGTCCGACGCGACGTCGGCCTCGGACGACCAGCCGCCCCTGGTCGCGGATCGCCCGGCCCGTCGCCCGCGCGCGCCCCGCGCCAGCGGGATCGCCGACGACACGGCCTCGGCCCTGCCGGGCTTCCTGACCCGTTCGGCCGCTCCGGCCGCCGACGCCGACGAAGCCCCGGCGCCCAAGCGCCGCGCGCCGCGCAAGAAGGCCGAAGCCGCCTCCGCCGAGGACTGATCATCGCTTGGTCGTGACGGCTTGGCGCGGCGAACGGCCTTGACGTCGCCGCTCCCGGCAGGCCCTGTGGGGTCCGTGATCCGCACGACAAGCTTCATGTCCCGCCTTCGCCTCGGCCCGGCCCTGGTCTGCACGGCCGCCTTGACGGTCGCCGCCTGCGCCGCGACGCCCGCACCGCCGCCGCCCCCGTCGGGTTCAGGCGGCGGGGTCTTGCGTGACTGGCGCGGGATCATCACCGCCACCGACCGCGACCGCTATCAACGACGCGACGCCGCCTGGTCGTTGGCGCTTCAGCAGGCCCGGCGCCAGCGGGGTTCGGGCGACCTGAACGGGCTGGGGGATCTGATCGACGCCGACGCCGCCCGCGCCTCGGTCACGCCGCCGGTCGGCGACTATCGGTGCCGCACCGTGAAGCTCGGCTCCCAGGGGGGCGAGGACGGCCTGGGCTATGTGATCTACGACTGGTTCGACTGCCGCATCGAGCAGACGCCCAAGGGGCTGAAATTCGTCAAGACGACCGGCAGTCAGCGCCCCTCGGGCCTGTTCTTCCCCGAAACCGACCGCCACATGGTCATGCTGGGGTCCATGGCCCTGGCCTCCGAACCCGCCGCCAACTCCTACGGCCAGCGCCCGGATCGCGACCTGGTCGCGGTGCTGGAACGGATCGGCGATCGTCGCTGGCGGCTGGTCATTCCCTGGCCCCAGAACGAATCCAACCTCGATCTGATCGAGCTGGTCCCGAACTGAGCGCCGCGGCCGATATCGCCGTCGCGGGCGCGGGACCGGCGGGTCTGGCCCTGGCCGTGATGCTGGCGCGGCAAGGGCGGCGCGTCACCGTCTATGAGCGGTTCGATCAGCCCCGGCCGGTCGGGGCGGGCTTCATGCTTCAGCCGACGGGCCTGGCCGTGCTGGACCGCATGGGCCTGACCGCCGAGGTCGAGGCGCTGGCCCAGCCCATCGACCATCTGTTCGGCCGCGCCCATCCGTCGGGCCGGGTCGTGCTGGATGTGCGCTACGCCGACCTGGCGACGCCCCGCAACGCCCTCGGCGTCCACCGCGCGGCCCTGTTCCACGTCCTGCAAAAGGCGGCCGTGAAGGCGGGCGTCGCCTTCGAGACCGGCTGGCCCGTCCGCGCCGCCTCCCACGGTCGGTTGAAACGCGCCGATGGTCTGCTGTCGCCCGCCTACGATCTGATCGTCGACGCCATGGGCGCGCGCTCACCGGTCGGTCACCGCATGCTGACCGGCGTCGGCCGCCGCCGCCACGAGTTGGCGTACGGCGCCCTGTGGGCCACGACGCCCTGGCCTGCCGATTCGCATTTCGATCCGCGCGCCTTGCAGCAGGTCTATCGCAAGGCCGACACGATGATCGGCGTCCTGCCGGTCGGCCGCCGTCCGCGCGACAAGGCCTCTCTGGCCACCTTTTTCTGGAGCCTGAAGCACGCCGACTATCCGCGCTGGCGCGAGGCGGGTCTTGATGCGTGGAAGGAACAGGTTCTGTCCTTCTGGCCCGAGACGGCGTCCATCCTCGATACGATCACCGACCCGGATCAGTTGACGATGGCCCGCTACGGCCATCACACCCTGCGGTCGCCGGTCGAGGCGAAACTGGCCGTCATCGGCGACGCCGCCCATTCGACCAGTCCGCAGTTGGGCCAGGGGGTCAATATGGGGCTGCTGGACGCCTTCGTCCTGGCCGAGGCGTTGGACGCCCACGTCGACCTCGACCGCGCCTTGCGCGCCTATGCCGCCGAACGACGCTGGCATCTGCGGCTGTATCAGGCGTTGAGCCTGGTCTTCACGCCCTTCTATCAGGCTGACGGGCGTCTGTTGCCGTTCGTCCGCGACCACGTCCTGGGCCGGGTTTCGCGCCTGCCGGGCGCGGCGCGTCTGTTGGCCGCGACCGTCTCGGGCCTGTTGCTGGACCCGCGGCCGAACGCGCGGTGACGCCGCATTGACCCCGCGCCCGCGCCTTGCGAGCCTGACGCCTCAATCGCTTATTGGAGGATGCGGATGACCCCCTTGGGATCGTGGCTGACGCTGGGCGTCGTGGTGATCGGGCTGTTGGCCGGCGTGCTGGTCGGCCTGCCGACCTACAATGTCTATTCCAAGCAGATGGCCGGTCGCGCCGCCTATGAACAGGCGGTCCAGGACCGTCGCATCCGCGTGCTGGAGGCCCAGGCCGCGCTCGATTCCGCCCGCCTGACCGCCCAGGCCGAGGTCGAACGCGCGCGCGGGGCTAATGAAGCCAACCGCATCATGGCCGACGCTCTGGGCGGACCCGAGGCCTATCTGCGCTGGAGCTACATCAATATGTTGCAGGAGACCGCCGGCAAGGAAGGCCGCCAGACCATCTACATTCCGACCGAGGCGGGGATGCCGATCCTGGAAGCCGGCCGTGTCGTTCCGCGCTAAGGGGGCGTGCACGATCAAGGCCCGATAGGACCGTAGCGCCAGCACACTCCGCGCTCATCCCCGCTTTCGCGGGGATGAGCAGGGATCCTAGCCCGCGACCCCCGCCAGCACCCGCGTCAGCCGCAGGTCCTGGTAGTCGTAGCTGAAGTCGATGTCGGGGCTGACGCCCTTCAGCGTCGCCGTCACCGGCATGCCGCCCGCGATGGCGAAGGTGACGAAGGCGTCCTCTTCGCGCCGGTCGATGAAACGGGTGCGGAAGGTCTCGCCGTCGTACGGCTCCAGCCAGCCCTTCAGCGCGGGCGTGCGGCTGAAGGCCAGCCACAGGCCGGTCCTGCGGTTGCGGCCCCGGCCTTCGGTCCTCTGTTCGATGGTGATGTCGCCGTACCAGGGATCGCGCCAGGTCCCGGCATAGGCCGACAGAGGCAGGCCGGGCGCGGCGCCCGCCGCCTGTTTGGCGTCGATCTCGGCGGCCGCGGCGATGGAGCGGGCGGCGCCTTCGGCCTGCAGCTTCTGGCCGTCGGCGACCCAGTCGAAACCGGCCTTGCCCATGACGATGTCGGTGACGCCGCTGCGCAGCGCGCGCAGCAGCAGGCTCTCCTCGGCGTTGGTGAAGACCGAGAAGCCCGCGTTCCGGCCGGGGATCAGCACCGTGCCCGAGATGTAGCCGGGCGCCCCGCCGCCATGGGTGATCATCCGCTCGCCGCGATAGTCCTGGACCTGCCACCCCATCGCATAGGTCGAGGCGATGGCCCGGCCCGGCAGTTCGCCGGTCGGCCCGGCCGAGGACGACACGATGATGTTCGGCCGCCACATCTCGCGGCCCGCCGCTTCGGAAAACAGGCGTGACCCGTCGGGCAGGGCGCCGCCCGCCAACTGACAAGCGATCCATTTGGCCCAGTCGCCGGGCGTGGTGCAGATGCCCCCTGCCGCTCCGGCGCTGTCCCAGTTCCACACCGCCGCGATCGACTGGTCCAGCACCGTCATGGCGCCTTGATACCGCAGCGGCGGCCCGACCCGGCCGTGCGGCAGGGCCGATTTCGCCGGGTCCGCCAGCCGCGCCAACGGCACGGTCTCGCCCATGCCCAGCTTGTCCAGGATGCGCGTCTGGACGAACCGCTCCCACGGCATGCCCGAGACGGCGGCGACGATTTCGCCCGCCACCACGAACATCAGGTTGCAATAGTGATAGCGCGCCCGGAACTGGTCCTCGATCGGCACGTGTTCGACCGCCGCCATCACCTCTGCGCGGGTGCGGTCGCTGTTGGGCCAGAACAGCAGGTCCCCAGCGCCCAGGCCGAACCCGATGCGGTGGCTCAGCGTGTCGCGCACCGTCGCCATGCCGTTCAGCTCGGGCTTGGACAGGCGGAAGTTCGGCAGATAGGTGCGAACCGGCTCGTCCCACTTCACCTTGCCCTCGTCGACCAGGATGGCCAGGGCCGCCGCCGTCACCGCCTTGGTGTTCGAGGCGATGGCGAACAGGGTGTTCTCATCGGCCGCCGCGCCGCCGATCTCGCGCACGCCGTATCCGCGCGCCAGCACGGTCTTGCCGTCCCGGACCACGCCGATCGATACGGCGGGCTGGTCGGGGAAGCCGGCCATGGCCCGCTTCACATAGGCGTCGACCTGTTCCGCCAGGGCCGCGTCGTCCGGCGTCGCCGTCGCGAGTTGCCGGGCCAGGGCCGGGGCGGGCAGGGCGACGGCGGCCGTGGCGGACAGCGCCGCGCGGCGGGTCAGGCGGATGGACATGGATGATGCTCCCGAAATCTCGTGCGGGCCGGACGCTAGCACGACAGGCGGCCCTGGTTAGGGGTCCGGCGTGAAATGCAGGTCATGGAAGTCGTAGGAGAAGTCGGCCGTGGGCGACACCGCCCGCGCCGTCGCGGCGACCGCCCGCCCGTTCTCGACCTTGAAGTCTATGAAGGCGTCCTCCAGCCCCGGCGTGGGCCAGCGGGTGCGGAAGGTGTCGCCGTCGAACGGCTCCAGCGGCCCGTCGAAGGCCGGGGTCTTCTCGAAACGGATGTGCAAGGCCCCGCCGCGCGACACGCTGATCGTCGCCGTCCCGTACCAGGGGTCGCGCCAGACGCCGACATAGGCCGACAACGGCAGGCTGGGCGCCGCGGCGTTGGCCGGCGGCGTGACCGTGGCGGCCACGGCGCCGGCGGCCTGTTCGTCCATCGCCGCCCGCACGCGCCGGGCATAGGCGATCCAGTCATAGTCGGCGCGCCCCATCATCCGGTCGACGCCGCCGTTGCGCAGCGCGCGCACCACCGTGTCCTCCTCGGCGTTGGTGAAGACCGCCAGGCCCCGGTTCAAACCGGGCAGCAGCAAGGTCAGGGTGACGAAGCCGTCGATGCCGCCCGAATGCCAGACCAGCCGCCGGTCGCGGAAATTCTCCACGAACCAGCCCAGGGCGTAGGCGGTGATGAAGGACCGGTCGGGCCGTTCAGCCGATGGGTCGCGCTGGGCGGCGTCGACGATCGCCTCGGGCCGCCACATGGCCTTGGCCGAGGCCTCTGACCACAGGCGTCGTCCGTCGGCCGACACGCCCTGCTTCAGTTGTGCGGTCATCCATTTCGCATGATCGCGGACGCTGGCGTAAACGCCGCCCGCCGCCGCCGCGACCTCCAGACTGACGTGTTTGCCCAACGGGACCAGCGGTCCCATGCCGCGCACCGGCGGTCCCAGCCGGGCGTGCGGCCAGGCGACCTCGGCGCCGTCGGGCAGGCGGCGATAGTCCGGCGTGGAGTCCGTCATGCCCAGGGGCGTCAGCAGGCGCGCCTGAACGAACGCCTCCCAGCTCTGGCCCGTCACCGCCTCGATCAACTGGCCCGCGACGACATAGAGCACGTTGTCATAGGCGTAACCGGCCCGGAAGCCGCCCTTGATCGGCAGGTATTTGAGACCGGCGACCAGATCCGCCCGCGTATGGGTCGTCTCGGGGAACAGCATCAGGTCCCCCGCGCCCAGGGCCAGGCCCGACCGATGGCACAGCAGGTCGCGCACGCTCAGCATGGCGGTGATCACCGGATCGCTCATGGCGAAGCCGGGCATGTAGCGCACCACCGGCGCATCCCAGTCCAATCGCCCCTCATCGACCAGAATGGCCAGGGCGGCGGCGGTGTAGGCCTTGGTGTTCGAGGCGATGGCGAACAGGGTCCGGTCGGTCACCGGGGCGGCTTCACCAGCCTTCAGCACGCCGTATCCCCGCGCCAGGGTCGTCGCACCGTCCTCGACCAGGGCTACGGCCAGGCCCGGCTGATCGGGAAAGGCGGCCATGACCTGGCGCGCCAGGGCGTCGACGGTCTCGGCGACCGAACCGTCTCGGGCGGCGGCGGGTTGCGCCAGAACGGCGGCGGCCCCGGCGACGAAGCCGCTCAGGACGCCGCGGCGATGGGCGGTGACGGTCATGGATCGAGCCTCCCTGTCGTCCGCCACACTAACGCCGGTCTCGATCCGCGCCAGCCGCCGGGTCCAGCATGAAAAAGAAGTAACTCGGGTTTGCGTGGCGGGGGTGATACCTAAAGGTGACAACACACCGTGTCGGCGCGCGGCTTCATCCCATGTGCGGCGTTCCGTCATGCCTTCCCGTCGGTGGAAAGACAGCGGCGGCGCGCCTTGGCCGGGACACGATGCGAGTCGGGGACGAATCTCACTTTTCTTTAACCTTGACTTAAAGACGCAGGTCTCTCAGTCTTTAAGTATGACCTAAAAATCAAAAGCTGGCGCATCGCCCGGCCGCGACACCGAAGGATCTGAACCGTGACCACCTTTAAGACGTTCCTGTTGATCGGCGCGGCGACGACGGCGTTCGCCAGCCCGGCCCTGGCCGCGCAGCAGCCGCAATCGCCCGCCCCGACCCGCGGCGCGGGCCAGACGCCGACACCCGCGCCGACGCCTGCCCCGACCCAGGGCCAGACCCAGACCCAGACGCCGCCCGCCGACGGCCAGTCCTCGACGGTCGAGGGCGTCACCGTCACCGGCCGCGCCAACGACATCCGCACCTCGATCGATTCCGTCAGCTACAGCGTCGCCGAGGATCTGCAGAACACCACCGGCTCCCTGGCCGACGCCCTGCGCGCCATCCCTTCGGTCGAGGTCGACCCGGAAGGCGCCGTCACCCTGCGCGGCGACGCCAATGTCACCATCCTGGTCGACGGCCGCCCCTCGGCCCTGTTCGAGGGACAGAACCGGGGTCAGGCCATTCTGCAAATCCCGGCCGATCAGTATGCGCGCATCGAGATCATGACCAATCCGTCCGCGGCCTATCGGCCCGACGGATCGGGCGGCGTCATCAATCTGATCTCCAAGCCCGCCCGCACGCGGCCGGGCGCGACCACCACCGGTTCGGTGCGCGTCAACGTCGGCACGGACGACCGCTACAATTTCGGCGTCAGCGCCGCCTATACGAAGGACAAGCTGACGGTGTCGGGCGACCTTGCGTTGCGTCACGACACCTTCCTGCAAGAGATCGACGGCGAGCGCGCCCGTTTCGACACCGGTTCGAGCCATTGGCTTGAATCGCGCAATGCGTTCGACATCTCCGGTCCCTCCGAACACCAGTTCGCGCGTCTGGCGGTCGAATATCGGCTGACCGCCGCCACCCAGGTCAATCTCGAGGTCATGGGCGGCCATTTCGAGAGCGAGGCCTTCGGCGATTCCCTGTACGAGTTCGACAATGCCGCGGGCGTTCTGGCCTCGGCCTATCGCCGCAGCGGGGTCGGCGGGCCGGACGGAAACTTCTCGGGCGTGACGGGGCGGGTGCTGCACCGCTTCGACGACCAGGGTCACGAATGGTCCAACGAGGTCCGTCTGGGCAATTTCGATTTCGAGATGGTCCAGCGGGTCCAGGCCGACTTCATCCTGCCGCCGGCGCCGAGTGTGAACGAGGTCATCAACAACGGCCAGGACAATCGGCAACTCGGTTTCACCAGCGCCTATGTCCGGCCGCTGCCGAACAACGCCAAGCTGCGTCTCGGATACGAGTTGGATCAGGCCGACATGAGCTTCGACAATCGTGTCGCCCGCGGCGCCTCGTTCAGCAGCCTGGTCCCGGACCCGACGGTCACCAACCGGTTCGATGTCGATCAGCAGACGCACGCCGTCTACGCCACCTATGAACGCCCGTTCGGCAAGCTGACGGCCCAGTTCGGCCTGCGGTTGGAACAGACGCTTCAGGACCTGAATCAGGTCACCACGGGGGTCCAGGCGTCCAACGACTATTTCCGGGCCTATCCGACCCTGCACCTGGGTTATGAACTGACCCCGGATCAGACCCTGCGCGCCAGCTACAGCCGTCGGGTCCAGCGGCCGGGCGCCCAGGACCTGAACCCCTTCCGCAGCTATCAGGACCCGATCAACTACGTCTCGGGCAATCCGAACCTGGAGCCGCAAGAGACGGATTCGTTCGAATTCACCTGGCAGCGTCGGGTCGAACAGACCTTCTACCAGGCCACCCTCTTCTATCGCGACACCACCGGCGCCTTCACCCCGGTGACCACCGACATCGGCAACGGCGTCTTCCTGACGCGATCCGAGAACCTGGGCGCCCGCACGGCCCTGGGTGTGGAGCTGGTCGCCAACGGCAAGCTGCACCCGACCCTGCGCTACAACGCCAGCCTGACCGTCCAGCAGCAAGACCTCGACGCCGCCGGCCTGGCCGGCGCCCAGGACCGCTCGGGCACGACGGTCAGCGGCCGCCTGAGCCTGAACTGGCAGCCGACGCCCGAAGATTTCGTGCAGGTCTCGGGCCTGTGGACCGGCGATCAATTGTTGGCCCAGGGCAGCCGCGAGGCCACGGCCCTCTATAACCTCGGCTATCGCCGCAAACTGTCCGAGAAGCTGTCGCTTCAGGTCACGGTGCGCGACGTGTTCGACAATTTCCGCAATGTCGCCGTCATCGACACCCCGACCTTGCGGAACCGCACCGAGACGATGTTCGGCGGCCGCATCGCCTTCATCGGCCTGACCTACAGTTTCGGCAACGGCCGTCCGCGTCAGGAGCAGTTCGACTTCTCGGCCGGCCAGCAGGGCAACTGATCCGCCAGGGGGGCGGGTCTTCGGACCTGCCCCCTTGCGTGGTCTTTCGGACACACCCACTTCAAGGCTGACCCAGGCGGCGCGTTGCTTGCAGGGTCTCGGGCCGTGCGCCATGTCATTGCCGCCCAGGCGGGAATGCGCGGCGCGCGACAGGCCTGGGATCAGAGGACGCGCGGTCTGGAATCCGCCTCATTGGGGATGCCCGAAACATGAATCTCGACCTCTATTCCGACCGCGCCAAACAGGCCGTGCAATCGGCCCAGTCGCTGGCCCTGGCGCGTCGTCACCAGCAATTCGCTCCCGAGCACCTTCTGAAGGTGCTGTTGGAGGAGCGCGACGGTCTGGCCCGCAATCTGATCACCGCCGCGGGCGGAAACGCCCAGGCCGCCGATCAGGCCGCCGAGACCGCCCTGGCCAAGCGCGCCCAGGTCACCGGCGGCACGGGTCAGCTCTATCTGGACGGCGACACCGCCCGCACATTCGCCGCCGCTGAAGCCGCCTCGAAACAGGCCGGAGACGCCTTCGTCACCACCGAGCGCCTGCTGGCCGCCCTGGCGCGCGAGGGCGGAGCCGCCGCCGAGGCGCTGAAGACCGCCGGGGTCACCGCCGACAAGCTGGACGCCGCCATCGCCGACCTGCGCAAGGGCAAGACCGCTGACAGCGCCTCGGCGGAAGAAGGCTATGACGCCCTGAAACGCTATGCCCGCGACCTGACCCAGGCCGTGCGCGACGGCAAGGTCGACCCGGTCATCGGCCGCGACGAAGAGATCCGCCGCACCATCCAGGTCCTGGCCCGCCGCACCAAGAACAACCCGGTCCTGATCGGCGAACCCGGCGTCGGCAAGACCGCCATCGCCGAAGGCCTGGCCGCCCGCATCGTCAACGGCGACGTGCCCGAGAGCCTGACCGACAAGAAGGTGCTGGCGCTCGACATGGGCGCCCTGATCGCCGGGGCCAAATACCGCGGCGAGTTCGAGGAGCGGCTGAAGGCCGTGCTGAACGAGGTCTCGGCCGCCGAGGGCCAGGTCATCCTGTTCATCGACGAGATGCACACCCTGGTCGGCGCCGGTAAGGGCGACGGGGCCATGGACGCGTCCAACCTGCTGAAACCCGCCCTGGCGCGCGGCGAACTGCACTGCGTCGGGGCCACCACCCTGGATGAGTACCGCAAATACGTCGAGAAGGACGCCGCCCTGGCCCGTCGCTTCCAGCCGGTCTTCGTCGAGGAGCCGTCGGTCGAGGACACGGTGTCGATCCTGCGCGGCCTGAAGGAGAAGTACGAGGTCCACCACGGGGTGCGCATCTCCGACAGCGCCATCGTCGCCGCCGCCACCCTGTCGAACCGCTACATCACCGACCGCTTCCTGCCGGACAAGGCCATCGACCTGATCGACGAGGCCGCCAGTCGCGTGCGCATGGCCGTCGATTCCAAGCCCGAGGCCCTGGACGAGATCGACCGGCGCCTGGTCCAGCTCAAGATCGAGCGTGAGGCCCTGAAGAAGGAGACCGACAAGGCTTCGGTCGCCCGCCTGGAAAAGCTCGAAGACGAGATCGACGCCCTGCAGGGCCAGTCCGACGACCTGACCGCCCGCTGGAAGTCGGAAAAGGACAAGGTCGGCCAGGCCGCCCAACTGCGCGAGACCCTGGACCGCCTGCGCGCCGAACTGGCCGCCGCCCAACGCAACGGCGACCTGGCCCGCGCGTCCGAGATCGCCTACGGCCAGATCCCGCAGCTCGAAAAACGGCTCGGCGACGCCGAGGCGGCCGAGGACGCCGGCGCCGACCGCCCCCTGACGCCCGAGGTCGTCGACGCCGAACAGATCGCCGCCGTCGTCTCACGCTGGACCGGGGTGCCGGTCGACAAGATGCTGGAGGGCGAGCGCGAGAAGCTGCTGACCATGGAGGACGCCTTGCGCGGCCGCGTGGTCGGCCAGGACGAGGCCCTGACGGCCGTGTCCGACGCGGTGCGCCGTGCGCGGGCCGGTCTGAACGACCCGAACAAGCCGTTGGGCAGCTTCCTGTTCCTGGGACCGACGGGCGTGGGCAAGACCGAGCTGACCAAGGCCCTGGCCGCCTTCCTGTTCGACGACGATGCGGCCATCACCCGCATCGACATGAGCGAATACATGGAGAAGCACTCGGTCAGCCGTCTGATCGGCGCCCCTCCGGGCTATGTCGGCTATGACGAGGGCGGCGCCCTGACCGAGGCGGTGCGGCGTCGGCCCTATCAGGTCGTGCTGTTCGACGAGGTCGAAAAGGCCCACCCCGACGTGTTCAACGTGCTGCTGCAAGTGCTGGACGACGGCCGCCTGACCGATGGTCAGGGCCGGGTGATCGACTTCAAGAACACCCTGATCATCCTGACCTCCAACCTGGGTTCGGAATACCTGGCCAACCAGCCCGAGGGCGAGGACGTCGAGGCGGTGCGCCCCCTGGTCATGGACCAGGTCCGCGCCCATTTCCGGCCCGAGTTCCTGAACCGCATCGACGAGATCATCCTGTTCCGCCGCCT
>NZ_DAINBO010000036.1:0-18545 GCF_036732845.1 Brevundimonas sp. | reverse complement strand
TGGGTCCAGACGGCCTATCTGATCCCCGAGGTCGTGATGATCCCCCTGTCGGGCTATCTGTCGCGGCTGTGGGGCACCCAGAAGGTGTTTCTGGTCAGTTGCGCCGGCTTTCTGATCATGAGCGTCGCCACCGGCCTGTCGTCGTCGATCGACATGATGATCGTCTTTCGGGCGCTGCAAGGCTTCGTCGGCGGGGCCATGATCCCGACCGTCTTCGCCGTCGCCTTCACCGCCTTTCCGCCCGAGAGGCGGGTCACGGCCAGCGTGGTCATGGGTCTGATCGTGACCCTAGCCCCGACCGTCGGCCCGACCCTGGGCGGGCATCTGACCGAGTGGCTGAGCTGGCGCTGGCTGTTCTTCATCAACGTCGTGCCCGGCGCCCTGGTGCTGTTCCTGGTCGGCCGCTACGCCCGGTTCGACAAGGGCGACCCGTCACTGGCCAAGGGTTTCGACTGGTGGGGGCTGGGCCTGATGGCCGTCTTCCTGATGAGCCTGCAATTCGTGCTGGAGGAAGGGGCCAAGAACGACTGGTTCGCCGACGACCAGATCCTGCTGCTCAGCGTGGTCGCCGCCGTCACCGGCCCGGCCTTCGTCTGGCGCTCGCTGACCTATCGCAACCCGATCGTCGAGCTGAGGGCCTTCGCCAACCGCAATTTCAGCGTCGGCGTCGTCATGACCTTCACGGTCGGCGCGGCCCTGTTCGGGGGCACCTTCCTGTTGCCGCTGTTCCTGGCGCGGGTGCGCGACTATTCGCCGGCCGAGGTCGGCACCACCATGGTCGTTTCGGGCCTGGCCATGTTCGCCACCGGCCCGTTCGCCGGGCGGCTGGTGCGCCGGCTGGACCCGCGCGTCTTGATGTTCACCGGCTTCATGCTGTGCGCCTGGGGCATGTGGGACGCCCACGCCGTGACCACCGAATGGGGGTTCTGGGAATTCGCCGGGGTCCAGGCCCTGCGCGGGGTCGGCGTCATGCTGGCCATGATCGCCTCGCAGCAGGTGACCATGTCGACCCTGCCGCCGCACATGGTCAAGAACGCCTCGGGCCTGGTGAATCTCAGCCGCAACGTCGGCGGCGCCTTCGGCCTGGCCTTTCTGAACACCACCCTGTTGACCGGCACGGCGGTCCATATGGGCGAGCTGACCGACCGCATCGATCAGACCAACGGCCGCATGACCGCGCTTCTGGCCGGCATGACCGAACGGTTCTCCGGCTCCATCGACCCCCAGGGCGCGGCGATGCAGGCCCTGGGCGGCATGTTGCGGCGCCAGGCGACGACCCTGGCCTTCGGCGACGCCTTCGCCATCCTGGCCGTCGCTTGCGCCTTCGCGGCCTTCGTGACCCTGTTGTCGCGGCCGGTGAAGGCCCCGGCCGACGCCGCCCCCTCGGAGGTGCACTGACATGCCGCGCGTGGCCGGACAGGTCGACGAAGCCAAGACCGAGGCCATCCTCGAAGCCGCCGCCGTCCTGTTCGGCGAAAAGGGGCTGGCCGCCTCGATGGACGAGATCGCGCGCCGCGCCGGGGTGTCGAAACAGACCCTCTACAACCGCTACGCCTCCAAGGCCGAGATCGCCCGCGCCCTGGCCGCGCGTCGCAGCGACGCCATCACCGCCCCGTTGCGCGTCGGCGGCGACGTCGAGACGGTGCTGACGGCCATGGCCGCCTCGCTGATCCGGCGCATCTGCCACGCCGACAAGGGGGCCTCGCTGCGCGGCGTGGCCCTGGTGTCGCCCGAGGCGCCGGACCTGGCCCGCGCCATCTACGACGCCGGCCCGGGCGAATCGCTGCGCCGCATCGCCGCCTGGCTGGCCGAGCAGGACCAGGCGGGGCGTCTGCGCGTGCCCGATCCCGACCACGCGGCCGAGATGTTCTCGGGCATGGCCCTGGGCCACGGCCATCTGCGCAGCCTCTTGGGTGTTCCCCATCCCGACGCCGACAAGGTCGAGACCCGCGCCGTGGAAACCGCCCGCCGCTTCATCCGCGCCTTCTCCCCCCAAGGCTGACACGGGCGCCGGATCGGCCTAGATCGACCCCTCAGTCCGAAGGAGTCCCGCCATGCTGATCCATCTGTCGTCCTGGCCCGAGATCGACGCGCGGCTGAAGTCCGGCGATCCCCTGTCGAAGACGGTGGTCGTGCCCATCGGCTCCAATGAACAGCACGGGCCGACCGGCCTTCTGGGCACCGACTGGCTGTGCCCCGAGATCATCGCCCACGACCTGGAGGCCCAGGCGGATCAGGTCATCGTGGCCCCGACCTTCAACATCGGCATGGCCCAGCATCATCTGGGCTTTCCCGGCACCATCACCCTGCGGCCCTCGACCTTCATGGCCGCCATCGGCGACTGGGTCTCGTCGCTGAACCGCCACGGCTTCGAGCGGATCTATTTCCTGAACGGCCACGGCGGCAACATCGCCTCCATCGAGGCCGCCTTCGCCGAGATCCATGCCGAATGGTCGTTCGCCGACGAACCGATGGGTTTCGCCCTGAAGCTGAAGAACTGGTGGGACCTGCCGGGGGTCACCGCCCTGTGCAACAGCCTGTTTCCGACCGGCCACGGCTCGCACGCCACCCCGTCCGAGATCGCCGTGACCCAGGCGGCCTATCCCGACCGGATCAAGATCGCCGACTACAGCCCCAGGATCGCCCCCACCGGCCCGATCCGCGACGCCGCCGACTATCGGGCGCGCTTCCCCGACGGCCGCATCGGCTCGGACCCGGCCCAGGCCAGCCCGGAACTGGGCCGCCGCATCATCGACGCGGCCAGGGCGGGGCTGTTGGACGACGTCACGGCCTTCGCCGCGGAACGGCTGCCGGCCCTGACCTAGGCCGTGCGGATCACCCCGCCCTCGGCCTTGACCGGCCAGGGCGTCAGCCGCCCGCCCGCGCACGGCCCCGCCACGCACAGGCCGGTCAGCGGCTCGAACGCCGCCCCGTGCCATGCGCACAGGATCAACGACCCGTCCGGCGTCAGATAGCGGTCCAGTTCGATCGCCAGCGGGTTTCCGGCGTGCGGGCAGCGGTCGACGTATCCCGCCACCGCCCCGTCCTTCCTGACCACGAAGCCGTGGAAATAGGCCTCGCCGATCTGGAGCACGAACGAACGGGCGCCGGGTTCGGCGATGTCCTCCTCGGCGCACAGGGCCACGTTCGGCGGCGTCTTCCAGACGCGCGGCCGGTCGGCGGGGATCGGCTCGCTCATTCCCGCTCGGTCTTCAGCGGCCGCGACAACAGGTCGTCGATCACCTGATCCACCGTCGTCTCGCCGCTGAGCAGGTCCGAGACCGCCAGGCAGATCGGCATGTCCACGCCCATCTTGGCGGCCAGTTGGCGCACGGCGGGCGCGCTCTCATAACCTTCGGCCACCGACTGTTTCCCGGCCAGGGCCTGTTCCACCGACTGGCCCAGGCCCAGGGCCAGGCCCAGGCTCATGTTGCGCGACTGCGGGCTGGAGCAGGTCAGCACCAGGTCGCCCAGGCCGCACAGGCCCGCCACCGTCTCCGCCTGGCCGCCCATGGCCACGCCCAGCCGGGTCATTTCGGCGAAGCCGCGGGTGATGATGGCGGCGTGGGCGGATCGGCCCAGGCCGCGCCCCTCGCTCATGCCGCAGGCGATGGCCAAGACGTTCTTGACCGCCCCGCCGACCTCGGCCCCGATCAGGTCGGCGGCCAGATAGGGCCGAAACCCCGGCGCCGACAGGGTCCACATCAACGCCTCACCCAGCGTCTCGTCGGCGCAGGCCAGGGTCACCGCGCTGGGCAGGCCGCGCGCCACCTCGCCCGCGAAACTGGGTCCCGACAGCACCGCCTGCGGCGCCTCGGGGATCGTTTCCGACAGCACGTCGGTCATCAGCTTCAACGAGCCGCGCTCAACCCCCTTGGAGCACAGGACGATCGGAACCTCCGTCCGGTGATGCGGCGCGAAGGCTTGCAGGGTCGAGCGCATGAACTGGGCCGGCGGCACCGCCAGAATGACGTCGCACGCCCCCAGGTCGGCCAGGTCGGCCGTCACCTGGACCCGGTCCTCCAGGACCACGCCCGGCAGGAAGGCCTCGTTGACGCGGCGCTGGCGGACGCTTTCGACCACCTCCGGCTCGCGCGCCTGCAACAGGACGTCCAGCCCCGCGCGCGCCGCCACCTGGGCCAGGGCCGTGCCCCAGGCGCCCGCGCCGATCACCCCCGCCGTGCGAAACTCCATCCGGTCTTCCCCGCTCACGCCTTGGCGCCTTTGCGCCCGGTCTTGGCATGGACAGGATCGGCTGTCGCGCGCGCCTCGTCCAGCGGCCATCGCGGCCGCGCCGCCACATCCAGGTCCGAGACCATGCCCCGCGCCAGCCGCTCGGCCCCCGCCAGGGCGATCATGGCGGCGTTGTCGGTGCAATAGGCCAGGGGCGGGGCCACGAAATCGAAGCCGTGTTTCGCCGCCGCGGCCTCCAGCGTGCGCCGCACGGTCTTGTTGGCCGCGACGCCGCCCGCGACCACGAACAGCATCTTTTCCGGCCCTATCGCCTCGCTCGCGGAGCGAGGCGGCTTGAGGGCGGGCGCGTTCCGCTCGGCATAGGCCTGCATGGCCCGCTCCGAGCGTTCGGTCAGTTGCCGGGCGATGGCGCTCTGGACGGCGTCGGCCAGGTCGGCGCGGTCCTGATCCGTCGTGCAGGTCTCGACCAGGCGCGAGGCGGCCGTCTTCAGGCCCGAGAAGGAGAAGTCGCAGCCCTTGCGGCCCAACAGGGCGCGCGGCAGGGCGAAGCGCGACCCGTCGCCGGTCTCGGCCAGCCGCTCCAGCGCCGGGCCGCCCGGATAGCCCAGGTCCATGGCCTTGGCGATCTTGTCGAAGGCCTCTCCGGCCGCGTCGTCGATGGTGGTGCCCAGGCGGCTCATGTCGCCGATGCCGCGCACCTCCAGAAGCTGGCAATGCCCGCCCGAGACCAGCAGCAGCAGGAAGGGATAGGCGATCTCGGTCCCCAGCCGCGCCGATACGGCGTGCCCCTCCAGATGATTGACCGCGATCAGCGGCAGGTCCCGCGCCAGGGCCGCGCCCTTGGCGAAACTCAGCCCCACCATGACCCCGCCGACCAGGCCCGGCCCGGCGGTGGCGGCGACGCCGTCCATGTCGCCATAGTCCAGCCCGGCGTCGGCCAGGGCGCGGGCGGCGACCCCGCCGATCATCTCCACATGGCTGCGCGCGGCGATCTCGGGCACCACGCCGCCGAAGGCCGCGTGTTCGGTGATCTGGCTGTGCACCACCGAGGACAGCACCTCGGCCCCCGCCGCCGACAGGCGCACCACCGAGGCGGCGGTCTCGTCGCAACTGGTCTCGATGCCCAGCACGGTCAGGGCCTTGCTCGCCGCCCCGGCCGGACTGCTATAATCCGCGCCCATCGTCATCGGGTCGAGGTAGCGACCCCCAACCCACAGCGCAACGTTCATGATCCCCACCGACGGACCCATCCGCATCGGCACGCGCCGCTCGAAACTGGCCCTGGCGCAGTCGGGCATGATGCAACGCGCCGTGGCGGCGGCGGCGGGTCTGCCGATCGACCAGGTGCGGCTGGTCGAGATCGTCACCACCGGCGACCGGGTCCAGGACCGCCGCCTGCTGGAGATCGGCGGCAAGGCCCTGTTCACGAAAGAGATCGAGGACGCGCTGCTGGACGGCCGCATCGACCTGGCCGTCCATTCGATGAAGGACGTTCCGGCCGAACAGCCGCCGGGCCTGGCCATCGCCGCCGTGCCCGAGCGCGAGGACCCGCGCGACGCCTTCATCGGCCGCGACGCCGAAACCTTCGACGACCTGCCCCCGGGCGCCGTCCTGGGCACCGCCTCGCTGCGGCGCCAGGCCCAGGCCCTGGCCCTGCGGCCCGACCTGAAGATCGAGATGCTGCGCGGCAATGTCGACACCCGGCTGCGCCGTCTTCAAGAGGGCGATTTCGACGCCATTCTGTTGGCCTCGGCGGGCTTGTCGCGGCTGGGTCTGGCCGGCGTGATCGGCGAGCGGCTGTCGGCCGACGCCTTCCTGCCCGCACCGGGCCAGGGCGCCCTGGCCATCCAGAGCCGGGCCGAAGACGCCGACGCCCCCTGGCTGAAGGCCCTGAACCACGCCGACACCGCCCTGTGCGTCGCGGCCGAGCGCGGGGCCATGACGGCGCTGGAAGGCTCGTGCCGCACCGCCATTGGCGCCCTGGGCGTGATCGCCGAGGGCCGCCTGCGGCTGACGGTCGAGATGCTGGCTCCCGACGGCTCGGCCCGCTGGCGCCGCGCCGGGGAAACGGCCGCCGACGCCGGAACCGACGCCGCCCACGCCCTGGGCCTGGAGCTGGGCCGCGCCGTCCACGCCGAGGCGGGCGACCAACGGATAGAACTCTGAGACCGATCCGCCAGGTCTGGGTCACCCGCGCCGAACCCGGCGCCGCCCGCACGGCCACGCGCCTGGCCGAGCTGGGCTTCCAGCCGATCGTCCGGCCGCTGCTGCGCATCGAGACCCTGTCGCCGGTTCCGCCGTCCGGCCGCCCCGACGCCCTGGTCTTCACCAGCGTCAACGGCGTCGCCGCCTGGGCGCCCTTGGACGCCGACCGCGCCGTCCCCGTCCTGGCGGTCGGCCAGACCACGGCCCAGGCCGCGCGCGCGGCGGGCTTCGCCTCGGTGCGCTCCGCCGACGGCGACCTGGACGCCCTGGCCGCCCTGATCCGGTCGGACCCGGCGCTGAAGGGCGCCCGCCTGCAGCATCCGGGGGCCGAGACCCCGGCCGGGGACCTGGGGGCGCTGATCGAAGGCCACGCCTGGGTCGAACCCCTGCCGGTCTATCGCGCGGTCCAGACCGGCCTGGGCGCGCCGGACGCCTTCGACGCCGTACTGATCCACTCGCCCCGCGCCGCCCGCGCCCTGGCCGCCGTCCTGGCTCCCGACACCGCTCGCGGCCGCATCGCCTGCGCCATTTCCGCCAAGGCGGCCGCCTTCCTGGCCGAGCTGCCCTTCGCCGAAACGCACATCGCGGCCGCGCCCGACGACGCGGCGCTGCTGGCCCGACTTGGCAAGCCGCCCATCGCCGTATAAAGAGCGCGGCTCGCGTCGGGCATGGCCCGCGTCGTGGGCCGCTTTAGCTCAGCTGGTAGAGCACCTCATTCGTAATGAGGGGGTCAGGTGTTCGAGTCACCTAAGCGGCACCACCACTCCTACACGGGAACGTCTTGCCGCCGGGCGCGGAGTTGCTTCTGCGTGGGAATCAGATGGGTCCCAACTAGGGCGCGTCGCTTTCAACGCTTGCAGCGTCCAGACTGAAGCAGCTCTACCCCAAATGGGAAGGTGAACCAGTCAGCGCGCTCTCGCTTTGGTGGAAGATTCGAGCGAATCATGATCGCCAGATATGATCGCTTGAATCAGACCGAGCTTTCCGCGTGGACAAGGCGCAAGAATCCGAGATCATCAACGCGCTTTCAGCGCTCAAGAACCCGTGCGATCTTGATGCAATCTTGATCTGCACAGTGCCGCACGATCAGCCGGCCGAAGGTGAGGGGCCGCGGACTGGGCTACTGCACCCGCGCTTTCGCGAAGATTTGCCGCTGGTAGACGATCTTGCGCGCGTTCTAGTCGAACAATGCGTGTACTATGCGCTCCCCAGACGGAAGCGGCTCGAGCTTCATGAGCAGGTTGCGAATGATGTTTCTAAGGCCGTTAGGATTGCGGCGCTTGTCCGAGACGTTTTTATAGACTTCAACGCCCGCCATCCATCTAGGGCAAGCGAGCTTGGCGAAGTGCTCGCATACTGCATTGTCCAGCGACATCTCTCAGCGCCGCAGGTGGCGGCCAAGATGGCTTTGAAGACCGCAGTCAATATGCCCTTCCACGGTTTGGATGGCGTCCACGCGGCATTCGAAAATGGCGCGCTCACAGTTTATTTTTTGGAGGCGAAACTTGCTGGGGCGGCGCGCACCGGCGCGGCGCGCTATGCAAAGTCAGCCGCTGACTTCTTGGCCGACAAGAAACTGTACGCCCGAGAGTACCAACTTGTTGGCGACTTGGGACACCTCGACTCCTTGACCGGCGCGGCGCGACAAGCAGCGATCGACTACTTCGACATCTGGAATAAGCCGGAACTCCCGAGGCGTGAGCGTTTCGTCGGAGTGATTTGCCACTCTGAGCCAAAGCACTATGCCGATAAACTCCCTGTCAACGATGGGCCTGTCGAAGCTCACCAGACTCATTTTTCAAAAGTTTACGGGGCCGATCACGCCGCGCTTCGAGCTTTCGCCGAACAGGCGATCATAAAGTCGGGCGGTAACCCAGCCAAGGCTACCCTATTCTTCGTTGCCGTGCCCGATGTCAACGAACTCAGAAAGGCGTTCTACCGCGCTTTAGGGTTACCGGTTCCAGCAGCGTTCCCGGATGACGACGCTGAGGATGAGGATGTCGAACTCGAGGTCACCGTGCCGTGACGTTCACCACTGAACTCGCCAATCGACTCATCGCCAATGAGCAATTTGCTGCCGATTTTGATGCACTTCAGGCAGAGGCGGCGCTCGCTGTGCTCCCAGGGAAATTTACTGACGAGCCCGAGTACCTCAGCACGGATGCCGTCCACCGGTTGCTTTATTGCGCAAGCGTCTTCGTGCAATCAGATCAGGAACCGCTGCGAGCCTTGGCGCAGTCGGTTGCACTGGGAAGCTTGTTGGCAAGAGGCCACGATATCGGGGTCGAACCTCCGTTTCGGCTGCTCACAGACCTCGGGAACTTCCCGGCCCTGACATACGCGGAGAGCCGTCATTCCGACGATGTCGTTGGACTCGCCCAAAGCCTCCGCGCAGCGGTTTCGCGGGATCTGAACGCCTTTGACGTCGGCGATGAACGATTGTCGCTCACTGATTTCCAGAAACGTGCGTGGGACCGGCTGCAGCAAGCCAGAGCCCTTGCGATCTCGGCGCCCACCTCCGCCGGGAAGTCTTTTTTGGTGATCGAGCATCTCTGTCGCCTCGTCGAGCAGGCACCCGGCGAGTTCACGGCCGTATATATCGCGCCGACACGCGCTCTTCTCTCCGAAGTTCATGCATCAATTCAGAGAAGGCTTCAGGACAGTGCGGTGCGGGTATCTACCGTCCCCACGCCCGGAACCGTCGCTGACGCTAGGCAGGTGTTCGTACTGACTCAGGAGCGGCTGCAGGTACTGCTCGCCGTCTCTGACCCGACATTCGATCTCGTGATCGTAGATGAGGCCCAGAATGTCTCTGATGGGTCGCGCGGCATGATACTTCAGGAGACGCTAGATCAGATCCTTTCCCGTAGTCCGAAAGCTCGTTTGGTCATGCTCGCTCCAGGTGCGGCAGGCTTTGTCGAGCTTGGGCGCTCATTTGGCGCACCTCATCTCGAGCCTGCGGAATCGCGTTTACCATCGGTCATCCAGAACCGGATTCTCGCAAGCCCAGGACGCATTCCAAGAACACTTACGCTGCGGATCATGACTGAGACTGGAAGCGTCAAACTAGGGACGCTGACGGCAGATCGGGGGTTCTCGCATCCAGAAAGCCGCCTTGCAGCGGTTGCTCTCGAGCTTGGTGGGGATGGGGGGTCCTTGGTCTACGCCACAGGGCCCAAACACGCCGAGTTCGTCGCCTTGAATTTGGCTCAGGGCTGTAAGCAGGACGGAAAACCAAGCCTTGATGTGCTCGCCCAGTTCATCAAGCAACATATCCACCCAGACTACGGTTTGGCTCGGTTGGTGAAGCGCGGGGTCGCATTCCATTACGGTAAGATGCCGACGCTTCTCCGCGAGGCCATCGAGGGAGCCTTCAAGGCGGGCGATCTTCGATTCTTGGCGTGTACAACCACACTTTTCCAAGGCGTGAACCTTCCGGCGCGTAATGTCTTCATCGACACCTCGACCCGCGGGCGTGGCAACGCTTTAGATGCCGCTGAGCTTTGGAATTTTGCAGGGCGCGCCGGTCGGATGAAGGCCGATGTCGTAGGCAATGTCTTCTTGGTCGATTACGAAAATTGGCCTGAAAAGCCGATGGATCACTTTGTCGGCTATAAGATCGAGCCGGCTTTCCGTCGCACGGTCGAGAATCACGCAACTGAGCTGACGAAGGCACTCGGTGGAGAAATGCCGCCTGTGTCCCCACAGGACGAGACTCCTTCCAAAGTGCGAGCCGCGGCTGGCCTCCTAATCTCCCGCGCTGTCAGGGGCGACGTGGCCGCCTTTATTGACCGCACGTTGCCGCAGAGCCCTGAACCGCAGCGGTCGGCCTTGATTGCAGCAGCTACCGAGGCCGGCTCGAAAATTAATCTCCCGGCGTCATTGTTAGCGACCAATTGGACGGTTGATCCCTTTGGCCTTCGGCGCTTGTTGAACTACCTGATCGAGCAGATTGAACAGGGCAATGCGGATGCAATGATCCCCCAGAGTCCACTGGCAAATCCCACGACAGCGAGAGAGCGGTACGCCGAACTCTTTAGAAGGATCGAGGGGCGTGTGAATCTCGGGGCATCCGGCAAGCTGCCCGAAAAGGCAGCGCTGCCAGCAGTTATGTGGATGGAGGGAAAGCCGTACCCAGTTCTCCTGTCGAGCGCTGTAAAGTCCGCAAGGACGCGTTACACGCGAGAGCTAAACGCCCATACGGCTTTGCTTCAACGTGAGCCTCGGAGTCGCCGACGCGCTCCGCGTGCGGTTGACGTGAACAACGTGATCTACGAGATCTTCGCGCTGATCGAAGACGTCGTTCGCTTCCGATATGTTCAGCTCGGAAAGGCTTACTATGACGTTCTCGTGCTCGCACTTCAGACTTGCGGTCTCGAACACCGCGTACCCGAAATCTTCGATTTTGCTCTAGCGCTGGAGCTCGGCGTTTCGACCCGCTCTGGCTGGTCATTCATGGAACTGGGCTTATCTCGGATCGCTGCAACCGCTCTCGAACCACACTTCCCTGACTCGGATATGTCGGTTGATCGGGCACGAGATTGGCTTCGGCAGGAAGATTTAGCGCCGTTCAAGCTTGGCCCAATTGTGCTCGCCGAGCTCGGCAAACTCGGGCTTGCATCCCAAGAAGCTATCGCTCGCGCGAATGCCGAAAGTGGGTTGCTGGAAGCGGCGGACGCGCCTGTTTCCGCGAATGACAATGCGGTTGACGAGGGTGATTCCTGACAGGGTCGCGCGTCCGCTATTGGTCTTCGGGTTGCATGCTGATCGGTGCCGCGATCGCAATGTTGGCATGCACATACCTTCCGGGCCTCGTCGCCGACTTCAACGGGCGTTTCGCCAAGGTTCCGGCCAACGACAAAGACCTGCACCGCCCTCTCCTACCGACCGACCGGATCGAGGATGAGTTCGCTTGGCAGGTGGAGCGGTCGGTGTCGCAGAACCTCACCCTGCAATATGACACGGTGCTGCTCCTAGGCACCGGCATGGATACGCTTCGCGCGGCGGTCGAGGCCGTGGCCGCAAAGCAGAACGCCGCCTGACACCCTATAAACCCCGCCCATGACCCTGATCCGGCTGTGGGCGGGGCTACCTTTATTTTTGACCTGTGAGAGTCACTCCAATTTTCGCCTGCCTTCCGGGCGGCGCTTCGGCCGCTGTCCGCGACATAAGGGGTTCATGCGGCTCGCCTTCCCAGTCTAGGCGTTTGCAGTGAGAGCCGCCGAAGCGCGCTGGCGTCGCGTCCGTCGCTGCAACCCCCGCCTTCCACGCGCGAGGCGATAACCGCAAGAATGGTGGCCAGCTGTTTGAAATCTTTAGGCCGGTGGGTGAGTAGGAAGCGCTCGACCTTTTCTAGGGCATCGAAGTCGTCAGGATTTTCGCTAGCGCTGAGGCGCATCCAATCGGCCGCTGCCTGATCGAAGGTGCTCATCGCGAGCTCTTTCGAACGCGAGATAGCGGAGGGCCATGGGTTCTTCCCACAACCCCAGCAGCGGCGAGGCCAATATCAGGCCGCTCAGCACCCAGCGTGAGGTGATATAGCCCCACCACCAGATGTCGCCGTCCAGCAGCGCGCCCAGATGCACCAATGCGTTGACGCAGGCGTATGCGCTGGCGGCGTGTAACCACCATCGTCGCCCCTGAAGCGACAGGTGAAAGAGGCCAGCGGCCAGGAAGATTCGACCACGGCGACACCCCAGCTGAGCCCCTGCCATGTCAAGCTTTCGACCGCAGTGCTGGCCACGAAGGACGCCAGAACACCCACAGCGACCAGGCGCTGGGTCGGTACGCCGCGCCAGACCGTGACGCCAGTGATCATGGCCGCGCCGGTCCAGTATAGGGTTTGGGCCAAGGTCATCCGCATAAGCTGTCAGACCGCCGCGCATCACGCCACCCTGTGAAGAAAACCCGTTTTGGGCACACGGGGGCCGTCTTCGTCAGGTTTTGTCTGGGGCCCGGAAGCGACCGCATAGTCGATGCCGAATTGATCGGCGGAGGCCTTCAGCTGGTTGTGCGCAGTCACGATGGCAGTGCGGCTGTCGATCAGGCCGGCTTGAGCCGAGGCCATGGAGAGCATCGCGTCATGTCCACATTGAACGGCGAAGCCGTGATCCAGGCGACCCCGGACCATAAGAGCCATCTGTTCGGCGGTTTCCGCGATGGCGAGATCGACAGCTCTCTCGCTCTTGTGAAGTTTGACGGTCAGCTGTCGAGCAAAGAAGGTGCGGGACATTGGCGGCTCCAATCAGGTGTGACGTGACAGGGAGCGGAAGGTCAGAAGGCCTTCGCGAACACCCAGGCCGCAGCGAGCCCGAAAGCCAGGCCCCCGACCGTCACGAGCAAGATCAGGCTCTGCGCCATAACCGCGTTCAAAAAACCCGGCTCTGGCGGACGATAGCGGCTAGGCGGCTCTGACACCGCTTTGGCCGTTTGATCCAACACGGTTTTTCGCTGGTAGAGAGGGCCCAAATACCTCCCAAATTCATCCCATTCTTCGGTAAATTTGGCCGCCGCATCCTGACGGTTGGAGACGCCCAACTTGCGATAGGCCGAGGTCAGAGTGTTCCTGATCGTCGCTTCGGAAACACCCAGCCGCGTGGCGATCTGCCCGTTACGCAGCCCATCGCGCACCAGCTGCAGCACCTGAACCTCGCGTGGGGTGAGTCTCATCAGCCGCTCCCAAGATTCAGTATGAACGGAGTTTTTCCTCCGTCTAGCCGGGTGAGTGGATTGCGGGTCACTCGCAGCAAGGCTGTCAAATTGGTCGGCCAAACTTTTAAAGCGTTCTCCCTGCTAGGTTTTAGGTCACAGCCGTTGCCCAAGCGGGCGCTGCGACGGCGCGAGAACGGCGAAGGATCAGTCGGCTGAGCAGATGACGGGGACATAGCAGGCGTCCTACCGCCGCGTGGACGGTGATGACGCTCTGGGCTGGGACTTATCTCTTGAGCAGGTGCTACTTTCGCACTTGCCTTCGGATCGAGGGAGGGAGGGGAATGCTCGGCTCAATTCCTGCCTGAGTTACCCCTGATGGTACAGCGGCACTGGCCAAGTTCCTCAGGTGTGGACACGCTACTGGAGCCGAAGCTGTCTCCATTAAACGCACACGCCCATCACCTATCGGTTGCGAACATCACTCAGGGTTGTACGATCTGGGCTATCGCTAAAGAGTAGCATCGAACCATGCCGTCGAGGTTGAGATGGAAAGCCACAAGCCAAGAGATCCAAATCCACTCGATGTATGGATCGGCTCTCGAGTATCAGAACGCAGAAACGCTGTGCAAATGACTCAGGGACAGCTGGCAAAGGGCGTTGGTATCAGCTTTCAGCAGCTTCAAAAATACGAAGCTGGGAAAAATCGGATTTCGGCTTCAAGACTGTACGAGATTGCCGAATTTTTGGGTTTCGCGGTTATCGACTTTTACCCGAAGCGCCGAGAAGAGGCCGCTAAGTCGGTGGGGAGGCCGCTCTCGTTCGAAGAGCAGGCTCTGCTGTCCGGTTTCCAAAGGCTGCAGAGCCCAAAAGAACGCCAGGCAGTGAAAGTGCTAGTCACCGCGCTGGCGGGCTAGCGGGCAACCCTTACACAAGCCTGAAAATTCGACTGCCGCGGGGATATGACTGGCAGTGCAGCCTTGTGCCTGATGCGCGCCCATTGATTGTCGGCCGCCCTGAGTGACCCTGACCTCGACGCCAGCTACCCGTTGCCTACGGAGCACGTTCATTGCTGGCACGCCAACTTGTGGGTTTGGGCTTTGACATTGGTCTGCATCTAACCCGAGCAACTGGTCCGAGGACCAGCTCACGCCTGCAGGTCTGGCGCAGGTCGAACTTCGAATGCCCCCCACCGCGAAGCACTTCGAATTGGAAACACTGAGATGGGGGTCTTGCCTGAGTTTGGGTAGTCGCTGGGCCGTTTACCTATCACCTCGCAAGATCGGGCCTAGAGTGCTGATCTAATAAGGTTTTTTCGAGTTCCCTGACAGGATTTCGTAATGAGGGGGTCAGGTGTTCGAGTCACCTAAGCGGCACCACCCTTTTCCCGTCGATCAGATCACCTCGTCCCGGATGAAGGCGCGCGCGCGCGCGATCAGGGGCGCGGCCGTCGCGTCGAACACGAAGCCGTCGGCCAGGGCCGCGTCCAGGCCGTCATGGGCCGCCGCGACGGCCGCCTCCAACGGCGTGTCGGCCAGGCCGGGGCGGCGATAGGCCGTGCCGCCCTGCAAGCCCAGGCGCGCGGCCAGTTCGGGATAGACCGGCCAGGTTCCGCCGCCGATCAGGCGATCGGGCGGCTGATGGGTCGGAACCGCCTCCGCCCGCAGACCGGCGCCGGACAGCAGTTGGCGCGCCACGTCCTCCAGCACCGCCGGAATCGGGTGGTTGATCGTGTGCATGAAGGGTTCGGCCCTGGGCGCCAGCCACGACGACGGGTCCAGCCCCAGCGCCGTCCATTCCTCGCGCATCAGGTCCAGCGCGGCGCCGTGGGCGTCGAAATAGCCCAGCCGTGCATAGACATAGGCGTTGTAGAGCCTCAGCGTTCTGTCCCGAGACAAGCCCTCCAGCCGCGCCGCCAGGGCGATGGCCGACTGCAGGGGTCCCGCCGCGCCCGGAATCGGCGCGCCGTCGTGGAACAGATAGGCGCAGTCCGGGTGGAAGCCGCGAAAAATGATCCACGGCGCCAGGGTCACGCGTCGGCCCTCGGCGCGCAGAGCGTCCGGCTCGGGCAGGCCGAAGCGCGCCCGGTGTTCCGGGCCGGTCTGCATCACCACCCAGTCCGAACGGTCCAGCAGGGCGCGCCATCGCACCCGGGCCTCCGGGTCGTCGGGCGCGACCCCGGCCACGCTGAAGGCCTCGACCGCCAAGCCCGGCGACAGGGCGCCCAGCCAGTCGGCCAGGCCGTCGGCCTGGCAGTTGCCGATGACGCAGGCGCGGGTCACGGCTCGATCGCCTCTTCGTCGCAGATCACCTGGGCCAGGGCGGCCTGTTCGGCGCGCTGTTCGGCGCTGGGCGGGGCGTGCGGCGCCCTGGCGGCCGGGGCAGGGTCCGCCTGCGCCCCCGCCTGGTCCAGATAGGCCCGGGCCAGTTCGGTCATGACGCGCGAGACCCCGTCGCCGGTCACCGTGCGCAGGTCGTCGGCCCACATCCCCGCCCCGGCCTGGATTCCCGTCACGATCTCATAGCTGGGGAAGTAGTCGACCCGGTCCAGGGCGTCGCAGACCATGCCCGCCGCCGCGCGCAGCACCGCCTTGCTGTAGCCGGTCGAGACCAGGACGTGGCGATCCTCGAACGTCGCCTTCAGCGGCACCGGCGACACCGTCAGCAGCACCCGCAGGTCCGGCCGGATCGCCCGCGCCATGGCGATGACGGCGGTCAGGTCCGCGACCGTCTCGTCCACCGTGAAATTGTGCGGCCGGATGTGGGCGGCGGCGTCCGGCCCGCCCGCCACGCCCGGCGCCAGCGGAAACACCGCCCCATCGCGTTCCGACACCCAGGCCTCGGTCAGGCCCAGGGTGAAGACCAGCACGTCCAGGGTCTCGAACATGCGCCGTACGGCCGCCAGATGGGTCTCGCGGTCGGCTCGCATGGCCGCCTCGTCGACGAAGCCGCCCGGCTGGACGCGCGGGCGGAACGGATCGACCGTGCGGCCGTCCGCCGTGCGCCATGCGCCCTCTTGCGGCTCGAACAGGCCATAGGCGCGCTGGAACATCTGCAGCAGTTGGCGCGCGCAATAGATGTTGCCGAACCGGGCCGGAAACACGCCATAGCCCTGATCCTCGGGTCCCGGCTCGGTCACCAGATAGCCGTAGCCGCGCGCGGTCAGGGCGCGGCTGATGTGCTGGGCGAAACAGCTTCCGGCGGTGGCGACGCGGTCGGTCGGGGCGACGGCGAAGCCGGGGCGCGCCGCCGGGCGCACCTGATCGGGCGAACGGCCCGCGACCGCACGCGACCAGAAGGCGTGGTCCGGCAGGCCGGAATAGGGATTGGCCATGCGCGCGCGTCAGCTCTTCAGAATGGCGTCGAAATGGGCCAGCAGGCGGCGCCAGCCGTCGGTCGCCGCCTCCGGCCGGTAACTGGCGCGATAGTCGGCGTGGAAACCGTGCGGCGCGTCGGGATACAGGCGGATGTCGCTGCCTCGTGCGCCCTCGCGGGCCAGGGCCGCGCGCATGGTCTCGACCGTGGCGTTCGGAATGCCCTGGTCCTGGCCGCCGTACAGGCCCAGCACCGGCGCCTTCAGATCGCCCGCCAGATCGACCGGCCAGGGACGGCCCGCCGCGATCTGTTCTGGCGTGGCCGAGGCCGAGGGGGCCAGGCGGCCGTACCAGGCCGCGGCCGCGTCGATGGCGGCGAACCGGGCCGCCGCCTGCCACACCACCTTGCCGCCCCAGCAGAAGCCGGTGATCCCGACCTTGTCGGCGTTGGCCCACAACTGGCCGCTGGCCCAGTCCAGGGTCGCGGCGATGTCGCCCATCACCTGCTCATAGGTTGCGGCGGCGACGATCTGCTGGATGCGTTGCATGTCCGCCAGGGGCGCGGGGTCCTCGACGCGCACGAAGAAGGCCGGGGCGATCGCCGCATAGCCCGCCTGGGCCAGGCGGCGGCAGACGTCGCGGATGTATTCGTGCAGGCCGAAGATCTCGGACACTACGATGACCATCGGAAAGGGACCGTCGCCGGCGGGCCGCGCGACATAGGCGGGCAGGTCGAAACCGTCGGGCGCCGGATAGGTGACGATTTCCGTCGCCAGGCCGTCGGACGAGGTGGTGATCGGGCGGGCGTCCTGGGCCAGGGCGGCGGTGGCGTAGCCGGCGAAGACCAGCCCGCCCAGCAGGCGGCGGCTGACGTTGAAATCCCCAGGCTCGGCGCCTTCGGGACGGGTCAACGCGGTCATGGCGGTCTCCTGCGCGCGGCGAGGGCGGGACAGTGCCGACCGCGCGTCGTTCCGTCGAGTCACGATGCGCGGCGCAGCGTCAGGTTCAACCGGCCGCCGCCGGGGATCAGGGCCGAGGACCCGCCCAGCACCCGGTCGATCCCGTGCCGCGCCAGGCGCGCCGGGCCGGTCAGGGCGCAGACGTCGCCGGATCGCAGCCGATAGGTCCGCGTCGGTCCCCGGCCCGGCGGCCCGATGCGGAACACCGCCTCATCGCCCAGCGACACCGACAGCACGGGCGCGGCCAGGTCGGCTTCGTCGCGATCCTGATGCAGGCCCATGCGGGCCTCGGCGTCGTACAGATTGACCAGACAGGCGTCCGGCGGCGGCCCGCCCAGCAGTTCGGCCCACAGATCGGTCAGCCGCGCCGGAATCGGCGGCCACGGGCGGCCGGTCTCGGGGTGCGTCGCCTGATAGCGATAGCCGCCGCGATCGGTGACCCAGCCCAGCGGTCCCAGATTGGTCATCCGCACCGACAGCGGCTTGCCGCCCGGCGTCACCGGCCGATACGGGGGCGCGTCCTGGGCCGCCGCCCGCACCTCGGCGGCCAACGCCGCCTGTTCGGCAAGGCAAAGGGCTTCCGGCCACAGCCGGAAGCCCTCGAACCCCGTCTCGATCTCACGGGGCGCAGTCACCCCCGAAACATAAGCGCGCGCGTCACGCGCTCAAGCAGAGAGCGGCCGCGTCGCGAACGGCAGCGCCAGAAAATTTCCGCTCAAGCAGCGAGGCTCCGCGAGCCGAGCGTTAGCGCCCCACGCCCGCGTCAGCGGGTGTAGTAATAGTCCGCGATCTGGCAGACGTTGATGTTCATCCGCGTCAGGACCTGGCCGTTGGTGAATTCGGCGCGGAAGTCATAGACGCAGGCGCCCGATCCGTCGTCGATGTTGACGGTCACGCTGCGGCCGTTGTTCAGCACGCTGTCGCCCAGGATGTCTTCTTCCCAATCCGACTTGCGCGAGTCCGACGCATAGAAGCGCAGCATGGTCCAGCCGGTCTGGTTGTGGATGCGGACGCGGCGGTTGTAGCCGTCGCGGGACACCTCGGTCACGACGATCTTGGACTCGGGCGCGGGCGCGGCGGGGGCCGGGGCGAAGGCCATGGCGCCCAGGGCCGTGGCGACTGCGGCGGCGCACAGGGCCGCGGACTTCAGGCGGATCATCTCATTCTCTCCAAACGGCTTCCCCCGATGTGGAGAAGCGATGACGTTGTTATGCCGCACTTTCGG
>NZ_DAINBO010000035.1:0-18772 GCF_036732845.1 Brevundimonas sp. | reverse complement strand
GAACGGTGAAGCTGGAGTGCGCGTTCCGATGCGTCGGTTTTTCATCTGGTCGGCCCTGGCGGCCCTGATCGGCCTGGTCCTGGCGGGCGGCGGCTATTGGGCCTACTGGAATTCCTACGCCCGCTTCCAGCCGGTGACGATCACCCGCCATCAGGCCGAGATTCAGCGGCTGCTGGATGAGGCCTCGTGGGTCTCGGGCGGCGGCGGCGGACAGCCGCTGTACGTCGTCGGCTATCGCGACAGCGCCGCGACGCAAGGCTATGAACAGCAGGAAGGACCCAAGCTGCGCGCGGCGGGGGTCGAGACCCGCGTCGTCATGTTCGCGCGGCCCGACCGCGAGGGCCTGGCCCAGTCCACCGCGGCCGAACGCGCCACGGTCGCCGAACTGTGGCTCAGCCGCGACTGGACCCTGTATCAACGCTGGACCGCCACCCCCAGCCGCCAATGGACCGCCGCGGGCCTGCCTGTCGCCGACGGCAACCTGGCCCGCTCGGCCGTGGTCGAGGCCAGCCGCCAGTTTTCGGATCGCCTGGGGTCGCTGCTGCGCGACGCCGGGGTGTCGACCCAGTATCCGCTTATTCTCTGGCGTGACCGTCAGGGTTTCCTGAAGGCCTGCGCCTGTTCCGACAAACGCTCCTGGGCCTTCATCCGTGACGATCTGGGCGCGCCCGATAGCGTCGACACGACGGTGGCCGATCCCAATGCCGCGCCGCCCTTCGTCGCGCCCGGCGACGGCAGCCCGGAGGGCCTGCCCTATCCGACCCTGCCGCCGATCCCGCCCGCGAACGGGACCGCCACGACGGACGGCGCCGACGCGCCGACGGCGTCCGACGACGCCCAGCGCCCGGCCCGCCCCCCCGTCACCCGCGCTCCGCCCGAGGCGAAGAAACAGGACGACACGACCTTTTTCTAACTCAGGGTTTCGGCGCAGGCCGCGATCAGCCGCGCCACGTCCGCCGGGTCCTGGTACGGGCCGAAGCCGAAGCGAATGACGTCGTCGCGCACGTCGGTGACGACATTCGCCGCCGTCAGCGCCTTTTGCCAGACGCCCGCCTCGGCGTGGCGCAAGGCTAGGAACCGCGCTCTCGGCCCGTCCGCGTCGGCGATCGGATTGATCAGCTCGGCCTGACCCAGTCGCCCCGCGCGCCCGTCCGAAACGGCCGCCTGGAACGTCGTCATCAGACCGCGCGCATGGCGGGCCATGTCCGCCGTCGTCAGTCCGGTCTCGGCCAGCATCCGCCGCACGGCGTTGAACCGGTACAGCGGCGTCACATCGAACGTCGCACCCCAGAAGCGGCCGCCGTCGGCGCGATAGCCGACCCCGCCGGGCGGTCCCTCCAGATCGCCGAACTCGGCGAACCAGCCGGTCGCGACCGGGCGCGGACAATATCCGGGCGGCGCGTGCAGGAAGCAGCAGCCCTCGCCCGACATGGCGTATTTGTATCCGCCCGCCAGATAGAAGACCCGGTCGGCGACCCTGGACAGGTCGGTCGGCGCGGCCATGAAGCCGTGATAGCCGTCGATGACCACCCACGGCCCGGCCGGGTCGGCCAGTTCCGCCAGCGCCTCGACCGCCCCGAACGTCTGGCCGGTGCGAAAGAAGACCTGGCTGACCAGGATCAGATCGAACTCGCCCGCCCGGGCCGCCGCGACGAAGCGGGCGTCGAAGGTCTCGAACGGATGCAGGGGAACTCGCGTCACCACGGCCTCGCCCGCCTCTTCCCAACGCTGGGCCTGGCGGCGGAAGGAGTGGAATTCGCCGTCGGTCGACAGGATGCGCACGGGCTTGCGCGCCACGCCCGAGACCAGCCGCAGCAAGAAGTCGTGGGTATTGGGCGAAAACACCACGCTGGCCGGATCGGGCAGGCCCAGTTCGGCGGCGACATGGCTCTGAGCCTCGGGAATGATCTCGCCGAAGATCAGATCCCATTTGCGGTCGGCGTGGCGGTTGGCGTCTTCCCAGGCCCGCGTCTGGGCGTCGAAGGCGGCGTCGGGCCACAGGTGGTGGCTGTGCGCCGCGAAATGCAGCCGACCGGGCGCCAAGGCCAGGGCGCGCGAGAACAGGGACTTCGTATCCATGCCCCGGTTTGGCATGGGGGCTGGAACTGCGCCAGTCAGTGTCGGCCCAGTCAGGGCCGCCGCGCGGGATGGCTCTCGCCCCGGAAAGTCAGGGTCCAGCCCGTCACGGCGCTCGCCCCGTCACGCTCGACCCGCATCACGCCCTCGAAGAAGGGCAGGTAGAAGACATCGCGGCCCTCGGGCAGCAGACCGGCTCGGAACCGGCCCGGCGCGGCTAGGAACAACCGACCGTCCTGAAGCGTGACCGTCACGTCCAGCGCGCCCATTCTCCAATCTCCGATCAGCCCCTCGGCCCAGGCCGGGTCCATGGGCGCGATCAGGTGCGGCCGTGGGACCTCATAGGGACGGCTCCCCGCGATCAGGGCCAGATCGCGGGCGACGACGTCGAACCGCGCGCCGCCAAAATTGCTCAGCACGGCGATGGTCAGGCCGGTCGCGGGGTCGAGGGACAACCGGCTGACGAAGCCGGGCAGCACGCCGTTGTGCGCCAGGCCGCCGTTCGGCGTCAGCATCCAGCCCAATCCATAGCCCGCGCCCGTCGGATCGCGCCGGATCCGTTCGGCGTCGTCCGGCGAAAGCGCGGCGAGATAGCGGTCGCCGAACCGCGCCAGATCGGCAGCGGTCGTCAGCAGGGCCGCATCGCCATGACCCGCGCCCGGCACGGCGGCGGGAACCGCCCGCATCCACTCCGGTCCCGGCGTGCGCCCGGCGGCCAGCACCTCGCTGGAAGGCTCGTCGGTCCCGATCAGACCGGTCGCCAGGCCCGGCGCCGGACCTTCGCCGCCCAGTCGTGCGGCCGTCAGCCCGAAGGGGTCGAACACGGCTTCGCGCACATAGGTCTCGTAGCGCTGACCCGAGGCGCGCGCGATCACATGCGCCAGCAAGACATAGCCGGTGTTGGAATAGGCGAAGCCTTTGCCCGGCGCGAAATCGAGCGGTCGCTCGCGCGCCCAGTCGATGACGGCCTGGGCGCTGTCCGGCCGCCGCATCATCGCCGTCCACGTCGGCGAACCCATTTCCAGCGCCGCCTCATAGTCCGGCACGCCCGCCGTATGAGCGAGAAGCTGTTCGAGCGTGATCGCGCGCCACGTCTCGGGACACGGCGCGATGAAGCGGCACAGCCTGTCGTCGAGCGCCAGTTTCCCGGCGTCGCGCAGCCTGAACACGGCCAGGGCCGTCATCGGCTTGGTGATGGAGGCGGCCTGAAACAGGGTGGCTGGCGTATTGGCTCCGCCGGCCAGGTCGGAAGGCCCATAGGCGCCCTGAAACAACAGCTCGCTGTTCTTCATCACGGCGACCGCGCCGGTGAAATGCCCCAGCTCCACGCGCGCCCGCATATAGGCGTCCATGCGCGAAGCGAGGTCGTCGGCCCTGGCCGTCGAGCCTAGGCCCAGAACCAGCACCGCGAGCAGGATCCTCACCCAGACAAACATGCCGCCCCTCCATTAAGAAGGGCGGCACGGTCGTCGGCGAATGCGGCGAAGATTAGTCCGTTTCGGACTAATTAAATCAGCGCGCCGTGGCAGTGTTTGAACTTGCGGCCCGAGTTGCAGGGGCACAGCGAGTTGCGCGGGGTGCGTTCCCAGTCGACCGGCAGGGCGCCGACCGGCAGACGCGCGCGGTCGTCGCCTTCCAGACGGCCTTCCGGCAGTTGCGCCATCGGGTCGGCCATCTCGTTCTCGCCGGTGCCGGGGTTCAGGTGGATCTCCTGGAACTCAGGCAGTTCGGGCGGCGGCTGGAAGCGGAACTCGACCGTCATCAGCCAGCGCGTGACGTTGTGGCGCAGGTCGTACAGCAGGCTTTCAAACAGGTTGAAGGCCTCGGTCTTGTATTCGTTCAGCGGATCGCGCTGGCCGTAGCCGCGCAGGCCGATGACGCCGCGCAAGTGGTCCAGATGCGTCAGGTGCTCGCGCCACTGCATGTCGATCATCTGCAGCAGGAACTGCTTTTCCAGACCGCGGGTCTGTTCGGCGCCGATCTGTTCCAGACGCTCGGCGGCGCGGGCGTCGGCGGCGGCGACCAGGCGTTCCTCGACTTCCTCGTTGGACACGCCTTCTTCGGCGGCCCAGTCGTGCAGCGGCAGGTCCAGACCCAGGGTCGACACGACCTTCTCATGCAGGCCGTCGATGTCCCACTGCTCGGCATAGGCCTTGGGCGGCATGTAGCGTTCGACCAGATCCGAGATCACGTCGTTGCGGAACTCGCCGACCAGGCCCGACAGGTCCTCGGCGTCCATGAATTCCTGGCGCTGCTCGAACACGGCCTTGCGTTGGTCGTTCACGACGTCGTCGTACTTCAGCAGGTTCTTGCGCATGTCGTAGTTGCGCTGTTCGACCCGCTTTTGCGCCGTCTCGATGGCCTTGTTCAGCCAGGGGTGGGTGATGGCCTCGCCCTCGGCCACGCCGAAGCTGCGCATGATCGAGTCCAGACGGTCGCCGGCGAAGATGCGCAGCAGGTCGTCTTCGCACGACAGATAGAATTTCGAGGTGCCGGGGTCGCCCTGACGGCCGGTGCGGCCGCGAAGCTGGTTGTCGATGCGGCGGCTCTCGTGGCGCTCGGTGCCCAGGACGAACAGGCCGCCGGCGGCCAGGGAGACGGCCTTCTGGACCTCGATCTCGGCCTTGTACTGGGCCTCCATGGCGGCCTCGGCCTCGGGCGTGATCTCGACGGCCATGTTGCGCTGGTCGGTGCGCCAGCGTTGCAGGCGCATCTCCAGGTTGCCGCCCAGTTGGATGTCGGTGCCGCGACCGGCCATGTTGGTGGCGATGGTCACCGCGCCCGGCAGGCCGGCGTCGGCGACGATGAAGGCCTCCTGCTCGTGCTGGCGCGCGTTCAGGACGTTGTGCGGAATGCCTTTTCCGGTGGCCCACTCGATGTCGTAGGCGTCGTCGCCGACCTTCTGGGCCTCCTTGTCGCGGCCCGCGTATTCGGGCTTCAGCGTGCGTGTCTTGGCGACCTTGTATTCATAGCGGCCCAGAAGTTCCGACAGGGTCTCGGACTTCTCGATCGAGACGGTGCCGACCAGGATGGGCTGGCCGCGCACGTGGCAGTCGGCGATCTGGGCGCACAGGGCCAGGTTCTTCTCGGCCTCGGTGCGATAGACCTCGTCGTCGAAGTCGATGCGCTGGATCGGGCGATGGGTCGGCACCTCCAGCACGTCCATCGTGTAGATGTCGTGGAATTCCTGGGCCTCGGTGGCGGCCGTGCCGGTCATGCCCGACAGCTTGCCGTACAGGCGGAAATAGTTCTGGATGGTGACCGAGGCCAGGGTCTGGTTCTCGGGCTGGATCTTGACGTCTTCCTTGGCCTCGATGGCCTGGTGCAGGCCTTCCGACAGGCGTCGGCCCTGCATCATGCGGCCGGTGAACTCGTCGATCAGCATGATCTCGCCGGCGCGGATGATGTAGTCCTTGTCGCGCGTGTACAGGGTGTTGGCGCGCAGGGCCTGGTTGGTGTGGTGCACCAGGCTGACGTTGGCGGCGTCGTACAGGTCGGTGGTGTCGGGGGCGAAATGGCCGCCGGCCTCCAGCATCTCCTCCATCCGCTCCGAACCCAGTTCGGTCAGCAGGGACTGACGCTGCTTCTCGTCCAGCTCGAAGGTGTCGGGATCCTTGATCAGCTCCTTCACCATGGCGTCCAGGATCTTGTACAGCTCGGATCGGTCCTCGGTCGGACCCGAGATGATCAGGGGCGTGCGGGCCTCGTCGATCAGGATGGAGTCGACCTCGTCGACGATGGCGAAGTGGTGGCCGCGCTGGACCATCTCGCGCCGGTCATAGACCAGGTTGTCGCGCAGATAGTCGAAGCCGAATTCGTTGTTGGTGCCGTAGGTGATGTCGGCGTTGTAGGCCTGCTGGCGCTGGCCCTGCGACAGGCCGTTGACGATGACGCCCGTCTCCAGGCCCAGGAAGCGATAGACGCGGCCCATCCATTCGGCGTCGCGCTTGGCCAGATAGTCGTTGACGGTGATGACGTGCACGCCCTGGCCGGCCAAGGCGTTCAGATACACCGGGGCCACGGCGACCAGGGTCTTGCCCTCGCCGGTGCGCATCTCGGCGATGCCGCCCTCGTGCAGGATCATGCCGCCCGCCAACTGGACGTCGTACTGACGCTGGCCCAGCACCCGCTTGGACGCCTCGCGGGCCACGGCGAAGACCTGGTTCAGCATGGAATCGAGCGTCTCGCCCGCCGCCAGCCGATCCTTGAAGGCGAAGGTCATCATCCGCAGTTCGTCGTCGGACAAGGCCTCGAACTGGGCCTCCAGGGCGTTGATCTTCTGCACCTGGGCCATGAAGCCCTTGACCTTGCGGTCGTTGGAGGAGCCGAACAGTTTCTTGGCGAAGCCGAGCATGGGCGATCCGGTAAGGCGATCGAGCGGGTGAAAGCTCTGGACTGTGGTCCGTCAAGGACCGTTGCGGCGCCGCGGAAGGGTCTGGATCGAAAGGCGGCCGCCGCGCCGGCGAATGGCGCATGCGAAGGGCCGCGCGTACGATCGAAAACCCCTCGACTTGGGCGCAGGCGGGACTTAAGCACCGGCCTTACCCCTGTCAACGCAAGGGGCTTTGCGACGCGGGGCGAAGGTCCGGCGCCGAGGGCCTCGGAACCGTCCCGACGGAGCGCCCCGCCGATGCGAAATCCGCGCCTGAACCTGATTATCGCCGCGACCCTGTGCGTGGCCCTGGCCGCGTGCGGCGGCGGGGGCGGCGAGGGGCGCGCGCCCGAACCCGGCGACCGCGCCGTGGCCAAGGTGCAGGACCAGACCATCTGGGCCTCGGACGTCCGGCGCGAGGCGGTGGCCCAAGGCCTGGTCGGCGAGGGAGAACCGCTTGACGTCACCTCGGGCCTGTTCCGCCGCGTGCTGGACGAGGTCATCGACCAGAAACTGCTGGCTCATGAGGCCGAACGACGCGGCCTGGACAATTCGCCCCTGGCCCAACGCCGCCTGCAGGCTACGCGCGAACGCATCCTGGGCGACATGCTGGTCGAGACGGTGGTCAACGGCGCCATCACCGACCAGGCGGTCCAGACCCTGTATCAAGAGCAACTGCGCCTGGCCCGGATCTCGGAGGAGATCCGGGTGCGCCTGATCCTGTCGCGGACCAAGCCCGAGGCCGACGCCGTCATGGGCATGCTGGGCCAGGGCGCCCAGTTCGAGGCCGTGGCCATGGAACGGTCGATCGACGAGGCCACCAAATATTCCGGCGGCGACCTGGGCTATTCGACGCCCGACGTCATGCCCCAGGCCTATGCCGTGGCCCTGCGCGACCGGCCGGCCGGTTCGACCGTCGGCCCGTTCCAGACCGAGGGCGGCTGGGCCGTGCTGCGGGTCGAGGACCGCCGCCGCGAAAGCCCGCCGACCCTGGAGCAGGCCCGGCCCCAGATCGTGCGCTACCTGACCTATGAAGGCGTGCGCCAGCTTCTGGAGCAGCTTCGCGGCAAGGCCTCGGTGGATATGCTGCTGCCCGGTCCCGCGGGCGGCGAGGCGGCCGAACCGGCCTCCGCCCCCCGAACCGTCGCCCCCGCCCCCGCGCCGCCCGCCGCCACGCCCGCCCCCGCCGCCAAGGGATCACCCAAGTCTTGAGCAAGAAGCCGACCGACGCCGCCAAGGCCGCCCTGGAGAAGGCCCTGGACCCTCTGGCTTCCGCCTTGAAGCCGCTGACCCGCCGGGCCACGGACGCGACGCCTGCCGCCGCACCGGGCAAGCCTGGCCTTCAGGTCTCGCCCCTGGCTGTGCCGTTCCCGAAGATTGCGCCCGTCGGCGGGGTCGAGATGGCGGCCGCGCGGGCCGGTTTCTACAAGCATGAGCGGCCGGACCTGGTCGTGTTCCGTTTCGCCAAGGGCACGACCTGCGCGGGCGTCTTCACCCGCCACAAGGTCGGCTCGGCCCCCGTGGACTGGTGCAAGCGGCATCTGGACGCCGAGGGCGGCGGATCGGACGTGCGGGCGCTGGTGGTCAACGCCGGCTGCGCCAACGCCTTCACCGGCAAGGCCGGGGCCGACGCGGCCCGGCGCACCGCGTCCGAGGTCGCCAAACGTTTCGGCTGTCGCCAGCGCGACGTCATGCTGGCCTCGACCGGGGTCATCGGCGTGGTGCTGGATGACCGCAAGATCGCCGCCCGGCTGGCCGACGTCGAGGCGGGGCTGGACGCCGACCGTTGGGCCGCCGCCGGTCAGGCCATTATGACCACTGACACCTTCCCCAAGGGCGCCTATGCGGAATGCCGCATCGACGGGGTCAAGGTGCGCATCGCCGGAATCGCCAAGGGTTCGGGCATGATCGCCCCGGACATGGCCACCATGTTGGCCTTCATCGTCACCGACGCCGCCATCGCCCCGCCGGTGCTGCGCGCGCTTCTGGGCGTGCACGTGCGCACGACCTTCAACTCGGTGACGGTGGACGGCGACACCTCGACCAATGACACCTGCCTGCTGTTCGCCACGGGGGCCTCGGGCGCGCCGCGCATCGGCCGGGTCGGCGACCGGCGGCTGAAGGACTTCTCGGCCGCCCTGGACAAGGTGATGCTGGACCTGGCGCACCAACTGGTCCGCGACGGCGAGGGGGCGACCAAATTCGTCAAGGTCACCGTCGACGGCGCCGCCAGCCCCGCATCGGCGCGAAAACTGGCCAAGTCGATCGCCGACAGCCCTCTGGTCAAGACGGCCCTGGCGGGCGAGGACGCCAACTGGGGCCGGGTCGTGATGGCCGTGGGCAAGACCGAGGAACCGGTCGACCGCGACCGCCTGGCGATCCGCTTTGGTCCCCATGTCGCCGCCATCGACGGCGCCCCGTCGCCCCACTACGACGAGGCCAAGATGAGCGCCTATATGAAACGGCCCGAGATCGACATCACCGTCGATGTCGGCTCCGGCCGCGCCTCGGCCACCGTCTGGACCTGCGACCTGACCAAACGCTACGTCGAGATCAACGGCGACTATCGGAGCTGATTGGGGTAGGATGGCAGCATGACCCAGCCCGCTGAGAATAGCGTCGACGCCTTCCTGTCCGACCAGCAGTTCGAGGACCTGGCCGAAGGTAAACTATCGCCCGAGGCGCTCGCTCAATTGCGAACCGAGGTCCAGGCCGTGCTGGACGATCCCGACGACAGCATCAGCCATGACGCGGTCTGGTCTCGCCTCGAGCAGCGAATGAAACGTGCCGTCTCGCGCGCCGCTTGATCTCGTCTATCGTAAGGCGGCGGCCCGGGACCTCGATGATCTCTTCGATTTCATCGCTGAGGATCGGCCATTGGCCGCCGAGCGCTTCCTGCTGGAGATCAAGCGCGCCTGCGAAGGCCTGTGCTGGTTCCCGTTCATCGGTCAGCAGCTCGATCCAGACAATGATCGGGTCCGTGTCCTGACCATCAGGCGACGCGCCGCCGTCAAATTTGTCGTGACGGAGCGAGCTGTTCACATCCTTGGCGTCAGCTACCAGGGCCGCGATCTCAAGGCCTTATTTGCGGATCGCAAACCATGACCCTGAAGACCGTCCTCGTCGTCGCCGTGGCCCTGATCGACGCCGACGGGCGCGTGCTGATCGCCCAGCGGCCCGAGGGCAAGCAGTTGGCCGGGCTGTGGGAGTTTCCGGGCGGCAAGGTCGATCCCGGCGAGCGGCCCGAACAGGCGCTGGTCCGCGAGTTGAAGGAAGAACTGGGCATCGACGTCACCGAGGCCTGCCTGGCGCCCTTCGTCTTCGCCAGTCACGCTTACGAAACGTTTCACCTTCTCATGCCATTGTATCTGTGCCGGCGATGGTCGGGGCAGGTGGTCCGCAAGGAGCACGCGGCCCTGAAATGGGTCAGACCGAACCAGCTTTCGGACTATCCCATGCCCCCCGCCGACGAACCGCTGGTCGCCTGGCTGCGCGACCTGCTCTGAGCTGCGGCGTCCAGAAGGGAGGGCCGGATGAGACGTTTCATCGCCCGCTTCCTGCGTGACGAGGCCGGGGCCACGGCCATCGAATACGGCATCATCCTGGCCTTGATGTTCCTGGTCATCCTGTCGGCCGTGACGGCCTTCGGCGGGACGTCGTCGGGCATCTTCAACAAGGCCATGAATACGCTCAGGGGCGCGATGGGCGGCTAGCCCGTGTCGGGTCGCGAGATCCCGAAGGGCCGACGATCGCGGGCCAAGAAATAATGGGGGCTAGTCCCGCCCCTGTTCCTTGACCCCCAGAGCCTCCGCCAGCCGCATCTTGGCCGAACCGCGCGGCAGGGGCTTCTGCTGGCTTTCATGCGGCGCCCATCCGGCCATCTGCACGATCTCGAAGGTCGCGGGGATGCGGCCGTCGGCTTCGGCGTGGCGTTCGGCGTAGAGGGCGGCGGCGCGGGCGGCGATGTCGCGGGTCAGGGGGCGGATCACGCCCGTCAGCGCATTGGTCTCGCCCATGGCGCGCAGGTCGCGGACCAGGGCGAACAGGTCGCGATAGCGCACCGTCACCCGGTCGACGTCGGTCACCGGCAGGGCGAAACCGGCCCGCTGCATCAGGGCGGCCGCGTCGTAACCGTCGGCGAAGGGCGATACGCGCGCCTGCGCCCCGCCGCGCACCTGAAGCTCGGCCTCGGTCAGGACGCCGCGCAACTCCTTCAGCGTCCCGGCGCCGAACAGGGCGCCCAGGAACAGGCCGTCCGGCTTCAGCGCCCGTTTGATCTGGGCCAGGGCGCCGGGCAGGTCGTCGATCCAGTGCAGGCCCAGGATCGAGACGATCAGATCGGCCGACCCGTCCGTGATCGGCAGGGCCGTTTCGCCCGGCGTCGCCGCGACGGCGCGCACCGGCCCGACACGATCGCCCACGCCGCTGTCGGCCAGGGCCGCGGCGAAGACGCCTGGATGCGGCGACAGGTCGACGGCGGTCGGAAAGCCGCGCAGTATCGCCTCCAGGCTGTTCACCGCCTCGGCGGCGGCGCGCCGGTGCAGGAAGTCGGCCTGTTGGAAACGCCGCTCGGCCCGCGCCAGACGCGACGCGCGACGAACCGGATCGAACAGGCGGGGCGGGGGAGATTGCATCACATGCAAGATGGCGGCTGGGGCGAGGCATTGAAAGGCGCGAGTTTGCGGCTGCGACGCCTGGGCCGGGGCGTCGCCGATCTGATCCTGCCGCCCATGGCCCATGACAGCCCCGAGGCGACGGCCTCGGCGGGGCTGACGCCCGGCGCCTGGAGCCGGGTGGTGTTTCTGGAGGCGCCGGTCTGCGACGGTTGCGGCGCGGCGTTCGAGGCGGACGGCGGCACCTTCGCCGCCGACCGCTGCGCCGCCTGCACGGCCCGGCCCTACGCCTTCGGCCGGGCGCGGGCCGCCTGTGTCTATGACGAGAACAGCCGAGACCTGATCCTGCGTTTCAAGCACGGCGATCAGCAGCAGTTCGGCCCCCTGTTCGCCCGCTGGATCAGCCGCGCCGCCGCCGATCTGATCGCCGAGACCGATGCGGTGGCGCCCGTGCCCCTGCATCGTTCGCGGCTGCTTTCGCGCCGCTTCAACCAGGCGGCAGAGATCGCCCGGCCTCTGGCCCGCTCAGTGGGGCGTGACTATCTGCCCGACGCCCTGGTGCGGGCGAAACCGACCGCCAGCCAGGGCGGAAAGTCGGCGCGCGGGCGGCGCGAGAACGTGAAATCCGCCTTCGCCGTCACCGAGGCGGGCGCGCGTCGCATCCGAGGCCGGCGCATCCTTCTGATCGACGACGTCCTGACCACCGGCGCCACCGGCGAGACCTGCGCCAAGGCCCTGCTGGCCGCCGGCGCGCGGGCGGTGGATCTGGCGGTGGTGGCGCGGGTGCGAACCGCGCGCGAACTGACTATGTAAGCCTCTAACGCTCATCGCGCGTCCCCGCCCGCACGGGGATGACCGGCTCGCGTTTTGTTATGGAGATCTGATTTGGCCGACGTCGTCATCTACACCAAGCCCGGCTGCCCTTACTGCTACGCCGCCCTGTCGCTGCTGATGAAGAAGGGCGCGAAATACACCGAGATCGTCGCCGCCAACGATCCCGAGAAGAAGGCCGAGATGGTCCAGCGCGCCAACGGCCGCGCCACCTTCCCGCAGATCTTCATCAACGGCGACCACATCGGCGGCTCGGACGACCTGCACGCTCTGGACCGCGAGGGGAAGCTGGACGCGCTTCTGGCCGCCTGAATGGGTCGGACGCTGGACATCGCCTTGATCCAGACGCGCACGCCCGCGACGGCCGAGGCGGGTCTGGCCCATGTCGCGCCCCTGATCCGCCGGGCGGCCGAGGGCGGCGCGCGCCTGGTCCTGACGCCTGAGGGGACCAATCTGCTGGAGCAGCGTCGTGATCGACGCGGCGACGCCATCCGCGATGAGGTCGATGATCCGTGCGTCCAGGGCCTGCGCGCCCTGGCGGCCGAGCTGAAGATCTGGCTGCTGATCGGCTCGGCCATCGTGAAATCGGGCCATGTGGGCGACGACCGCGCCGCCAACCGCAGCCTGCTGATCGACGACACGGGCGCCGTCGTCGCCCGCTATGACAAGCTGCATGTCTTCGACGTCGATCTGCCCAACGGCGAGGTCTATCGCGAGAGCGCCAACATCCGGCCCGGCGACGCGGCGGCCGTGGCCGAGACGCCGTGGGGACGGCTGGGCCTGACCGTCTGTTACGACGTGCGGTTTCCGCACCTGTTCCGGCAATTGGCCAAGGCGGGCGCCGCGATGATCGCCGTGCCCGCCGCCTTCACCGTGCCGACCGGAGAGGCGCATTGGGAGACCCTGTTGCGCGCCCGGGCCATAGAGACCGGCGCCTTCATTCTGGCTCCGGCGCAAGGCGGGCTGCACGAGGACGGGCGCCGCACCTGGGGCCGTTCGACCGTCGTCGGCCCGTGGGGCGAGGTGATCGGAAAGCTGGACAACGACGACCCCGGCGTGCTGTTCGCCACGCTCGATCTGGACGCCGTCGACACCGCGCGCCGGGCCGTTCCCGCCCTGACCCACGACCGCGACTTCGCCCCGCCCGTCCGATGATCCGTTACGCCCTGACCTGTGACCACGACCATGGCTTCGAGACCTGGTTCGCCTCGTCCGCCGACTATGACGCCCAGGTCGAGCGCGGCCTGGTCGAATGCCCGGTCTGCGGCTCGGTCCAGGTGCGCAAACAGATCATGGCCCCCGCCGTCTCGGGCGTGAGGAAGGCGGCCGCGCCGGATATGGCCAAGATGCAGACCCTGATGATGCAGGCCGCGCGCGAGGTCCGCGCCCACGTCGAGCAGAATTTCGATTACGTCGGCGACGCCTTCGCCCGCGAGGCGCGCGACATCCATGAGGGCCGCTCCGAAAAGCGCGAAATCTACGGTGAGGCCACGCCCGCCGAGGTCAAGAAGCTGAAGGACGACGGCGTGCCCTGCGCCCCGCTTCCGGCCGCGCCGCCGGACCCCGCCAAGCTGAACTGACCGCGTCATGGGGAATCAGGAGCGATATCAGGAGTTCGCGCCGCCCGAGGCCCTGAAGCCCTGGGTGCGGGTCATCTGGACCTATGCCGCGCCGCATCCCAGCCGCACGGTCCAGCGCATCGCCCCGGACGGGTGTCCCGAACTGGTCGTCGATGTCGGCGATCCCTACGAGGAATTGCACGACGACGGCGTCTTTCGGCTTCAGCCGCCGCGCATCTTCGCCGGTCAGATGACGCGGCCCCTGGCCATCCGACCGGTCGGGCCGGTGGAGTTGGTCGCTGTGCGGTTCGAGCCGGACGGCGCGCGCGACTGGCTGGGCGCGCCGCTGGTCTCGGCCACCGATCGGCGACTGGATGTGACCGACAGGCTTGCGGGGCTGAGCGTCCCGGCCGGAGAGCCCGAAGGCCAGGCGGCGGCTGTCGCCGACTGGCTGGAGGCCCAGCGCCGCCTGGGCGATTGGCGCATCGAACCCGATGTGCGGGCCGAGATCGCGGCGATCCGGGCCGACCGGCCGACGCCCGCGCGCGACCCGGCCGAACAACGCGCCCTGCAACGCCGGTTCCTGGACCGGGCGGGGGTTTCTCCGCGCGCCTTGAGATCGGTGTTCCGTTTCCGCAGCGTGTTCGATCATGTGCTGGGCGGCGATGCGGCCGGCTGGCTGGAGGCCGGGCTGACGGCGGGCTATTTCGACCATCCCCAGATGGCCCGCGACTTCCGCCGTTTTCTGGGCTGCACCGCCACGGAATGGGCGCGCGAACAGGTCGAGCTGGCCCGCGCCCTGGCGACGGAATCGTACAAGACGACGGACGGCGCGGCGGTCTAGACAGGACGAAACCGAGGGAGACGCCCGCCATGTTCGCCACCGCCTTGATCGCCGCCCTGCTGCAAACCGCCGCCTCTCCCAGCGTGGACGATCTGGGCTGGATGTCGGGCTATTGGCTGTCCTGCGGTCCCCAGGGCGAAGTGGCCGAGACCTGGACCGATCCGCGCGGCGGCCAAATGGTCGGCCACAGCGTCACCCTGACCCCGCGCGGACGCACCGATTTCGAAATGCTGCGGGTCGCCCCGGCCGACGGCGTGGCCGCCTATCACGCCCAGCCGCGCGGTCAGGCGCCGACGGTGTTCAAGGTCATCGCGGGCGACGGCGACCACGTCGTCTTCCAGAACCTGGAGAACGACTTCCCGCAACGGATCATCTATCGCCGTCAGGGCGCCGACATCATGACCGCCCGCATCGAAGGCTCCATCGACGGCCGGGAGCAGAGCATGGAATGGCGCTTCGACCGGCGCGAGCTGAACGCCCGATGCCCGGCCGCCTGACCTGGCGGCCGATGGCGCAAGGCGACCTGGACGGGGTCGTCGCCGTGGCCCGCCTCGCCTTTCCCGACCATCCCGAAGACCGCGCCTGTTTCGCCGAGCGGCTGGACCTGAATCCGTCCGGCTGTTTCGTCCTGGACGGGATCGACGGGGTGCGCGGCTATCTGATCGCCTATCCGTGGACGGACGCCTCGGCGCCGGCCCTGAACACCCTGATCGGCGCCGTCCCCGCCGACGCCGCGACGATGTATCTGCACGACTTGGCCCTGCACCCAGATGCGCGGGGCGGCGGTCACGCCCGTCCGATCGTCGAGCGTCTGGCCGAACGGGCGGCGGCCGACGGGTGGCCGTCCCTGTCGCTGGTGGCGGTCAATGACGCGGCGCCCTTCTGGGGGCGGCTGGGCTTTCAGCCCGTCGACGACCCGGCCATGGCGGACAAGCTGGCCGCCGCCTATGGCGCCGACGCCCGCTACATGGTGCGCCCGATCTAGTCGCGCAGGCCGACCATCATGAAGTTGATGTCGGCGTCGCCCTCGCTCCAGCGGTCGTTCAGCACGTCATAGGCCAGGCCGAACGGGCCTTCGACGCTCAGACCGGTTCCGTCCAGCATCCCCGCGACCTCTTCGGGCTTCAGGAACTGACTCCAGTCGTGGGTGCCCGCCGGGACCCAGCGCAGAATGTATTCGGCCGCCACCTTGCCCAGGGCCAGCGACTTCAGCGTGCGGTTCAGGGTGGCGATGATCATCAGCCCGCCGGGCTTCACCAGCCCCGCCGCCGTGCGCAGGAATTCGCCCGGATCGACCACGTGCTCGACCACCTCCAGCGTCAGCACCACGTCGAACGGCCCGGCGCCCTCGGCGGCCAACTGCTCGACCGTGGCGTTGCGATAGGCGATGTCCAGCCCGACCTGTTCGGCGTGGGCGCGGGCCGTGCCGATGTTCTCGGCCGAGGCGTCCAGGGCGGTGACGTCGAACCCCATGCGCCGCATCGGCTCGGCCACCAGGCCGCCGCCGCAGCCGACGTCGATCAGGGTCAGGCCCTCGAACGGCCGGATCGCCTTCGGATCGCGGCCGAACCGCTCCAGCGCCCGACGGCGGATGAAGTCCAGCCGCGCCGGATTGAACCGGTGCAGCGGCGCGAACGGGCCGCGCGCGTCCCACCATTCGGCCGCCTGGGCCGAGAAGCGGGCCACGTCGGCCGGGTCGATCGACGGGCCTTCAGCGGATGACATTGACCACCACTCCCGCATCGATCGCCGCCCAGGCCCGGTCGACGGTAAGCACCGGCAACTGTTCGCGCGCCGCCAGGGCCAGGCAGGCGCGATCACCCAATGAAAGCCCCTGGTCCCGCGTCGGGCCGCGCAACTGTCCGCATCTCAGCGCCAGGTCGAGGTCCATATCGACGGTTTGGCAGGGCAGGCTCGCCGCGATCAGCGTCGCCTCGGCGGTCGAGGCCCCCTTGTCGATCAGCTTGGCCAAGACCTCGCTGACGTTGACCACCGAGATCAACGCATCCTCGATCACGGTCTCGACCCGATCCGCGCCCGGCTCGTCCTGGAGGAGCGCGAGAACCGCCGAGGCGTCCAGAACGGCTTCAGCCATGTTTGGCCTCTTTGCGCCGATCCCGGATCAATTCGGCGGCCATGCTTTCACCCGGCCCGACCAGCCGGGCCACCAGCTTCTGCGCGCGCCGCAGCGATGTGCGTGCGCTCATCATCTGAAGCCGGTCGCCATCCAGTTGACCGACGATGACGCCGCCCGACTCGGCCCCCAATCGGCGCACGACGTCCGACGGAATGACCAATGTGCCGTCCCGCGCGACTTCCAGCCGAAAGATCGATCCGGTCGCAGCCTTGGGCTTGTCCGAAGCCGTCGGCGCGGCCGCGCCCGATCGTCGTTGCTTCTTGATCCGATCCGCCTCGAGAACATTGCGCACGTGCTGATATTTCCGCTCGACGATACGCGCGATGTCCGCCCGCGCCACGCCGGCCGCGTTCAGCGCCCGGATCTTGTCCGAAATGGTGCTTTGACCGGCCGCGATACGATAAGGGTCCATGACATCCATTCCTGTGGTACATTGTTGATAGTTTGTATTTTGATAGTTTGTCAACTCGGATTGTGAAAATCGGTCGGACTGGCTAGAAGCCGCTGAAGCGCAAGGAACGATCTGCCACGATGATGCGGCCCGACACCTCTCGATTGGTGATGAAGTTCGGCGGCACCTCCATGGCTGACCTGGAGCGCATCCGTCGCGCCGCCCGCATCGTCGCCGCCGAGGTTCGGGTCGGAAAGCGGGTCGCCGTGGTCGTCTCGGCCATGGCCGGCAAGACCAATGAACTGGTCGCCTGGACCGACGGGGCGGGCAAGCCGGGCGGGGACGTGGCCCTGTCGGACGACGAATATGACGTGGTGGTCGCCTCGGGCGAGCAGGTCACGGCGGGTCTCTTGGCCCTGACGCTGCGCAATATGGGGCTGAACGCGCGAAGCTGGATGGGTTGGCAGATCCCGATCCTGACCGACGACGCCCACGGCCGCGCCCGCATCGAGGACGTGCCGGGCCAGGTCATCGGCGCGGCCGTCGACACCGGCGAGGTGGCGGTGGTGCCGGGCTTCCAGGGCGTCACCCGCGACGGCCGGATCACCACCCTGGGCCGCGGCGGATCGGACACTTCGGCCGTGGCGGTGGCGGCGGCCATGAACTGTCGCTGCGACATCTACACCGACGTGGACGGCGTCTATACGACCGACCCGCGCATCGAGAGCCGCGCGCGGCGGCTGGAGCGGGTGTCCTACGAAGAGATGCTGGAGATGGCGTCCCTGGGGGCCAAGGTCCTGCAGACGCGCTCGGTCGAACTGGCCATGGCCAAGAAGGTGCCCCTGCGGGTCCTGTCCAGCTTCATCGAACCCGACGAGAATGGAAACCTGCCGACGGTCGCCGGCACCCTGATCTGCGACGAGGAGGAGATCGTGGAACAACGCATCGTGTCCGGCGTGACCATGAGCCGAGACGAGGCCCGCATCACCCTGTTGGGCCTGGGCGACCGCACGGACGCTCCGGCGGATGTCTTCACCCGCCTGGCCGAGGCCAGCGTCAATGTCGACATGATCGTGCAGAGCCAGGCCCGCACCGAAGGCGCGGTCAACCTGACCTTCACCACGGGCCGTCGCGACGCGGCGCGCGCCGCCGACCTGATGCGCGCGGCGCAAGCCCAGCTCGGTTTCGAGGAGCTGCGCCTGGATGAGGATGTGGCCAAGGTCTCGGTCGTCGGCGTCGGCATGCGCAGCCACGCGGGCGTGGCCCAGACCATGTTCCGCGCTCTGGCCGACAAGGGCATCAAATTCCAGGCCATCTCGACCAGTGAGATCAAGATCAGCGTGCTGATCGACGCCGCCTATGCGGAACTGGCGGTTCGCGCCCTACATTCGGCTTACGGGCTGGATACGGTCTAGATTGGCAGAGCTTCGACGCCCATGTTGGCGTCGCAGGAACGGAGGGACCAGTGCCGCTGGGCGGATTGACGACGAGGGGGCCGCGAAACCTCCTGCGCCAGATCCGCGAGGCCATGGCCGGCGCGGGACCGGCTCAGGAACGTCTCGACATGGTCGTGCGCACCATCGCCCAGTCGATGGTGGCCGAGGTCTGCTCCATCTATCTGCGGCGCGCCTCGGGCGAGCTTGAGCTGTTCGCCACTCAGGGCCTGAACCCCGAGGCCGTGCACAACACCCGGCTGCGCCCCGGCGAGGGCCTGGTGGGCGAGGTGGCGCGGCTGGCCCAGCCGATCAGCCTGTCGGACGCCCCGACCCATCCCAGCTTCTCCTACCGTCCCGAGACGGGCGAAGACCCCTATCACGCCTTCCTGGGCGCGCCCCTGCTGCGCGGCGGCCGGGCCATCGGCGTGCTGGTCGTGCAGAACCGCGCCGAGCGTCGTTATGACGAGGACGAGGTCGAGGACATCCAGACCATCGCCATGGTCCTGGCCGAAA
>NZ_DAINBO010000034.1:0-18796 GCF_036732845.1 Brevundimonas sp. | reverse complement strand
CGCCGGATCAGTCGGCCGAAGGCCTGGGCCATGCGGCCGCGCGCCAGGGCGTCGTCATAGCCGCGCCCCCGGTCGAACAGGCTTCCCAGCCGCTCGCGCCGCGCCTTGTGCAACAGGTCGGGCCGGGGCCACGGCACCCGGTCGAACACCAGCAGACGCAAGCTTCGGCCCGGCACATCGACCCCGTCGCGCACCGCATCGGTGCCCAACAGGCAACTGTCCTGTTCGACCCGGAACATGTCGACCAGCGCCCCGACCTCCAGCGGATCGACGTGCTGGGCGTAGAGCGGCAGGTGCGCCTTGGCCAACTCCGGTCCCAGCCGCTCATAGACGGCGCGCAGCCGCCGGATGGCGGTGAACAGGCCCAGCGCCCCGCCGCCCGAGGCCAGGAACAGTTCGCGCATCGCCGCCGCCGTCTGGCGCGGATCGTCCTTGGCCACATCGGTGACGACGATGACCCGGCTGTTGGCCGCATAGTCGAACGGACTGTCCAGCTTCAACGTCCGCGCCGGTTCGATCAGCCGCGCCGCGCCGGTGCGCATCCGCGCCAGGTCGAAGGGATCGGACCCTTCCACCCCGCCCGGATCGGACAGGGTGGCCGAGGTCACCAGAACGCCATGGGACGGCGCGATCACGGCGGCCTCCAGCGGCACGGTCGGGTCGATCCAGTGCCGCCGCAAGGCCACGTCGTGGATGCGGCCGAACGCCGTCTCGGCCGACAGCCAGTCGACGAAGTCGGGGTCCGGCTCGTCGCCCGCCTCCTCCAGCGCCGCCAGCATGGAGCGCCAGCCCGGCAGGGTCATGCGCGCGCGCCGGTCCAGACCGCGCAAGGCCCCCTCGATCCGCGCCCGCGCCGAGCCGTCCAGCTCGACCGCCTCGTCGTCCAGAACATCCTCCAGATGCCGCGACAGGGCCAACAGCGGCGCCTCGACGTTCGCCAGCGCCCGCGCCGCCGCCCGCGCCGTCTCCAGCACCGGATCGGTGACGGGGCGCAGGGCGCACTCCAGCCCGAACTCGGACCCGCCCGAACTTTCCGACGTCCGCGCCCTGAGCTGATCCAGCGCCGCCGCCAGAAACCGTTCGATCGGCCCGATCGGATTGACCTCTCCGCTCGCCGGGGCGATGCGCGCCGACACCCCCTCGCCCGGCAGTTCGGCCGCCGCGCGGATGGCGTCGTTCAGGGCCTTGGTCGCGGCCTCGCTGTCGGCGCACAGGTCGCCCAGCCTCTGTTCCAAGCCGCGCCCGCGCCGCCCGCGTCCCTCCGGTCCCCGGATCCAGCGGCGCAGTTCGGCGGATTCCTGACCCGACAGGGCGGCGGAAAAGGCGCTGTCGGCGGCGTCGAACAGATGGTGCCCCTCGTCGAAGACGATCCGCTTCAGCGCCGCCGTCTCGCCGTCCTGTTTCTGGCCCCGCGCCGTGCGCGCGCCGTCGAAGGCGGCCTGGGTCATGACCAGGGCGTGGTTGGCGATGACCAGGTCGGCCCGGCGGCTGGCCCGAATGGTCTTTTCGACGAAACAGGCGCGATAGTGGGGACAGGCGGCGTGGACGCACTCTCCGCGCCGATCCACCAGATTGGCCGCCCCCGCCTGCTGGGCCGGGGCGATCGCGAACAGGCCGGGCAGCCAGCCGGGCCAGTCGCCGCCGGTCATGTCGCCATCCCGGCTATGCAAGGCCCAGCGCGCGGCCAGGGCCGTCCCGATCAGGTCGCCGGTCCCCAACTGGGCGGCCTGAACCATCTCTTGCAGGTTCAGCAGGCACAGATAGTTCTCGCGCCCCTTGCGCACGACCGCCTTGCGTTTGCGCTCGGCCGGATCGGGCCACAGGCCGGCGCTCTCGCGGTCGATCTGGCGTTGCAGGGCGCGGGTGTAGGTCGAGACCCAGGCCGCCCCCGCATTGCGCTCGGCCCACAGGCTGGCGGGCGCCAGATAGCCCAGGGTCTTGCCCGTGCCGGTCCCCGCCTCGGCCAGCAGCATGCGCGGCCGCCCCTCCTGGTCGCGGGGCGAAAAGGCGTAGGCCGCCTCGGCCGCATAGTCCGACTGGGCCGGACGCGCCTCGTCCAGGCCCGAGGCCTGCAGCAGCTTCTCCAGCCGGATGCGGGCGGACTCGGAGTCGACCGGGACCGAACCCGCCTCGCCGCGCGGCGCCTCGTCCTCCCACTCCGGCATGCGCGACCAGACGTCCAGGCCCGAGCCGCGATGCTGGCGATCACGCACCGGCTGGGACCGCAGGGCCTCCAGCACCCTCGGTCCCCAGGCCCAGCCCGCCCGGTCCAGGGTCTCGGCCAGGGTCACGGCCGCCTCTCGCCCCGGATAGGCCGGATCGGCCATTTCCTTCAGCAGCAGACGCACGCTCTGCATCAGGGCCTGCGCCTGCGCCTCGGCCCCCTTCGGTTCGGTCAGGCCCAGGGCCAGGGCCAGACCCGTCGGCGAGGGCGCACAGAACCGCGCCGGCCGCACGAAGGCGAACAGCTCCAGCACATCCATCACGTCGCGCGACCGGGGCGGCGGCGCCAGCCCCAGCCGCCGCGCCGTCAGCGCCGCATGGGCCACCAGCACCGGCCCGCCGGTCAACAGCCCCTCGGCCGCGCCGCGCCCGATCCGGCGCGCACCCTGATCGTCACACACCGCCCCGGCCCCCGGCGGCGTCGCCAAGGCGGGCGGCAGGTCCAGCCGGGATTCGGCGGCGGCCTCGGATGCTGTCTTCGTTTCGATCACGGCGTCCGCTTCTTGGCCTTGATCGTCTTGGCGATCTGACCGAGCTGGTCCTCTCCGGCCCTTTCGGCTTCGAGACGCCTTATGGCCCGGTACGCCTTGATCTCCTGGGCGGCGTGACTGACGCTCGTCGCCGCACCCTGAGGTTTCAACGGGCGGCCATCCAGCTTGATCAGGTCGCGCAGCTTGGTCTGGAAGTCCTCCAGGGTCGTCATGCGCCGCTGCTCGGCCTGGCTGTCGAAGAACTCCAGCACCAGGCTTGTGATGTGGTTCAGGGCCTTGATCTCAGGTTCGTGCAGCAGGTTTTTCGCCGTCTTGGCCTCTTCGACCGTGGGGACCGCGCCCTTGAAGGTGACGACGCCCGCGCCGTCCTGCCGATGGTCGACCCGCTCGATGACCAGGTCCGACGCGGTCTTCTGCAACACGGCCCAGTGCAGGGTGTTCTGTATGTCGGCGAAGAATTCGGTCCTTTGGGATCGGTCGTCGGGATCGTAGTCCGCGCAGAAGGACGCCAGTTCCAGAATGCGGGTCCACATCCGCTTTTCCGACGACCGGATGTCGCGAATGCGGTCCAGCAGTTCGTCGAAGAAATCCGGTCGGCCGTCGGGCGTCTTCAGGCGCTCGTCATCGATGACGAAACCCTTGGTCAGATAGGCCATCAGCACCTGGGTCGCCCAGATGCGGAACAGGGTGCCCAGCCGCGAACTGACGCGGTACCCCACCGATATGATCACATCGAGACTGTAGAGATTGGTCCGATAAGCCTTGCCGTCAGCGGCAGTTATCCGGGATTCCCGGACAACTGAATCCGCGGTCAGCTCGCGGTCGTTGAAGATGTTCTGGATGTGCTCGCTGACGGTTCGCACGTCGACGCCGAACATGTGCGCCATCTGCGCCTGGGTGGCCCAGAAGGTGTCGCCCAGGACGCGCAGTTCGGCCCGGACCCCGTCCTTGGAGATATAGACCAGGAAGCGGTCGCCGGTGTCGCCGTCTTCGCGAATGGTCACGGGACCGAGCGGAGGAATGTCAGGCAGCGGCTTGTCCGTCATGCCGCCAGGCTAGCATTTCAGAAAATGAAACGGAACGGGAACATGCTATATCGCTCTCGTGTCGCCGCCCATCGCTCCCGCACCGCTTCCGCCGCTGTTCGCCGACTGGTTCGCGCGGCGCGGCTGGTCGCCCAGGCGCCATCAGTCGCAGATGATCCAGGCAGCCCGGGACGGCGCGCACGCCCTGCTGGTCGCGCCCACCGGCGGCGGCAAGACCCTGGCCGGCTTCCTGCCCAGCCTGATCGACCTGGCCGAACGCGGGCCGCGCCCGGCGTTCGGTCCTGGTAGCGGGGTGCACACCCTGTATCTGTCGCCGCTGAAGGCCCTGACCACCGACGTCGAGCGTAATCTGATGACGCCGATCCGCGAGATCGGACTGAACATCCACGTCGAGAGCCGCACCGGCGACACCAAGCCGTCCAAGCGCCAGCGTCAGCGTGACGTCCCGCCCGACATCCTTCTGACCACGCCCGAGCAACTGGCCCTGTTCTGCGCCTGGGAAGGCTCCAGGGCCTATTTCGCGGATCTGAAATGCGTCGTGCTGGACGAGATCCACGCCATCTGGAGCGGCAAGCGCGGGGATTTGCTGAACCTGGGTCTGGGGCGGCTGCAGGCCTTCGCGCCGGAGATGCGGCGGGTGGCCCTGAGCGCCACCGTCGATGATCCGCAAATGATCGCCGAATGGCTGTCGCCCCATGACCCTTCCCCCTTCGCGGGGGAAGGTGGGCCGCAGCGCGGCTCGGATAGGGGGGTTGGCGGCGACAACCTCTCTCTCGACGATGAAGTGCGTGGCGAACACACCCCCCTTCCGTCTCGCTCCGCGAGCCGCCTTCCCCCGCAAGGAGGGAAGGATGTTGTGATCATCCGCGGTGATCCCGGCGCGCCGCCGGTGGTCGAGATGCTGATCAGCGAGGGCGAAACGCCGTGGGCCGGGCACACCGGCCGACACGCCATTCCCGAGGTCTATGACGCCATTCGCGGAACCAGGCTGGCCCTGGTCTTCGTCAACACCCGCTGGCAGGCCGAGTTCGTGTTCCAGCAGCTCTGGGCGATCAATGAGGACGCCCTGCCCATCGCCCTGCATCACGGCTCGCTGGCGGTCGAACAGAGGCGCAAGGTCGAGGCGGCCATGGCGCGGGGCGATCTGCGCGCCGTGGTCTGCACCTCGACCCTGGACCTGGGCATCGACTGGGGCGACGTCGATCTGGTCATCCAGCAGGCCGCGCCCAAGGGGGCCAGCCGCCTGGTCCAGCGCATCGGCCGGGCCAACCACCGGCTGGACGAACCCAGCCGCGCCCTGATGGTCCCGGCCAGCCGGTTCGAGATGCTGGAATGCCAGGCCGCGCGCGAGGCGGTGGCCGAAAACGCCTTCGACTGGGAGCCGCATCACGTCGGCACGCTGGACACCCTGGCCCAGCACGTGATGGGCGTGGCCTGTTCCGAGCCGTTCCGCATGGAGGACCTGTATGCCGAGGTGACCGGCTGCGGTCCCTATCGCGACCTGTCATGGAAGGCGTTCCAGGAGGTGGTCGATCTGGTCGCCACCGGCGGCTACGCCCTGCGCGCCTATGACCGGTTCGCCCGCATCGTGCGCGACCGCCAGGGCCTCTGGCGCGCGCGCGACGCTCAGATCGCCCAGAACCACCGCATGAACGTCGGCACGATCACGGCGGCGGCGACCCTGAACGTCCGTGTCGCCTCGCGTCGGGGCGGGACGGCCCTGCGCTGGGTCGGCGGAAAGAAGATCGGCGAGGCCGAAGAGCATTATTTTGAACAGATGACCCCCGGCGACACCTTCGTCTTCGCCGGGCGCGTCTGGGCCTTCCAGGCCGTCGTCGGCATGGACGCCCTGGTCAGTCCCGCCGACGACAGGGAGCCGAAGATCCCCTCGTGGGGCGGGTCGAAATTCCCGCTGTCGACATCGCTGGCCGACCGGGTGCGGGCGATGATCCAGGACCGGGACCACTGGCGCGTCCTGCCCGTCGACGTGCAGGAATGGCTGGCGCTGCAAGAGACGCGTTCGACCGTCCCCGCCGCCGGGGACATGCTGGTCGAGACCTTCCGGCGCGGCGCGCGTCATTATCTGGTGGTCTATCCGTTCGAGGGCGCCCTGGCCCACGGAACCCTGGCCATGTTGCTGACGCGGCGGCTGGACCGTTTGGGCGTGGGACCGCTGGGCTATGTCGTCACCGACTATTCACTGGCGATCTGGTCGATCCTGCCGATGGACAAGTTGGACTTCGGCGCCCTGTTCGAGCCGGACATGCTGGGCGACGACCTGGAGGCCTGGCTGCAGGAGAGTTTCATGATGAAGCGCGCCTTTCGCGACGGCGCTCTGATTTCGGGCCTGATCGAGAAACGGCGGCCGGGCGCCGAGAAGACCGGGCGTCAGGTGACCTTCTCGACCGACCTGATCTACGACGTGCTGCGCCGTCACCAGCCCGATCATCTGTTGCTGCGCACCGCCCGCGCCGACGCGGCGGCAGGCCTGCTGGACGTGGCGCGGCTGGGCCAGCTTCTGACCCGCGTCCAGGGGTGCGTCGTGCACCGGGCGCTGGATCGGCCGTCGCCCTTTTCGGTTCCGGTGCTGATCCAGATCGGACGCGAGCGGGTCGGCGGCGGCGAGGCGGCGGACATGATCCTGGAAGACGCGGCCGAGGCCCTGATCGCCGAAGTGATGCAGGAGGGATCAATGTGAGGAACCTGACCATCTTCCTTCTCCCCTTGGGGGAGAAGGTGGCTCGCGGAGCGAGACGGTTGAGGGGGATGGCTGCATCACACCCATCGTCAATTGAAACGCCCATCTTGTCTTACCCCTCATCCGAGCGGCTCCGCCGCCCACCTTCTCCCCCAAGGGGAGAAGGACGATGAACCCGGCCCTGCGCGAAACCCTGTCGCCGATGCGCCGCCCGTGCGGGTCGCTGCGCCTGACCGTGATGGGCGAGACCTGCGTGCTGCGCCGTTCGGGCGCCCTGTGGCTGCCCGATCATTCGGCCCTGGTCGCCGGGGACCTGCATCTGGAAAAGGGTTCGGCCTTCGCCGTGCGCGGCCAGATGCTGCCGCCCTATGACAGCCGGGCGACGCTGGACCGGCTGGCGGCCGAGATCGCCGATCTGAACCCGCGCGCCGTCGTCCTGCTGGGCGACAGTTTCCACGACAGCCGCGCCCTCGGCCGCATGGCGCCTGACGACCGCGCCCGGCTGGACGTCCTGGCCGAGGGCCGCGACTGGCTGTGGGTCGAGGGCAACCATGATCGCCGGGCCTTGGAACAGGCCGATGCCGACGCCCTGGGCCGCCTGCCCGGTCGGGTGCTGGACGCCCTGGTCCTGGGCGACCTGCGCCTGATCCACGAGCCGTCGCCGACCCCGCGGCCGGGCGAGGTGGCCGGGCATCTGCACCCTGCCGTGCGCGTCGCCGCCCATGGCCGGGGCGTGCGCCGCCCCTGTTTCGTCACCGACGGACGCCGCCTGCTCTTGCCGGCCTTCGGCGCCTTCACAGGGGGATTGAGCGTGCGCGATCCGGCGGTGGCGGGCCTGTTCGAGACCCCGCCCCTGATCGCCGCCCTGGGCCGCGACAAGGTGCACGCGGTGGCGTGGGGGAAGGCCCTCTAGCTTCGCCTGAACAGTCGGCTGGCCCCATAGCCGGTCAGGGCCGCCAGCAGGACGCACAGCACGCCATAGCTCCACGGCCGTCGGTGGGCGAACTCATAGACCTCGCGCTCGAAACCGACCTTCTCGACCGTCAGGGTCAGGTTGGACACCGACAGCGGCTCGCCGTCCTGGAACAGCCAGACCTCGGTGTAATAGCGCCCGGTCGGCGCCGTCGCCGGCAGGGTGACCTCGGCGCGGAACAGGCCGCGGTCGACGAACTCCACCCCTTGCGGATCGGTGTCATAGAGCTGGGCCGCCTCCTTCAGGCGGATCACGGCCCGGCGCCAGTCCAGATAGTCCTCGCCCAGGCGGCTGACGACCACGTCGCGCACCCCATACCGCGTGACGGTGCGGCTTTCCTCCGGGGCGTTGATGCGCAGATGGTTCACCCCCACGCCCAGCCGCCGAAGCTGGCCGAAGTCGGCGATGTCGGACAGGGACCGGGTCGAGGCGGTCATGTAGAATCCGGGCGCCCCCTCGAACAGCACCGGGCGGCTGTTCAGCCAGACGCCCATGTTGCGGGTCTTCTTGACCAGGCGGATCGGCTCGTCCGGCCCGCGCACCACCACGACCACGTCGGCGGGCTGGTCCGACGGATTGAACACCGCGCCGTACAGCACGATCGACGCGCCTCTAAAGCCGGAATCGACCCGCACCCGCGCATCCGTCAAAGCGGCGGCGACGCGCAGCTCTCCGGTCGTGGCGACCGACCGTTCGGGCGCGGGCGTCCCGGCCACGACGGCGGGCGGCAGGGGCGGCGGCGGCGCGGGAACGGCCATCAGTCCGCGATCCCCGGCGCCAGTTGGAAGATCTCGCTGGGCCGCACGAACAGCTCCAGCCCCATGTAAAGGCCGACCGCCAGCACGATGACGCCCAGCAGCGCCCGCAGCTCCTCGGCCCGCAGCCGTCCCGACATGCGCGCGCCCCACTGCGCCCCGACCACCCCGCCCAGCAGCAATATGGTCGACAGCACGACGTCGACCGTCTGATTGCGTCCGGCCTGGAGAATGGTGGTGATGGCCGTGGTGACGATGATCTGGAACAGGCTGGTGCCCACCACCACGCTGGCTTTCATGCGCAGCACGTACAGCATCACCGGCACCAGGATGAAGCCGCCGCCCACCCCCATGACGGCCGACAGGACCCCGGCGAACACGCCCAGCCCCAGCGGCGGAATGGCCGAGATGTAGAGACCCGATTTCGGAAACCGCACCTTCCACGGCAGGCCGTACAGCCACAGGGGCCGGCGGCGGTCCTTCCTCTTGGGCGGCTCGCCCCGGCGGCGGCGCAGGATCTCGGTCAGGCTCTCGTTCAGCATCAGCGAGCCGATGACGCCCAGGAAGATCAGATAGGACAGGGCCACCATCAGGTCCGCCTGGCCCAACAGGCGCAGATAGCGGAACAGCTCGACCCCCAGGAAGGCCCCGACCGCCCCGCCCAGGGCCATGATCCCGCCCATGCGGAAATCGACCGCCCCCTGGCCGCCGTAGCGGATCACGCCGGATGTGGAGGAGGCGACGACGTGGCTGGCCTGGCTGGCCACCGCCACCGACGGCGGAATGCCCATGAAGATCAGCACCGGCGCCATCAGGAATCCGCCGCCGATGCCGAACAGGCCGGACACGAATCCGACCCCCGCTCCCAGCAGAACCAGGATCGGCCAGTTCACCGAAACCTCGGCGATCGGCAGATAGATATCCAAAGGACGCGCCTTCGGCTGGAACGGTGGAACTCAAGGCGCCGGAAGGCGACGTTATGGTCTTAGCGAGCGTCGCCCCGGCCCGCCAGCCGATACCCGCTCGACGCTAGAGACAGGGTTAACCCGTCAACCGGCCAGGGGTTCGACCTGAAAGGCCTCGGCGGCGCGGCGGGCCGCGCGGACGGCGGCGGGCGTGGACCGTTCGCTCAGCCGCGTCACGGCGGCCGGCGCCTCTTCGTCCCCGCCGCGGGCGGCGATCATGTACCATTTCAGGGCCTCGGCCGGGTCCGCCGCTATGCCTTCGTCGCCCATCTCGAACAGGCGCGCGACATTGTACTGGCTGTCCACCAGCCCCTGTTCGGCGGCCGACAGCAAAAGGCGCAAGGCCTCGGGCCGGTCGCGTCCGCCGCCCATGCCGTCATACAGATACATGGCGTAGGCGTGTCGGCCGTGCGGATCGCCGCTCTCGGCCGCGCGGCGCGCCCAGGCGCGGGCCTGGGCCAGGTCCTTGGGCGCCCCGGCCTCGCCGTCCTGATACAGTTTCACCAGATGAAGCTGCGCGGCCGGTTCGCCCATCTGGGCCGCGCGTTTCATCGTCTCCAGACCGGCCGTGTCGCCGGCGTCCAACTGCTCCAGCGCCTGGGCGTACAGACCCTGGGCCTGTTCCAGGGCCGCCGCCGTCGGCGCCTCGGTCGGGGTCAGGGTCAGGGCCACCGGCGCGGCCTCCGCGGCCGGAGCCGCGCCGCCCAGTCCGGGAATGGCCAGGGTCCCGTCCGTCAGGCGCGAATAGCCGTAAACCCCGCCGGTCAGGGCCACGGCCGTGACCGAGGCCAACAGGGCCTTGCGCACGGTCGAACCGTCCTTGGCCGCCTGTTTGTCCAGCCTCTCCTGAAGCTTGGACTTGCCGCCCTTCTTGAGGTTCAGGCCGAAAGACGCGCGGGCGGGCGCTTCCGGCGCTGGGGCCGCCATGGCCGCGCGGGCGGCGTCGACCGCGCTGCGGGTCGAGCCTGAGGCGGCGCGTCCGGCGGCGGCGGCGGCGCCCATGGCGCCGCGCAGGGCGCGCGGATCGACGAAGTCGGTCTCGGCGGCGAAGTCGTCGTCGCTGAAATCGTCGCGGCCCTCGAAGGCGGCGGCCGGGCGGCGCGGCGTCAAGACCGGCGTTTCGAGCGCCTCGGCGGTGGCGTCCAGGGCGTCCCGCACATCGGCGCCGCCGAAGGCCGCGAACGGCTGGGGCGCGCCGAAGGGCGTGGCCTCAGCGACGGCCTCGGCTGGGGTCTCGACCTCGGCGAAGGCGGCGGGCGCCGCGTCTCCGGCCGCATCGTCGGGCCAGCCGTGCGTGTCGAAGGTCGGGTCCTGGAAAGCGGCCGAGCGCCAGTCCGGGGTCACCACGGTCTCGTCGCGCGCGGACGGCGGTTCGGCCGACGTCATGGGCGCCAGGGAGGACGGCGCGGCGACCTCATAGTCCGGCAGCGGCGCGGGCCGGACGCCGTCGACGCGGCGCTCGATGCTGTCGCGCGCCTCGGCCAGCAGTTTGGCGGTGCGCTCCTCGGACAGGCGCATGCGTTCGGCCAGTTCGCCCGAGGCGCGGTCGTAGCGCTGCTCGATCTTGTCCGAACTGTCGGCCAGACGCTTGCCGATCTCCTCCAGGGCCTGAGCCGATTTGCGTTCCGACTGGGCGATCCGCTCGGACAGCCGATCCGAGATGCGGGTGATCTCGCCGCCCAGCTTTTCAAGGGCCAGGGCGTGCCGATCGTCGGCGGAAATCAATCGTTGCTCGACGGCCTGGGCGTAGCGGCCCAGGTCGCGCTCGACCTTGCCCGACAGGGTCTCGCCCAGACGGGCCATCTGTTCGGCGCCCGTGCTCTCGGCGCGCTGCATCCGCCCGTTCAGATTCTGGGCGATGCGCAGCACTTCGCGGCCCAGGGTCTCGATCGACTGGGCCGCGCGTTGCTCGGCGGCCTTGGCCTGGTCGCCGACCGACGCCAGGGTGCGCTCCAGCCGATCCATCCGGCCTTCCGCCTCGGCCGTGTCCATCCGGCGCATCATTTCGGCGCGGTTGGTCTCGACCTGGCGCGACAGGGTCTCGGCCAGCTTCTCGAAACGGGCGGTCTCGCGGGCGCCCGTCGGCTCCATCCGCGTCTCGGCGGCGCCCAGGCGGCGATCCAGGTCGGCGAACGACCGCTCCAGCCCGCGCAGGGCCTCGGCGGTGCGGGACTGGGCCTGGTCCAGACGGGCGCCGACCTGATGCAGCAGGTCCTGGCCCGGCGCGGCCTTTTCGACCGCCTCCATCCGCTGGCGCAATTCGTTGACGGACGAGCGCTGGCGCTCCTCCATGTCGTAGAGGCGGCCAGCCAGGGCGCCCAGGGTCGTCTCGACCTTGCCGAAGGTCTCGGTCGTGCGCGGCCCGGTTTCGGTCTCGAAGCGGCGAAGGCGCTTGTGGCCCTCTTTCAGCTCCTCGGAGATGTCGTCCAGGCGGCGGCCCCAGGCGCGTTCGCCGACGGTCTGTTCGTCCAGGCGCCGCACCAGACCGGCCACGGCCTGGTCCACGCCCTGGATGGCGGTCTGCGCCCGGCGCTCCGACGCCTCCAGCCGCGCGGCCAGGGCCTCGACCGAGGCCGACACCCGCTGCAGACCGTCCTCGCCTGCGCCATAGGCGTCGTCGACCCGGCGGCTGCGGCCGCGGCGCTCGAAACTGTCGGCGGCGTGGGCGCGGCGCGGCAGCGGCGTATAGCCGTCCTCATCGCCGTCCTCGATGATCATGGAGTTCAGCCATTCGCCCAGGGTCATTCCCGACCTGCGGGCCAGGTCCTTGGCGATCTCGCGCGCCTTGGGGTCGATCCCCTTCACGCTCCACGGAGCGGCTGCGCTCACTGATTCGCCTCCCGACCTATACGCTTCACGCTAATCGTCCAGATCAGGGGTGTAAACGGAGCGTTAACCCCAAGATGTTGGGGCCGACCAACGATCTGTGGAAATCGCCGCCCGCCGATCCCAACGGATCGCCCAGCCGTGGTTAACGAGGCGTGAAGATTAACCTCCCGGCAAGGAATTCCGCTTGCGGAACGACGCGCCAGCCGCCACCTCCCGCGCCATGGACCTGACCCTGACCCTGATCCTGCTCGCCGCCTCTCTGGCCCTGACGGTCTTCGCGGGCTGGCGCGGCGCCCAGCCGCCGAACCTGATCAAGGGACCGCGCATGGTGCCGTGGCGCTTTCTGATGGTCATGGGCGCGGCGCTGGTGATGTTGCTGCTGATCCACCTGGCGACCCTGGGCGGCATGACCCGGGCCGACTGGGTCTAGATCGCCGCCGACGGCGGACCAAGCGAGCCGGGGCAACAAGTGAGCCAGATGTGAGCGACGATCTTGCTCACGCCTTCGCTCACTCGTCTAACCCGCGAAACACCAGGCCAGCACCGCCTTCTGGGCGTGGATGCGGTTCTCGGCCTCGTCCCAGACCAGCGAGCGCGGGCCGTCGATGACCTCGTCGGTGACCTCTTCGCCCCGGTGGGCGGGCAGGCAGTGCAGGAAGACCGCGCCCTCGGCCGCCGTCTCCATCAGCGCCTCATCGACCGTATAGGCGTCGAAGGCGGAAAGCCGGTCCTCATAGTCTTGATCGCCCATCGACACCCAGGTGTCGGTGACCACCACATCGGCGCCCGCCACGGCCGCCTTGGGGTCCGAGGTCAGCATGACGTGGTCCCCGCCCTTGGCCAGGTCCATCAGGTCGGGATGGTATTCCGCCGGACAGGCGACGTTCAGCCGGAAGCCGAATTTGGGCGCTGCGTGGATGAAGCTGTGGCAGACGTTGTTGCCGTCGCCGACCCAGGCGATGGTCTTGCCCGCCACCGGCCCGCGATGCTCCTCGATGGTCAGCAGGTCGGCCAGGATCTGGCACGGGTGCGACCGGTCGGTCAGGCCGTTGATCACCGGCACGGTCGAGACGCGGGCGAAGCGTTCGACGTCTTCGTGGCTGTTGGCGCGGATCATCACCGCATCGACCATGCGCGACAGCACCCGGGCGGTGTCCTCGATCGGCTCGCCACGGCCCAGTTGCATGTCCCCGGCGTTGGCGATGATGGCCTGGCCGCCAAGCTGGCGGATGGCGGCGTCGAAGGAATAGCGAGTGCGGGTCGAATTCTTCTCGAAGATCATCGCCAGCACCCGGTCCCTGCCCGGCGCATCGGCGTCGGCCCGGCCTTGCGGCCAGCCCTTGCGGGCCTGTTTGCGGGCATGGGCGTCGTCCAGGATGGCCCGCAGCTCGGCCGCCTCCAGCCGATGGATGTCGAGGAAATGCCGGACCATTCGTCTGCTCCGCTCATCCCCGCGAAAGCGGGGACCCAGTGCTTTGGGCGACAGGTCGCCACAAGGGTTGCTTGACGCTCATCCCAGCCGCCAGCCTTCGTGAGGCCCTTGCTGGATCCCCGCGTTCGCGGGGATGAGCGGGTGTTGGTTCAGGCCGCCGCCTTGGCTCGCGCCGCCTCCAGCGCGCCCTCGAATTTCGAGATCGCCAGGCGCGCCTCGTCCAGCGTCAGGTTCAGCGGCGGCAGGATGCGGACCAGGTTGTCGCCGCCGCCCGCCACCAGCAACTGTTGCGTATCGCGCGCCAGGGCCATGAATTCGCGGTTGTTCGGCACCAGCTTGACCCCGATCAGCAACCCCTTGCCGCGCACGTCGACGATCAGGTCGGGGAAACGCTCGGCCAGGCCGACCAACTGCTGCTTCAGATAGCCGGCGATCTCGTTCACATGGGCCAGGGTCTCGGGCTTGGAGATCTCGCCGAAGGCCGCCAGGCCGACCGCCATGGCCAGCGGATTGCCGCCGAAGGTCGAACCGTGCACGCCCACCGTCATGCCCTTGGCCGCGTCGGCGGTCGCCAGGCAGGCGCCGATGGGGAAGCCGCCGCCCAGGGCCTTGGCCACGGCCATGATGTCCGGCGTCATGCCGGCCCATTCATGCGCCCACAGCTTGCCGCTGCGGCCCATGCCGCACTGGACCTCGTCGAAGATGATCAGCACGCCGGTTTCGTCGGCCTTTTCGCGCATCCAGCGCAGGTCCTCGACCGGGGTCTCGCGGCAGCCGCCTTCGCCCTGGACCGGCTCCAGGATGATCGCCGCCGTGGTCGGGTTGTCGAACGCCGCCTCCAGCGCCGCCTTGTCGCCCCACTTGAGCTGATGAAAGCCCTGCATCGGCGGGCCGAAGCCGTCGGTGTAGTTCGGATTGGCCGCGGCGTTGATCGCGCCATAGGTGCGGCCGTGGAAGCTGCCGTCGAAGCCGTAGATGTCGATGCGCTCGGGCTGGCCGTTGGCGACGTGATGCTTGCGCGCCGTCTTCAGGGCGCACTCGACGGCCTCGGTGCCCGAGTTGGTGAAGAAGACCACGTCGGCGAACGACTTTTCGCACAGGGCGTCGGCCAGGGCTTCCTGGCCGGGAATGCGGAAGATGTTCGACACGTGCCACAGCTTTTCGGCCTGGTCCTTGACCGCCTGGACCAGAACGGGGTTGGCGTGGCCCAGGGCGTTGGTCGAAATGCCCATGACGCAGTCCAGATATTCGGTTCCGTCCTTGCCCCACAGCCGGGCGCCCTGGCCACGCTCCACCTCCAACGGCGCGCGGTTGTAGACACCCATCAGATGGTCGGACATGTCGGTCTCCGAAAAGCGAGACGGTCCCGGCGCGGATGGCGTCGGGACCGCTGGAAAAGGGGTCAGGCCTTGTCGGACTCTCTGCCCGCCTAGTCAACACCGGCGCCGAGACGGCCGGAGGTTCTGGCCTCGTCGATCAACCGTCTCAGAACTTCCAACTGGGTTGGGTCCAAAAGCCTTTTGGGCAGTACCGGATTATTCATGGGCGTCACCAGAAAGAGGATGCGATCCTTCTCTTCCCGCACACTCTTGATGCCCCGCCAGTCGATACGGTTGTCCTGCAGGGGGGTGTCGAATCTCAGCCCGCTTTCATTGATCGTCCAACGCCATCCAAGACCGCCTGTCGGAGCCATTTGATGCGCCCGCATCACGGCGCGGCGGTACCACCACCCACCGATGAGCCACGCCGCCCATGTACCGATGATGCTTGCGCCGAAAAGACCGGGCGGTATCAGGCCGTCGGCAAAATCAATGGCTAGAAATCCAAAGATCAGCAGCCCGAGCATGGGCGCGTAGGTCGGCACGACGCAGGCCCAATGCACCACACCCCAGCCCTTGTTGACGGGCCGCATCTCTCGGGGCGTGGGACTTACATCCTCAATTTCGACGGTCAGTGGGTCGACAGGTTTTTCAAAATCCATGACCGGGATTAGTCGGGACGATAACGATCCGGGTCAACATCGCGCAGAGCGTCAGACAGGTCATCAGCCAGGTCCCCCCGGCCCGTCGTCTCGACCCGCTCCAGCCCCAGCCAATCGGCCATGCGGGTCAGCTCCCGCGCCAGCCGCACCGCCGTCTCCGGCCCGGTCTGGTCCTCGCGCCAGGCCGCCTGGACCCGCAGCACGCCGACCTTGCGGTCGGCCTTCAGATCGACGCGGGCGGTGATCGCCTCGCCCTCCAGGAACGGCAGGACGTAATAGCCGTGGCTGCGTTTCTCGGCCGGGGTGTAGATCTCCAGCCGCACCTTGACGCCGAACAGCCGCTCGGTGCGGTCGCGGGTCCAGATCAGATTGTCGAACGGCGACAACAGGGCCGTCGCCTCGACCCGCCGGGGCCGCCTCGCCTCGGGCCAGACATAGGCCGGGTGTTTCCAGCCCCGCACCCGAACCGGCGTCAGCTCGCCCGCCTCGACCAGATCACGCACCGCCTGGCGCGCCAGGTCGACGGGCAGGCGGAAATAGTCCCGGATGTCCGCCTCGGTCGCCACGCCCAGCGCCTGCGCCGAGATCCGCGCCAGGCCGCGACAGGCCTCGGCCTCGTCCGGCGTCGGCGCGTCGCGCACCGCACGCGGCAGGACCCGCTCGGTCAGGTCATAGACCCGCTCGAAGCCGCGCCGCGTCTTGGTGGTGATCTCCCCGGCCCAGAACAGCCATTCCAGCGCCCGCTTGCCGTCCGACCAGGCCCACCAGCCGGGCGCCCCGCGCGGGCCTTCGGCGAAGTCGCCGCCGACCACCGGCCCGCGCCGCTCGATCTCGGCCAGCACCCGTTCGATGTGGTCGCGCCGCTCGCGGCCGAAACGGGCCAGTCCGGTCCACATCTGGCCGTTTCGCGCCCGCGCCATGCGCCAGCGCAGCAGGGGCTGGATCTCGACCGGCATCAGCGAGGCCTCGTGGCCCCAGTATTCAAACAGACTGGGCGCCTTACCCCAGGCCTCGGCCTCCAGCACCTCTCGCGGATAGGTCCCCAGCCGCGAGAAGGGCGGCAGATAGTGGGTGCGGCTGACCACATTGACGCTGTCGATCTGGATCACGCCCAGGCGCCGCGCCGCATCCTTGAACTGGCGCGTTCCCGGCGCGTCAGGCCGCGCGCGGGCCAGGCCCTGGGCCGCCAGGGCCATGCGGCGGGCGGCGTCCGGGCCGATCTCCTCGGGCGCCGCCACTGGGCCTAGCTCTTCAGCCGCCAGCCCGAGCGGAACACCGCCCAGCAGGCCCAGGCCACGACCAGGGTCAGGCCTCCGCTCATGGCGATCCCGATCGCCAGATCGCCCTCGGCGTGGCCGATGAAGCCCGCGCGGAAACCGTCGATCAGATAGAAGAAGGGATTGAACCGGCTGATCGTGTCGAACGGCGCCGGCAGATTGTCGATCAGATAGAAGGTGCCCGACAGGAAGGTCATCGGCATGACGATGAAATTCTGCACCGCCGCCAGGTGATCGAACCGCTCGGCCCACAGTCCGGCCAGAACTCCGGCCATGCCCATCAGCAGACAGGCGATCAGGCCGAACCACAGGACCAGGCCCAGGTTCGCCACGCCCAGTTTGGCGAAGGGCAGCACGCAGACCGCCGTCACCAGCCCGACCGCCAGCCCCCGCGTCGCCGCCCCCAGGGAAAAGCCGATCGTCAGCTCCAGCGGGCTGAGCGGCGGAGTCAGGAAGTCGGTCGCCGTGCCCATGATCTTGGCTTGGATCAGGCTGGAGCTGGCGTTGGCGAAGGCGTTGTTCAGCATCGCCATCATGATCAGGCCCGGCGCCACGAACTCGGCGAAGGGCGTGCCGTGCAACGGCGGCCGCGCGCCCTTCAGCGCCACCACGAAGACCAGCATATAGAGCAGGGTCGTGACCACCGGAGCCAGCACCGTCTGGGCGCCGACCTTCCAGAACCGCTGCACCTCGCGCAGATACAGGGTCCACACCCCGAGCCAGTTGACGCCATCGTAACGGCGGGGCTGAGGGGGTGTGATCGCGGCGTCGGTCATGCCTCGCAGATGCGCGCGCCCGGCTCTTTTCGCAAGTCGCCTCTGCCGCGAGCAACCGCGTCGCGGGCGCTGGCGACGCCGGGAATGCGCCGGTTCGCCGAACATCGATTCAATATCTTGTTCCTGTGGACAGGGTGATTCGCATATCTTGCGGTCGTTAAGGGCTAGTTTACGATTAGTGGTGGGCGCCGGGCGCTGAGGAAGCCGTCCGACCCCACATATTGAATCCACCGCCCGGGAGGGGACGTCATGACCGCAGGCTGGACCGAGGACCGCGTCGGCACGTTGAAAAAGCTGTGGCTGGAGGGCCAATCGGCCAGCCAGATCGCCAAACAACTGGGCGGCGGCGTCACCCGCAACGCCGTGATCGGCAAGGTGCACCGCCTGGGCCTGTCGGGCCGGGCCGCTCCGTCGCAGCCGGCGCGCACCACCTTCCGCGCCGCCCGTCCGCGCCCCGAAGCGCCCGTGACCCGCGCGCCCTCGGCCCCGCGCCGCATCGAGGCGGCCCAGCCGCGTCCGGCGGTTCCCGCCGCCCCGGTCCCGCCGCCGATGCCCGACCTGCCCGGCACGGCCACGGTCATGACCCTGGGCGCCCATATGTGCAAATGGCCGATCGGCGATCCGTCGTCGCGTGAGTTCAGCTTCTGCGGCCGTCGCGCCTCGGAAGGCGTCTATTGCGTCGAACACGCCCGCGTCGCCTACCAGCCCCAGGTCAAGCGCGGCGGCAAGGACGGCGCGTCGGAACTGGCCCGCAGCCTGCGGCGGTACATTTAAGGCCCTACCGCTCGCGACGCGGTCGCTCGCTGCTTGAGGGCGCCGCTATGCGCGAGTCCGTGCCGCGCACGGTGACTTTTCGGCGTCATCACGCCGTCATCAACGCCCCCTAGAGGGGCGCTCTTCCCACTCGCCGGTTCGCGCAAGCGGCCGGCGAGACTCCAGGGGGCGAGGCTGCGGTTCTCCGGGTTGACGCAGCCTCGACCGCCTCGCCCCCCTTCCCGTCCGAGATCAGGTTCTGACGCCGCCTTCCGGTCCCGGCTGGGACGCGGGCTGGGCCGCCGGCGACGGCGTCTCGTCGCGATCCGGCAGATCCTCCGGCCCGCGCCGCAACAGCGGGCTGGTCCAGCACAGGGCCAGGGCCGCCGCCAGCATCAGGCCGTTGGCCGCGAACGGCGCCCATTCGGTCCATTGATACAGGGCCACCCCGATCACCGGCGGCGCCAGAAAGCCGATCCCGGCCAGGGACATGATCAGCCCCGCCACCGCCCCCTGCTCGCCGGCCCCGACCGACAGGGACGATCCGGCGGTGAAGCCCGGCCGGGCGAAGCCGACCCCCATCGACACCACCGCATA
>NZ_DAINBO010000033.1:0-21400 GCF_036732845.1 Brevundimonas sp. | reverse complement strand
GCGCCGATCATGCCGCACATCGCGATGCCGGCGCCGATGAGTTTGGCGGCTTGAGGATCCATGGTCGTAAGTCCTGTTTAGGTGGGATTGAAGGAGGTGAAGGGTCGGCCCTTAGTGGGCGTGATCCAGATTGACCACATCATTGAGGTAGATGCAGGTCAGAACGGCGAAAACAAAGGCTTGCAGGAAGGCGACGAGGAACTCCAGCGCCGTAAGACCGATGGTCATGCCCAGCGACAGCGGGAAGACCAGCACGCCGAACCAGCCCGCCGCGCCGACGACGGCGGCGGCCACGAAACCGGCGAACACCTTCAGTGCGATGTGGCCGCCCATCATATTGCCGAACAGACGCAGCATCAGGGTGATGGGCCGCAGCAGGAAAGAGAAGAACTCGATCAAACCAACCACGGGACGCATCAACAGCGGCGCCCCCATCGGCCAGAACAGCTTGAAGAAACCCAGGCCGTTCTTCACGAAACCGACGATGACCACCAGACCGAACGTCAACAGGGCGAAGGTGGCGGTGATCGCCAACTGCGAGGTGGCGGTGAAGCTCAAGAACATCCCCAACACGTTCATCGCCAGGATGAAGGTGAAGATGGTGAAGACGAACGGGAAATACTTCCGGCCGTCATGACCGATGATCGAGCCGGTCATGTTGTCGATCATGCCGAACAGGGTCTCGCCCACCGACTGAAGTCGGCCGGGCACCACCTTGGCGCCTGAAGTGACCACCCAGAGGAACAGGATCACGACCGCGAAGCCGATGGTCATCGCCAGATGCGAATTGGTGAAGGCCACGTCGACCGACCCGATCCCCGGCAGGGTGACGTCGGGCAGGTCCACGATCTTCTTGATCTGGAACTGATGAAGCGGATCAGCCATGGAAACCTTAAGCGTCTTCTTCTTCGTCGTCGTCGAAGGGCACAGCCTGCGGCTGGACCCCGGCTTTGATCGCCTCGGCCTGGATGCGCCGCGCCGTGCGCCACGCCATCCAAACCGAAAGCGCGAAGCCCAACAGGACCCCGCTGAGGATTCCGACCGGGCTGGTTCCGGCGAAGTGATCCACGCCGAACCCGATCGCCAGACCCACCAGAACGCCGCCGAACAGGTCGGCGATGATCTTCCACGCCTGGCCGGCCGCCTTCTGTCCAGCCAACTCCTGGGAGATCTGGCTGGCCGTCCGGGTCTCAAGCTCGGATGCGCTTTTCTGTAGGCGAGCGATCGCCTGTTCGCGCGATTCCGGAGTTTGGGACATGGTTGGCCTCAGCGCTCGCGATTCCGCCTGTAGGCGACTCCGCGAGGGGGTCTGAATTCGGCGCGGAACCTATAGGCGAGGGCCGGTTTGGTCAAGGACAGTATGATGGCGCGCAAAATCCTGTCTTTGCTGAACTTTTCTGCTCACCGAACAGGGCGCGGCGAACGGCCGCTGGCGAGCGCGCGTCACAGGCCCTAGGTTGGCGGCCATGGACGCCGCCCAGCCCTTCCCCGCCGATTCCCGCCGCCCGATCACGGTGCGGCTGGCGACGCCTCGCGGCTTCTGCGCCGGGGTGGACCGCGCCATCCAGATCGTCGAGCGCGCGCTGGCGAAGTTCGGCGCCCCCGTCTATGTGCGCCACGAGATCGTGCACAACCGCCATGTGGTCGAGCGTCTGAAGGCCCTGGGCGCCGTGTTCGTGAAAGAGCTGGACGAGTGCCCCGACGACCGGCCCGTGGTCTTTTCGGCCCACGGCGTGCCCAAGTCGGTGCCGGCGGCGGCGCGATCGCGCGAGATGCTGTTCCTCGACGCCACCTGCCCCCTGGTGTCCAAGGTCCATGTCGAGGCCGAGCGTCACCACGCGGCCGGTCGCCACATCATCCTGATCGGCCACGCCGGCCACCCCGAGGTGATCGGCACCATGGGCCAGTTGCCGCCCGGCGCCATCACCCTGGTCGAAACCGCTCGGGACGCCGAGGCCTTCCAGCGGCCGGGCGACGCGGCCCTGGCCTATGTCACCCAGACCACCTTGTCGGTCGATGACACGGCCGAGGTTCTGGCGATGCTGAAACGCCGCTTCCCCGAACTGCCCGACCCGCACAAGGAAGACATCTGCTACGCCACCACCAATCGCCAGGAGGCGGTCAAGCGGCTGGGCGACGGCTGCGACCTGGTGTTGGTGGTCGGGTCCCAGAACTCGTCCAACTCGGCCCGCCTGGTCGAGGTGGCCCTGCGCGCCGGGGCGCGGGACGCGCGGCTGGTCGATGACGCGGGCCATGTCGATTGGCGCTGGTTCGAGGGTGTGAACACCGTCGGCGTCACGGCCGGGGCCTCGGCGCCCGAGCCGCTGATCGAGGCCCTGATCGACGCCATCCGCGCCCGCTTCGACGCCACGGTGGTCGAGGACGACGGCGAACGTGAGACGGTGGCGTTCAAGCTGCCCAGGGCGTTGACGGCGTAACGTCCTTCTCCCCCGAGGGGAGAAGGGGTTCATTCCTCGCCCACGAAATCCTGCGCGAACTCCGGGCTGCCCTGATCGAGGTCGCCCAGCAGGTCCTCTTCCTCATCCGGCCCGCGGCCGGGGTCCGGCACCTCGAAGCCCGGCGGCATGGACAGGTCCAGCAGGCCCGCCGCCCGCATGTCCTGCACCCCCGGCAAGTCGTGCACGCTGGCCAGGCCGAAATGCTCCAGGAATTTATCCGAGGTGGCGTAGGTCACCGGCCGCCCAGGCGTGCGGCGCCGCCCGCGCAGCCGCACGAACCCCATCTCCAGCAACAGGTCCAGGGTCCCGCGCGACAGCGACACCCCGCGCACGCTCTCGATCTCGGCGCGGGTGCAGGGCTGGTGGTAGGCGATGATGGCCAGGGTCTCCAGCGCGGCCTTGGACAGGCGGCGCGGCTCCTCCCGCTCCTCGGTCATCAGGAAGCTGAGGTCCGGCGCGGTGCGGAAGCGCCAGCGGTCGGCCACGCACTCCAGCTCGACCCCCCGCCCCTGATAGCGTTGGCGCAGGGCCGCGATGGCCCCGCCGACGTCCGCCCCTTCGGGCAGACGACGCGCGATTTCGGCCGCCGACAAAGGCCCGGCGGCGGCGAACAGCAGGGCCTCGACCCGGCGCTCGATCTCAACTTCATCAGGCTGGAAGGCCAGATCGGTCACGGCGTCAGCTCCATCGGCTGCCCCCCGCCGGGTCCCTGGGTGCGGCGACGCAGATACAGCGGGTCGAAGGCCGCCGTCTGTTTCACGTCCATGCCGCCCTCCTTCACCAGCTCCAGACTGGCCGACAGGGTGGAGGCGACATAGCTGGCCATCGAGGGACCGCCCTCATCGCCCCCGTGCGGCGCCACCTGGTCCAGCGGGGTCCAGTCGTCCAGACGCGGCATGATCTCGCGCAGCCAGTCACGCGCGGCCTCCAGCGGGAAGGCCTCGATCCGCTGGGTCGGATTATAGTGTCGCGCCTGCTCCTTGCGTCTCTGGGTCACATAGGCGGCCATCAGTTCGTACAGGCTGGCGTCGATGCGGTCGGACGGCACGATGACCGTGGCCTCGGGGTCGCCGCGGGTGAAGACGTCGCGCTTCAACTGGGGTCGGCCGGTGATGGCCTCCACCGCCTTCCTCATCGCCTCCAGCTTTTGCAGCCGGAAGGCCAGGGCGGCGGCCATCAGCTCGGCGGGCGGTTCTTCGGCCTTGCCCTTCTCGGCGCGCGGCAACAGCAGCCGCGACTTCAGATAGGCCAGCCACGAAGCCATCACGAGATAGTCCGCCGCCAGGGCGAAATTGCGCCGCCGCGCCTCGTGGATGAAGGCCAGATACTGTTCCGCCAACCGGGTGATCGACAGTTTCAGCAGATCGACCTTCTGGGTCCGCGCCAGGGCCAGCAGGACGTGCAGCGGTCCTTCATAGCCCTCCAGATCGACGACGAAGGCCTCTTCCGCCTCGGCCTGGTCGGCGGCGGCGAAGTCCAGGTTCGGCTGGAAGGCGTCGGTCATGGACACTCCTTCCCCCCTTGCGGGGGAAGGTGGGCGCCGAAGGCGCTCGGATGGGGGGGCTGGATCGACACGCGGATCGGCAGGCTGCTGTGCGAAGGCTGGCAGCCCCCCCATCCGTCTCGCTCCGCGAGCCACCTTCCCCCGCAAGGGGGGAAGGGACGTATAGCCCGCCCCCTCACGCCTGCGCCTCCCCGACATCCGGCCCGCGCTTGGCGTCCAGCCGGCCGGCCAGCATCGCCGCGAACCGCGCGCGCGCGGCGGCTTCATCCAGCGGCTCGACCTCGCGCACCAGACGGCCCACCGCCGCATCAGCCCGCCGCTTCGCCTGGCCTTTCAGGGCGCCGACGACGCCCGCGATCTGACGCATCTCCGTCAGGTCGCCGTTGCAGTGCAGAACGATGTCGCACCCGGCCTTCAGCGCGCCCGCCGCCCGTTCGGCCAAGGTCCCGCTCAGCGCTTGCATCGACAGGTCGTCGGTCAGGATCAGGCCGGAAAAGCCCAGCCGGTCGCGCATCAACCGCACGGCCTTGTTCGACACCGTCGCCGGGCGTTTCGGGTCGATGGCGGTGAAGACGACATGGGCCGTCATGGCGATGGGCATGTCGCTGAGCGCGCGGAAGGGCGGGAAATCCCACGCCTCCAGCTCCTTCAACGGCGTCTCGACCACCGGCAGGTCCTTGTGGCTGTCGGCGAAGGCCCGCCCATGGCCGGGCATGTGTTTGATCACCGGCAGCACTCCGCCCGCCATCAGCCCCTCGGCCTGCGCCCGCGCCAGGGGGATCAGCCCGGCCGGGCTGTCGGCGAAGGCGCGGTCGCCGATGATGTCGTGGGCGCCCGGCACCGGCGCGTCCAGCACCGGTGCGCAATCCACGGTGATCCCCACGGCCCGCAGGTCATGGGCCATCAGCCGCCCGCCCAGCCGCGCCAGTTCGCGCGCCGTCAGCGGATCGTTCGCGGCCTTCAGATAGGCGTTCGCCGGCGGATATTTCGGCCAGTGCGGCGGTCCCAGCCGCTGAACCCGCCCGCCCTCCTGATCGACCAGAACCGGGGCGTCGGCGTCGCCCACCGTCTCGCGCAGGGCCTGGGTCAGGGTGCGCACCTGATCCGGGCTGTCGATGTTGCGCCGGAACAGGATGAAGCCCCACGGCCGCGCATCCTTGAAGAAGGCGCGCTCATCGGCCGTCAGCCGATGGCCCGAACAGCCGTAGACGGCGGCCGACCTCACCGGACCAGGCAATCCCGCCCGGCGCCGCGCAGGGCCGCGCAGAAGGCGGTCGCCCGCTCGCGGCTCAGACCGGTGAAGGTGGTGCGATAGACGGTCGATCCGTTGGACGCCGTCACCTCCTGCACTCGCTTGCCCGCCCCTTGCGCGAACTGGGGGAAGCGGGCGGCGACGGCGGCGTATTCGCGGTCGGCCAGGGCGGTCGAGGAGAAGGCGCCGATCTGCACCGCGGACGACCCGCCCGCGGCGGGCGCCGGGACCTCAGCCTTCTCGACCGGGGCGGCGGGCGTCGCCGGATGCGGCGCGGGCGCGGCCTTGGCGGCGGGCGGCGCAGCGGCCACGGGCGCGGTCGGGCGCGGCAAGGGGGTTTCGGGCGGCGGCGCGAAGGTCGGGACTTCTTCTCCCGCGGCCTCGCCGTCGCGATAGACGCGGATGCCCGCCTCGGGGTCGATCGGCTGAGCCTCGATCGGCGCCTCGACCTTCATCGCGCCGACGGGCTGGCCCACGGCGGGAGGGGCGTCGGTCGATGACCGGGCGCCCGCGCGATAGAAGACCACCACCGCCACGATCAGCAGCAACAGAACCAGGGCCGAAACGATCAGGGTGACCGGCGGGCCGCCCGCGCCGCCGCCGCCCGTGCGGCGCGGCCCGCGCGCGTCATAGCCCCCGCCCCGGCGGAACGGCAGGTCGTCGTCGGTCGGCGGGGTATAGGCGCCGCGCTCTCTGGATCGGGGATCGTCTTCAAAGGACATGGGCGCGCTCCGCATCGAATCCCGGACCCGCGAATCGTCGCGTCCGGGGCGTCAGTCTAACCCGCCCGGCCCGGCTTCAGAATCACAGATCGAGGGCCAGGTCGAGGGTGAACAGCTTCCTGTGCTCCTCGATGGCGAAACGGTCGGTCATGCCGGCGATGTAGTCGCACACGGCCCGCGCCGTCTTGGCCTCGTCGCCGACCGCCCGAGCCTGCCATTCGGGCGGCATGACCTCCGGCTCGGCTATGAACAGGCGGAACATCTCGCCCAGGATGCGCCGCGCCTGCGACCGGGTGCGGTTGACGCGATAGTGGCGGTACATCCGCTCGAACAGGAACCGCCGCAGCACCGCCAGATCGGCCATCATGGCGTCCGAGAACTGGACCAGGGTGCGCCGCGCCGTGCGCACGTCTTCGACGGACCCGATCCGGTCGGCGGCGATGCGGCGCTCGGTCTCGGTCAGGACGTCGTCGACCATGACGCCGATCATCCGCCGCACGGCCTCGATCCGCACCATCCGCTCGTCCAGCCCCGGCCAGTCCGCCCGCACCTGGCGCAGGATCGGCCCGATCAGGGGAACCTCGGCCAGGTCGTCCAGGGTGAACAGCCCCGCCTGCACCCCGTCGTCCACATCATGGTTGTTGTAGGCGATGTCGTCGGCGATGGCCGCGCACTGGGCCTCCAGCGAGGCGAAGGTGTCGAGCCGCAGATCCCATCCCCCGGCGACGCCGTATTCGGCGATGGCCTTCCACGCCGGTTCGTCCAGCCGGTGCGCCACCGGCCCGTTGTGCTTGATGACGCCCTCCAGCGTCTCCCACGTCAGATTCAGCCCGTCGAAGGCCGGATAGCGGCGCTCCAGCTTGGTCACCACGCGGAAGGTCTGGACGTTGTGATCGAAACCGCCGAACCCGGCCATCTGGGCCTGCAGCTCATCCTCGCCCGCATGGCCGAACGGCGGATGGCCCAGGTCATGGGCCAGGGCGACCGTCTCGGCCAGGTCCGTGTCCAGTCCCAGGGCGTGGGCCAAGGACCGCGCGATCTGAGCCACCTCCAGACTGTGGGTCAGGCGGGTGCGATAATGATCGCCCTCATGCGCCACGAAGACCTGGGTCTTCTCCTTCAGGCGGCGAAAGGCGGTGCAGTGGATGATGCGGTCGCGATCGCGCGCGAAGGCCGGACGGGTGCGGCTGGCCCCTTCGGGAAAGCGACGGCCGCGCGAGGCGTCGGCGGTCTCGGCATAGGCGGCGCGTGCGGGAGTCTGCGTCAAGGTGCGCTCAATGGGGCGCGGGCCTTTGCGATCGCCCGCCGGCCACTCATATAGAGACCCGTGAGCAGCGTCGAATCCCCCGCCTTCCAGATTTCCCGTCCGGGCGACAGCCACGGCCTGACCCTGGCCGCATCGGCCGCCGCGCGCTTGGCGAAATTGGCCCAAGACGAGGGACGGCCGATCTTGCTGCGCGTCGCCGTCGACGGCGGCGGCTGCTCGGGCTTCCAATACCGGTTCGACCTGGTCGAGACGGCCCAGGCCGACGACCTGTCGATCACCGCCGACGGCCAGACGGCTCTGGTCGACCCCGTCTCCCTGCCCTTCCTGGCGGGGTCCGAGATCGCCTTCGTCGACGACCTGTCCGGCGCCCAGTTCGTGGTGCGCAATCCCAATGCGGCGTCGAGCTGCGGCTGCGGCGTCAGTTTCTCGATCTAATTCTCCTTCTCCCCTTGGGGGAGAAGGTGGCTCGCGCCAGCGAGACGGATGAGGGGGATGCCTGATCCGCAATAGCTGGCGGCCGTTCAGCGTGCTCTGCACAGCCCCCTCATCCGAGCCGCTCCGCGGCCCACCTTCTCCCCCGAGGGGAGAAGGATTTTCAGCTTGAATTTAGTTATTTTCCTAATTATCTTTCCTCCTATGAACGCCCTGTTCAAGGCCCTGTCGCATCCCGTGCGTCGCCGCATCATCGAGATGCTGCGCAAGGGGCCGATGGCGTCCGGCGACATCGCCAGCGCCTTCGACATGAGCTGGCCGACTGTCACCGGGCATCTGAACGCCCTGAAGGACGCCGGACTGGTCAGCCCCGAGCGCGAGGGGGCCTCCATCCGCTACCGGCTGGAGATTTCGGCGGTGGAGGAGGCCATGGCCTTTCTGATGGACATCGCCGGAACGGGACGCGCGACGAACGAAGACGTGGAGAAGAAGTCATGAAACGCGCCAGCCTTCTGGACGGCCTGACGGGCGCCGCCGCCGTGGCCCTGATCAGCTTGGGCGCCTGGGTCGCCTTGGCGGGACCGGAGGGTCCCCTGCCCGTGCACTACAACGCCGCGGGACAGGTGGACCGCTGGGGCGGCCGCATCGAGGTCGGCGCCCTTCTGGCCGGTCTGGGCCTGTTGACCGCCGTCGCCGGGGGGCTGACCGGCCTGGCCGTGGCGCGCAGCGACGACAAGGCCCGCCGTCGCGGCCTGATGACGGCCCAGGCGGTCACCCTGATCGCCACCGTCGGCGCCGGAATCATGATTGCGGTTCTCAGCCTGTCCGGCGCGCCCCAGCTTCAGCCCGCCTGGCCGATGGCCCTGGTCTCGCTGCTGATGGCCGCCGTCGGCGCCACGGCGGGCCGCGTCGGTCCCAACCCGGTCGTCGGCCTGCGCACGCCCTGGAATTACAAGAGCCGCCTGGCCTGGGACCGCTCCAACCGTCTGGCCGGACGCCTGTTCTTCTGGCTGGGCCTGACCGGCCTGGCCGCCACGCCCTTCGCGCCCCAGCCGCTGGGCCTCTACGCCTTGACCGGCGCCGTCCTGATCGCCGCCGCTCTGTCGGTGTTCGAGAGCTGGCGCGTCTGGCGCGACGATCCCGACCGCCAACCCTTCTGATCCCCAAGCCTCAACCCAAGGAGACGCCCCCATGTCGGTTCTGACGATGTTCGGTCTCAGCCTGTTGCTGACCGCCCCGGTCGAGACGGGCCTGACGGTCGCGGCCCAGCCCGCGCCCCTGCACGGGACCCTGCTGACGCCCGAGGGCCAGGTCCGCGCCGCGGCCCTGATCCTGCCCGGCTCAGGCCCGACCGACCGTGACGGGAACAATCCGTTGGGCGTCGCCGCCGGGACCTATCGCAAACTGGCCGAGGGTCTGGCGGCGCAAGGGATCGCCACCGTCCGCTTCGACAAGCGCGGCGTAGCCCAGAGCGCCGCCGCCGCCCCGAACGAGGCCGACTTCACCTTCGACGACAACATCACCGACGCCCGACTGTGGATCGACGAGACCCTGGCCCGCACCGGCCTGCGCTGCGTCTGGCTGGTCGGTCACAGCGAGGGCGCGCTGGTCGCTCTGGCCACGGCCAAGGATGATGATCCGCGCATCTGCGGCCTGGTGCTGCTGTCCGGCGCGGGCCGCAAGGCGGGCGACGTTCTGCGCGAACAACTGGCGTCCGCCCCCCTGCCGCCCGATCTGCGCACGGCGGCCGAAACCGCCCTGTCGGAACTGGAGGCTGGCCGCACCACCGAGGCCCCGCCCCAGTTGGCCGCCCTGTTCCGTCCCTCGGTCCAGCCCTACATGATCAGTTGGCTGGCGCTGGACCCCGCCGTCCTGGCCGCCGCCTATCATGGCCCGATGATGGTCGCGCAAGGATCGACCGACCTACAGACCACCCTGGCCGACGCCCATGCCCTGGCCGCCGCCCGGCCGGACGCGCGCCTAGTCGTCTGGGACGGCGTCAACCATGTGCTGAAGACCGCGCCCGCCGATCCGGCGGCCAATGTCGCCACCTATCGCGACCCGACCCTGCCGCTCGCCCCCGGCGTGATCGAGGACATGGCAGGCTTCATCCTGCAAGGGCGCTGAACCCAAATCCTCCCCCGTTTACGGGGGAGGGGGACCACGGAGTGGTGGAGGGGGCGGAACCACACACCGGCGCTTGAACTCGCCCCCTCCACCGCCTGCGGCGGTCCCCCTCCCCCGCTGCGCAGGGGAGGATCAAAGCTTAAAGCGTCTCCTGGAACCGCACCGGGCGGCCGTGGGCCGTGCCGATCAGTTCGCTGTCGCGCATCACCAACCGGCCGCGCACGATGGTCGCCATGGGCCAGCCGGTCGTCTCCATGCCGTCGAAGGGCGTCCAGCCGCAGCGGCTGGCCATGTCCTCGTGGCGCAGAACCCGCTTGGCCTTCAGATCGACGAGGGTCAGGTCGGCGTCATAGCCCTCGGCCATCCGGCCCTTGTTGGCCGTGCCGAACACCCGCTGGGCGCCCGCCGAGGTCAGGTCGATGAACCGCTCCAGGCTCAACCGCCCGGCCGCCACATGGGTCAGCATCACCGGAACCAGGGTCTGCACCCCCGGCATGCCCGAGGGCGACGCCGGATACGGGCGGGCCTTCTCCTCCAGCGTATGCGGCGCATGGTCGGACCCCAGAACGTCGGCCACGCCCTGATCGATGCCGCGCCACAGGCCCGCGACGTGACCCGCGTCGCGGATCGGCGGATTCATCTGCGCCAGCCCCTTCAGCCGTTCATAGGCCTCGGGCGCGGTCAGGGTCAGGTGCTGGGGCGTGATCTCGACCGTCGCCACGTCCTTGTTCTCGGCCAGGAAGTCGATCTCCTCGGCCGTCGTGACGTGCAGCACGTGAATGCGCTTGCCGGTCTCCTTGGCGAGGCCCACCAGCCGCCGCGTCGACATGATCGCGCTCTCGGCGTCGCGCACCTCGGGGTGGCTGGTCCAGTCGCCGGGTCGGGCCAGGGGGCGACGCTCGACCAGCCGGTATTCGTCCTCGGAATGGAAGGTGGCGCGGCGATTGACGTGCTTCAGCACTTCGCGCACCCCGTCGTCATCGGCCACCAGCAGGGTGCCGGTCGAGGCGCCCATGAAGACCTTGACCCCGCAACAGCCCGGCAGCCGTTCCAACTCACCCAGGAAGCGGGCGTTCTCATGCGTGCCGCCGACATAGAAGGCGTGGTCGGTCCACATCCGGTCGCGCGCCCGGGCCAGCTTGTCGGCCATCGTGTCCGGGTCGGTGGTGTTCGGCTCGGTGTTCGGCATTTCGAACACGGCGACGACCCCGCCCAGGGCAGCGGCGCGGGACCCCGTCTCCAGATCCTCCTTCCACTCCAGCCCCGGTTCGCGGAAATGCACCTGGGTGTCGATGACGCCCGGCAGGACGGTCAGGCCCGCGGCGTCCACCACCTGCCCGGCCGAGGCCTGGCTCAGGTCGCCGATCTCGGCGATCTTTCCGTCGATCACGCCCACATCGGCCAGGCCGCGCCCGGCGTGATTGGCCACCTCGCCGCCGCGGACGATCAGGTCATAGGTCTGGGGCATGGCCGAACTCCGTTCAGGCCGATTGATCGGCCAGCAGCTTGCGCGCCGCCTTCAACACTCTTTCGTACGGCAGGTCCATCATATGCTGGATGGCCTGGTTCAGGCGCGGGTCCAGCGCCTTGAACTCGTCCAGCGTCCGGGGACCTCGGATCGAGGCGCCCCGCCACGGCCCGCGCGCCGTCTCGTCCGACGGGCCGAACACCGCCACGGACGGAACCCCCGCCGCCACCGCCAACTGGGTCCAGATCGAGTCGTTGCCCAGATAGAGTTTGGCGTGTTTCAGCGCCGCCGCCGTCTGCAGCGGCGTCAGCTTGCCTTGCAGTTCGATCACCCGCGCGCGCGGCACGGCGAAACGGATGGTGTGGGCGGAATCGCGCTCGATCTCCTCGCCGACGATCATCAGCCGCCCGCCGGCCAGAGGCCCGTCGTCGGCCAGAAGCGGCGTCGCCACCTTGGCGAACCGTTCGGCGGGCCAGCGTTTGCCCATCCATTCCACGCCCGGCCCGACCGCCAGGATCGGCCGCTCGTCCGGCTTGATCAGGGCGTCGGCGACGGCTTGCGTCTCCTCGCTGATGAACAGTTTCGGCGCCGGAACCTCGTCCAGGTGCAGCACGGCGGCGGCGGTCTCGACGGCGTGCAGCCCCGGCTCGGTCTCGCCGCGCTCGGCCCGTTTCTGACGGGTCAGTTTCTTGGCGATGCCGCAGCCGCGCATGTCGACCACCAGACCCCAGCGCGTCTTGCGCACCTGGTTCCACAGGCCGATCCAGTCCAGCGCGCCTTCCTTCTCCAGCACGATCAACCGGTTCAGGCGCGGCGTGTCGGCGAACAGAGGGGCGGAAGACGGCGATCCGACGACGGTGAAGGTGGCGTGGCCGATGGTTTCGACCAGGTGCGCCAACACGCCCGAGGAGAGCACAGCCTCCTCGGGGTCCGCTTCCGCCAGATATAGGATCGGAAACCGCCCGCTCATCGGAATCCTCCGTACAGGGATTCTCGGTGTTGATCCTCCCCCGCGTCGCGGCGGAGGGGGACCGTCCAAGACGGTGGAGGGGGCGGAACTACGGCCGGTGTATGAGGTCGCCCCCTCCACCACTTCGTGGTCCCCCTCCCCCATCGGCATGGGGGAGGATCTTCAGGGTCATTTCACCCGCACATAGGTCCCCGGCGCGGCGTCCAGCGCCTTCAGCTTGCCCGAGCCGGGCTTGCGCGCCTTGACCTTTTCGTCCGTCGCCGCAGCGTCCAGCCAGCCCTGCCATTCCGGCCACCAGGACCCCGGCTTCTGCTCGGCCCCGGCCAGCCAGGTCTCGGCGTCGGCGGGCGCGGCGTCGTGGGTCCAATAGCCGTGCTTGTTCGCAGCGGGCGGATTGATCATCCCCGCGTTGTGGCCCGAACCGCCCAGGATGAAACGCGTCGGCCCGCCGAAATAGTCCCGGCCCGCATAGGTCGCCTTCCAGGCCGAGACGTGGTCGTCCTTCAGGGCCACGATCATCACCGGCGTCTTGATCGCCTTCAGGTCCAGCGCCACGCCGTCCAGGGTGATCCCGCCCGCGTCCTTCAGCCGGTTGGCCTTCAGCACCTGGGTCGAATAGTCCTTCAGGAAGGCGGCGGGGATGCGCGCGCCGTCGTCGAACCACCACAACAGGTCAGACGCCCGCGCCTCGTCGCCCAGCAGATAGTGGGTCACCACCGACGACCAGATCAGGTCATTGGCCCGCACGGTCGAGAACAGCCGCGCCAGATCGTGCGCCTCGACATAGCCCTTGCCGTCCAGATAGCGGTGGAAGGCCTTCAGGTCCTCCTCAGCGGTGAACACCGACCATTCGCCGATGTCGCCGAAATCGACCAGCGAGGCGATCAGGGTGGCCGAGGCCACGCGATCCGCCTGACCCTTGCCGGTCAGATAGGCCAGGGTCATCGCCGTCAGCGTGCCGCCCAGGCAATAGGAGACCAGATCGACGTCCTTTTCGCCCGTCGCCTTCTGAACCGCGTCCATGGCGGCGACGATCCCATCGACGACATAGGCCTCCATGCCCTTGCCGGCCTGGGCCTCGTCCGGGTTGGCCCAGGACACGACGAAGACGGTGTGACCCTGATCCACCAGCCATTTCAGATAGCTGGCCTTGGGCGTCAGGTCGAACAGGTAGTATTTGTTGACCAACGGCGGGATGAACAGCAGCGGGCGGCGATAGACCGTCTCGGTCGTCGGCGCGTACTGGATCAGCTCCAGCAGGTCGTTGCGGAACACCACGGCGCCCGGCGTGGCCGCGATGTTGACGCCCAGCTCAAAGTCGTTCGGCGCGCGACGGCCGACCAGGCCCTGGCCCTTGGCCACGTCCTCCAGCACGTTGGACAGGCCGGTCAGCAGGTTCAGCCCGCCGCTCTCGATGGTCTTTCTGACCACCACGGGGTTCGTATGGGCGAAGTTGGCGGGCGACAGGGCGGCGGTCAGTTGGCGCGACAGGAAATCGACCTGGGCGCGCGTCGCCTCGTCCACCGGGGCGGTCGCCACCAGGTCCTGCATCTGTTTGGCCGACAGCAGATAGGCCTGTTTCAGCCAGTCATAGACCGGCTCTTCGCTCCACTCCGGGGCCGAGAAGCGGCGGTCGCCCTTGGCCGGAGCCGCGGCGGGTTCGGCCGCGCCGGTGGTCATCCGCTCGCCCATGGTGCGCCACAGGGCGGTCCAGTCGGTCCAGGCGCGCGCCTGGGCCTCATACAGGCTGGCAGGCTGGGTCATCAGGGCGGTGTTGAAGGCCATCACCGCCTTGGGCAGGGTCATCGGATCATAGGGCAGAGCCTGCGGAGCCGCCGCCTGGCCCATGGCCGTCTTCATCGCCTCGGCGGCGTTGGTCGTCAGCGTCGTCAGGGCCTCGGCCACCACCAGCGGATCGGGCCAGCCGGCGGTCGGGGCGAAGACGGACTCGTGGGTCTGGGGTTTCTCGGCGGCCACGGACGGCTCCCTCTCAGAATTCAAGAAGGGGCCATACCGCCCCGCTCATCTCCGCGAAAGCGGATGATGCAGCGTTCAGTGCGCCGTCAGCACATCGACCGCGTCACAGTCGCGCGGCGCCACGAACAACAGCGCCAGCGCGCGATCCGGGTTCTCGGCGGCCCAGACGGGGCACGGTTCCGGCGCGGCGTCGATCAGACGGGCGGTCGTCTGCGGGGCGGGGGCGTATTCGGTCGAGTCGAAGGCCATGGCGCGGGTTCCAATGCCGGGGTGTCGTTCGGCGAGCGGCGCTATCGCATGGCGTTTATGCATTAGCCATGCCATGATCTGCGCAATCAATGTGCGTTTTTGCACAAGGGGCGCGACCGCCGTGTCGGACTTCAACTGGAACGACCTGCGCGCCTTCCTGGCGGTGGCCCGCACGGCGCGCCTGACCACGGCCGCCGCGCGCCTGGGCATGGACCACACCACCGTCGGCCGCCGCATCGCGGCGCTGGAGACCGGCCTGGGCGCCCGTCTGTTCGACCGCAGCCCGCAAGGCTACGCCCTGACCCCGCACGGCGAGCGATTGATGCCCACGGCCGAGCGTGTCGAGAGCCTGGCCCTGACCGCCGCCGCCGATCTGGGCGAGGCCGACCAGGCGGTCACCGGCGTGGTCCGCATCGGCGCGCCGGAAGGCTTCGGCAGCTATGTCCTGGCCCCCCTGATGGCGCCCCTGGCCGAGCGGCATCCCGGCCTGGACATCCAGCTTGTCGCCATCTCCGGCGTGCTCAGCCTGTCCAAGCGCGAGGCCGACATCGCCGTGACCCTGTCGACCCCGCGCGAGGGCCGCCTGGTCTCGCGCAAACTGACCGACTACGGTCTCAGCCTCTATGCCGCCCCGGCCTATCTGGACGCTCGGCCGCCGATCCGCACCCGCGCCGACATGGCCGGCCAGAGGTTCGTCGGCTACATCGAAGACCTGCTGTATTCGCCCGAGCTGGACTATATGCAGGCCCCCGACGTGGACATTCACGTCTCGGTGCAAAGCTCCAATCTGATCGCCCAGCTTCAGGCTACGCTCGCGGGCGCCGGTCTGTGCGTCCTGCCCGACTTCATCGCCGCGAAACAGCCGGGCCTGGTCCGGGTGCTGCCCGACGCGGTCCATCTGGAGCGCAGCCTGTGGCTGGTGGTCCATGCGGACTTGAGGAACCTGGCCCGCATCCGCGTCGTCACCGACATGATCGCCGCCTCCGTCCGCGCCGACCGGGACCTGTTCAAAAGGTAATGATCGGGACCGGTGACGAAGCAATCGCTTGCCCCTAACGTGCCCGCCGCATCGCCGGAGAGCGCCATGAAGACCCGCACCCTGTTCCTGTCCGCCGCCGTCGGCGCCCTGGTCGTCGGCATGGGCTGCGGCCCGGCCCTGGCCCAGGCCTCGGCCCAGACCGCGGCTTCGACCGAGGCGCCCGCCGCCCCGCCGTTGATGCCGACCGAGCGGTTCCAACTGGCCAACGGATTGAACGTGGTCTTCCACATCGACCGATCCGATCCCGTCGTCGCCGTGGTGCTGGCCGCCCATGTCGGTTCGGCGCGCGAGGAACCCGGCCGCACCGGTTTCGCCCACCTGTTTGAACACCTGTTCTTCCTGGATTCCGAGAACCTGGGACCGGGCGGGCTGGACGCCATGAGCGCCCGCATCGGCGGTTCGGGCGCCAACGGCTCCACCAGCCGCGACCTGACCGACTATCTCCAGACCGTGCCCAATGACGCGCTGGAGAAGATGATCTGGGCCGAGGCCGACAAGCTGGGCTATTTCATCAACACCGTCACCGACGCCGTGCTCGCCAAGGAGAAGCAGGTCGTCAAGAACGAGAAGCGCCAGAGCGTCGACAACCGGCCCTATGGCCACACGGGCGCGGTGATCTCGTCCGCCCTCTATCCGGCCGATCATCCGTATAACTGGGAGGTCATCGGCTCGCTGGCCGATCTGGACGCCGCCACCCTGTCGGACGTGCAGAATTTCTATCGCCGCTGGTACACGCCGGACAACGCCACCCTGGTCGTCGCGGGCGACTTCGATCCGGCCCAGGCCCGCGCCTGGATCGAGAAATATTTCGGCGAGATCGCGCGTGGCTCCGGCGTGCCGACGCCGCAACCCCGTCCCTCCGGGCTGCAGCAGACCGTGCGGCTGATGCACGAGGACGGTTTCGCCCAACTGCCCGAACTGACCCTGGTCTGGCCGACGGTCGAGCGCGGCCATCCCGACGAGGCGGCGCTGGACATGCTCCAGACCCTGCTGACCGACGGCAAGGCGGCGCCGCTGAACGCCGTGCTGATCGACGAGAAGAAGCTGACTTCCCAGGTCGGCTTCGGGTCCCAGAACAGCCAGGTCGCCGGTGAGGCCTATCTGACCGTCCGCGCCTTCGACGGCGTCGATCTGGACGCCGTCCAGGCCGCCCTGGACGAAGGCTTCGCCCGGTTCGAGGCCCAGGGCGTCGATCCCGCCGCCCTGCAAAGGGTCAAGACCACGGCCGAGGCCGACTTCTACGCCCAGCTCGACAGCGTGCTGGGCAAGGGCGCGGCCCTGGCTCGTTACGACGCCTTCGGCGGCAGCCCCGACCGCGATCTGGCCCGTCTGCGCGCCGTCACGGCCCAGGACGTCATGCGCGTCTATCGCCAGTACATCGCCGGCCGGCCCCATGTGGCGACCAGTTTCGTGCCGCGCGGCCAGGCCCAGTTGGCGCTGGCGGACTCCGCCGTCGCCACGGTGGTCGAAGAACCCATCGTTCAGGGTGCCGAGGCCCCGGTGGACCAACGCGCGGGCGATCACCCCTATGCGCGCACCCCCTCCAGCTTCGACCGCACGGTCGAACCGCCCGCCGGTCCCGCCCCGGTCGTGGCCCCGCCCACCCTGTGGGCCGCCGACGTCGCCAACGGCCTGTCGCTGTCCGGCATCCAGAACGACGAGACGCCGCTGGCGACCTTCGACCTGTCGATCGAGGGCGGCCGCCTGTTCGACGATCCGGCCCGGCCCGGCGTCGCCAACATGGTCGCCCGGATGCTGGACCGCGGCACGGCGACGAAGACGCCCGCCGAGCTTGAGAACGCCTTCAAGGCCCTGGGCGCGCGGGTCAGCGTCAATGTCGGCGACGAGCGCATCGTCATCTCGGGCCGCACGCTGGACCGAAACCTGACCGCCACCCTGGCCCTGATCGAGGAGATGCTGGTCAGCCCGCGCTGGGACCCCGCCGAACTGGAACTGGCCCGCGCCGCCGTCCTGTCCGAAATCCAGGACGCCCGCTCCCAGCCCGCCGCCCTGGCCGGCCGCGTCTATGACCTGGTCTCCAACAGCCCCGACAGCGTTCTGGCGCGCGGCGCCCTGGGCACGGAATCCTCGGTCGCCGCCCTGACCATGGACGATCTCAAGGCCTATCACCGCGATCACCTGATCCCAGGCCTGGCCCATTTCCGCATCGTCTCGCCGTCGGACAGGCAGGCCGTGGTTCGCGCCGCCGAGGGTCTGACCACCCGCTGGGCCGCCCGTGACGTGGTGCGGCCGATCGCCCCGACGCCGGTCGCGCCGACACAGTCGCGCGTCTATTTCTACGACGTGCCCGGCGCCAAACAGTCGGCCTTCCTGTTCGGCTATCCGGCTTTGCGGCGAGGCGACGCCGACTTCTATCCGGCCACGGTGATGAACTATCGCCTGGGCGGCGGCGGCTTCGCCTCGCGCCTGACCCAGCAACTGCGCGAGGGCCAGGGCTATACCTACGGCGTCCGTTCCGGCTTCAGCGGCGACGAACGTACGGGCGACTTCACCCTGACCAGCAACATCCGCTCGAACGTGACGCTGGAGGCGGCCCAGTTGGCGCGCTCGATCATGAGCGACTACGGCGCCACCTTCACCGCCGAAGACCTGGACGTGACCCGCAGCGCCATGAGCCGCAGCCGCGCCCGCGCCTTCGAGACCGCCCGCGCCAAGCTGGGCGTCCTGGCCGCCATCGACGAACTGGGCCTGCCCGCCGACTATCTGCAACGGGAAGCCGCCGTCATCGACGAGATGACCGTGTCCCGCATCCAGGAACTGGCCCAGGAGTACATCCGCACCGATCAGATGATCTATGTCGTCGTCGGCGACGCCGCGACCCAGGCTCCGCGCCTGGAAGCCCTTGGCTACGGCGCGCCGGTCATGATGAACGAACGTCTGGCTCAGGCGGATCGCTGATGGAGCATTGGGCCGGGGATCTCGGAGACTTCATCACGCGCAACGCCGTCTGGGGGGCGCCCGTCCTGGGCCTGATCACCTTCGGTGAATCCATGGTGCTGATCGGCGCCTTCTTCCCGGCCACGGCCCTGATGCTGGTGGCCGGCGGGCTGATCGCCGCCGGCGTGCTGGACGGTCCCACCGTCCTGGCCTGGTGCATCGGCGGGGCCGTGCTGGGCGACGCCGCCTCCTATTGGCTGGGCCGCAGCCTGGGCGGCCGGGCCTGGCGTGTTCCCGCCCTGCGTCCGCATCGCCGGATCATGGCGCGGGCGCGGCTGTTCTTCCGCCGCTATGGGGTCGCCTCCATCTATTTGTGCCGGTTCATGGGACCGGTGCGGGCCTTCGTGCCGCTGATCGCCGGGGTCACGGCCATGCCGAACCTGAAATTCCAGCTCGCCAACCTCGGCTCGGCCATCATCTGGGTGCCGGTCATGCTGGCCCCCGGCTATCTGGCCGGTCGGGGCGCCAAGATGATCGGCGGCGAGCACGCCATGGAGTACGCCCTGGGCGGCATAGCGGCCGTCGCCGTCCTGGCCCTGATCGTCCACGCCCTGCGCGAAAGAAAGGCCGTCGATCCGGCCGAGTAGCCATGACTTTGTGTTTCCGGGGCTGAACCGGCCTTAACGCACGCGGGTTTCGTGTCACAAAGGAGCCTGGCCTCTCCCTGACACTCCGGATTCGCAATGATCAGAGCCAGACGCGCGCGCATCGTCGCCACCCTCGGCCCGGCCAGCCGCGCGCCCGGCACGGTCAAGGCCCTGGCCCAGGCGGGCGCCGACGTCTTTCGTCTGAATTTCAGCCACGGCAGCCACGAGGATCACGCCGCCGCCCTGAAGGCCGTGCGCGGCGCCGAGATGGCGCTGCGACGCCCGCTGGGGGTTCTGGCCGACCTGCAAGGTCCCAAGCTGCGCCTGGGCAGGTTCAAGGACGGCGAGATCGCCGTGAAGCCCGGCCACGTCATGCGGTTCGACCTGGACCCGGCGCCCGGCGACGAGACACGGGTGCAGATGCCCCACCCGGAGATCTTCAAGGCCCTGCGCCCCGGCATGGCCCTGTTGATCGACGACGGCCGCATCCGGCTGCGGGTCGGCGAGCGCGCCGATGACTGGGCTGAGGTCACGATCGAGAGCGGCTCCAAACTGTCCGACCGCAAGGGCGTGGCCGTGCCCGACGCCGTCATCCCGGTCTCGGCCCTGACGCCCAAGGACCGCGAGGATCTGGCCTTCGCCCTGCGCATCGGCGTCGACTGGGTGGCCCTGAGCTTCGTCCAGAAGGCCGAGGACATGGCCGAGCTGAAACGCCTGGTCGGGGGCAAGGCCGCCTGCCTGGCCAAGATCGAGAAGCCCCAGGCCCTGAACGATCTGGAATCCATCCTGGACTACTGCGACGGCGTCATGGTGGCGCGCGGCGACCTGGGCGTGGAGCTGCTGCCCGAAGAGGTGCCGGTGGCGCAAAAACAGATCCTGCGCGCGGCCCGCCGTCGCGGCGTGCCCGCCATCGTCGCCACCCAGATGCTGGAATCCATGACCAGCGCCCCCGCCCCCACCCGCGCCGAGGCCTCGGACGTCGCCAATGCGGTCTATGAGGGCGCCGACGCCCTGATGCTGTCGGCCGAGACGGCGTCCGGCGACTATCCGCTGGAAGCCGTGGGCATAATGAACCGGATCATCGAGCGGGTCGAAAAGGACCCCCTGTGGCCCAGCCTGATGGACGCCGAACACGCCGGCATGGACGAACACGACGTCGACGCCCTGGTCGCCGCCGCGCGCAAGGCCGCCGAGGCCCAGTCGACCGCCTGCATGGTCGTGTTCACCACCCTGGGCGGCACGGCCCGGCGCATGTCACGCGAACGGCCCTTGCAGCCGGTCCTGGCCCTGACCCCCAATCCCGACACCGCGCGGCGCCTGGCCCTGGTCTGGGGGCTGGAGCCGCGCCTGGGCCAGCAACCGGACTCGCTGGAAGCCGTCACCGACGACGCCGTGAACAGCGCGGTGGAATTCGGCCTGGCCGAGCCGGGCCAGCGCATCCTGATCCTGGCCGGCACCCCCTTCGGCGCGCCGGGCGCCGCCAATCTTCTGCGCCTGGCCCACGCGCCCACGGGACCCAAGACGCGCAAATCCTGATCCGTCGCCGCGTCACGGGTGGAGGGATCGTCCGAACGCAACGTGCGCTCACGCTTTGTTACGGTCCCGGCCTCGCCTTCGCGCGCAGGTCGCGTTAGTCAGGCCGCGACAACGGCGGACTCGGGAGCACGGCGGTCATGACTCAGTGGGTTTACGGCTTCGGCGGCGGGTCGGCGGACGGCGACGCCTCGATGAAGAACCTGCTGGGCGGCAAGGGCGCAAACCTGGCCGAGATGTCGTCCCTGGGCCTGCCGGTGCCGCCGGGCTTCACCATCACCACCGAGGCCTGCGTCCACTACTACGCCCATGGCGAGACCTATCCGGCCGATCTGGCCGCTCAGGTGCAGGCCGGGCTGGCCAAGGTCGAACAGATCACCGGCAAGCGCTTCGGCGACGCGGGCAATCCCCTGCTGGTCTCGGTGCGGTCGGGCGCGCGGGCGTCGATGCCCGGCATGATGGACACGGTGCTGAACCTGGGCCTGAACGACGAGACCGTCGAAGGCCTAGCGGCCCTGTCCGGCGACCGTCGCTTCGCCTTCGACAGCTATCGCCGCTTCATCACCATGTACTCCAACGTGGTTCTGGGCCTGGGCCACGACCTGTTCGAGGAAGTTCTGGACGACCACAAGGACCGGCTGGGCGTCACCGTCGACACCGATCTGGACGCCGGCGACTGGGAAAAGGTGGTCGCCGACTACAAGGCCGTGGTCGAGCGCGAGCTGGGCCAGGGCTTCCCCCAGGACCCCAACGACCAGTTGTGGGGCGCCGTCGGCGCCGTCTTCGCCAGTTGGATGAACGACCGGGCCAAATTCTATCGCCGCATGCACGACATCCCCGAAAGCTGGGGCACGGC
>NZ_DAINBO010000032.1:0-22185 GCF_036732845.1 Brevundimonas sp. | reverse complement strand
CAGCGTCATCTGGCGGGACAGTCCGATGTAGGCGGCGTTTTCCACGGGGCGGGCGTCTCCTTCGCCTCCCGCTCACGCAACGGTCATGCCAACAGGGTTAACGCAGTCCCCGCCTGGATTTCAGCCGAATTCCATCCCTCGGCGCCCGGCAGGATTTGCCGTTCCTAAACGTCCCGTTAACCAAAACCGTCCCATCTGGAGCTAGACCAAAATCGGTTGAGGTGGACGCAGTCCATCTCAGCTCAGATTTCGGTCCAAAATTATGCAGGGGCCTGAACCGATCAGGCCCCGGATTCTCCGGGGCGTGGCGCGCGTATGCTGAAGCTGGGCAAGAAGAAGGACAAAGGGGCCGCGGCGACGGACGCCGAGGTCCCCGCCGTCGTCGAGGGCGAAGGCGCCGAGGGCGAAGCGCCCAAGAAGAAGAAACTCCCTCTGCTGTTCATCATCGCCCCGATCGCCCTGCTGGTGCTGGGCGGGGGCGGCGGCGCGGCCTTCTTCCTGATGCAGCCGAAACCGGATGCGGCCGCGGGCGCGGACGGCCACGGCGCCGAGAAGAAGGGCGGCGACCACGGCAAGAAGGAAGAGAAGAAGGGCGGCGGCGGTCACGGCGGCGGCGCCGAGGGCGAGGCCGATCCGTCTCTGGGCAAGATCAGCGAGGGTCCCGACGGCGTCACCTTCTACACGCTGCCCGACATGACGGCGAACGTTCAGGCGGCCGACGGCCGCCCGACCTTCGTGAAGCTGAAGCTGACGCTGGAGATGCAGGACGCGGGGGTGGCCGAACACCTGCAGACCGAGGCGCCACGCATGCGCGACATGTTCCAGGCCTTCCTGCGCGAACTGCGCCCTGAAGAGATGCAAGGCTCCGCCGCCACCTTCCAACTGAAGGCCGAGCTGTTGCGTCGGGTCAATCTGATCGCCGCGCCGGGCAAGGTCGACGCCGTGCTGATCGAAGAAATGCTGGTGAACTAGGCCGATGACCGACGCGGCCTTGGACGACGAGCCTGCCGCCGGTTTCGGCGAGGAAGAGGCGCGCGCCTCGGGCCTGTCCGAGCGCGTCCTGAACCAGGACGAGATCGACAGCCTTCTCGGTTTCGATCTCGGCGACGGCGACGACAGCGAACGCACCGGCATCCGCGCCATCATCAATTCGGCGCTGGTCAGCTACGAACGGCTGCCGATGCTGGAGATCGTCTTCGACCGTCTGGTGCGGTTGATGACGACCAGCTTGCGCAACTTCACCTCCGACAACGTCGAGGTGAGCCTGGACAACATCAGCTCCATCCGTTTCGGCGACTATCTGAACTCCATCCCCCTGCCCGCCATACTAGCGGTGTTCCGGGCCGAGGAGCTGGACAACTACGGCCTGCTGACGGTCGATTCCAACCTGATCTATTCAATCGTCGACGTGCTGTTGGGCGGACGCCGGGGCACGGCGGCGCTGCGCATCGAAGGGCGGCCCTACACCACGATCGAGCGCGTGTTGGTGCAACGGATGGTCGAGGTGGTGCTGCAAGACGCCTCGGCGGCGTTCGAGCCGCTGACGCCGGTGAATTTCAACCTGGACCGGCTGGAGACCAACCCCCGTTTCGCCGCCATCGCGCGCCCGGCCAACGCCGCCATTCTGGTCAAGCTGCGGATCGACATGGAGGACCGGGGCGGGCGCATCGAGCTGCTGCTGCCCTACGCCACGCTCGAACCCATCCGTAAGATGCTGTTGCAGCAGTTCATGGGCGAGAAATTCGGCCGCGACAACATCTGGGAAGGCCACCTGGCCACCGAACTCTGGACCACGGACACCGAGATCCGCGCCGTGTTGGACGAGCAGCAGGTTCCCCTGTCCAAGGTGCTGAGCCTGAAGGTCGGCGACACCCTGATGCTGAACGCCACGCCGGATTCCGACATCTCGGTGAAGGCCGGCGCCATTCCGCTGACCACCGGCAAGATGGGCAGGAAGGGTCAGCACATCGCCGTGCGCGTCGAGGGACCCATCAGCCCCGAGGCGGCCGGCTCCATCACCGAGGGGAGACGCGGATGATCGGCGTGATCATGGACGCCCTGCTGATGCTGCTGCTGGCGTGCGCCCTGGCCTATGGCGTGCGGCTGGACAAGAAGCTGAAATCCCTGCGTGACGGCCAACTGGCGTTCGCCGGGGCGGTCAATGAGTTGAACATGGCCGCCTCGCGCGCCGAGGCGGCCCTGGCCTCGTTGCGCGCTTCGGGCCAGGAGACCGACCTGCTGCACGACCGCATCGTCAAGGCGCGCGCCGTGAAGGCCGAGTTGGAGGCCCTGATCGCCCGATCCGGCCGCGACATCGATGCTCCTGTCCCCGCCAAACCGAGCGCGGTGATCGAGCCGATCCGCCCGCAGCCGCAGGCCCAGCCGGTCTCTGGCGGCCTTCTGTCCGCCGAACAGGTCGAGCGGTTCACGCCGGTGCTGCAAGCCCTGGCCGCTAACCAATCCGCGAAGCAAAGCCTCAACCGCGCCCGGCGTAGCCTGGACGACGACCTGTTCGCCGCCTGATTCCGCCCACGCCAATCTGACGCCCGAGATCGAGTAGCCCATGGCCCGCATTCCCCGCATCCTGCCGCTCGTCGCCATCGCCATCGGAGGCGTGGTGGTGGTGCGCGCCATCGGGATCGCGCCTGGCCTGTTCGAGGGCGCCAGGGCCTGGGCCGAAGAGGCCGCGCCCGCCGCCGCCGAGACCGCCGCTGGAACCGCGCCCAAGCCCGCGCCCGCCGTCTGCGCCCTGACGCCGGAACAACTGGCCCAGCAGGCGGGCCTGTCGCCGGCCGAATTGCGCGTCATTCAATCGCTGAAGGACCGCCGCGCCGAGCTGGACATCCGCGACAACGACTTCGCCACCATGCTGCCCCTGATGGCCGCGGCCGAGCAGAAGCTGGACGCCAAGACCCAGGCCCTGAACGCGGTGAAGGCCGAGCTGCAAACCCTGCTGGGCCAGGTCGGCGAGCAGGAGAAGGCCGAGATCGACCGCCTGGTCGCCGTCTATTCCGCCATGCGCCCGCGTGAGGCCGCCCGCATCTTCGCCACCCTGGACGACAAGGTGCGCCTGCCGGTCGCCGCCGCCATGCGCCCGCGCTCTCTCTCGGCCGTCATGGCCCAGATGGAGCCGGCCGCCGCCCGCGAACTGACCGAAAAGCTGGCGCGTCGTTTTGAAAGCCAGCAACAGGCGGCCCAGGCCGCCGTGGCCGCCGCCGCCAATCCCGCCGCGCCGCCGCCCGCCCCGGCTCCAACCCCGACCCAGACCGCCGCCGCGCCCGCGACCCCGCCGACGGCGACGCCCGCCGCTGCGGCGCCGCGCCCGGCCAACCGCACGCCCGCACGCCGTCCGGCCGCCCGTCCGGCCAATCGCCCCGCCCAGCCGGCCGCCGCGGCCCCCGCACCGACGTCGCCGCAGCCCTATCAGGCCGGAAACGGAGCCGCCGCCGCCCCAACCTCGGGCGCCCAGCCGCGTCAGACGGTTCAGTAAGCCCGGTTGGCGCCGCGACGGCGGCCCGCTATCAACCGCGCCTCACCTGATCCCCGAGCCTGACCATGACCGACGCCCCCCTGCCCGACCGCCTCTCCGTCGATCCCGCCAGCCCCTTCTATGACGGCGAGCTGCTGGCGCGCGGCATCGGCGTCCGCTTCAAGGGCGAGGAGAAGACCAATGTCGAGGAATACTGCGTGTCCGAAGGCTGGGTGCGTCTGGCCCTGGGCAATCGCGTCGATCGCAAGGGCAAGGCCCTGACCGTCAAGCTGCAAGGTCCGGTCGAACCCTATTTGCAGAACGGCTAAGACCTTACGTTCCGATTGCGGGACGGATACGGTCCCGGCGCACACCGCTGGAGGGCCTCCGTGACTCGCATCCGCAACCTGACCGTCGCCGTCGCGGCCTCGGCCTTCTTCAGCCTAGCCGCGGGCTGCGCCCAGGCCCAGGACGCCGCCGCCATTCGCGCCGCCGAACAGGTGCGGGACCAGGCCCTGGCCCAGAACGTGGCGCTGGACTACGTCACCCAGATCACCACCCGGTTCGGCCCGCGCCCCGCCGGGTCCGAAGCCGAGACGGCCGCCTTCCGCTGGGCCGCCGACTATCTGCGCGGTCTGGGCTTCCGCAATGTGCGGATCGAGGAATTCCCCCTGGTCGGCTGGGAGCGCGGCGAAGAAAGCGCGGCCATCCTAGGCCCGCGTCCGCAGCGACTGGCCGTCGCCGCCCTGGGCCATTCGCCGGGCACGCCCGAGACCGGGATCGAGGCCGAGATCGTGCGTTTCGACAGCCTGGACGCCCTGAACGCCGCCCCGGCTGGATCTCTGACGGGCAAGATCGCCTATGTCGACGGCGGCCAGATGGTGCGGATGCAGGACGGCTCGGGCTACGGCTCGCTGTCGCGCATTCGCGGCGCCGGGCCGTCCGCCGCCGCCGCCAAGGGCGCCGTCGCCTTCATCATGCGTTCGGCGGGCACTGACGAGCACCGCATGCCGCACACCGGCACCACCCGCTATGTCGACGGCAAGGTTCCGGTGCCCGCCTTCGCCCTCAGCGCGCCCGACGCCGATCAGGTCACGCGCCTGGTGGCGATGGGCGAGACAGTGCGCATCCGTCTGCACTCGACCGCGCGCACCTATCAGACCACGTCGCACAACGTCGTCGCCGACCTGCCGGGCCGCACCCGGCCGGAAGAGATCATCGTGCTGGGTTCGCACATGGACAGTTGGGACCTGGGCACCGGCGCCATCGACGACGCGGCGGGCGGCGCCATCACCATCGCCGCGGCCAAGGCCGTGATGGACTCGGGCCGCCGCCCCGCCCGCACCATCCGCGTGGTCCTGTACGGCTCCGAAGAGGTGGCCCAGCCGACCAACACCGGCAACGGCGGCGGCGCCTATCTGCGCGGCGTCCAACAGGTCGGGCAGGTGGACCGCCACATCATCGCCGGAGAGAGCGACTTCGGCGCCGACCGCATCTACGCCCTGGGCCTGCCGCCCGGTTCGGCCGACACCGACTTCGGCAAGGCCGCCGCGCGCGTCCTGCGCCCGCTGGGCATCCTGCCGGCCGAGGCGGAACTCAGCGGCGGCGCCGACATCGGCCCGCTGGCCCGGGCGGGCGTGCCGGTGTTCGGCCTGCGTCAGGACGGCACGCGTTATTTCGACCTGCACCACACCGCCGACGACACCGTGGACAAGATCGACCCGGAACAGATGACCCAGAACGTCGCCGCCTGGGCCGCCCTGATCCTGCTGATCGCCGATTCCGACGTGGACTTCCGCGCGACGCGTCCGGCGGCTACTCAACCCTAGAGCCTGATCTGTCCCGGCGGGTCGCCCTCGTGATTCCGCCGACGCCTCAGGTCTCAGCTTCACGCCGCGAGCGTGGCGAAACTGGTAGACGCAACGGACTTAAAATCCGTCGACTTCGGTCATGCGGGTTCGACCCCCGCCGCTCGCACCACCCCTGCCATGATCCACACGCCTGGGTTCGCGGCGGGGGCAGACTGTCGGGATGAAGCCTCGCTCCAGCCTCGCCAGAACCCGACAGGCGGGCATTCGCGTCCGCCGCGCGATAGGAACGCCCAAGGCGGGTTTCGGCCCGTCTGACTGTCAGGTCAAAACGCCTGATCGCCCATCCGACGCTGCCGAATTCGAGAAATTATGTGACACGCGGCAGGGTCGTGCGCCGTTTTTTGGGGACCGTTTCCGCTCCCCGACCGCCCCTAGCTCTTCAGCCGCCAGGTCGCGCCCTGCGGCCCGTCCATGACCACGACGTTCAGTTCGGTCAGGCGGTCGCGGATGCGGTCGGCGGCGGGCCAGTCCTTGGACGCGCGGGCGACGGCGCGTTGTTCCAGCAGGCCCTCGACCTCGATGCGCAGCGTGTCCGAAACCTCGCCTTCCAGCCAGGCGGCCGGGTCCGATTGCAGCACGCCCAGAATGTTCGCCGCCGCGATCAGCCGCCCCTTGGCCTCGCCCACGGCCGCGTCATCGCCCGCCGTCATGCCGCGCTCGATCTCGCTGGACAGGGCGAACAGGGCGGCCATGGCGCCGGGCGTGTTCAGATCGTCCTGGATCGACTTCAGGAAGTCGGCGGGCGGTTCGTCGGTCGTGGCCGGAACGGCGGCGGCACGGTGCAGGGCGCCGTACAGCCGGTCCAGGTTCTTCTTGGATTGGTCCAACAGGCTCTGGTTCCAGTCCAGCGGCTGGCGGTAATGGGCGCTCAGCAAGGCCCAGCGCACCACCTCGCCCGGCATGGCCTGCACCAGATCGTGCAGCAACAGGACATTGCCGATCGACTTGGACATCTTCTCGGCGTCCACGGTCAGAAAGCCGTTGTGCATCCAATAGCGGCTGTATTCGTCGTGCGAGGCGACGCCGTGCGCGTGCCCATGCGCGCAGACCCCCTGGGCGATCTCATTCTCGTGGTGCGGAAACACCAGATCGACGCCGCCGCCGTGGATGTCGATGGGCAGGCCCAACTGGGCCTCGATCATGGCCGAGCATTCGATATGCCAGCCCGGCCGTCCGTCGCCCCAGGGGCTGGGCCAAGACGGCTCGCCCGGTTTCGACGGCTTCCACAGCACGAAGTCGTGCGGATTCTTCTTATAGGGCGCGACCTCGACGCGGGCGCCGGCGATCATGTCGTCCAGATTGCGTCCCGACAGCGCGCCGTAGGCCGGATAGGCCGAGACGTCGAACAGCACGTGCCCCTCGGCCGCATAGGCGCAGCCGGCGTCGATGATGGCCTGGATCTGGGCCGTGATGGCCGCCATGTGGTCGGTGACGTGCGGCGCGATGTCGGGCGGGCTGACGTTCAGCCGGGCCATGTCGTCCAGATAGGCGGCCTCGTACCGCGCCGTGACCTCGCCGATCGGCACGCCTTCCTTGGCCGCCTTGGCGTTGATCTTGTCGTCCACGTCGGTGACGTTGCGGGCGTAGATCACGGCGTCCGCGCCGTATGTCCGGCGCAACAGCCGCACCAGGACGTCGAACACCACCGGCGGCCGCGTATTGCCGATATGGGCGTAGTCATAGACCGTCGGGCCGCAGACATAGAGGGTCACCCGGTTCGGATCGCGCGGCTCGAACAGGCGCTTTTCACGGCGCAGGGTGTCATGGATGTGCAGCGGCATGGTCGCGCAGTGGCCTTAGTTTTCTTGCAGGACGCTAGGGAAGGTCCATATAGCCGGGCCTGAGGCGATAAACAGTCACGGCTGACAAACAATCCGCCGCCGCACGAAGAGATCCAGAATGAGCGTCAATTCCATCAAGCCGGTCCTGGTCGGCGACAACGACCGCAAGGCCCGCCCGTCGCGCGAGACGGCGATGGAGGCGGTGCGCACCCTGATCGCCTGGGCCGGCGACGACCCCGCGCGCGAGGGGCTGATCGACACGCCGCGCCGCGTGGTCGACGCCTATGGCGACTGGTTCCAGGGCTATGACGCCGATGTCGCCAAGGAGCTGAGCCGCACCTTCGAGGAGGTCGAGGGCTATGACGACATGGTCATGCTGCGCGACATCGAGGTGGAGAGCCATTGCGAGCACCACATGGCCCCCTTCCTGGGCAAGGCCTATGTCGCCTATGTCCCGACCGACAAGGTGGTCGGCATCTCCAAGATCGCCCGCGTGGTCGAAATCTTCTCCAAACGCCTCCAGACGCAAGAAACCCTGACGCAAGAGATCGCCGCCGCCCTCGAATCGCACCTGGCGCCCGCCGGGGTCGCCGTGATGATCGACGCCGAACACCAGTGCATGACCACGCGCGGCGTGCATCATCGCCACGTCTCGACCCTGACCACCCGTTTCACCGGCGCCTTCAAGACCGATCCGGCCCTGATGGACCGCTTCCTGAAGCTGGCTCAGCGCGGTTGAGGTTTCGCCTGACGCGGGTATTCGGCGCAATGGAACCGCCCCACGTCGGAGATCGCTTTACAAGCGCCTCTCGGGACGCCAAGAGACGTTCCGAAGCTTAAGCTCGGCCCACGCCACGCGCGGGGCCTCAGATGGAGACGACAGCGCATGGGCGCCAAACTTTCCGGCCCGGGCGGCCAGGGCGGCAAGACGATCGCTCAAAACAGCGAGATCAACGTCACGCCGTTCGTCGACATCATGCTGGTGCTGCTGATCATCTTCATGGTCGCCGCGCCGCTGGCGACCGTGTCGATCCGCCTCGACCTTCCGCCGGCCGTGCCGAACAACGATCCGAACCCCAAGGAGCCGGTGTACATCACCATCCAGGACACCGGTTCGCTGTTCATCGCCGACAAGCAGACCACCATCGAAACCCTGGCCGCCGACGTCTGCGCGGCCTTGCAGCCGACCCCGAACTGCCGCGACGAACGCGTCTTCGTGCGCGCCCAGCCCGAGGTGAAGTACAACGCCTTCATGGAAGTGATGAACACCATGCAGGGTAACGGCTTCTTCAAGGTCGGCCTGCTGAACGAAGACATCGAATAGGCGTTTCGCCCGTTCAAAACGGATCAGGCCGCGCCCCTCGGGACGCGGCCTTTTTCATGGGCAGGTGACAGAGACCCCCGGGCCGCCTAATCGAACGGCATGGCCTACAAGTCCCTGCGCGACTTCATCGACATGCTGGAAGCCGAGGGCGAGCTGGTGCGCGTCACTGAGCCGGTTTCGACCCATCTGGAGATGACCGAGATTCAGACCCGGCTGCTGCGCAACGGCGGCCCGGCGGTGTTGTTTGAAAAGCCGGTCATGCCCGACGGTTCGATCAGCCCCATCCCCTGTTTGGCCAATCTGTTCGGCACGGTGAAACGGGTCGCCATGGGCGTGACCCTGGACAAGAAGGCCCGCACCACCGCCGCGGAGTTACGTCAGGTCGGCGAACTGCTGGCGGCCCTGCGTCATCCGACGCCGCCGCGCGACATGGCCGGCGCCATCGAGATGCTGCCCATGGTTCAGACCGCCATGGCCATGCGCCCCAAGACGGTGAAGACCGCGCCGGTGCAGCAGGTGGTGCTGAAGGGCGACCAGATCGACCTGACCGCCCTGCCCATCCAGGGTTGTTGGCCCGGCGAACCGGCGCCCCTGATCACCTGGGGCCTGGTGGTGACCAAGGGACCGTCCGACAGCGCCGAAGACGACTTCAACCTGGGCATCTACCGGATGCAGGTGCTGGGCAAGGACAGGGCCATCATGCGCTGGCTGGCCCACCGGGGCGGCGCCCAGCACTACGCCCGGCACAAGAAGGCCGGAAAGCGAGACCCCCTGCCCTGCGCCGTCGTTCTGGGCGCCGATCCGGGCACGATCCTGGCGGCGGTGACGCCGGTGCCGGACACCCTGTCGGAATATCAGTTCGCGGGCCTGCTGCGCGGGGCCAAGGCCGAGCTGGTTCCGTGCAAGACCGTGCCTCTGATGGTCCCGGCCCAGGCCGAGATCGTGCTGGAGGGCCACGTCCTGTTGGATGAGCACGCACCCGAAGGTCCCTATGGCGACCACACCGGCTATTACAACTCGGTCGAGACCTTCCCGGTGTTCCAGGTGACGGCGATCACCATGCGGAAGGGCCCGATCTATCTGACCACCTTCACCGGCCGCCCGCCCGACGAACCCAGCGTGCTGGGCGAGGCGTTGAACGAGGTGTTCATTCCGCTGCTGCAACAGCAGTTCCCCGAGATCATCGACTTCTGGCTGCCGCCCGAAGGGTGCAGCTACCGCATCGCCGTGGTGTCGATGAAGAAGGCCTATCCGGGCCACGCCAAGCGGGTGATGCTGGGCGTCTGGAGCTATCTGCGCCAGTTCATGTACACCAAATGGGTCATCGTGGTGGACCACGACATCGACGCCCGCGACTGGAAGGACGTGATGTGGGCCGTCTCGACCAAGATGGACCCGGCCCGCGACATCACCGTGATCGAGTCGACCCCGATCGACTATCTGGACTTCGCCAGCCCCGAGAGCGGTCTCGGCTCCAAGATCGGCCTGGACGCCACCGACAAATGGGAACCCGAAACCAAACGCGAATGGGGCCAAGAGATCCGCATGGAGACCGATGTGGTCGAACGGGTCAGCGAGATGTGGGACCGCCTCGGATTGCCCGGTGACGGAACGCCGATCTGGAAATAGCCCCTCACTGACCAAGGTTCCAGAAGCGTTGACATCCTCCCGGGAGATAGTAGGTTGCTTTTAGCAACTTACTAAGGATGAGCGTCCATGTCTGACCTTTCCACCCCCGCCGATGTGTTGAAAACCCACCGAGACGGCGCGACCCTGATGGTCGAGATCAACGGCGGACCTCGACAGGAATTCGGCGAAACCGTCGCCCGTGCGCTTGAGGTCTTGGTCGCCGAGGTCGATCAGGACCCGGATATCCATGCGGTGATCTTCACCAGCGCCCACCCCACGCGCTTCATCAGCCATGCGGATGTGACCTGGCTCCAGGAAGGCGGCGTCAAGCTCAAGGCGCGGCTGGCCGCGGGCGCTTCGGCCCCGCCGCCGGACCCGGACACCTTCGGTCTGGATCGCCTGCACGGCCTGTTTTTGAAGATGAACAGCGCCTCGGCGGTGTTCATCGCCGCCCTGGAAGGTCCGGCCTTGGGCCTCGGCGCGGAGTTTTCCTGGGCCTGCGACCTGCGGGTGATGGCCGACGCCGACGCCTTCATCGGCCAGCCGGAAGTCCTGCTCGCCATCATGCCGGGCGGCGGCGGCACCCAAAGGCTGACCCGCCTGGTCGGGTCTCACCGTTCACTGGTCGCCATTTTGGAGGGCAAGCCCTTCACTCCGCAGCAAGCCTTGGCGATCGGCGCCGTCGACGCCGTGGCTCCGCGCGGTCAGGTCGTCGCCGAGGCGAAGGCGCTCGCCGCCCACTTCGGCAAGCGGCACAAGGCGTCCATCGGTGCGATCAAACGGGCGGTCTATCTGGGCGGCTCCCTGCCCCTGCCGGACGCGCTGCAGTTGGAGACGCGGGAATTCATGGGGCTGGACATGGCGCCGGAAGGCCAGCGCCGCATGCTGGCCTATGAAGCCGACACCGAGACCCAGGGCGACCTGCCGCTCTATGTCGGAGACGGTTATGCCAGCGCCTTGGCCAGCGGCAGCACCTGACCGAAGCCGTCGTCCCCATCATGACCCCGGTTGGTTTGTCGGTGACGGAACGCCGATCTGGAAATAGGGTCGCGCCCTGAACCATCGGGGGTGGGGCTGTGAGCGGATTCGAGTTCTTCTTCGGCTTCTTCGGCCTGATCCTGGGGCTGTCGGTGGTGGAGGTCATCACCGGGTTCGGCAAGGTGTTGCGACGGCGCGACCGGGTCCGGCTGGGCTGGGTGACGCCGCTTCTGGCCGTGTTCGTGCTGCTGGATGTCGCCTCCTTCTGGTCGATCTCGTGGACCCGGATGCAGGGAGTCGAGCCGAGCTATCTGCTGCTGCTGATCGGGCTGGCCATCGCCGGGGTCTATTATCTGGCCGCGTCGTTGGTGTTCCCGGACGACCTGGACGCCTGGCCGTCGCTGGACGAATTCTATGACCAGCACAAACGCTGGGTCATTGGCGGCGTCTGGATCGCCAAGACCCTGTCGCATACGGCGCTATTGGGGGTGGTCGGCGGCGTCGACGCCTTGCGAGCGTTCTGGACCTCGCCCACCATCCTGATCGTGGTGCTGTGGGTCTTTCCGCCCATGCTGGCAATCTGCCTGGTGCGGAACCGGGTCGCCAACGCCGTGATGCTGGCGTGGTTGATCATGTTCTACGTCGTCAGGCTCGCCTTCCTGTCCTGACGTCGGCTCCCCGTGACGGGGAGACGATCTCAAAGTAGACCTGATCGACCATGAAGGCGGCTGGGGGGCTGCATGAGCGCGTTCGAATTCTTCTTTTCGTTCTACGGCCTATTGCTGGGTCTGTCGGTGGCCGAGCTGGTGGGCGGGTTCGCGCGGGTGCTGCATGAGCGTCAGCGGGTGCGGTTCGGCTGGTTGACGCCGCTCTTGGCCGTCTTCGTCGCGGTGGACCTCGCGACCTTCTGGAACCAGGCGTGGCGATTCTTTCGCGATGCGCCGTTCAATCCGGCCTTGCTGCTGGTCGGTCTGGTCATCGCCTCGACCTTCTATATCGCCGCCAGCGTGACCTTCCCGCGGGTCAGCGCCGAGGGCGTTGAGACCCGCATCGACCTGGATGAGCATTTCTGGAGCCACCGGCGCGTGGTGTTCGGCTGCGTGCTGGCGGCCAATGCCCTGGTCTGGGCGCTGCTGGGGGCGCTGGCGCTGGTCGATGCGGAGTGGGCCGCCCTCTGGTCGCCCCGCCTGGTGATCGGCGTGGGCCTATTCGCCGTCTGCACCGCGACCGCCGCCTTTGCCCCACAGCGCCCGGTGGTCATAACCGCCATGCTGGTGGTTCTGGCTTACACGCTGTGGAACATGGCGCGGGCGGGGGCGATCCTGATCGCCCAGGGCGGATGGTCGCCGGCGACAGGAGGATAGGTTGGGCGCGTTCGAGTTCTTCTTCAGCTTCTACGGCCTGTTGCTGGGCCTGTCCGTCGCGGTGATCGCCACCGGCGCGGCGCGGGCGTTCAAGCACCGCAAGACAGTGCGCGTCGGCTGGTTGACGACCCTGTTGGCGACCTTTGTCGCCCTGGACATCGCCACCTTCTGGGACTCGGCCTGGAACAACTTTCGCCACCTGTCCTTCAGCTATGGCCTGATCGTCGCCGGGCTGGTGATCGCCACGGTCTATTTCATCGCCGCCTCTCTGTTGTTTCCAGAGCCGGAGGACGAGGCGGACAGCCTGGATGAGCATTTCTGGACCAACAAACGCGCCGTGCTGACGCTGCTGATCGCGGCCAACCTGCTCAATGTGACCGCCCTGGTGCTGGTCAATCTGACGCGCGAGCATGGCCTGTTCCTGATCGGACAGTATGCGATCACCGCGACCCTCTATGTCGTGCTCACGGGCACGGCGGCCGTCACCAAGCGGCGCTGGCTGTTCGGCGTCGCCATCGGCTTCCAGGTGGCGCTGTATCTGTTCCTGGCGGTGGCCAGCGTGATCCTGCCGCAGGCCGCCTCGACCGATGAGGACGGACAGATCGCCCTGCCGTCGGCGGTCACGGCCCCCAACCGAGCCGCCGAGCCGCCCGGTTCGTCGCCTCCGTGACCCCGTTCGAATTTTTCTTCAGCTTCTACGGCCTGGTCCTGGGCCTGTCCCTGACCGTCATGGCGACGGGCGCGGCGCGTGCGTTCAAACATCGCAAGAGCGTGCGCGTCGGATGGCTGACTCCCCTTCTGGCGACCTTCGTGGCGCTGGACATCTCGACCTTCTGGGGCGCCGCCTGGTCCAGCTTTCGACTGCTGCCCTACAGCTACGGCATGCTGGTCCTCAGCCTGGCGATCGCCCTGGTCTATTTCATCGCCGCCTCGCTGGTGTTTCCTGAGGCGGAGGACGGGGCCGCCCGACTGGATGACCATTTCTGGGCCAACAAACGGGCGGTTCTGCTGTTGGTCATCGTTTCCAACGCCCTGGCCTGGACCGCGGCCATCGTCATCGCCTGGCCGAGCGAGAACCGGGCTTCGGAAATCTTCGGAGAGGCGGTCAACGCCGTCTTTTTCCTGCTCTTGACCGTGCCCGCGGCCCTGACCCGACGTCGGAGGCTGTTCGGCGCCCTGATCGGCTTTCAGGTCTTCTACTATGTCGCGTCGGCGGCGGCCCTGGCCTATCAGCCCCACTGGGGGGCCTATGACGCGGATGGCGACGGCGTCACCCAGGCCCAGATCCGAGCGGCGGCCGATCGCCCATCCGTCTTGCCTTCCGCGCCTGGGAGCCAATAGTGGCCGCCATGCGCCCCCTTCTGCTGATCGCCGCCGCGGCGGCCCTGTTCGCGAGTCCCGCCATGAGCCAGTCCGTCCCCAATGTCGCGCCGTGGGACCAGCCCTTCCTGCCCCCCGCGCCCGCCTGGGACGGCAAGAGCCGCGAACTGCTGCGCGGGACCGACGACCCGTGGGTCACGGCCTTCGAGACGGACGCCGAGCACGACTTTTCGCCCAACTACGCCGACACCCGCGCCTGGTTCGACCGGCTGGACGCCGCGTCAGACCTGATCCGCATCGAACAGTTCGGCGTCTCGCCCGAGGGGCGGCCGATCTATGCGGTGATCGCGTCGAAAGACGGCGCGGCCTTCGATCCGGCCAAGCCGGTGCTGCTGGCCCAGGCCGGCATCCATCCGGGCGAGATCGACGGCAAGGACGCGGGCATGATGCTGCTGCGCGACATCGCCTTCTACGGCAAGGACGCCCTGTTGGACCGGGTCAATCTGATCCTGATCCCGATCCTGTCGGTCGACGGGCATGAGCGGGCCAGCGCCTATTCCCGCCCCAACCAGCGCGGGCCGCGCATCCAGGGCTGGCGCAACACCGCGACCAACCAGAACCTGAACCGCGACTATCTGAAGCTGGACCAGGCCGAGATGCGGGCCGTGCGCGGTCTGATCCTGAAATACCGGCCGGATCTGTACGTCGACATCCACGTCACCGACGGCATGGACTACCAGTACGACGTCACCTTCGGCTTCAACGGCGAGAACGGCGTCTGGAGCCGCAGCCCGGCCATCGCCGGATGGCTGAACGACGCCTTCAAGCCCGCGATGTACGCGGCGCTGGAGCGTGAGGGACACATCCCCGGCGAACTGGTGTTCGGCATCGACGACGCCAATCCGCGCGCGGGCCTGTCGGACGGGGGGCTGGGCGAGCGGTTCTCCAACGGCTGGGGTTCGGCCGCCCATGTGCCGACGATCCTGATCGAGAACCACAGCCTGAAGCCGCACGAGCAACGGGTCTTGGGCACCTACGTCTTTCTGGAAGAGGCGATGCGGCTGCTGGCCGACAAGGGCCGCGACCTGCGCGCCGCCATCACCGCCGACCGCGCCCTGCGCCCCGCCGAGCTGCCGACCAATTTCCAGGCCGACCCGACGCCCGCCTATACGCGCCAGTTCAAGGGCATCACCTACGAAACCTATGACAGCCCGGCGTCCGGCCGACGCGAGGTCCGCTGGCTGGGCCAGGCCGATCCCGAGATCTGGTCCCTGCCCTTCTACGGCTCGCGCCCGACGCTGACGCTGAACCGGCCGCGCGCCTATTGGGTGCCGGCGCATCGGGCCGACGTGATCGAGCGGCTGCGCATCCACGGCGTGCAGATGGAGATCCTGACCGCGCCGCGCACCGTGAACGTCGAGATGCTGCGGCTGGAGAACCCCGAGGTCTCGCGCACCACCAACGAAGGCCATGTGCCGATCCGGGTGACCGAGGTCTCGACCGAACGCCGCGACTGGACCTATCCGCCCGGCTCGGCGCGGGTGTCGACGGACCAGCCGCTGGGCGACGTGGCGATCCTGATGCTGGAGCCGCAGTCGGTCGAGAGCCTGTTCGCCTGGGGCCTGTTCCCCGAGGTGCTGAACCGCGTCGAATATATCGAGGGCTACGCCATCGCCCCCCTGGCCGAGCGGATGATGGCGGCCGATCCGGCGCTGAAGGCCGAGTTCGAGGCCAAGCTGGCCGCCGATCCCGCCTTCGCCGCCGACGGGGATGCGCGTTTGGCGTGGTTCTATGAGCGCACGCCGTTCTATGATGACCGCTATCGTCTGTATCCCGTGGGGAGGGAGATCGAATGAGCGTGCTTCAAGCCGCCGGTCTGTGGTCCGGCCTGCTGATCCTTTTGTTGGTGTTGCTGGCGTTCCGCGTCGTGGCCAATCGGCGGCGGCACAAGGTGCTGTTCGGCGACGGCGGCGTGAAACAGGTGGTCGTGGCGACGCGCGCGTTCGGCAATGCGGCGGAATACATCCCGGTGGGGATCGGCGCCCTGATCTTGTTGGCCCTGTTGGGCTATCCGCTGTGGGCCGTGCATGCGGTCGGCGGAACCCTGCTGGCCGGGCGGATCATTCACGGTTTCGGTCTCAGCCACGGCCGTGGCCCTGGCGTCGGGCGGTTGATCGGCATGATCCTGACGTTGCTGGCGTTGATCGGCGCGGCGGGGGCGTTGGTGATCTGTCCGCTGATGGCCTGAGACCGTTGCGGCGGGGCGGGCGGTCGGCCATATCGGGGCATGGCCGCCTCCTCCGTTTCGACGTCCCCCGACATTCTGCATGATCTGACCGCCGCGGCCCTGAAGGCCGGGGCCGACGCCGCCGAGGCCGTGTCCGCACACCGCAGCGCCTTGTCGGTCGGCGTCCGCAACGGCGCGCTGGAGGATGTCGAGCGCGAGGAAAGCCGCGATCTGGGCCTGAGGGTCTTTATCGGCAAACGCCAGGCGACCGTTTCGGCCTCGGACCTGTCGGAGGCGACCCGGACGCGGCTGGTCGAACGCGCCGTGGCCATGGCGCGGCTGGCCCCCGAAGACCCCTATGCGGGCCTGGCGCCCCAGGATCGCCTGGCCTGCGGCCCGGCTCCCGATCTGGACGTGCACGACCCCTCGGGCCGCACGGCCGAACAGTTGGAGCGCGCCGCCGCCGAAGCCGAGGCCGCCGCCCTGGCCGTGCCCGGCGTCGCCAAGTCTGAGGGCGGCCACGCCAGTTGGTCCGACAGCGAATGGCGGCTGGTCACCAGCCACGGTTTCGACGGCGCCTATCGCGGCAGCGGCTACGCCCTGGGCGTCGGCGTCATCGCAGAGAAGGACGGGGCCATGGAGCGCGGCGGCGAGAGCCGCACCACCCGTCACCTGTCCGACCTGCCTTCGGCCCAAACCATCGGCCTGGAAGCGGGCAAGCGCGCCGTGGCCCGCACCGGCCCGCGCAAGATCGCCTCGACCACCGCGCCGGTGATCTTCGAGAACCGGGTGGCGACCCAGGTGCTGTCGCCGCTGCTGGGCGCCATCTCCGGCCCGGCGGTGGCGCGCGGCGTCTCCTTCCTGAAGGACCGGCTGGGCCAAAGAGTCCTGCCCGAAGGCGTGGATTTGATCGACGACCCGTTCCGCCCGCGCGGCCTGGGTTCGACCCCGTTCGACGACGAGGGCGTGGCGGTGTCACGTCTGGCCCTGGTCGAGGACGGCGTGCTGAAGACCTGGCTGTTGAACAGTTCGGCAGCGGCACAGTTGGGCCTGGCGTCCACCGGCCACGCCTCGCGCGGGCTGGCGGGACCGCCCGGCGTCTCGACCCACAATCTGCACCTGGCGCCGGGCGACGCCGATCTGGCCGGTCTGATGGGCCAGGCGGGAACGGGCCTGTTGATCACCTCGATGTTCGGGCCGTCGCTGAACTCCAACACCGGCGACTGGTCGGCGGGGGTGTCGGGCTTCTGGTTCGAGAACGGTCAGATCGCCTACCCGGTCAGCGAGATCACCGTGGCCGGCAAGCTGACGGATCTCTACGCCCGGATGCAGCGCGGCTCGGACCTGGAGTTCCGAGGCTCGTTCAACGCACCGTCGTTGCTGTTCGACGCGGTGGCGATCGCGGGCAAATGACCGCCGATCCCGCAGATTGGGCCGAGGACCTGGCCCTGATCCGGCGCGCGGCGCTGGAGGCGGGCGACCGCGCCCTGGCCGAGCGCGAAGCGGGACTGAAGATCTGGTCCAAGTCCGGCGGCTCGCCCGTGACCAGCGCCGACATGGCGATCGACCAGATGCTGCGCGAAACCCTGCTGGGGGCGCGGCCCGACTATGGCTGGCTGTCGGAGGAGACGGCGGATTCGGCCGACCGGCTGGATAAGAAACGCATCTTCGTGGTCGATCCGATCGACGGCACCGTGGCCTATATGAAGGGCAAGCCTTGGTGGTGCGTGCCCATCGCCGTGGTCGAGAACGGGGCGCCGGTCGCCGCCGTGATCCACGCCCCGGCCCTGAACGAGACCTTCGACGCGGTCGCGGGTCAGGGCGCTCGGCTGAACGGACGCCCGATCACGGCCTCGGACGCCACGACCCTGGACGACGCCGCCATGCTGGCCGACGCGCAAGTGATGCAGGGACCGCATTGGTCCGAACCCTGGCCGCCGATGCGGTTCGAGAAGCGCAACGCCATCGCCTACCGTATGGCGCTGGTCGCTGCCGGGGCCTTCGACGCCGCCGTGGCCCTGACGCCGAAATGGGATTGGGACGTGGCCGCCGGCGCCCTGATCGCCGCCGAGGCCGGGGCGAAGGTGTCGGATCATCGTGGCGAGCCGTGGCGGTTCAACCGGCCCGATCCGCGCCAAGTCAGCCTGGTCTGCGCTGCGCCGGCGCTGCATCCGTTGATCATCGCGCGCTCTGCGACTATCCCGCTGGCCCCATAGTCTTCTCACTTTCATGCCGGAACACCCATGACGGACCACCCTGACACCGACCAATTGCTGCACCTCGTCATCGGCGGCGAGTTGCGCCATCTGGACGCCCCGGTGTTCCGTGACCTGTCCAAGGTCGAGTTCGTCGGCGCCTTCGGCAGCTACGCCGACGCCAAGAAGGCCTGGAAGGCGCGCGCCCAGGCCACGGTGGACAACGCCCACATGCGTTATTTCATCCTGCACGCGCACAAGCTGATCGACCCTCGCGCCGAGGCCTGACCAGAACGCCGCACGGTCGACACGCCTTGCGAAAGGCGCGCACCCTGTCGAAGGAGGCTGAGCCATGACCCCGTTTCTGATCGTGCTGGCCCTGCTGGCCCTGGCCGTCGGCATCGTGTTGTGGGCCACGCGCCACACGCCCGCCCGGCCCGCCCAGCCGCGGCCCGAGCCGGACACGCCCCAAGACGAACCGACCGCCCCGGCCGACGCCGCCGCGACCGATCCCTTCGCCTCGGCGCCGCCGCGCGAGGGACCGCACCCATGACCCTGTTCGGAACGACGCTGGACGCCGAACAGATCGCGGCCCTGCTCAGCCTTCTGGCGCTGCTGGTCTTCTGGCTGGTGGTTCTGCGACGCGAGCGGGGCTATGCGCGCTGGTTCAAACAGTGGGAGGCCGACCGCAAGGCCCGGCGCGAGGCCGAGCAGGCGGCCGAAAAGCGTGGAGCCTCGCCGGACGGCCGCAAGGGTCCCTGGGGCTGAACCCTATTCGCGCCGCAACAGCCGCTCGGTCAGCAGCGTGCCCCACCACGAGGCCTTGAAGGCCGCCTTGATCGCCTTGGGATCATAGTCCGGCCGTTCGACCCATTGCAGGAAGTCCAGCCCCGCCGGTTCGCCCTCGGCGACATATAGCTCCAGCGTATAGTCCAGCACGCCGGTCAGCCCCTCGCGGTGATGCAGGGTGCGCTTGCCCAGTTCGGCCATGGCGACCGACACCGGCTCGCCCAGATGGAAATGCCGGTACAGCACCGCCATCAGTCCGGCGCGATCCGCGCCCGACTTGCAGTGGATCAAGGCCGGATACCGGATCGTCCGAAACAGGTCGCGGGCGCGGCGCACGCGATCAGCGCCCGGCGGATCGCGCGAATCCAGCGGCGCGTCGATCAGCTCCAGACCCAGGCGGTGACAGGCGTCGGTCTCGAGCCAGTAATAGGGTTCGTCGCGCGCGCCGCGCAGATTGACGACCGTCCTGATCCCGCGCCGCTTCCAATAGGCCAGTTGGCCCGGCGACGGCTGGTTGGTGCGCACCAGATCGGGACCCAGCCAGTGGGCGTTGGCGAACGCCGTCCGCAGGAAGGCGTGATCCCCCCAGAAATAGCGCCAATGGGCCTTGAAGCGGCTCCATCGCGTGCTCAGGTCCGCACCGGTCATGATCCCGCACATAGGGGTTGCAACGCCCGACGTCACTAGGCCGAAATCGGTCCAGCCGGATGCTCGTCAGACGGGACTCAGATTTCGGTCCGCCCTGATCTGAAGCCTGATTCACGGCATCGACGGAAAGGCGAAGCATTTCCGCATCAACCAATCAGACTCTTGGCGGCTTGACTTCCCCCCTCCGCCGTCCGACCTCCGACCGATGACCGAAACCACCGTCCCGTCTGAAACTCAGGGTCTGCGCCCCCTGATGGCGCGGATCTGGCGCGATTATCTGTCCCGGCACGTCGGGGCCTTGGTCGCGGCCATGCTGTGCGCCGGGATCGCGGGCCTGATGTCGGCGACCGTGCTGCGCCTGCTCGAACCGGCCATCGACGGCCTGTTTGAACAGACGCCGGTTTCGGTCTGGGGCTTGATCCACATCCCGGCCGGACAGGCGGTGACCTGGATTCCCGCCATCATCATCGGCGTGGCCCTGGTCTGGACGGCCGCCGCGCTGGCCCAGGCGGCCCTGGTCAACCGGCTGGGTCACGGCATCGTCGGCGACATCCAGGTGCGGTTGTTCGGCGCCATGATCCGGGCCGACCTGGCGCGGCTGCGCAGCCAGCATTCGGGCGCCTTCGTCTCCAGCGTGCTGTTCGACGCCAACCTGGTGCGCGAGGCCTTCACCAACGGCGTGGTCAACTACACCCAGCACGGGCTGACGCTGGTCGCCGTGCTGGTCTCCATGGCCTTCATCGACTGGCGGCTGACGCTGATCGTGCTGTTGGGCGTGCCGTTGATCAGCCTGGTGCTGCGCCGTTTCTCACGCAAGACGAAGAAGGCCACCACCGGCGCCATGAAGGAGACCGAGGTCCTGTCCACGGCCCTGATGGAGAATCTGGACGGCGTCCGCCTGATCAAGATCGAGAACCGCGAGGCGGCCGAGGAAGCCCGCGTCGGCGAAGTGGTGGCCCGCCGCCAGCGCCATGTCATCAAGTCGGCCGACGCCCGCGCCTTCGCCGGACCCGCCAGCAATCTGGTGGCCATGATCATCGTGGCCGCCGTCATGGCCTATGCCGGATGGCGGGCGCAGGGCGGGGGCATGACCGTCGGCGCCTTCGCCGCCTTCATCGGCCTGTTGATGGCGGCCGGTCAGTCGCTGCGCCAGGTCACCAATCTGCAGACGGTGATGACCGAGGGGCTGACGGCGGCGCGGCGCCTGTTCGACGCCCTGGACATCGAGCCTGAGATCCGCGAGGCGCCGGACGCCCAGCCCCTGCCGCGCGGTCCCGCCGAGGTGCGGTTGGACGGCGTCTCCTTCGCCTACGGCAAGGCCGAACCGACGCTGCGCGACGTGTCGTTGACCGTGCGCCCCGGCGAGACCGTGGCCCTGGTCGGCCCGTCCGGCGGCGGTAAGTCGACGATCCTGAGCCTGTTGCCGCGTTTCTACGACGTCACCGCCGGGACCGTGTCGATCAACGGCCATGACGTGCGGGAGCTGAAGCTGCATGACCTGCGCGACCACATCGCCCTGGTGACGCAGGAGCCGTTCCTGTTCGACGACACCATCGCCGCCAACATCGCCTATGGCCGCTCCGCCGCGACCCAGGAACAGATCGAGGAGGCGGCCCGCGCCGCCGCCGCCCATGACTTCATCAGCGCCCTGCCCGACGGCTATCAGACCCGCGGCGGCGAGGGCGGCCTGCGCCTGTCGGGCGGCCAGCGCCAGCGCATCGCCATCGCCCGCGCCTTTCTGAAGGACGCGCCCATCCTGTTGTTGGACGAGGCCACCAGCGCCCTGGACACCGAGAGCGAGGCCCTGGTCCAGGCGGCCTTGGAGCGGCTGATGCGGGGGCGCGCCACCCTGATGATCGCCCATCGTCTATCGACCGTGCGCAACACCGACCGCATCTATGTGATCGAAGCCGGACGCGTGGTCCAAGAGGGATCTCACGCCCAACTCATCCGGCGCGACGGACTCTACGCCCGCCTGGCCCGGCAACAGTCGTTGGACGGCGGCCCGGCCGTGACGGAGGTCGCGTGAGACCGCTGCGCATCCCCTGGGTGCAGGCGACGCTGGCCTGGGTGCTGGCCGAATGGATGCGGCTGTGTTTCGCCACCATCCGCTGGACCTATGAGAACGAGGGCGTGGCGCAGGAAATCTGGGCGCGCGGCGGGGGGGTGCTGTGCGTCTTCTGGCATTCGCGCATCGGCCTGTCGCCCGCCTGCTGGCCGTTGGATCGGGCGCAGCCGGCCAAGGCGCTGATCTCGCTGTCCCCCGACGGCCAGTTCATCGCCAAGGCGGTGGCGCGGCAGGGCTTTCCCGCCATTCGCGGGTCATCGTCGAACAAGGACAAGGCGGATCGGGCCAAGGGCGGGTCCCAGGCCCTGCGCGACGGCCTGCGTCAGTTGAAGGTCGGCGCCCTGGCCATCACCCCCGACGGCCCGCGCGGCCCGGTCAATGTGATGGCCGAGGGCCTGCCCCTGCTGGCCAAGCTGTCGGGCGCGCCGGCCCTGTTCATCGGCATGTCGTGCCGTCCCGCGATCCGACTGGGGTCCTGGGATCGCGCGGTCCTGCCCCTGCCCTTCGCGCGCGGCGCCATCG
>NZ_DAINBO010000031.1:0-22975 GCF_036732845.1 Brevundimonas sp. | reverse complement strand
ATCCGGCGGTGAAGCCCGGCCGGGCGAAGCCGACCCCCATCGACACCACCGCATAGCCGACCACCACGCCGTAATAGCCGGGCGAGACGATGCTGATGACATTGCCCAGCAACGCCAGCCCCGCCCCCCAGCGGATCAGGGCGCGCGGCTCCAGCTTCAGCAAGGGGATCAGCCCCCACTGCACCATCAACGTCCCGGCCGCGCCCGCGAACATGGCCACGGCCACGAAGGCCTGGGCCTGGCCGACGCCGACGCCCGTCACGGCCATCTCGTCGATGACATGGAAGCCCAGCACCGAGATGTTGATCGCCTGGGCGCCGGTGACCAGCAGGCCGTACAGCAGATAGTCCCTGACCCGCGGGTCCCGCCACAGCCCCCTGTGCGCCGCGCCCTCCTTGGGCGTCGGAATGCGCGCCACCCCGCCGCTGGGCAGGCGTCGCCACACCACCAACAGGGTGACCGCGCCGAACAGGGCGAAGGCGTAAAGCGGCCCGGCCAGACCCACGAACGGCAGAATGAACACCGGCGACAGCACCGGCCCGATCACCGTGCCCAGCCCTTGCGCCGAGGCCAAGAGCGACATGGCCTGGGTCCGGTTCGCCGCCGTGGTCCGGTCGGCGACATAGGCCTGGGACGCGATCGGCGCGGCCGAGCCGAACACGCCATAGATGGTCCGCGCCACCGCCATCAGGCCGAAGGCGACCAGCGGCGCCAGCCACCCCTCCAGCCCCGCCGTCGCCGCGACGCCGAAACCGGTCATCGAGGCGACGAACCCGCCCAGGCCGATCAATATGACCCGCTTGCGCCCCAGCCGATCCGACAGCCGCGCCCAGAACGGCGAGGCCACGGTCCACATCAGGGCCGAGATGGCGAAGGCTCCGGCCACCAGGGTGTCGGCCAGTTCGAACTGACGGCCGATGGCGGGCAGCACCGATTGCAGCCCCATGTTCCCCGCCGCCGCGATCAGGCTGACGGCGAACAGCATGATGAAGGCGGGCGAGGTCGGCTTCATCCCTCCCGCATCGCCCCGTTCGCCCGCCGACGCAATGGCCGCCAGCCGCTTCCTCCCCCGCGAGGGGGAGGGAAGGGTCAGGAAAGCCGCTCCAGCACCGTCTGGATCACCCGGCGATAGACCCGCGTCAGGGCTTCGATCTCGGCCACGGGGGCGCGTTCGTCGACCTGGTGCATGGTCTGGCCGACCAGGCCCAGCTCCAGCACCGGACACATCGCCCGGATGAAGCGGGCGTCCGAGGTGCCGCCGGTGGTCGAGGCCTCGGGCCGTCGCCCCGTCTCGATCTCCACGGCGTCCTGAACCGCCGCCACGAAGGCCCCCTTTTCCGTCAGGAAGGCCTCGCCCGAGCACAGGTGCTCCAGCGTGATCCGCAGGCCCGAGGCCGCCTGTTCGGCGCCCGCCTCGCGGTTCAGCCAGTCGATCAGGCCGTCGCCCGTCTGGGCCGGATTGAAGCGGATGTTCAGCCGCGCCTTGGCCTCGGCCGGGATCAGATTGGTCGCCGGATTGCCCACGTCGATGGTGGTGATCTCCAGGTTCGACGGCTGGAACTCGGGATAGCCCGCGTCCAGCACATGGGCGTCCAGCCGCGCCAACAGCCGCGCCAGCACCGGAACCGGATTGGCCGCCCGGTCGGGATAGGCCACATGCCCCTGTTTGCCGTGCACGGTGATCCAGGTGTTCAGCGAACCGCGTCGGCCGATCTTGATCATGTCGCCCAGCGCCTGTTGCGACGACGGCTCGCCGACCACGCAGGCGTCGATGATCTCGCCCTCGGCCGTCAGGGCCTGGACCACCCGTTTGGTGCCGTGCAGGGCCGGGCCTTCCTCGTCGCCGGTGATCAGGAACGACAGGGACCCGTCCGGCTCCCCCTCGGCCAGGATCTGAGACACAGCCGCGACCCAGGCGGCGATGCCGCCCTTCATGTCCACCGCGCCGCGGCCGTACAGCACCCCGTCGCGCACCTCGGCCTCGAACGGGGCCGCGCTCCAGGCGGTTTCCGCCCCCGTCGGCACCACGTCGGTGTGACCCGCGAAACAGAGGTTGGGCGCCGCCGTTCCGCGCCGGGCGTACAGGTTCTCGATCCGCGCGTCCTGGCCCTGGCCGGTCGGTCCCTCGAACACCATGCGGCGACAGGCGAAGCCCAGGCCGGTCAGCACCCGCTCCAGCACGTCCATGGCCCCGGCGTCCACGGGGGTGACCGAGGGGCGACGGATCAGGTCGCGGGTCAGTTCGACGGGATCGATGGGGGTGACGGATGCGCCGCTCATGAGGCTATGCTTTAGAGGCAGCCTCCGCCCGCGAGAAGCCCATGCCCAAGATCGACATCGACGCCGCCCCGACCGGGCACGGCACGTCCTACCCCGAGGCATTCGCCGGGCCGTGCAAGGCGCGCCGCCGGTTCAAGCTGGGCGACGCGGCCGGGCTGGATCAGTTCGGCGTCAATCTGCTGCGCCTGCCCGCCGGAGCCTGGTCCAGCCAGCGCCACTGGCACGAAACCGAGGATGAGTTCGTCTGGGTCGTTTCCGGCGAGGTGGTGCTGGTCGAAAACGATGGCGAGACGGTCCTGAGGGCGGGCGACTGCGCGGGCTTCAAGGCCGGGGTCGCCAACGGCCACAAGATCGAGAACCGCTCGGACGCCGAGGCGGTCTTGCTGGAGGTCGGCACGCGCAACCCCGTCGGCGACGGCGCCGACTATCCCGACATCGACATGGTCCTGCCCGCCGGGGCCGACCGCTATTTCCACCGCGACGGAACGCCCTACCCCAAACATGACCGACGCACCTGAGGCGCCCGAGCCGATCACCCCCGCCGTCGCTCAGGCGGCCAAGGACGCGCACGGGAGCAATCCCTGGCGGCTGAACGATTTCCGCCTGTTGTGGTTCGGGCGGATCGCGGCGGTGCTGGCCATCCAGGTCCAGTCCTCGGCCCTGTTGTGGCAGGTCTATGAGATCGCCCGGCGCGACCATCCGATCGAACAGGCCAGCCTGTATCTGGGCCTGGTCGGCCTGGTGCAGTTCATCCCCCTGCTGGCCCTGACGCTTCCGGCCGGGGAAATGGCCGACCGGCGCGACCGCAAGACCACCGTCGGCGCCTCCATCGCGGTCGAGGCCCTGTGCGCCCTGGCCTTCCTGGGCATGGCTCTGAACGGGTCGCCGCCCTTGTGGGGGCTGCTCAGCGTCGCCTGCGTCTTCGGCGCGGCCCGCGCCTTTCTGGCCCCGGCCAGCCAGGCCTTTCTGCCCATGGTGGTCGGCCGGGCCGCCCTGCCCCGCGCCATCGCCGCCCAGTCGATCGCCTTCCAGACCGGAGCCATCGCAGGTCCCGCCCTGGGCGGGGTCATCGTCGGCGTCTCGACGCCCCTGGCCTATGGCGTGTCGCTGGGGATGTTCCTGCTGGGCCTGACCGCCTTGCTCCTGATCAAGACCAGCGGCCGCCCGCCCGCGCCCGACGCGGCGCACAGCCGCTGGGACGCAGTGCGCGAAGGGTTGAAATACGTCTGGACGACCAAGGTCGTTCTCGGCGCCATATCGCTGGACCTGATCGTGGTGCTGTTCGCGGGGGTGGCCCTGCTGACGCCGATCTTCGCGCGCGACATCCTGCATGTGGGACCCGAGGGGTTCGGCCTGCTGCGCGCGGCCTTCGGGGTCGGGGCCTTGCTGATGGCCGTCTATCTGGCGCGCTGGCCCATCGTGCGGCGCGGCGGATTGTGGATGTTCGGAGCGGTGGCCCTGTTCGGGATCTGCACCCTGACCTTCGGCCTGTCCAAGATCGTCTGGCTGAGCGCCCTGGCCCTGTTCATCGGCGGCGCGGCCGACATGGTCAGCGTCAACATCCGCCAGACCCTGATCCAGCTCTCGACGCCCGACGCCATGCGGGGGCGGGTCAGCTCGGTCTCCATGCTGTTCATCGGCGCGTCCAACGAACTGGGCGAGGCCTATTCCGGCCTGATGGTCCGCATCCTGGGACCCATCGGGGCGGCGGTGTTCGGCGGGATCGGAGCCTTGGCGGCGACAGGGCTTTGGGCGGCGATGTTCCCGGCGTTGAGGAAGGCGGATCGGTTGAGTTGAGAGGGGCCAGCTTCTACCCGCGCTCAGCGGCCGTTCCTCGATCGAACTCGACCGAATAGCCTGCGCTCGCGAGTTCTCGATGAAACTCCGCAGCCTCGACAGTATCCTCTGGGGTGGTGGATTGAATCAATCGTCCGCGCGGATAGTCACGCTCGTCTATCGGCGGTGGCAGGTGACCGTAGAAGATCACCTCGCAGGGGCGGCAGCTTTTCTTGTCTATTCGAACCGCTGATGCGTGGACGAATGCATCGATCGGGAAGCTCTGCTGAACGTAGACGGACGAACCCTGATCAAAGACGTTGAACCCGAGGTAAGATCGAAAGGGACGGTCGTTCGGACCCAAGTTCGCGGCCTTGGCCGCTTCTATGTAATCGCAGCGCTCGACGGCAGGTCCGGTGCAGCCCGGAGATGTCTGGTCCGCTCCCATGAGCAGAGCCAATCCGGCGAGCATCGCGAAGAGCGAATAGCTCGTCATATCCAGAGTGATGAAATCATCTGAGTGAACCATGCTGAAGCTCTGCTCTTCAGTCAGATTTCAAGGAACGCCTGATCTCCGGTCTTGTCCAGACGTTCTCACCACGGCTTGAAGTGTTTGCTCAGCTTCAGCCCTTGTTTCTGATAGTGGCTGCCGCCCTCGCCATACAGGCGCGTGGGCTTCTCCGTCAGCGGCTCATAGACCAGCCGGGCCACGATCTGGTCGTGTTCCAGCAGGAAGGGCGTGTCGTGGGTCCGCACCTCCAGCACCCCCTTGGACCCCGCGCCATGCGCCTCGTCGGTGCCGAAGCCGGGGTCGAAGAAGCCGGCGTAGTGCACCCGGAACTCACCCACCGAGGGGTCGATCGGCGTCATCTCGGCGGCCTGGTCGACCGGGATCTCGACCGCATCCGACGAGGCCAGGATGTAGAATTCGCCCGGGTCCAGCAGCAGCTCGCCGCGCCGCAACGTCAACGGCTCCCAGAAGTCGCGCGGGTCGTGGCCGTCGATGTTGTCCAGATCGATGACCCCCGCGTGGCGTCGTCCGCGGAACCCCACCACCTCGCCGCCTTGAAGATCGACGCCGACGCTGCGGGTCTCCAGCTTGGGCGGCTCTCCCGCCTTCAGGCGAAGCTGGTTCAGCCGCGTGCCGGGGCGGACCAGTATGGAGAAGGTCTGGGGCGCGATCTCCAGATACAGAGGTCCGTCATAGCCTTCGTCGACGTCGTCGAAACTGGCGCCCGCATCGGTCAGCAGGCGCACGAAGACATCGACCCGGCCGGTCGAGCTTTTCGGATTGGCGCGGGCGATCAGCCCCTTGGGCAGGGCCAGCCGCTCCTGCAGCCGGGCGATATAGACGCAGCCCTTCTCCAGCACCACGCCGTCGCTGAGGTCGATGGTGTGCATGGCCACGTCGGCGATGCGGTCCTCGACCTTGCGGCGGCCGGGCAGGAAGCTGGCCCGCACCCGCCAGGCGACGTCGGACAGGCGCAGGTCCAGGCTGGCCGGCTGGACCTGATCGGCGTCGAACGGCGTGTCGGAGGTGATCGCGCCGCCGGCGATCAGGGTCTCGATGGACTGACAGGGCAGAATGCCCGAACGGACGGAATGAAAGACGTGCATCCGGCCCGTTTACACGGTTTTGGCGCGCGTCACGCCCCCCGGCTCGCGTCTGGAGCGGCGGCGCTTGACCTCGCGCCGTCGTCGGCGACCATGGCGGCATGAACGACGATCCCGCCTATGAGACCGAAAGCGCCGGAATCCGCGTGCGCGTGCGGCCCAGCTATCTGGCCGGGCAGTCCGACCCGGACGCCGGGCGCTGGGTCTGGGCCTATCAGGTCGAGATCGAGAACCGACGCGAAAGCCCGGTCCAACTGATCGCCCGCCACTGGGTCATCACCGACGCCAAGGGCCATGTGGAAGAGGTGCGCGGCTCCGGCGTGGTCGGCGAACAGCCGGTGATCCAGCCGGGCGACCGCTACGCCTATGCGTCCGGCTGTCCGCTTTCGACCTCGTCCGGCTCGATGGTCGGCAGCTACGCCATGACCGACGACCTGGGCCGCCATTTCGAGGCCGCCATCCCCGCCTTCAGCCTGGACGTGCCGGGCGGGCGTCGGACGCTGAATTGAATCCTTCTCCCCCTGGGGGAGAAGGTGTCATGCGGAGCATGACGGTTGAGGGGGCTTTGTCAGACATGCTGACTGGCCGATAGCGAAGTCGGATCAGGCTTACCCCTCATCCGAGCCGCTCCGCGGCCCACCTTCTCCCCCAAGGGGAGAAGGACGATTCAATCCAGCGCGCACACGTCCGGCAGGCCGCGCAAGGCTCCAGCGTGGTCCAAGCCGTAGCCGACCAAGAAGCGGTTCGGGGCCTCCCAGCCGACGAAGTCCGGTTCGGGCGCGCGCGGCAAGGGCCAGGGCTTCTTGGCGAAAACCACGGTCAGCACCTGGGACGCGCCCTTCTCCTTGGCGATCCGCACCGCCTCGGCCAGCGACAGGCCGGTGTCGAAGACGTCGTCGATGATCAGCACCCGGCGCCCGACGATCGGCCGCTGGAAGTCGGCATGGATGTCGATCCGGCCCCGGCTGTTCTGTTCGTCGCCGTAGGAGGCCAGCCACAGGGCGTCGAAACGGACGTTGCGCCCGATCCGCGCCAAGGCCCGGGTCAGGTCGGCGGCGAACCACAGACCGCCGGTCAACAGCACGGCCGCCACCGTCTCGTCGTCGATGACGGGGGCGATGCGGGCGGCCAGGTCGTCGACGATGCGGCGGACCTCGGTCTCGGGCAGCAGAACGGTGGGCGTGGGGGTTGCGTCAGCCATGATGCGAGGCGGATACCGCCTCGACCGGCGCCGCGTCCAGCGGCGTCGCCTCGACCGGGGCGTCCATGGGCGTGTCGATCGCCTCGCCCATGGCCGGACGCAGGCCCGCCTCGGCCGCCGCCGGGGGCCGCCGCACGGCCGGACGGGCCGCCGGTTTCGGCGCTTCCCCGCGTTCCGGCTCGGCCGAGGCCAGAACGAAATCGACGCCGACGCCCGCCGCCTTGCCGCCCGGATCGGCGATCCGCACAGCAAACCCCTGGACCTTGCCCGGCAGCACCGGGGCGGCGTCGATCCTGATCACCGCGTGACCCACCTCGGCGCCGTGGGCGTCCAACAGGGCGACGCGCACGGCCGGGGCCACGATCTCGCGCTCGCGCACGTTCCTCAGGGCGCCCGAGACCAGCACCATGCCCGGATCGTCAGTCAGGGCGCGCGCGCCCACGGCCTCGAAATCCAGACCGGTCGGATTCACCTTGGCCCCCACGGCGGCGTAGGCGCTGGCGGCGCGGGGGTACATTTCGACCACATCGACCCGGAACAGCCACCCGGCCCCCAGAATGGCCACGAAGACGCTGGCCAGACCGGCCCAGACCGCCCCGTGGGCGGCGGCGCGGCGCAGGCGGCGCTGCTGTTCGGCGCGGGCGCGGAAGGCCTTGGGCAGTTCCGGCGCGGGCGTCTCGGCCAGGCTTTCGGTCTCGGGATCGGCGTCGAAACTGGGAACCGGATCGGGGCGCGGGGTGAAGCCGGGCGCGGGCGCGGCGGCCGTCAGCTCCAGCGGCTCTTCGGACATCGCCTTCCAGGTCTCGCCGCATGATTGGCAGCGCACCTTGCGGCCGGTCGGGCCGATCGCCTCGTCCGGGGCGAAATAGCTGGTGGCGCAAGCGGGGCAGGTCAGTATCATGTCGTCTGACTGCGAGGCGATCCGCCCCCTCCCGCTGCGGCGCGCGACGGCCCCGCTGACCAAGTTAGAAACCCATGACGCCCGAACCCCGCCGCGCCGAGACCGCCGCCTCGCCCGTGACCGCCCGACTCCAGGGCGTGGGTTTCGGCTATGCGGAAGCGCCCGACGTGCTTCGGGGCATCGACCTGACATTGCCGCGCGGCTCTTTCCACTTCCTTACCGGGCCATCCGGGGCTGGAAAGTCGACGCTTTTGAAGCTGCTGACCCTGGCCGAACGGCCGACGACGGGGCGAATCACCCTGTTCGGCCAGGACGCGACCGAGGCGCCGCGCGCGCTTGTGCCCGCCTTTCGCCGCCGCATCGGCGCGGTGTTCCAGGATTTTCGCCTGCTGGACCATCTGAGCGCCTTCGACAACGCCGCCCTGCCGCTGCGCCTGGCGGGCGGGCGCGACTACGCCGCCGACGTTCAGGAGATGCTGCGCTGGGTCGGGCTGGGCGGCCGCATGGACGCCCGCCCCCCGGCCCTCAGCGGCGGCGAGAAACAGCGGCTGGCCATCGCCCGCGCCGTCCTGGCCCGGCCCGAGCTGATCGTCGCCGACGAACCGACCGGCAGCGTCGACAAGGCCATGGCCGAAAAACTGCTGCGCCTGTTCCAGACCCTGAACCGGCAGGGCACGACCCTGTTGATCGCCAGTCACGACGAGACCCTGGCCCGGCGTTCCGGCGCGGCCGTGCTGCGGCTGGATCAAGGACGGCTGGAGACGGTGCGATGATGCGGCGCCTCCAGCGACCCGACCTCCTGCCCCGCGACGCGGCGGGCGAGCCGTGGCTGGCGGCGGTGATCGCCGTGCTGTGCTTCCTGGCCTGTCTGGCCGCCGTCGGCGGGGCGGCGGCCGACCGCGCGGCCCATGGCTGGACCGGGCGCCTGCGCGCCGAGGCCACGGTCCAGGTCCGGCCCCGCGCCGGAGAATCGGGCGACACGGCCGCCGCCCGCGCCGCCGAGACCCTGTCCGGCGTCGACGGCGTCTCGGAAGCGGAGGCCCTGGACCGCAAGGCGGCCGAGGCCCTGTTGCGGCCCTGGCTGGGCGACGCGATCCTGCCCGACCTGGCCATTCCCATGCTGGTGGTCGTGCATCTCGATCCCGACGCCCCCGCCAGCGCCCCGACCCTCAGCCGCGCCCTGGCCCAGGCCGGGCTGGACGCCAGCGTCGACGACCATTCCCAGTGGCGCGGCGAGGTCCAGCGCGCCGCCGCCGTGATCACCGCCCTGGCCGCCGCCGCCTTCCTGCTGGTCGCGGGGGCCGCCGGGGCCGCCGTGGTCTATGCCGCCCGCGCCGGCCTGGCCGCCAACCGCGCGGTGATCGAGACCCTGAGCCTGAACGGCGCGGCCGACGGCTTCATCGCCGGTCAGTTCATGCGGCGTTACGGCCTGCTGGCCGCCGCGTCCGGCCTGATCGGCGCCGCTTCGGCCGCCGTGCTGACGGCCGGCCTGCGCCTGTTGGGCGGGTCGGAGGGGCTGACGCCCGCCCTGCCGGTGGCCTGGTCCGACCTGATCCTGCTGTCGCCGGTTCCGTTGATCGCCGCGGCGGCGGCGGTCGTCGCGGCGCGTCTGGCGGTGATGCGCGACCTTGGCCCGCGCGGCCCTGGGCGATAGAAGGGACCGATGAAGTTTCTCGCCCTCCTCGGCATCGTCGCCCTGGTCTGGCTGGTGGGGCTGTTCGCCTTCGCCGAGCGGGTGCGCGGCCTGACGCCCGCGCAAGAACCGGCCCGCGCCGACGCCATCGTCGCCCTGACCGGTCCTTCGGCCGAGCGCGTCAACGCCGCCATCCGCCTGTTGGAGCAGGGCAAGGGCCGCCGCGTGCTGATCTCGGGCGTCAACCGCGAGGTGCGCCGCCAGGAGCTGCGCGCCCTGACCCCCGGCTCGAACCGGCTGTTCAACTGCTGCGTCGACCTGGGCTTCGAGGCCGAGACCACCACCGGCAACGCCCAGGAGATCGCCGCCTGGGCCAGGGCCAAGGGCTATGACAGCCTGATCGTGGTCACCTCCGACTATCATATGCCGCGCAGCCTGGTGGAGATCCGCTCGGCCGCGCCGGGGGTCGAACTGACCCCCTATGCCGTCTCCACCCCGGCGCTGGACGACAGCCGCTGGTGGCGCGCCGCCGTCACGGCCCGGCGCATGACGCTGGAATATATGAAATACCTGGCCGTCCTGACCCGCGAGGGCGTGCGCAAGCTGACCGGCGGCTCGGTCGATCCTCAACCGGCCATGGAGGCCGCCGCCGAAACGGCGGGCGTGAAGGCGGGCGCCAAATCGTGATCGTGCTGCGTTCGCTGGGCTTCACCCTGTGGCTCTATCTGTCGATGCCGCTGTTCGCCGTCGGCCTGTCGCCGGCGCTGCTGGGGCCGCATCGCTACGCCATGGGGGTCATCAAGCTGTGGGCGCGGTTCGTGCTGTTCGGCCTGCGCTGGATCGCCGACGTCCGCGTCGAATTCCGGGGGCTTGAGCATCGCCCCGTCGGCCAGGCCCTGATCGCGGGCAAGCACCAGGGGATGCTGGACGTGGTCGTGCCCTTCGCCCTGTTGGACGACCCCTGCATCGTCATGAAGAAGGAGCTGCGGCCCCTGCCCTTCTTCGGCTGGTTCGCCTGGAAGACCAAGATGATCGCCGTGGACCGCTCGGCCCACGCCAAGGCGTTGAAGGACATGGTCAAACAGGCCCGCGCCCGGCGCGACGAAGGCCGCCAGATCGTCATCTTCCCCGAAGGCACGCGAAAGCCGCCCGGCGCCGAACCCGACTACAAGCCCGGCATCGCCGCTCTGTATCGCGACCTGGACTGCCCCTGCTGGCCGCTGGCGACCAATTCGGGCGTCCACTGGCCCGCCCACGGCTTCATCCGCCGCCCCGGCGTGGTGGTGTTCGAATTCCTGCCGCCCATTCCCCCTGGCCTGAAACGGGCCGAGTTCATGACCGAGCTTCAGACCCGGCTGGAGGCCGCCTCGACGGCCCTGCTCACCCCCTCGGCCTGATCGCGCTCATCTCCGCCGCGATCCGGGCCGCCGCCGCCCTGGGATCGGGATCGGCCGTGACGGGGCGCGCGACCACCAGATGGCTGGCCCCCGCGTTCAGGGCCTCGGCCGGGGTCGCGACCCGTTGCTGGTCGCCCCGGTCGGCGCCCGCCGGCCGCACGCCGGGGGTGACGATCAGGAAGTCGGGCCGTCCGGCCGCATCGGCCATGGCCCGCGCCGCCGCCGCCTCCAGCGGGCTGGACACCACCCCGTCGACGCCGCAGTCCAGCGCCTGGCCGACCCGTTTGGCCACCAGTTCGGCCGCCGTCGCGCCATAGCCGATGTCTTTCAGGTCCGCGTCCGACAGGCTGGTCAGCACGGTCACGGCGAGGATTCTCGTCCCCGTTCCCCCGGCGCCCCTGACCGCCGCCGTCATCACCTGCGGCTGGGCGTGGACGGTCAGCAGGTCGCAGCCGCCGTCGGCCACGGCGCGGGCGGCGCCTTCGACCTGGGCGCCGATGTCGTGCAGCTTCCAGTCCTGGAACACCTGTTTGCCCCGCGCCCTCAGCTCATGGGCGAAGGCCACGCCGCCGGGGCGCGCCAGCAGGGTCAGGCCGATCTTGTAGAAACCGACCCCGTCGCCGATGCGGTCCACCATGTCTCGCGCCGCCTCGACCGAGGGCAGGTCCAGCCCGACGATCAGACGCGGGTCGTTCAACAGCGGCGAGGTCATCGACGGCTCCCGTCCGCTCCGCTAATCAGCGGTAACGGCGCAATTCGGTTTTAGAGGCGAGGGCAGCTCATGAACGCGGTCGATCTGGGGGTCAACCTGTTCGTGGCCCTGTTCGCCCTGGTCGATCCGATCGGCAACATCCCCATCTTCGCGGCGGCCACCGCCGGGGCCTCGATGCGTCAGCGCCTGTCGGTGGCGGGCCTGATCTGCCTGTTCGTGGCGGCCTTCCTGACCTTCTTCTTCTTCACGGGTCTCAGCCTGCTGCAATTCTTCGGCATTTCGCTGGCGGCCTTCCGCATCGCGGGCGGCATCCTGCTGTTGCTGCTGGGGCTGGACATGACGCGCGAGGACTTCCTGAAGTCCTTCACCGATTCCGACGCCGCCCAGGACGCCATGGACGTGCGCGGCTACGCCCGCCGGCGGTTCCAGCGGCTGGTGGTGCCCTTCGCCATCCCGCTGATGATCGGGCCGGGGGCGATCTCGACCATCATCATTCAGGCGGGCGAGGCCGAGAAGGTCGGCCCGGCGGGCCAGGCCGCGGGCCTGATCGCCATCGCCGCCGCCGCCGCCGCCAGCTTCCTGTGCTTCGCCCTGACCGGGCCGCTCAGCCGCATCCTGGGCGAGGTCGGCATGTCGATCATCGTGCGCGTCCTGGGCCTGATCCTGTGCGCCCTGGCGATCCAGTTCATCCTGATGGGCCTGTCCGAGGCCCTGCCGGGCATGATCAGCTCGGGCGTGACCAAGCCCTATCCGACCGGCGGACACTGAGGGGGATCAGGCCGCCGCCTCGCCGTGGCCCCGTCCGGGCCTCTGCGGCAGGATCAGGATCAGGGCCACGATGGCGACCGCCAGCACCGCCGAGGCCATCGGCCGGCTCAGCGCCAGGCCGCCGTGGTCGATCGGCTTGTCCAGGAAGTCGCCGACCACCGCTCCCAGCGGGCGGGTCAGGATGAAGGCGGTCCAGAACAGCAGCACCCGATTGACCCGCGTGAACAGCGCCAGGGCGGCCACGACCGCCAGCAGGCCGCCGAACACGGCCGCCGCGCCCAGATAGCCGAACCCGCCCGTATCGGCCGCCCAGTCGCCCAGCGCCGTGCCCAGCGTCTGCGACAGGGTGATGGTCAGCCAATAGAAGATCTCGGCCCGGCGCGAGGCCACGGTGTCGGAATCGACCGACCCGACCACCAGCCGCCAGGCGATCAGCGACGTCATCACGGCGGTGAACAGCAGGGCCGAACCGCCGGTGTAGCCGATGCCCAGGGACCGCGTGGCGTAGTCGGCCAGCGTCGTCCCCGCCGTGGTCGAGGCCACGATGGTCGCCCAGTACAGAAAGGGGTGGAACCGGCGCGCCGCGATCTGCATCCAGACCAGGCCGATCAGGACCACGGCGAAGATCGCCGTCCCCGTCAGATAGCCCAGATTCAGGGTCATGCTGACGGTGTCGCCAGCGGTCTCGCCCAGCGTCGTGGCCAGGATCTTGATGATCCAGAACCCCAGGGTGACGGCGGGGACCTTGCTTAGGACGTCACGTTCGGCCTGTGTCATCGACCTGTCCTCGTTCGCCGGGATCGGGCGCTCGAAGATCGGCGGAATTTGGACCGTCCTACACTCGCCCCAGCCGCTTGGCGTGGCCGCCGACCATCCTCAGGGCCAGGCCGTCGGGCAGGTGTTTGGCCAGGCCGCCCAGAACATTGTTCATCACGCCCGGGGTGACGCTGGGCCGGTTCGCCTCGACCGCCGCCCAGCCGATCCGCGCCACGTGCGGCGAGGTCTGCCACATCCATGAAGGATAGGCGCCGGACACCTGTTCGCGCGTGCCGTTGGCGTCGTGGAATTCGGTCAGGGTGTAGCCGGGGTTCAGCACGGTGACGTGCACCCCCGTCCCGGCCATCTCCAGATGCAGCCCTTGCGACCATTTGATCAGGAAGCTCTTGATCGGCCCATACAGGGTGTCGCCGCCCGTGGCGGGCATCCGACCGGCCAGGGAGGCGACGTTCAGGATGCGGCCGTAGCCGCGCTGAACCATGCCCGGCGCGAACAGCCGCGTCAGTTCGACCGGCGCCGACAGCATGACCCGCACCATGGCCGCATGGTCCGCCGGATCGGTGTTCAGAAAGCCTGAGGTGCGGCTGAATCCGGCGTTGTTGACCAGGCCGTCGACCGTCAGCCCGCGCTCGGCGATCTCCGCCGCGAGCCGCGCCGGAGCCGCCGGATCGGCCAGGTCCGCGATCAGCACCGCCGCCTGGGTCGTCTGGCCGATCTCTTCGGCCAGGGCCTGCATCGGCGCCGCGCGCCGCGCCGTCAGGATCAGGTCATGGCCGCGTCGGGCCGCCTCGCGGGCGATGTCGGCGCCGATCCCGGCCGAGGCGCCGGTGACCAGGATCGTCCGTTTCAAGCGGGGACCCTGGCCGGAAGCTTGATCCCGGCCAGGCTGGCGGGCTGTTCGGCCAGAAGGTCGGCGATGGTCACCTTGGACAGGGCGTCCGCCGCCGCCCGGTCGGCCGCGCACAGGGCCTTGGCCACCTGGCGCGGAATGTGTTCGCCGATCGGACAGCCCTTGGCCCCCGCCGGCGGCGAACCCAGGTGGGCGCAGCCGTTGACGGCCCGCAGCACCTCGTCCAGGCGGATGTCCTCGGGCCGCCTCAGCAGCCACGACCCGCCCGAGGCGCCCGAACGGGTGGCGATCAGCCCGGCCTTGGCCAGCATGGCCGTGACCCGCCGGATCACCACCGGATTGGTCGGCACCGAGGCCGCCAGCACGGCGCTGGGCGCCGCCTGGGCAGGCGCATACGCCCCCTTATGGGCCAGATAGGCCAGGGCGTGGGCGGCGACGGGGAAACGCTGGCTGTCGGACATGATGCTGGTCTCTACTTAGGCGCGCACGAGGGGATTCACAAACATCGCCCCCTCAACCGGGTGCGGCCAAAGCGACGCGGTCGCGATTGAACCGGGCGCGGAAAGGGGCTATCAGCCCGCGGCTCTTGAACGGCCCGCCCCTCCCCGGCGACGCCTGGAGAAACCGAATGGCCGGGCCAGACGCCCGCGGCGACAGCGCAGCCTCCGCCGCCTCTTCCTCTTCCCCATCCACGCCCTCGCTGTCGCCTCCGTCGCACGCCGCGACCCCTGGCGACGCGACCGCGCACGACCACGGCCACGGCCACGGCGGCGACAACCACGGCGGCGCGGGCTTCCGCGCCCTGGTCATCGGCGCCATCGGCGTGGTCTTCGGCGACATCGGCACCAGCCCGCTCTACGCCATGCGCGAGGCCCTGCATCATTCTCGCGGCGGCGGCACGGACGAACTGGCCGTGCTGGGCGTCGTGTCCCTGGTCTTCTGGGCGCTGATCCTGGTCGTGACGCTGAAATACGTCGTCTTCCTGATGCGGGCCGACAACAAGGGCGAGGGCGGCACCCTGGCCCTGATGGCCCTGGCCCAGCACGCCATAGGTCGGCGATCGGGCCTGATCTTCCTGTTGGGCGTCTGTGGTGCGGCCCTGTTCTACGGCGACGGCGTCATCACCCCTGCGGTGTCGGTTCTGTCCGCCGTCGAGGGCCTGAAGGACGCGCCGAGCATCGGCCCGGCCCTGGCGCCCTACATCCTGCCCATCGCGGCGGGCATCTTGATCGCCCTGTTCATGGTCCAGTCGCGCGGCACGGCCAGCGTGGCGAAATTCTTCGGCCCTCTGACCGCGCTGTGGTTCCTGATCCTGGCGGGGCTGGGCCTGTATCACATCTTCGACGACCTCTCGATCCTGCGGGCCTTGTCGCCGCATTACGGCGTGCTGTTCCTGATCGACAACGGCTTCCTGGGCTTCGTCATTCTGGGCAGCGTCTTCCTGGCCGTGACGGGGGCCGAGGCGCTGTACGCGGACATGGGCCATTTCGGAAAGGCGCCGATCCGGGCCGGTTGGATCTGGTTCGTCCTGCCCTGCCTGACCCTGAACTATCTGGGCCAGGGCGCCCTGGTGTTGGATCATCGCGAGGCGGCGGCCAACCCCTTCTGGATGATGGTGCCCCAGGCCGCCTATTGGCCCGTCCTGATCATGGCCACCATCGCCACGGTCATCGCCTCGCAGGCGGTGATCACCGGCGCCTTCTCGGTGACCCAACAGGCGGTGCAACTGGGCCTTCTGCCCCGCATCGACATCAGGAACACCTCTGAAAGCCAGGCCGGCCAGATCTTCGTGCCCTCGGTCAATATGATGCTGATGGTCGGGGTTCTGGTCCTGCTGTTCGCCTTCAAGACCTCTTCGGCCCTGGCCGCCGCCTACGGCATCGCCGTGACCGGTTCGATGTTCGTCGACAGCCTTCTGGCCTGGTTCATCGTCAGGAGGCTGTGGAAGTGGTCGTTGCCGCTCAGCCTGGCGGTGATCACCCCCCTGGTCGCGCTCGATCTGGTGTTCCTGACCTCCAACCTGCTGAAGATCCCTCAGGGCGCCTGGATGCCCATCGCCCTGGGCGGGGTCTTGCTGCTGATCATGTGGACCTGGGTGCGCGGCTCCCAGATCCTGTCCGAAAAGACCCGCAAGGACAGTCTGCCGCTGGCCGATCTGATCGAGATGCTGCGCGCCCGGCCGCCCCATCGCGCGCCCGGCACGGCGGTGTTCCTGACGTCCGATCCCGACATCGCCCCGGTCGCCCTGATGCACAATCTCAAGCACAACAAGGTGCTGCACGAGAAGAACATCATCCTGACCGTCCGCACCGCCGACCGGCCGCGCGTGCCCGAGTCCAAGCGCGTCTCGTTCGAGCCGATCAGCGAAGACTTCAAACGCATCGTCGTCACCTACGGCTTCATGGAGACGCCGAACGTGCCGCGCGCCCTGGGCATCTGCCGCAAACAGGGTCTGAAGTTCGACATCATGTCGACCAGCTTCTTCCTGGGCCGTCGCTCGGTGGTGCCGTCGGCGCGTCAGGGCATGCCGCTATGGCAGGACCGGCTGTACATCTTCCTGATGCGCAACGCCGCCAATCCGACCGACTTCTTCCACATCCCGCCCGGCCGCGTGGTCGAAATGGGCGCCCAGGTGTCGGTTTGAGCCGCCCCCCTCACGGCGGGAAAAGCTCGGACGCGCGCGGCCGCCGCATGGCCGAAAAGGCGCGCGGTCCCCGCCCGCCCCGCCGCGAGACGCCGCCGCGTGAAGACGAGGGTCCCGACGCCGATGTCGGCGTCGAGGCCCGCATCGCCGCCGGGGTGCTGCTGAACGCCGCGCTGGAGAAGCGCAACGGCCTGGACGAGGCCCTGTCCTACCGCGAAGTCGCCGCCCTGCCGCCCCAGGACCGGGCCTTCGCCCGCGCCGTCGCCATGGCCGCCCTGCGCCGCCTGGGCGAGATCGACCAGATCCTCGACCGTCGGCTCAAGACGAAGCCGAACGACGCGGTCATGACCATATTGCGCGTCGCCCTGGCCCAGACCCTGGTCCTGGAGACGCCCGCCTTCGCCGCCGTCTCGACCGCCGTCAAACTGGCCGAACGCGACGCCAAGACCCGGCCCTACAAGGCCCTGGTCAACGCCGTGCTGCGCACCATCGGCCGCGAAGGGCCGGGCCTGACCACGGCCGAAGCCAACCTGCCCGACTGGATCGCCGCCCGCTGGCGCGCCACCTATGGCGAACCCGCCCTGGTCGGCCTGGCCCTGGCCGGCCGCGACGAGCCGCCGACCGATCTGGGCGTCAAGCCGGGCGTCGACGCCGCCGCCCTGGCCGAAAGCCTGGACGGCTTCGTCCTGCCCGGCGGCGCGGTGCGCACAGGCCGGCGCGGCGACATCGCCCAATGGCCCGGCTTCGAGACCGGCGACTGGTGGGTTCAGGACGCCGCCGCCGCCGTTCCGGCCCGCCTGCTGGCCGTCCAGCCCGGCGAGACCGCGCTGGACATGTGCGCCGCGCCCGGCGGCAAGACGCTGCAACTGGCCGCCGCCGGGGCCGAGGTCGTCGCCCTGGACCGTTCCGCGACCCGGTTGAAGCGGCTGTCGGCCAATCTGGCCCGCACCGGCCTTTCGGCCCAGGTCGTCGCCGTCCCGGCCGAGGACTGGGACGACGCCCGCGTCTTCGACGCCGTGCTGCTGGACGCGCCCTGCACCGCCACCGGCACCTATCGCCGCAATCCCGAGGTGCTGCGCGCCACCCGCCCCGCCGACATCGCCAAACTGGCCGACGTTCAGCACCGCCTGCTCGACGTCGCCGCCGAACGGGTCAAAGCCGGCGGACGGCTGGTCTATTGCGTCTGTTCGCTGGAGCGTGAGGAGGGCGAGACCCAGATCCTGGCCTTCCTGCGCCGAAACCCGGCCTTCAGGACCGCCCCCGCCGACCCGGCCGCCGTCGGCGCCCCGGCCGACGCCCTGACCGCCGAAGGCTGGCTGCGCATCCTGCCCAGCCAATGGCCCGAACACGGCGGCCTGGACGGCTTCTTCGCGGCGAGGCTGGAGCGCGTGGGTTAGGGTTTCAGCTTGCGACGGGTCGTTTTCGGCAGTTCGCCCGATTGCCGTCGAAGCTCCGCGTACTCCTGATCCACACGGGCCTTTTCGACAGCCTTTCGCCGTTGGTCGAAGAGCTTGTACTGTCCGCGGGCTTCGCCGTCCGCGCGCTCCTTGCTCACTTCGCCGCCATGCATGAGGGGTATGCGGCCCAACTGCCGCAACTGCCTGTCCAACAGGGTCTCCGCCTCGGTCATGGTCGTCAGCCGCCCGATCTCCAACTGATCCTCGAAGATCGAAAGCAGGATATCCGTCAGCCGATTCAGCTCCTTGATCTCCGGCGTACGCAGATAGTTCTTGGCGACCGTGACATCGGCGGCCCTTACCGCATCGCCCGACCAGGCTTGCAGCCCCATGTTCTCCTCATCGGCGTCGGCGCGTGACACGATGATCTGTGCGGGCGTCTGGTTCGTCACCGCGTAGCAGAACTTCGCCTGTGTATTGCGGTAGAACTCGCGCCACCTGTCCGATTTCGGATCATAGTCTTGGCACAGCGAACATATCTGCCGAATCTCGGCATAGACGTTGGCTTCCGAACTGCGGATGTCGCGAATGATCTCGCGAAGTTCAGCAACACGATCCTGTTCGCCGCCCGATTTCAGACGCTCGCTGTCGATCACGAACCCGCTGGTGGCGAAGCGCACCAACACTGCAGTGGCCCAGCGGCGAAACAACGTCGCCTGAGCGGAACTCACTCGGTAACCGACCGAGATCACCATATCGAGGCTGTAGATGACGCTCGGCCTTCCCAGGCCGCTTGTTTGCATTTTCTGCAAAGAAGTCGCCTCGTCGAGTTCGCCTTCTTCGAGGATCGCCGCAATGTGTCGGGACACTACGGACACATCGCGCCCAAACATCCGCGCCATCTGCGCCTGGGTCATCCAGAGTCGTTCGCCGTCGAACCTCAGCTCCGCCCGAATGCCCTTCCCCGTGCTGTAGATCAGGAAGCGGTCCCCGGTGTCGCCGTCCTCAAACACGCGCACTGGCTCGGCGCTAGCCAGAACGGGCATGGAATCGTCTGCTTTATTCATGGAACAAGAGTAGAACACGTATCGCGCTTGGGTCCAAGTCGCCTTGCCCCCCGGCTCGACCCGCCTTATCCCCGGATCATGGCCGCGCCCCTGATCTGTCCGTCGATCCTCGCCAGTGATTTCGCCCGTCTGGGCGAGGAGGTGCGCGCCCTGGAGGCGGCGGGGGCCGACTGGGTCCATGTCGATGTCATGGACGGCCATTTCGTGCCCAACATCACCCTGGGTCCCGACATCGTGAAGGCCATTCGGCCGCACACCAGCCTGCCGTTCGACGTGCATCTGATGGTCGCGCCGGTCGACGGCTGGCTGAAGGCCTATCGCGACGCCGGGGCCGACATCCTGAGCGTCCATCCCGAGAGCGGGCCGCACCTGCACCGCACCCTGGGCGCCATTCGCGAGCTGGGGGCCAAGGCGGGGGTGGTGTTCAACCCCGGCACGCCCCTGTCGATCCTGGAAGAGGTCGTCGACCTGGTCGATCTGGTGCTGATCATGTCGGTCAATCCGGGTTTCGGCGGCCAGAAATTCATCCCCTCGGCGCTGGACAAGATCGCCCGCGCCCGCGCCGTCCTGGATCGCGCCGGGTCCAAGGCGCATCTGCAGGTCGACGGCGGCGTCACGGCCGACAACGCCGCCGCCTGCGTGGCCGCCGGGGCCGACGCCCTGGTGGCCGGCACCGCCGTCTTCCGGGGCGGGCCGGACGCCTACGCCGCCAATATCGCGGGGCTGAAAGCGGCCAAATCGCCGGCATGAGTCCGTTCGGTCCCTTCTCGCGTGAGGAGCCTTCGGTCGGGCCGGGCCAGATTCCGGGCCTGCACGGCGCGCCCGTGCGCACCCCGGTCAAGCCGACCGGAGCGGTCACCGGTCCCGGCCTGTGGCCCGCCATTCTCAGCCGGATGCTGACCCGCCAGTTGTGGATCGAGCTGTACGGCCTGCCCGGCTACGCCCTGACGCTGAAGCCGCCCGCCGCCACGGCCTTCGCCGCCACCCCGCGCGACTTCCGCCCGGCCGATCCGGGGGTCGGAAAGCTGATCCTGTCCAACCGTTTCAGCCTGGCGGGCCTGAGCCAGGACATCGAACCGGGCGGCGATCCGTGGAACCGGCCCAGCCCCAGCCGCGCCTTCGCGGTCGAGCTGCACGCCTTCGCCTGGCTGCCCAGCCTGATGCTGCACGGCGAGCGCGGCGCGCGCGAGGCCCTGCGCCTGACCCTGGCCTGGGGCGATCATTTCGCCCGCTGGTCGCCCTTCGCCTGGGGACCGGACATCCTGGCCCGCCGGGTCATGAACCTGTCCTGCGCCGCGCGCCGCATGGGCCAGGTCGCCGCCGAGCCTGAACGTCTTCGCCTGGCCGATCTGTTGGGCCGCCAGGCGCGTCAACTGTTGCGTCCGCCGGGCGGAACCGCTGGACGGGCCGAGCGCCTGACCGCCGCCGCCGTGGCCGGCTGCGTCCTGGCCGGACCTCCCGGCGTGGGCGTGCGCAAGGCGGCCCTGGGCGGCCTGCCGCGCGCCCTGCGCCAGGCCGTGGCCCCCGACGGCGCCCACGCCTCGCACGCGCCCGAGACCGGTCTGGAGCTACTGCTCGACCTGCTGACGCTGGACGACGCCCTGGCCCAGCTCAGCGAGGCGACGCCCGAGGCGGTGTCCGAAACCATCGCCCGACTGACCGCGGCCTTTCGCGTCCTGACCCTGCCCGACGGCCGCGTGGCGACCTTTCAGGGGGGAGGTCCCTCGACCGCCGTCCGCGTCGCCGCCGCCCGCGCCCACGACGACCACGGCGCCGATCCCTACGCCCCCGGCGCCTCGCCCGGCATGGAGAGCGTCGGCGGCTTCGTGCGGTTGCGAAGCCCGCTGTTGACCGTCATCGCCGACACCGCCGCCCCGCCGCGCGGCTCATGGTCCGGCGCCGCCTGCGCCCAGCCCCTGGCGCTGGAGATCGCCTGCGGGCGCGACCGGCTGATCACCGGCTGCGGCTGGACCCCGCGCGCCGCCGACCGCCAAGGCCTGCGCCTGACGCCGGGCCATTCGACCCTGACCCTGGGCGAACAGTCGACCGGAGAGCCTCTGGGCGGCTGGAAGGCCGAACTTCTGGGCGCCCGCCTGGTCGGCCGCCCGATCCATGTCGAGGTCGAGCAGAGAGAGGGCGAAGGCGCCCTGTGGCTGGAGATGCAGCACGACGGCTGGGCCGCGCCGCACGGCCTGTTGCACCAGCGCCGCCTCTATCTGGACCAGCGGCTGGACGAGCTGCGCGCCGAGGAGCGGCTGCACCCCGTCCCCGGCCAGAAGGACGTGGTGCGCGCCATCGCCGCCCCCTATGCGATCCGGTTCCAGCTCGAACCCGGCGTCTCGGCCTCCCTGGCCCGCGACCGGCGCTCGATCCTGCTGCGCGGCGCCTCGGGCCGGGGCTGGTGGTTCCGCACCGACGGTCCCGACGTGGCCATCGAACCCAGCGTCCATATCGACGACGGCCTGACCCGCCGCTCGCTTCAGATCGTGGTGCGCGGCTCGGCCCGCACCGACGCCGAGACCCGCATCCGCTGGAAACTCAGCCCGGCCGGCGCGCCGGGGGACCCGGCTTAAAATCCTCCCCCGATCACCGCGCTTCTCCGGGGAGGCTCTAAGTGCTAGACGCCCCGCGTCTCCCCCTCCCCATCCAGCCGAACGGACATCTCCCATGCCCGCCGCCCCCGATTTTCCGCCCGCGCCCGACCGCGTGGCGCCGCAGCGCGCCCTGATCTCCCTGTCCGACAAGGCGGGGCTTGAGGATGTCGCCCGCGCCCTGCACGCGGCGGGGGTCGAGCTGGTCTCGACCGGCGGCACGCGGGCGGCCCTCGCGGCCCTGGGCCTGCCGGTCAAGGACGTGGCCGACCTGACCGGTTTCCCGGAGATGATGGACGGCCGGGTCAAGACTCTGCATCCGGTGGTTCACGGCGGCCTGCTGGGCGTGCGCGACGCCCCGGCCCACGCCCAGGCCATGACCGACCACGGCATCGGTCCCATCGACATCGTCTGGATCGATCTCTACCCGTTTGAATCAACCATTGCGTCCGGCGGCGGTTTCGAGGCGGCGGTCGAGAACATCGACATCGGCGGCCCGGCCATGATCCGCTCGGGCGCCAAGAACCACGGCTATGTCGCCGTCTGCGTCGACCGCGCCTCGGCCGAAGAGGTCGCGCAGGCCGCGTCCCAGGGCGGAACCACGCTGGACCAGCGCAAACGCCTGGCCGCCGCCGCCTTCGCCCGCACCGCCGCCTATGACGCCGCCGTCTCGGCCTGGTTCGCCGGTCAGGTCGGCGACGCCGCCCCGGCGCGCAAATCCATCTCCGGCGCCCTGGCCCAGACCCTGCGTTACGGCGAGAACCCGCATCAGTCGGGCGCCTTCTATCGCACTGCGGAGCGCCGCCCCGGCGTGGCCCAGGCCCGCCAGCTTCAGGGCAAGGAGCTGGGCTACAACAACATCGCCGACGCCGACGCCGCCTATGAGCTGGTGGCCGAGTTTCAGGCCCCCGCCTGCGTCATCGTCAAACACGCCAACCCGTGCGGCGTGGCGGTCGGCGCCGACCTGAGCGAAGCCTATGCGCGCGCGCTGGAATGCGATCCCGTCTCGGCCTTTGGCGGCGTGGTGGCGGTCAACCGGCCTCTGACCGAGACCGACGCGCGCCTGATCACCGACATCTTCACCGAGGTGGTCATCGCCCCCGGCGCCGACGAGGCGGCCCAGGCCGTGTTCGCGGCCAAGAAGAACCTGCGCCTGCTGCTGACCGACGGCCTGCCCGATCCGCTGGCGCCCGGCCAAGTGTTCCGCTCGGTCTCGGGCGGTTTCCTGGTCCAGTCGCGCGACACGGCCCGCATCACGGCGGGGGATCTGAAGATCGTCACCCGTCGCCAGCCGACGCCGACCGAGATCCAGGACATGCTGTTCGCCTTCACCGTGGCCAAACACGTCAAGTCCAACGCCATCGTCT
>NZ_DAINBO010000030.1:0-24517 GCF_036732845.1 Brevundimonas sp. | reverse complement strand
GGGCGACAACGTCGGCGACTGCGCCGGCATGGCCGCCGACCTGTTCGAGACCTATGCCGTCACCATCGTGGCGACCATGGTCCTGGCCGCCATCTTCTTCCGCGGCCAGCCCTATGTGGACGTGATGATGCTGCTGCCGCTGGCCATCTGCGGCGTCTGCATCGTCACCTCGATCATCGGCGCCTTCTTCGTGCGCCTGGGCAAGTCGGGCAACATCATGGGCGCCCTGTACCAGGGCCTGATCGTCACCGGCGTCCTGTCGGCGGGCGCGGTCTGGTGGATCATCACCACCCTGGTCACCGGCCCGGTCGTGACCAACGGCGGGCTGACCATCGAGCCGATGAACCTGTTCTGGTCCGGCGTCGTCGGCCTGGTCGTGACGGCCGCCATCGTGGTCATCACCGAATACTACACCGGCACCGGCTTCCGCCCGGTGAAGTCGGTCGCCAACGCCTCGGTTTCGGGCCACGGCACCAACGTCATCCAGGGCTTGGCCATGTCGCTGGAATCCACCGCCCTGCCGGCCCTGACCATCATTGTCGGCATCGTGGTGACCTATCAGTTGGCGGGCCTGTTCGGCATCGCCATCGCCACCACCACCATGCTGGGCGTGGCGGGCATGATCGTGGCGCTGGACGCCTTTGGTCCGGTCACCGACAACGCCGGCGGCATCGCCGAGATGGCGGGCCTGCCGCCGGAAGTGCGTCACTCGACCGACGCCCTGGACGCCGTGGGCAACACGACCAAGGCCGTGACCAAGGGCTACGCCATCGGTTCGGCCGGCCTGGGCGCCCTGGTGCTGTTCGCCGCCTATACCGAAGACCTGAAGCATTTCTCGGCCGAAGCCGCGCCGGGCAGCTTCTTCGAGGGTCTGGGTCCGGTCGCCTTCGATCTGGCCAACCCCTACGTCGTGGTCGGCCTGCTGTTCGGGGGGCTGCTGCCCTTCCTGTTCGGCGGTCTGTCGATGACGGCCGTGGGGCGCGCCGCCGAATCGGTGGTGGCCGAGGTTCGCCGTCAGTTCCGCGAGAACCCCGGCATCATGACCGGCAAGGTCAAGCCCGAGTACGGCCGCGCGGTCGACATCCTGACCTCGGCGGCGATCAAGGAGATGATCGTGCCGTCGCTGTTGCCGGTGTTGTCGCCGATCGTGCTGTTCACCGTCATCCTGATGATCCAGCCGGACAAGGCCAACGCCTTCGCCGCCCTGGGCGCCATGCTGATGGGCGTCATCGTGACCGGCCTGTTCGTCGCCATTTCGATGACCTCGGGCGGCGGCGCATGGGACAACGCCAAGAAGGTGATCGAGGAAGGCTTCACCGACCGCAACGGCCAGACCCACGGCAAAGGCTCCGAGGCTCACAAGGCCGCGGTGACCGGCGATACGGTGGGCGATCCCTACAAGGACACGTCCGGTCCCGCCGTGAACCCGATGATCAAGATCACCAATATCGTGGCCTTGCTGCTTCTGGCGGTGCTGGCCTCGGGCAAGATCGTCTGATCGCGGCCATAGGCTGAAACGAAGAAGGCCCCGGGGTTCGCTCCGGGGCCTTTTTCATTTGGCGCCGACCCGGTTCAACAGGCCGCCGGGGTCCAGGCCTACGGCGTCCGCCCAGGACCAGAATTCCGAGATGCTGAGGTTGCGTTCGATCGATTCGACCTTGCCGACATAGGACTGGGGCTTGCCCAGTTTCTGGGCCAGGTCGCGCTGGGTCAGGCCCTCGGCGCGGCGCGCCAGGACGAGTGCCGCGACAATGTCGCGGTGCATCGCGGATGAAACCCAGTCGGCCATAGAGGGGGGAGGAGGCGCCTATCTGGGTTCCGCTATCGCCTCTATTGCCGTATGATCCCAAAATAGGATCAATCTTGAGGTGGCGAGATGCGGGGTGAGACCTGGGTGGTGGCGGCCTTCTTACTGATCGGTACGATTGTCGCAATCAGTCAATGTTATCAGTGGAATAACAGAAATCATCCCGGCCTGGTTGCATCACCGGAAACAACGGCGGCCAATGCGGAGACCGCCGCCGACACCCTGTGGGACAGCGAAAGCCAGGGGTTGAAACGTCAGTGGGATCGCGTCGACGCCCTGTGCCTTCTCGACCAAGACGAACTGGTCCGCGCACGCAATTGCGCGCTGCGCCAGCAGTTCGAGCGAGAGCTGGCGCGCAAGAATCTTTGCCGAACCTCAGAGAGCTGGGGCCGGTGTCCGCAGATGAAGAATTGAGGGCGGCCTAGTCCGGGCGGCGCTGGCCGGGGACATTCTCTTCCGTACGGGGCAGTTGGCCGCGGCCGACGTTGCCCAGAAGCTGCTCCAGCACCGTCAGGCGGCGGCCCCGGGTCGGGGTCTGGCGCCCGTCCATGCCGACCGTCTGGCCGTCGGCCAGCGTCAGGGTGCGGACGCCGGCGACCTGGTCCGAGCCTTCGGTGAAGGTGATCTCGGTCACCGACCGTTGGGTCACTTCAGGGCGGCGGAAGGTGTATTTCTCGGTGAGCTGGCTGATGTAGTACCAGACTTGGTCCTTCTCGAAGGTCGAGGTGGTGGACGGCGAACCCAGACGGGCCAGGACGGTCGCCTTGGTGTCCGTGCCCGCGACGATGTCCATCGGCTTGGCGTCGATGGCCTGGAAGCCGTTCTGGCCCACGACGGGCGCACAGGCCGCGGCGGACCCCAACAGGGCGGCGGCCATGGCGGCGCGGAGGGCGAAGGCGGAAGCTTGACGGGACATGTAAAGGCGCCTGCGAGAAAACAAGGTCTTTGACCTAGCCGGACCTGCGTCCTAGTTCAACGTCGCGGCGGAAAAGGGGCCGCCGACAATGTTGAGAACGCTGTTCCGAACCGGTCCCTCGCGGACCCGCATCGACGCCCTGTACGCCAGGGCCGTGGCCCAGGCGCGCACGCCCGGCTTCTACACCGCCATGGGCGTGGCCGACCGCATCGACGCGCGGTTCGAGCTGTACACCCTGCATGTGCTGCTGCTGGTCATGCGCCTGCGCGAGATGGACGAGGAGGGCGGCGATGTCGGCCAGGCCCTGTTCGACACCTATGTCTCGGCGCTGGACCACGCCCTGCGTGAACTGGGCGTCAGCGACGTGGCCGTGGGCAAGAAGATGCGCAAGCTGGGCGAGGCCCTGTACGGCCGGATGCAGGCCTATGAGACCGCGCTGAAGGCCGATGACGCGGACGCCCTGGCGGCGGCGATCGCCCGCAACGTGCTGGAAACCCAGGACGCCGAGGCGGGACGCGCCCTGGCCCGCTATGTCCTGGACAGCCGCGCGCGGTTGACGGCCCAGGACCTGAAGGCGTTGGAAAAGGGACCCGACTGGGCCGAGGTGAACCCATGAATCCGATCGCGCCGCCGCTGAGCGACATCGTCCGTGTGAACCAGATCGGCGCGGGCCTGAGCCGCACCCTGACGCCAGACGACGACGTGCGTCGCAGGATCGCCCGCGAACTGGACCTGGCGTCGCTGGACGCCTTTGAAGCGGCCCTGGAGCTGACGCCCCATGAAACGGGCTGGCGGTTGAGCGGGCGCATCCGGGCCGACGCCGTGCAGAGCTGCGGCCTGACGTTGGAGCCGTTGCCCGTCGTCATCGACCGGACGTTCGCCCTGGACCTGGCGGAAGGCGTCGAGGACGCGCCCGAGATCGAGGTCTCGATCGATGACGAGGCGCCGGATCTGATCGAGGACGGCAAGATCGACCTGGGCCAATATGCGGTCGAACAACTGGCCCTGTCGCTGGACCCGTTCCCGCGCAAGCCGGGCGCGGAATTCGTTCAGCCGCCCGAGCCGAACGAAATCAATCCCTTCGCCGTGCTCAAACAGTTCAAGTCCGCTGACGGTGAAGGCCAAGGTTGACGTAGCGTCCAGCCGGTTGCATCCCCACGGGGCGGCGCTATCGTCGCCAGGACCAAGCGCCGCGTCAGACGGCGCGACGGAGTTCAGGATCCCCTTGCCATCCCCGACGATGATCTCGCTTGACGCCATGGGCGGCGATCACGGTCCACCCGTGGTCGTGGGCGGCGTGAAAGACTATCTGCGCCGCCATGGCGGAGACGGCCTTCGCTTTCTGCTGCATGGCGACGAGGCGGCGATCCAGGCGGAAATGACCCGGCTGCACCTGGACGCGTCGGTCTGTGAAATCCGCCATACCGACAAGGTCGTGGCCATGGACGAAAAGCCCGCCCTGGCCATGCGCCGGGGCAAAGGCTCCAGCCTGTGGAACGCCGTCGAGGCGGTGAAGACGGGCGAGGCCTCGGCGGCCGTATCCGCGGGCAACACCGGCGCCCTGATGGCCATCTCCATGCTGATCCTGCGCATGACCGCGCCGGGGCTGGAGCGGCCGGCCCTGGTCGCCAGTTGGCCGACGGTGAAGGGCGGTCACACGGCGGTGCTGGACGTGGGCGCCAATATCGCCTCGGACGCCGAGCAACTGGTCGAGTTCGCCATCATGGGCGAGGCCTTCCAGACGGCGGTCCACGGCGTGCAGCGGCCGCGCATCGGCCTGCTGAACGTCGGCTCTGAAGACATGAAGGGCCATGAGGAGGTGCGCGAGGCGCATCGCATCCTGCGCGAGGGCGCCTTCGACCTGAATTATCACGGCTTCGTCGAGGGCACGGACCTGGCGACGGGAGAGATCGACGTGGTCGTCACCGACGGCTTCACCGGCAATATCGCCCTGAAGACGGCCGAGGGCACGGCGCGCCTGATCTCGACCCTGTTGCGCGAGTCGTTGTCGTCCAGCGTGACGTCCAAACTGGGCGCCCTGATCGCCATGCCGGCCTTGAAGAAGATGCGCGCCCGCATCGATCCGAACGCCATCAACGGCGGGCCGCTGCTGGGTCTGAACGGCCTGGTGGTGAAAAGCCACGGCGGGGCGACCGCCAGCGGTTTCGGCTCGGCCATCCGCATCGCGGTGGACCTGGCCCGTAGCGACTATCTGGCCAAGGTGGCCGGGAACCTGAAGCGGCTGGACGCCGTCTTCGACCATTCGGCCGAACCGGCGACCGCCGCCGCTCCGGCCGGGGAGCGTGATCAGTGAGCGTCATCCGCAGCGCCGTCACCGGCGTGGGATCCTATTTGCCGGAACAGATCGTCACCAATGACGATCTGGCCGAGATCGTCGACACCTCCGACGAATGGATCGTCGAACGCACCGGCATCCGCCAGCGCCACAAGGCCCGCGACGACCAACCGACCAGCGACCTGGCCGTCGAGGCGGCCCGCAAGGCCCTGGAAGACGCGGGCAAGACCGCCGCGGACGTCGATCTGATCATCGTCGCCACGACCACGCCGGACATGACCTTTCCGGCCACGGCGGCCATCGTGCAGCGCAAGCTGGGGGCGCCGGTCTGCATCGCCTTCGACGTTCAGGCCGTGTGTTCGGGTTTCGTCTATGCGCTGAGCGTCGCCGACGGTTTCATCGCCCGGGGCAATGCGAAATGCGCGGTGGTCATCGGCGCCGAGGAAATGACCCGGCTGATGGATTGGACCGACCGGACCACCTGCGTCCTGTTCGGGGACGGGGCCGGGGCCGTGGTGCTGGAGCCGACGCAAGGGCAGGGGACGCCCGCCGACACCGGCATGCTGGGCTTCGCCCTGCGCTGCGACGGCGCCAAGACGGACCTGCTGTACGTCGACGGCGGACCCGCCACGACCGGCTCGGTCGGTCATCTGCGCATGGCGGGCAATCAGGTCTTCCGTCACGCGGTGGTCAATATCGCCGAGGCGGTGACGGCGGCGGCGGCGGCGGCCGGGGTGACCATCCCCGACATCGACTGGTTCGTGCCGCATCAGGCCAATCAGCGTATCATCAAGGGCGTGGGCGACCGCCTGGGCCTGGACGAAAACAAGGTCGTGTCGACCGTGGCCGTGCACGCCAACACCTCGGCCGCCTCCATCCCTCTGGCGCTGGATACGGCGATCAAGGACGGGCGGATCAAGCGGGGTGATCTGGTGCTGCTGGAGGCCATGGGCGGCGGACTGACATGGGGCGCCTGCGCAATTCGCCTGTAGGGCGTGTTTCCAGGCTTTGACATCGCGCGTCGTTCACGCTCTATGGGCGCCGCGCGGAATTGGGAGCGGGAGGCTGAAGTGGCCGGACAACAAACCCTTACCCGTGCCGACCTCTGCGAGGCGGTGCATGACGAGGTGGGCCTGTCCCGCCAAGAGTGTTCGATCCTGGTCGAACGGACGCTGGAACTGATCGTCGAGTCGCTGGAGCGCGGGGACACCGTGAAACTGTCGGGCTTCGGCGTCTTCCAGGTGCGCGACAAACGCGCGCGCATGGGCCGCAACCCCAAGACGGGCGAACCTGCGACCATCCATCCGCGCCGGGTCATCAGTTTCCGCGCCTCGCAGATCATGAAGGGCCGAGTTCACGACGCCGTCGTGAGCTGAGCCGATGGCCAAAAGCCCGAACGCCTTTCGCACCATCTCCGAAGCCGCCGACGAGGTCGGGACGCCGCAACACGTGCTGCGGTTCTGGGAAACGAAATTCAGCTTCATCACGCCGGTGAAGCGCGCGGGCGGCCGCCGTTTCTATCGACCCCAGGACGTGGCGGTGCTGAAGGCGGTCAAGAAGCTGTTGCATGACGACGGCCTGACCATTCGGGGGGTCCAGCGTCTGCACAAGGACGGCGGGCTGAAGCGTCTGCTGGGCGGCGAGGGCGTGACGATCGAAACCGTCGAAACGGTTTCGGCGGATGCGTCTCCGGCTTCGGCGGCCGCCAGTTCGTCGGTGATCCGCCTGCAGCGCCTGCTGGCCGAGATCGAAGGCGCGCGGACGCGCCTGGACGCCGTTTTGACGCGCTGAAGCCTGCTTGGCGTTTTGGCGGCGTTTTGGGGTTTGCGGCGCCGAAATCCCCGTCTATAGGAGCGCCTCTCGGAGCGTGGCGCAGCCTGGTAGCGCACTTGACTGGGGGTCAAGGGGTCGCAGGTTCGAATCCTGTCGCTCCGACCATTAAAACCATAGCTGGTTGAATGGTTTATGGCGGGTGATCGGCGTTGGCGCGGATCACCCGTCCAACTTGCTGGTCAGACGTCGTCCGACTTTTGTTGCGGGGCAGAAGATCCCGAACAGAACAGCGCAGGCCTGAAGCACAAGACGGTCATCCTTTGCGCGAAGCGCGAGGATCAGGCTGCAGGCTGCAAGAATGAGCTGCGGCGAACGCCATGCCTGTCATTTCGACCGCATGGCCTGCGCCATGAGGTCACCAATCTGCGGTACGTTCAAAGCTGAATAGTCAGGGGGGGGCTGAACGCCCAGACACCCCAGCCATAGCGCCATCAGCAAATAGATCGGCACGAACGCCACAGCCAGCAATCGATACTGGGCGTCTATTCGCCCCCGCCAGATCAACCCCACCGCACAGATAAGGCATGTCGTGCAACCGAGGAGCGCGGGATAGTTCACTTTGGGCGCCGGGGCTGACGCCGAAGCCGCTCTTGTTTGATCCTGGCTAACGCTTCTTGACCTCGGTCGTATTCGGCCTTGTCGACGGTGACCATTTCCCCTGACGGTTCGACCTGACGAATTGCGATGACGTCAGCATCGTAGTGGTGAGGTTTCGGTTCAAAAACTCTTGGCTGCACGGACGGCGCCCCCAGCGGCGCACTCAGCGCCTTAGCCGCGACCCCGCTTCTGATGCCCACAACCTCGCCCATCCTTTTTTCTATCACTCCTCAACTGGCGGCCCAAATCCGTCCGCTCGGACCCGCTAATCCTAAGGGTTCAACTTGTTCTGACGAGCGGTCGACGTGAGTGCCGATCGCCCGTCCAGCATTCCGTGTGACGGTTCCTCCATCCTGCGGCCCCAGGCGGTTGCTGGAGCTGGTCCCGGACCCGTGTTAGGTCACGATCATGTCCGCCCTCGCCGAACAGATCATCGACCAGCAGTTCACCCATGACGCCGCCGGCAAGCGAATCGCCGGTTCCTCCTTCATCTCGCGCGCCCAAGGTCAGGCGTTGACCGAGTTGATCCGGTCGGACGCCTCCATACTCAAAACCATGGAGATCGGCTGTGCGCAGGGCGTGTCGTCACTGTTCATCTGTGACGCCCTGAAGGGGCGCCCGGACGCTCGTCACACCATCGTGGATCCGTTCCAGGAAACCGATTGGCGTGGGGCCGGACGGGCCGCCCTGAAGCGGGAAGGGCACGACAACTATGATTTCGTCGAGGAGCTGTCGGAAATCCTCCTGCCGCGATGGGTTCAGGAGGAGCGCCGGTTCGATATGATCTTCGTGGATGGAAACCACAGTTTTGAACACGCGCTGTTCGACATGATCTTCTCGACCAAATTGCTGCGGACAGGGGGATATCTGGCCGTCGACGACACCGGCATCCCGCCCGTCGCCAAGGCCTTTCGATACGTCGAACAGTTCCCCTGCTACGAGGTCGTGCGCAAGGTGCACGCTTGGCCCCAATCGCCAGGGCTGGCCATGTTGGCCAAGATCGGCTCGGTGATCCCGATGTCCCCCAACATGTTGACCCGCCTGCCGTACAAGTCGCACGGCTTCTTTCGGAAGCCGCGCATGATCATTCTGAGGAAGGTGGCCGAAGATCAGCGCTATTGGCGCCGGTACAAGCCCTTCTAGGCGTTGATCGCTCCCTCGCAGACTTCCGTTCTTTCAAGCGTCGCCCCGTCACGTTGGCCGTGCTAGGCAGGGGGCATGGCGCTGTTCATCGACGGCTACGGCCGCTGGTCCGGGTCTCAGAAGACGGTGGACGAATATCTGGCGGCCAACGACATCGCCCTGCTGCTGGCCTGGACGGGCTGCACCGGGCGTATGGCGATCAAGCCCGTGCGTAGATCACCATAGAGATCATCCCCTCTGGAGGCATCCATGACCCTGAACGTCAGAGATTTCGGCGCGGCCGGCGACGGCGTTACGGATGACACGGCGGCCTTCGCCGAAGCCCTGGCCCAGGGCGGGCGCATCTATGTGCCGCCGGGCCGCTTTCGGGTCGATTTCAACAATAGCGGGGCGACGCCGACCGGCGCGATCCTGATCAGCGGCACGACGCTGTTCGGGTCCGGCGCGAACAGCGTCATCTCGCCCTACAGCGCGGCTCCGCGCGCGGCGATCGGTTGCGCCAGCGCCGATGCGGCCAGCTTCATCACCGACATTTCGATCCGAGGCATCAAATTCCTGGGCACGGTGGCGAGCGCCGGTCATAGCGAGTTCGCTGGCCTTCTCTACCTGACCGGCGTCAAGCGCTTGTTGATCGCCGACTGCGTCTTCGAGGGGCCGCGCGGCGACGCCATCACCATCGCTTCGGGTTTCGGCGGCGGCCCGGCGAACGAGCGGCACAACCATCAGGTCACGATCCGCGACAACCATTTCGACGGCGTCCTGTACGGCGCTTCGGGCGGCCGCAACCCGATCTCGATCATCGACTGCGACGACATGGTGATCGACGGCAACAGCTTCACCCGTTGGGGCCGGAACGACATGCCTGGCGGCATCGATTTCGAGCCGGACGAATCCTATAGCGTCATCAAGAACGTTCGGGTCACCAACAATCGGTTCAGCCTGTCGGGCGGGAACCGCGGCCACGTCACTATCGCCACCGACGGCATCCCAGCGGGAAGCCTGGCGAACATCGTCATCGCCAACAACCAGATGTCGGGCGCCTATGCCGGGGTCTGCATTTACACGGCCACCGCCCTGCCGAGCGTCAAGCACGGCATCATCATCGCCGACAACCAGATCGATGATTGCCAGTACGTGCTTGAGAAGGTGATAGGGTCCGTCTGGGGGCTGCAGTTCACCGGTAACCAGTGCACGTCGACCGGAACTGGCAAGGGGCGGTTGATCATCGGCAACGGCACCGCCGACTACATGGTTCGCGACTGGCTGATTTGCGACAACGTGCTGATCTGTAACACGGCGGTTGGAAACGGGATCACCGACCACAGTGAAAACGTAGTCTGGGCGCGGAATGTCTGTAGCGGGTCAACCCAAGCGCATCTGCGCGTCGGGCAAGGAAGCCCTTCCACGAGCTATACGTCGTGGTCCATTGAAGAAAACACTTTCCTAGGTTCGCCCTCAAATGGCTGCATCCAAGCAGACGGCTCCACAACGGCCCTGCTGAATGTGTTTCGCGACAACAAGATGCCGGTGGCGACATCGCCGGGGTCATTTCGCACGGCGCGCGGTGACTACTGCGGAACCTCCGGTAACTTCCTTCTCGCGGCGTCTCTGCCGTCTGCGTTTCCGCGAGGCGTCACGACCATTCGCCTTGCCAACGACGCGGTCATCACGGCTGACGATTCGGGCTGGTTGATCACTTATCGGATGTCAGACCACGCCAGCGAAGCGATCTGGCAAGAGTTCGTCCCATTTTACAGCACGATCAACGCCCACACTCGGTACATCCGCAAGGCGATTGACGCCTCGACATGGGCGACATGGTCGGCGGCCGGGCCGCTGAAATTCACGGCCAGTCTGACGCCCGCGTCCGTGTCCGCCAACTCAAGCTCGGACGAGGCCTTCACCGTGACGGGGGTTCGCAGCGGCGATGTGGTCGAGTTCTCCCCTCCAGGCCACACGGCGGGGATATTGATCGGCAAGGCGCGGGTGTCGGCGACGAATACCGTGCGGATCGAGTTCGCGAACGTGACGGCGGGCGCCTTGACGCCGCCTGCCGGCGTTTATCGGTTTTCGGTCACGCGTTAAGGCGTCGCGCGCCCCGTTGCATGAAGGGCCGTTCGATCCAAGCATAGGTGAGGGCCGAGACGCCCAACACCACACCGACCATGGCCAGCACCACGAGCGTGGACTGCCACGTCGGCATCTGCATCGGGTCCAGGCCGATCTTGCGCAGCGCCAACGTCGCTAACTGCCAGGCCAGGAAATGGACCATGTATACGCTGTACGAGCGCGTGCCGATCCAGGTCAGCGGCGACCACAACAATGGACCGCCGGACGATTTGGCGAGAGCGATGACCAAGGCTGCGAATGCGAACGGAATCAGCATGACCGCCCAACCGCCGATAGACAGTACAGTGGCGACTGCGAAGGCGCCGATCGCGATCCAGCCTGCTCTGGGCACGCGCACCTTGTCGAAGACCGCACATGCTCCAACGCCGATCATGAAGCTGTAGAGACAGCGAAAGATCGCGCCAGGCGCGCCCGTGGCCGACAGGCCGCCGCCGTCCAGCACAAGGACCATCGCAGCAGAGATCACGCCAACAACAAGCAACGCCCTATGTCGGATCAATACCGCTAGCGCAAAGATCACATAGGCCCAGAACTCCGTGGATATCGACCAGGCGGGGACGTTCAGTGTCAGGTCGGGCAGCAGGATGGCTTGCGTCAATGTGGCGTGCGCGATGACCGCCACGGGGCCGTTGAGGGTGAAGGCGGCCACCTCGCCAACCTGGCCCGTGCGCTGCTCAATAAGCCACTGCAAGGTCTCGAACGCGACATAGGCCAGCAAGAGTGCGAGATGAAGCGGATAGAGCCGCCAGAAACGGCGACGTATGAACGCAACGGCCTCAGCCCACGTCCGCATGCCTCCATAGTTCAACGCGATCACGAAACCCGAAAGAACGAAAAAGAAATCGACCGGGTAGCTGCGCAGAACGAAGAGATTAGCGGTCAAAGGCGATGTCGAATGAAAATGATACAGAACCACGATCAACGCCGCGATGCCGCGAGCGGATTCGAGTTGCATCAGCTTCGATTTTTCGCTCATGACGCAACCCTAAGGCACATCGCCAATCTGTCCAGTCATCCTTATAAGTTGTGGGGAGGGTAGGCATTAGTAGAAGTGGAGTAGTTGGGCGGACATCGTTGTTTTCAACATTTCCTCGTTGACTGGAGACAAGGACGCCTGATCGGCGTTTCGCCACCAGGCCACACGGCGGGGATATTGGTCGGCAAGGCGCGGGTGTCGGCGACGAACAAGGTGAGGATCGCATTCGGCAACCTTACGGCCGGATCGCTTTCCCCTCCCGCGGGCGCCTATCTGTTCTCGGTCACGCGCTAGGCGCTGAGAGAACGGTGATGTAAGCGTCACGCATGGGGCGCATCCGCGAAACTCTGCGCGCATTCAAGCGCATCGGCATGGGCCACCAGCCCGTCTGGATAGAGTATCCGATCACCTTCCGGCCGCGCTGGGAGGCGGGCGATCCGTACCTGGCCGAAATCATCGGCGCGACGGCGGCGCGGCAGCAGGCCAATCTGGCCGAACTGGCGGCCTTCATGCCGGTGGTCGAGGCGATCGAGACGCGGGCCTATCCCGATCTGGCCGCCATCAACTGGCACAACCCCATGCTGCCGGCCCTGGACGCCCTGTCGCTGATGTGGGCCGCGAGCGGGGCGAAGACCTATATGGAGGTCGGCAGCGGCAACTCGACCCTGTTCGTGCGCGCCGCCTTGCGACAGGCGGACAGGGACACGCGCATCGTCTCCATCGACCCGGCCCCGCGCGCCGAGGTCGACGCCGTCTGCGACGAGGTGATCCGTCAACCGGTCGAAAACGTCGATCCGGCGATCTTCGACCGGTTGGAGCCGGGCGATGTGCTGTTCATCGACAACTCGCACCGGTCGTTCATGAACTCGGACGTCACCGTCTGCATGACCGAGGTGATCCCACGCCTGAAGCCTGGCGTTCTGGTCGGCGTCCACGACGTCTTCCTGCCCTACGACTATCCAGAGGGATGGCGGGACTGGGGCTTCAACGAGCAATACCTGCTGGCCGCCATGCTGCTGGCCGGGCCGAAGTATTTCGACATCCAACTGGCCAACCACTGGCTGTACCGCCAGGGCGCGCACATCGGCCCGCTGGCGGCGATCTGGGACCGGCTGGGCGAGCGGGCCAGGAACCGGCCGCCGTCGGCCTTCTGGGCGATCAAGCGGGGCTGAGGGGTCAGAGCGACAGAACGTCTCGCCAGGCCTGACGCCACGCCGCGACCGAATAGCGTTCAGGCAGGTCACGCGCGGCCTTGGACAGGCGTCTACGCAGATCCGGCGCATCCATGATCTCGGCCAGCCCGCGCGCCAAGGCCGCCGCGCCTGCCTGTCCATCGACCAGACGGCCGTCGACGCCGTCGCGGATCAGGTCGCTGACTCCCGCGGTCTCACGAAATCCGACCGGCACGGCGCCGTTGGCCATGGCCTCGGCCAGGGCGTTGGGGAAGCCTTCCCATTGCGAGGGCTGGCAATAGATTTCGCTGGCGGCCATCACGTCCTGGACGTCGGGCGTGGCGGGCATCAGCGCGATGCGGTCGGCCAGGCCCGAAGCCTGGGCGGCGGCGGCGTTGGCGGCCAGCAAGGGACCGTCGCCGACGATCTTCAGGCGCCAATCCGGCCTGTCGGCGGCGATCCTGGCGAAGGCCTGGATCAGCAGGTCGAACCGTTTCTGGGTGGAATGACGCCCCACCGACAGGATGACCGGGTCGCGTTTCGCCACGCCCGACGCGGCGGGCCAGACCGGATTGTGCACGACCGAGATCTTGCGCCTCAACCAGGCGGGGTAGTCGTCGGCATAGCGCGCGAACTGAACCGTGATGCGGTCCACGAAGGCCATCAGCAGGAAGTTGAGGTTCCATTTGCGCGTGGACGCATAGCGATACAGGCTCAGCGCATTCCGTTCCGAACAGATCAGCCGGACGTTCAAGCCCATCCGCGCCATCAGAAAGCGCGCCAGGATGCCGTGGTGGAAACAGACGATCTGGCCCACCTGATCCTCGATCAACACCCGGCGCATCCGCTGGATCAACCGAAGCCGCTCGCGGAAGGGGATGGCGGCGTGGGGGCGGCCGTCCAGGCGACGCCAGACGACCGCGGGATGCAGGTCGTAGAAGGCCTCGGCGCCCGGCGGATCGAAGGTCATCAGCACGACGCGATGACCCGCCTGGGCCAGATCGTTGGCCAGATAGGCGACATTGCGCTCCAGCCCGCCGGCCATCCGGTGCATGGCGATCGTGGCCAACGCCACGGCGGGTTTCATGCCAGGACGCCGTCCACGATCAGCGAGGTTTCCGCATCAACGAAATCGAAGACGGCCGTCGAGGGGTTCTGGCGGCTGCGCCAGACGTAGCCGTCCTCTTCGCGCCAGGGGGTTTGGACCAGGCGTCCGTCACGCTCGAACCCCTCGACCAGGGTCGCCTTGAAACCGGCGTCGGTGATGAGACCGCGCAGCACGTCGGCGTTGAGAAGCTGTTTGTGGTCGGCGGCGTCGTCGCCGATGCCCCCGATCCCCACGTGGCGGATATAGGTCGGGTCCGGGTGGAAACCGTCGGGCACCGCGATCCTGATGCGGCCGCCCGGCTGCAGATGACGGGCGATCAGACGCAGGGCCTGGGCGGCCTCGTCATGGGTCAGGTGTTCAAAGACGTGTTCGGCCACGACATGGGTCAGAAGCGGACGGCCCGCGAAGGTCTCCTCCCAGTCCTTGGCGGAGGTGATGTCCAGCCACTGCTCATTCGTCGAATACCAGCCCGGACGCCAGGTCTCGGCCGCGCCGACGATGATCTTCAGCGGCGCGTTGCGGCGCACCGCGCCGCGGATGCGCGCCTTGCGATAGGCGTAGCGAACCGACTTGCGGGCCAGGCGCAGCCGCTGCCGAACCGGCGCGGGGATCAAGGCTTTCACGATCGCTCGCATGGCGACGCCCTTCAGGACCGTGGAACATCGATCACTGATTACCGAGACTTGGCCCGACAGGCCAGCCCGCGCCCTATTGGCCGTCCATGTAGGTGTGGGTGATCTCTGACGGCCAGAAGTTGATGATCAGCAGCAGTACGATGAAGGCCGCCACCATGCCGCCGCCGGTTCGCAGCCCCAGCTTTCGCCACGTCTTCCAGCCGCGTTTCCTGCGGAACGCCTTGCGCATGCGCTTGAAGAACATCAGCCACGGCAAGGCCAGGGCGCCGAACGCCAGGACCGCCAGAAATGCGACCAATACCTTCATCGGCTCCTCGCAAACGTCCGCCCGACGTGCGGTCTCCACGACGAATCGTCAACGGAAATCGAACAGGCCGGTCCCTTAGCGGCTAACCGCGCTCGGCCCATTTCAACAGAGGGATCAGGGGCAGGCCCCAGCAGGTCCCGGCCAGGGCGTAGAACAGCAGTTCGACCAGGAAATTGTCTGGCAGGCGCGTCGACAGGGTCACCGCGCCCCAGACCCAGAACGTCAGGAAGGCCAAAACCGCGATCGAGGCGACCAGACGGCGCGCGCGAGGCGGCATCAGCGCTTGCTCCGAAACAGGAAGAAGGCGACCAGGCAGACGGCCGATCCGGCCATGGCCCAGCCGACCCAGGTCCAGTCCGTCAGGGTCGAGATCGAGAACACCCGCACCGCCAGGAACCAGCCGCAGGCGGCGCCCACGGCCGAGACCAGGAAGGTGGCGAAGAAGCCGCGTTTGCCCGTCATCTGATCGGCCAGGGCGGCCAGGGCCAGGACGCCGAGAACGGCGGCGATCACTTCGGCGTACTGCAAGACTGGCTCCTGAGGCTGTGCGACCGTTGGTCCGTCGAAAGCGACTCGATCTCGCCGCCGTACACGGGCATATCGCACCCGAGGCGCCCGACGAAGAGCCGGGCGACGAGCATATCGAGCTTAGCGTCAGGCGTCGAATGAACCGTTTCGGGACCCGTGATCGCGACCGCGCCGTGGCGGTCTGGATGTTCATCACGGCGGCCTTGGTCTTCGCCATGGTCGTGGTGGGCGGGGCGACGCGCCTGACTGGATCGGGCCTGTCGATCACCGAATGGAAGCCCATTCTGGGCGCCGTCCCGCCCCTGAACGACGCCCAGTGGGCCGAGGCCTTCGAGAAATACAAGGCCATCCCCCAGTACCAGCAGGTCAACGCCGGCATGAGCCTGGGCGAGTTCCAGGGCATCTTCTGGTGGGAGTGGGCGCATCGGTTCCTGGGGCGGTTCATCGGCCTGGTGGTGGGCTTGCCGGTGCTGGCCGCGGTGATCGCGCGCCTGGCCGAGGCGATGATCCTGCGCGGCGCGGCCGGGGCCGTCTGGGTGCGGCGGCTGGCGATGCCGGATCGTCTGTTCTGGCGGGTGCTGGTCCTTCTGGGCCTGGGCGGTCTGCAAGGGCTGATCGGCTGGTGGATGGTGGCGTCCGGCCTGGAGGTCCGGGTCGATGTGGCGCCCGAGCGTCTGGCGACGCATCTGGGCCTGGCCCTGATCATCTTCACGGGCCTGATCTGGACCGGGCTGGAGGCCTGGTTCGGGCCGGAGCATTCGCGCTCGCCCGCGGGCTGGAGCCGGGCCGCGGCCCTGTTGCTGGGCGCGGTGTTCGTGCAGTGCCTGCTGGGCGCCCTGGTGGCGGGGGCCAAGGCGGGCTTCGTTTACACCGACTGGCCGCTGATGAACGGCGCGGTGCTGGCGCCGGTCGACTGGGCCGGAAAGGGCGTTCTGGCGGTGCTGCACGACCAGGCGCTGGTGCAGTTCATGCACCGGGTCTGGGCCTATGCGGTGATGATCTTCGCCACCGGATACGCGGTGCAGGCCTGGCGCTGGCGACTGGCCGAGGGATTGGGCTTCTCGGCCGTCGTGCTGGCGGGGGCGGTTTGGTTGCAGGCGGTGCTGGGGATCGCCACCCTGATGCACGCCGTGCCCTTGCCGCTGGGCGTGCTGCACCAGGCAGGGGCGGTGATCGTGCTGGGGCTGGCGACGGTCAATCTGTGGCTGGTGTTGCGCAGCCAGCCCCGGCTGTTCACCTCTGGAAGGCCGCCCAGGGGCCGGTGATCGCGAAGGTGATCCCCGGCGTCTGAATGTTGACGAAGACGGTCGATCCGTCCGGCGACACGCAGACGCCCGCGAATTCCGAATTGGTCACATAGGCCGACTTGGCGATGGCGTAGGTCTCGCCGCGCGCGGTGACGCCGCGCAGGAAGTTGGGATTGGTCTCGGAATAGTTGTCCTCGCACACCAGCAGGTGCGCCCAGGGCGTGACCGTCAGATTGTCGCCCATGTTCAGCACGCGCTGGTCGGTGCTTTCCACGAACAGTTGGATGCGGCCGGGGCGGCGGCGCTCGCCGGGGCGGCCCTCGTCGCGTGAGGGGACATAGCGCAGGATCTGACCCCGCCCGATCGGCCCGCCCGCCGTGGGGGTCAGATACAGTTCGCCGTCGCCCCAGTGGATGCCTTCGCCGCGCGCCACGATGGCGGCGCCGTCGGCGCGTCCACGCATCCGCAGGTCCTTGTTGGGGCTTTCGACCTCATGCAGGTCGAGCCAGTCGACGGCCAGCCAATCGCCGACGTTCCACAGCCGCTCGGTCTTGTTGGAGGTGTCGGCCCCCGGCTTGTCGCGGATGACCATGGCCTGCAATCGCCCGCCGCGCGCCAGTTCGCCCGGACGGTCGGGGATGAAGCGATAGAACAGGCTGTCGGGCTTGTCCTCGGTCAGATAGACGATGCCCGTGCGCGGATCGACGGCCGCCGCCTCATGGTCGAACCGGCCCATGGCCTTCAACGGCGTGGGATCGGCCAGGCCGCGATCCAGGGCCGGAACCTCGAAGACCCAGCCGTGGGGCTTCATGACGTCGTCGGTGTCCGGCGTGGCCTCGGTCTCTTCGCAGCTCAGCCAGCTTCCCCAGGGCGTGGCCCCGCCGGCGCAGTTGTATGAGGTGCCGACCAGGCTGAGCCGCTGCGACACCGTGCGGCCGGTCGCCAGATCATAGATCTGGGTGGTGGTGCCGCCGCCCAGGGGCTTGCCGTTCTTGAAGGTGTCATAGACGCGGTCGGCCGGGATCTGGCCGATCCGTTCCAGGTTCAGCCCGCCGGGACCCCAGTTCCGGTGGCTGCGGTTGCCGTGTTTGAGTTCGTGGTTGCGGACCAGGGCGACGCGCGTCCCCCCGGCCGGGAAACAGGCCATGCCGTCGAACTGGCCCGGCATGAACAGGCCGTCGTCCATGGTCTCGCCGCCCTGGGCGATGACGCGATAGGTGAAGCCCTCGGGCAGGTCCAGGATGCGGTTCGGATCGGGCTTCAGCGGGCCGTAGCCGAAGACCTGATTCAGCGGGGGCTGTTCGGTCGTCGATTGGGCGGCGGCCTGGCGGGCCAGACCCGAGAAGGCGAGGGCGGCGGTCGATCCGGTGATCAGGCCGCGACGGTCAAGACGCATGGGACAGGAACTCCACGGGAACGCCGCGCTTATGCCGGGCGCGGTTCAAGATTTGATGACAGGGACCCCTTGTCTCTCTCTCATCGAAAGAAGGGACCACGCCGTCCGGCTGAAAAAACGGGGTCTATCGAGTCTATCGAGTCTATTTCGGGTCTGGCGTCAGGGCGAAGGGGACCCATCATAGAGCGGAAAACCGGGCGCCGAACGGATCGGTTCGAGAAACCGGAAAAGACAGAGGGTTCAGGCGCGTGGCGTCTGCAGGCGTGAAGGCCATGGCCGCCCCTCTCCCATTGGGAGAGGGCTTGAGCCTCCGGGAGCGTAGCGATCGGTCAGGCGAAAGGGTGAGGGGCGGCTTGGGCATCCCTGTTCCAAGGCTGTATTCCCGTCGGGTGTCGGCGGCTTGGTTCCCCCACATTTCCGTGCATCCCCGCGAAAGCGGGGACCCAGATCTTTGGGTGATGCGGCGGCGCTTGTGATCCGCCATCGCAAGTCCTGAAACACCGGCGTCTCGGTAACAGGACTGGGTCCCCGCTTTCGCGGGGATGAGCGGGGGGAAGAAGGGCCGAATCTCGACACCGCCACTCAACGGGAATCCCTCTCCCAACGGGAGAGGGGCGACGGTCCCGATTGCCCGAGTCGGTCGGGGGGGGTAGAGCCTTGTCCTCCCTGAACGCCCGCCGACAAGACCCCTCCCATGCACGACATCAAGGCCATCCGTGAGAACCGCGACCTGTACATCGCGGGCTGGTCGTCGCGCGGCGTCGAGAATGCGCAAGAGATCGTCGATCAGGCGCTGAGCCTGGATCTGGCCCTGCGCGCGGCCCAGACGGCGGGGCAGGAGGCCCTGTCCAAGCGCAACGCCGCGTCCAAGCTGATCGGCGCGGCGATGGGCCGGAAGGACATGGCCGAGGCCGAACGGCTGAAGGCCGAGGTCGAGGGGCTGAAGGGCGAGATTTCGGCCAACGAGACCATCGAGACCGACAAGAGCCGGGCGCTGCGCGACCTGTTGGCGGCGCAGAAGAACCTGGCTGACGCCAGCGTGCCGGACGGCGAGGACGAGGCGGGCAATGTCGAGACCGGCCGCTGGGGCGAACCGCGCACGACGGGTCCGGCCAAGGATCACGCCGACCTGGGCGAGGCGATGGGCCTGCTGGACTTCGAGGCCGCCGCGCGAATGAGCGGCGCGCGCTTCGCCGTGCTGAAGGGCGGGCTGGCGCGGCTGGAACGGGCCGTGGGCCAGTTCATGCTGGACATGCAGACGGCCGAGCACGGCTATCTGGAGGTCAATCCACCCTATCTGGTGCGCGACGAGGCGATGTTCGGAACCGGGCAGTTGCCGAAGTTTCGGAACGACTTGTTCTCCGCGCTCAGCTTCGGCGAGATTTCTCTCGACGCCTTTCTGTACGGCGGGATCTACAGTGAGACACTTCCCGACTGGGTTGGCCTCGCCGACGCGATGTACGAGTTCCGTCAACGGAACGAGGCGCTGCCTGGTCATGAAGATTTTGAGCAGTACCTGCTCGATCTCCGAAACTCTGTTCTTACCGCGCTGAAGGCGGAAGACGTGACTTCCCGCCGGTGGTTGGTTCCCACTGCCGAAGTCTCCCTGACCAATCTCGTCATGGGCCAGCAACTCACCGAGGACGACCTGGCCACGCCCATGCGCCTGACCGCCCTGACGCCGTGCTTCCGGGCCGAGGCGGGTTCGGCGGGGCGCGATACGCGCGGGCTGATCCGCCAGCACCAGTTCCACAAGGTCGAGTTGGTCTCTATCACCCGGCCCGAGGATTCCGACGCCGAACACGAGCGGATGACGGCCTGCGCCGAGGCGGTGCTGAAGGCGCTGGAGCTGCCGTATCGCCGCATGCTGCTGTGCAAGGGCGACATGGGGTTCAGTGCGCGCAAGACCTATGACCTGGAGGTCTGGCTGCCGTCGCAGAACGCCTATCGCGAGATCAGCAGTTGCTCGAACTGCGGCGACTTCCAGGCCCGGCGCATGGACGCCCGGTTCAAGCGCGCCGGCGAGAAGAAGACCGAGTTCGTCCATACGCTGAACGGCAGCGGCCTGGCCGTCGGCCGGACCCTGGTGGCGATCATGGAGAACTATCAGGACGCGGACGGAAAGATCGTCGTGCCCGAGGCGCTGCGCCCCTACATGCCCAAGGGGATGACCCATGTGGGGTGAGACCTGTCTTCCTTCTCCCCTCGGGGGAGAAGGTGGGCCGCGACGCGGCTCGGATGAGGGGGCTGTGTTCGCCGGGTCGTATATTGGGGGGTGGGGCCGCCTTACCCCTCATCCGTCTCGCTCCGCGAGCCATCTTCTCCCCCAGGGGGAGAAGGAAGGCGCATGAGAATTCTCCTCACCAATGACGACGGGATCGGGGCGGAAGGCCTTGATTGTCTTGAGCGGATCGCCCGCGTGCTGTCGGACGACGTCTGGGTGTGCGCGCCCGCCGTCGAGCAGTCGGGCAAGGGGCGGGGGATCACCCTGACCGAGCCGCTGCGGGTGCATCGGATCGAGGACAAGCGGTTCGCCGTGACCGGCACGCCGACCGACTGTGTCGTCCTGGCCGTCAACGACCTGATGCCGGAACGGCCCGATCTGGTGCTGTCGGGGGTCAATCGCGGCCACAACATCGGCGAGGACGTCAGCTATTCCGGCACCGTCGCCGGGGCCTTGCAGGGCATGGCCTTCGGCATCCGCTCCATCGCCCTGAGCCAGAGCCTGGAGCGGTTCCACGACGACGTCGTCGCCCATTGGGAGACGGCCGAACACTATGCTCCCGCCATCATCCGCCGCCTGCTGGACCAGCCGTGGGCGCCGGGGGTGGTGATGAACCTGAACTTCCCCAACCGCCCGCCCGAGGCGGTGACCGAGGTCGAGGTGACGAGCCAGGGCTTCCGCGACGTGGGCGAAATGCACGCGGTGCGGCGCACCGACCTGCGCGGCCGCGACTATTACTGGATGAGTTTCCGCGGCGAGAAGCAGGAGCATCCGGCGGGCACGGACCTGCGGGCCATCGCGGACGGCAAGATTTCGGTCACGCCGCTGCACATCGACCTGACGCACATGAGCAGCGTGCACGACCTGAAGAAGGTGCTGGGCGGGGCGCCGCCGAAATCGGTGGAGCGGCCCTCATGATCCTCCCTCCTGAAAAAGGGGAGAGGATCAAGTGAAGCTGAACGACGACCGCGCCGGGCGTCTGATCCTGGCTCTGCGTAAGCAGGGGGTGACCGACACGCGCGTGTTGGCGGCCATGGAATCGATCGACCGCGCCGTCTTCGTGCACCCGCATTTCCTGGACCAGGCGTGGGAGGATCAGGCCCTGCCGATCGACTGCGCCCAGACGATCAGCCAGCCCTATATCGTCGGCCTGATGACCCAGGCGCTGGACGTCCAGCCGCGCCACCGCGTGCTGGAGATCGGCACCGGCAGCGGCTACCAGTGCGCGGTGCTGAGCCGACTGGCGCGCTATGTCTATTCGGTCGAACGGTATCGCAGCCTGCTGGCCGAGGCCGAGACCAAGCTGAGGCTGCTGGACGTCGACAACGTCATCACCAAACACTCGGACGGCGGGCTGGGCTGGCCCGAACAGGCGCCGTTCGACCGGATCATGGTCACGGCCGCCTCGCCGGGAGAGCCGACCGAGCTGCTGAAACAGTTGAAGCCGGGCGGGATTCTGGTCTGCCCGGTGGGGCGCAGCTCGGTGCAGATGCTGAACCGCTACGTCGGCCAGCCTGACGGCTCGTTCCGCCGCGAAAGCCTGTGCGAGGTGCGGTTCGTGCCCCTGGTCGAGGGCACGGCCAAGGAGGGGTGACGGCGGGATGTTGACGCTCGAGACCAATGGGCGAAAGCTGAGGTCATGAGGTGGCTGTCTCTTGTCGCGGTCTCAGGCGTCCTCGCGGCGGCCAGTCCGGCGCAGGCGCATCAATTTCTGGACTATTTTGAATATGGCGGGGTCGAATTGTCCGCGCGCGGCTATCAGACCGCTGCCACGGTCGCGCACTATGTTCGCGCCCACGCCGCGAACCCGGGCGATCACTATCGCATCATCATCTCGGCCCATATGGACACGGCCGAGGCCGACGAATTCTCCGCTGAGCTTTCCCGGCGGCGGGCGCAATCGATGGCCGACGAACTGGTCAAACTGGGGCTGGACCCCAGTCGGATCGAACTGCGTGGACATGGGGCGGATCAACTGGCCCGACCGACAGGCCCTGGCGTGCGAGAGCCTCTGAATCGAAGACTTTCGGTCGATGTGAATTTCCAAGGCCGGTTCGGTCGTTAACCTCCGCGCCCCATTTCCAGCCTATTGCCGGGTTGAAATCGGACCCTCGGGGCGCCCCAATGGGGCGAATTGCGGATCGGCGGACGGAGGGCGCGGCATGCGGCACGGGATCAGGATGGCGATCATCACGGCGGCGGCGCTGAGCGCGGCGGCCTGCGCCGGCTATCCGACCGAGCCGCGCTATTCGACTCGGCCGATGACGGGTTACGGCCAGCCCGGCGGCCCGCCGCCGCCCGCGCCGGGAACTCCCGCGGCGCCGCCGCCGGTCAATGAGGCCCCGCCGCCCAGCCGCGCGCCGACGGAGCGGATCGAGGGCGGCGCCCTGGCCCCGCCGGTGCGAACCGCGCCGCCTCCCGTTTCTCCGCCCCCCGCCGCGGCGTCGTCGCGTCAGCCGCAGGCGCAGCCCGCACGCCCGGCGCCCGCCGGTTCGACGGCGGACGCGGGCCTGGCCGTGGGCGGAGCGGCCTATGTGATCCAGCAGGGCGACACCCTGTCGGGCGTGGCGCGGCGGTTCCGCACGCCGGTCCAGAGCCTGATCGACCTGAACCAACTGGGTCCGCGCGGCGCCATCACCCCCAATCAGGCCATCCGCCTGCCCGACGACGCGGTGGACGGGGGCGTCGATCCCTACGCCACCGGGCCGACGCCGACCGGTGTCCTGACGCCCAACGAGGGTGCGCCGCCCCCGCCGCCCCCTCCGCCGCCGCCGCCTTCGCCGCGCTCGGGCAATCCGCCCGCGCCGCCCGTCGCGGTCCCGGCCCGATCGTCAATCGCCTTCGACTGGCCGGTGCGGGGCGACGTCGTGCGCCGGTTCGGGCCGGTCGGCCTGGGCGAACGCAACACCGGAATCAACATCGCCGCGCCGCGCGGCGCCCAGGTCGCCGCCTCGGCGGCCGGGCGCGTGGCCTATGTCGGCGACGATCTGACGGCCCAGGGCCTGACGGTCATCGTCGTGCACAGCGACGGCTGGCGCACCGTCTATGGGCATCTGGGTTCGACCACGGTTCGCGACGGCGACAGTGTGCGCGCGGGCCAGCAGATCGGCACGGTCGGCGAGACGGCGGGCGACGGACGCCCCTCGATGCATTTTGAAACGCGGCACATGCGCAACGACGAACCGGTGGCGGTGGACCCGTTGACGGTTCTGCCGCGTTAGGTCGTCAGGCCGCGTTGCAAATCGGCGGCTCGCACCCTAGTTTCCGCGCCTCGTTTTCAATGGGCGCCGTGGACGGTCGCCTGTCCCCGGAGAGAAACCCATGCCCACCGGCGCCGAGGGCGGCATGACCGCCATGATCGTTCAGTTCCTGCCGATCATCGCGATCATCGCCCTGTTCTATTTCCTGATCCTGCGGCCGCAGTCGCAGCGGGTGAAACAGCACCAGGCCCAGATCGCGGCCATCAAGCGCGGCGACACCGTGGTCCTGTCCTCGGGCACGATCGGCAAGGTGACGCGCGTCGAGGAAGCCGAGCTGAACGTCGAGATCGCCCCCAGCGTCAACGTCCGCGTGGTCAAGACCATGGTGGCCGAGGTCCGCAACCGCACGGCCGCCGCCGCCAACGACAAGGGCTGAGCGGGCTGTCGCCCCGGCCGAATGAGACCATAAGCCCATGATTCAGCTATCGCGCTGGAAAGTCATCCTTGTCGGACTGTCGCTCGTCTTCGGGCTGCTGCTGGCCTTCCCCAACGCCCTGACGCCGGAGCAGCGCGCCAGCCTGCCGGGCTGGCTGCCGAAGAACGCCCTGAACCTGGGTCTCGACCTGCAAGGCGGATCGTATCTGCTGCTGGAAGTCGATGTGCCGGCCATGCGCGAGAAGCGCCTGACCAACATGGCCGAGGACGTGCGGGTGTCGATGCGTGAAGCGCGCATCAACATCAACGGCATCCAGCGCGACCAGGGCGGGGTGGTGGTCACCATCGCTCAGCCCAGTCAATATGACGCCGCCTTCGAGGTGGTGCGCGGTCTGGCCTCGGCCGGCGCCGCAGGCGGGGTGCAGGAACGGACGGCCGCGCGCATGTCCGACAACCGCATCCGCTACGCCTATACCGACGCGGCCCTGGCCAACATGGGTTCGGTCGCGGTCGATCAGTCGATCGAGGTGGTGCGCCGCCGGATCGACAGCCTGGGCACGCGCGAAC
>NZ_DAINBO010000029.1:0-26157 GCF_036732845.1 Brevundimonas sp. | reverse complement strand
TTGGTAGAACCCGCAGGAAAAGGACGCGCGCGGCGCCATAGTCGCGCGCGTCCAGTCGTTCGTAGCCGGGCGTGTCGATCTCAGGCTCGTCCGAGCCGCGCTCGAACACCACCAGGGCGCCGGGCTTCAGCCACAGGCCGTCCAACAGCTTCACCAGCGTCTGTTCGCCCAATCCCTTGCCATAGGGCGGGTCCAGAAAGGCCAGGTCGAAGGCCTCGGCGACGGGACCCGGCCGCGCGCCCAGGTCGACGGCGCTGCGTCGATGCACCCGCGTGCGGCCCATCAGGCCATAGGCGTCGGCGTTCTCGCGGATGGCGCCGCGCGCCTCGTCGTCGGTCTCGACGAACAGGCCGAAGGCCGCGCCCCGGCTGATCGCCTCGAACCCCAGGGCGCCGGAGCCGGCGTACAGGTCGATGACCCGCATCCCCTCCAGCGGCTCGCCCCAGGCGGCGTGCTCCAGAACGTTGAAGATCGCCTGGCGCGCGCGATCCGAGGTCGGGCGCGTGCCCTGCCCCTCGGGCGCGACGATGGCGCGGCCCTTCAGCGATCCGGCGACGATGCGCATGGATCAGCCGCCAGAGCGCGGCCCGCGCGGCTTGCCGCCGCCGCCCGGGCCACCATTGGGACGGCCGCCGGGCTTGCCGCCGAAGCCGCCGCCGGGTTTGCCGTCGCGCGGTCCCTTGGCGAAGCCGCCGCCCGGACCCTTGCGCGGGCCGTCCGAGGTTGAACGCGGGGCGCCGTCGCGCGGTTTGAAGTCGCGCTTGGGTCCCGAGCGAGCGCCCGGCTTGCCGTCGCGCGCCCAGGTGTCGGACTTGGGACCGATGATCTTGTCCTCGCGCGGCTTGAACGGGCGTTTGGGCCGGTCGCCGCCCTCGCCTTCAGCCCCCTCAGGCCGGGCGCGGGGTTTGAAGTCGCGTTTCGGATGTTCGAACTTCGGCTTGGCCTTGGCCCAGCCGTCGGGCTTCCGAGCCGGACGTTCGCGACGCGCGACCGCGTCTTCCTGGGCCGCCTCGGCGGCGCGGACGCGGCTGGGCTTTCTGGACGGGTCCGACAGGGCCGAGCCGGACTTGCCGCGCACCACCGGTCCCGACGGGCGACGGCCGGGGATCGGCGCGGGCGTCTCGACCGTATTGCCGGTCGGCAGGTTCTCGGGCCGAATGTGTTCGGCCAGCAGTTCGCGGATCACTCGAGGCCCGACCTCCTCCACCGCATTGACCGGCAGGGTCCCCAGTTGGAACGGGCCATAGGCCAGACGGATCAGCCGGTTCACGCGCAGACCCAGATGCTCCAGCACCTTGCGGACCTCGCGGTTCTTGCCCTCGGTGATCGAGACGCTGATCCACAGATTGGCGGACGTCCGCCCCTCGTCTCCGCCCGTCTCCTTGGCCTTGTCCAGCTTGGCCTCGATGGGACCGTAGCGGACGTCGTCGACCGTGATCCCGTCCTTCAGCGTGTCCAGCTTCTCCTGCGTCACCCGGCCGTGGGCGCGGGCGCGGTACTGGCGCACCAGGGCCGTGGTCGGCAGCTCCAGCGCCCGGCTCAGCTCGCCGTCGTTGGTCAGCAGCAGCAGGCCCTCGGTCGCCAGGTCGAGACGGCCGACCGAGATCACGCGCGGCAGGCCCGCCGGCAAGGCGTCGAACACCGTCGGGCGGCCCGCCGGATCGTTGTGGCTGGTCAGAAGACCGGCCGGCTTGTGATAGCGCCAGACGCGCGTGGCCTGGGCCGAGCCGATCGGCTTGCCGTCCACGGTGATGACGTCGTCGCGCGTCACCAGGGTGGCGGGCGTGTCCAGGATGCGGCCGTTCACCGCCACCTTGCCCAGGCCGATCAGCCGCTCGACCTCGCGGCGCGAGGCGATGCCCGCGCGGGCCATGGCCTTGGCGATGCGTTCGGTGCGCTTGGGTTCGACCGGGGCCTTGGCGTCCTTGCCGCCCTTGGCGCCGGGCTTTCCGCCCGGCTTGTCGGCGGAATAGCGCTTGCCGCGGATGCCGCCGGCGTCGGATTTGCGGGGACCGCGCTCGCCGTCGGCTTGACGCGGGCGGGGCTTCTTGTCGTTGTCGGAGGTATGACGGACCATGATCGGCGGTTCATGCGCATGGCGCTGGACCTTGCGCAAGCGGCGGCGGACGCCGGAGAGGTGCCCGTGGGCGCCGTCGTGGTCGATCCGGCCACGAATGAGGTCGTCGCCACCGGCTTCAACGCCCCGATTTCCGGCCATGACCCGACCGCCCACGCCGAGATCCAGGCCCTGCGCGCGGCGGCCCTGGCGCGGCGGAATTATCGCCTGCCCGACCTGACCCTCTATGTGACGCTGGAGCCGTGCGCCATGTGCGCCGGGGCCATCAGCCACGCCCGCATCGGCCGTGTCGTCTGGGGCGCCGACGATCCCAAGGGCGGCGGCGTGATCCACGGCCCCAAGGTGTTCGATCAGCCGACCTGCCACTGGAGACCCGCCGTCCAGGGCGGCGTCGAGGCCGAGGCGGCGGCCGAGAGGCTGAAAGCCTTTTTCCGTCAGCGTCGAAGCGGAACGGGCGCGTCGGCGTCACGTTAGAGGCCTATGAGACACCTCCCGATCACCCTCGCCGTCCTGGGCCTGGCCGGTCTGGCCGCCTGCGGACAGGGACCGGGTCCGGCGCCCACCGACGGCGAATCGGTGAAACAGCGCGCCATCGAGGCCCAGACCGCCCGCCGCCGCACCGGCGCCGAGGTGCAGGACCGCGCCATGAACCGCGTCATCCGCGCCGTTTATATCTGTAACGACGGCGAACGCCTGACGGTCGACTTCGACAATCCGCGCCAGATGGCGACGGTGCGAAACGCCAAGGGTGAGGCGGTGGACCTGTATCAGGCGCGCGCCGCCGACGGCATCTGGTACCGCGCCTCGGGCTATGAGCTGCGCGGGCGCGGAGCCATGGCGTCCTGGTCCGCCCAGGGCCGTCGGCCGACCGACTGCCGGGCGGTGGACTAGGCGAACGCGGCCAGCCGCGCGTCCAGCCGATCGCGCACCTCGGGCCAATCCTCGTCCAGCACGGCGAACATGGCGGTGTCGCGCGGGCGGCCGGTCCAGGTGATCTTGTGCTTCCTCAACACCCCTTCGGCCTTGGCGCCCAGTTTCAGGATCGCCGCCTGGCTGCGCGGATTGATCGCGTCGGTGACGATCTCGACCCGCACCGCACCGGCGTCGAAGGCGTGGCCCAGCATCAGGCGTTTGCACGCCGGATTGACCACTCCACCGCGCGCCTCGGGCCGATAGAAGGTCGAGCCGATCTCGCAGCGGCGATACGGCGGATTGATCTCATACAGGCTGGACGTGCCCACCACCGCGCCGTCGTCCAGCCGCCGCACGGCGTAGGCGATGCGCGTTCCCGCCTCCATCGCCTTCAGGGCCGACGCCCACCAGCCGTCGAAATGCGGGCCGTAGGCGGCGCCGACCATGACGTCCCAGGCGTCGGAATCACAGTCCAGGGCGGCGCGCGCCTCATGCTCCAGCGCGGGCGTGAACGGCTCCAACCGCACCCAGCGGTTCTCCAACGGCCGGACATCCAGCCTCACCCGGCCGCCCCTTCCGCGATCAGGAAGGCGCGCAGGGTTTCCGGGTCCACGTCCTTGGCCACGAAGGCCTGGCCGATCCCGTGCGCCAGGATCAGGGTCAGCCGCCCGCCGGTCGCCTTCTTGTCCCCGGCCATCCGCGCCATCAGGGCGTCGGCGGCGAACCCGCCCGCCTGATCCAGTCGTGTCGGCAGGCCCGCCGCCGCGATGCCGGTCTCGGCGCGTTCGGCGTCCGCCGGTGTGCACAATCCCTGCGCGGCCGAGAAGCGGAACGCCATGGCGCAGCCCAGGGCCACCGCCTCTCCGTGCGTCAAGGCGTCGCCGAAGCCCAGTTCGGCCTCCAGCGCATGGCCGAAGGTGTGGCCCAGGTTCAGCAGGGCGCGGCGGCCCGATTCGCGCTCGTCCTGACCCACCACCTCGGCCTTGATCTCGACCGAGCGCGCCACGGCCCGCTGCAACGCCGCCGGATCGCCCGCGGCGCCCGCCGCCCCCTCGCCGCCCAGCCAGTCGAACAGGTCCGCGTCGCAAATCAGCCCGTGTTTCAGCACCTCGGCCCAGCCCGAGCGCACCTGGCGCGGCGGCAGGGTGCTCAGGGCGTCGATATCGGCCACGACCAGACGCGGCTGGTGAAAGGCACCGACCAGATTCTTGCCGCGCGGGGTGTCGATGGCGGTCTTGCCCCCCACCGAACTGTCGACCTGGGCCAGCAAGGTCGTCGGAACCTGCACGAAGTCGATGCCGCGCATGAACAGGGCCGCCGCCAGTCCCGCCAGATCGCCGACCACGCCGCCGCCCAGGGCGACGACCAGGTCCGACCGGTCCAGCCCGGCGGCCAACAGCCGATCCAGCACCCGCTCCAACTCGGCGAACGACTTGGACGCCTCGCCCGCCGGCACGGCGATCAGCCGCGCCTTCACCCCGACGGTCTCCAGCGCGGCCAGCACGGCCGGGCCGTGCAGGGCCGCGACCGTCTCGTCCGTGACCACGGCCACGCGCCCGCGCGCGAAGGGCGCGCACAGTTCACCGAGGCGCGGCGTCAGGCCGCGACCGACCAGGACCTCATAGGGTTGAAAGCCCGCGCCGCTGACTGGAATGCGGATCATGACGCCGCCCTCGCCTCGCGGTCGGCCCAGTGGCGACGCAGGCTGCGAACGATGGTCTCGACCGCCTGGGCGTGGGCACCGCCGCCGACATCGACCACCAGGTCCGCCTCGGCGTAGATCGGATACCGGGCGTCGGCCAGGGTCTTCAGCGTCTCCAGCGGATCGCGGCCGCGCAGCAGGGGCCGGGTGTCGCGGCGCTGCACCCGCTCGGCCACCACCTCCAGGTCGGCGCGCATCCACACCGTGGTGGCGTGCCGTTTCAGCAGAACGCGGGTGTCGGGGTTCAGCATGGCCCCGCCCCCGGTGGCCAGGACGATGGGCGGGCCTTCCAGCAGCCGTTTCATCACCCGCGCCTCTCCGGCCCGGAACTCGGCCTCGCCCAGGGCCGAGAAGATGTCGGCGACGGTCATGCCCGCCGCCTCCTCGATCTCATGGTCGGCGTCGATGAAGGGCATGGTCAGCCGATGCGCCAGTCGCCGCCCCACGGTCGATTTTCCCACGCCCATCAGCCCGACCAGGGCTATGGTCAGGCGCGGCGCGGGAATCGCGGCGTCCCCGGCCTCGCTCATGCGACGGCTCGCGGCGGAAGACTGAACGGATTGGCGGCGCAGGCGGACATGATCGCCCTACCCTCTACACCAAGCCTTGCGGCAGGCCAGCCGTGAGCACGCCCCAGATCGAGGCCTTTCTGGAGATGATGGCGGTCGAGCGCGACGCCTCGCCCCACACCCTGTCGGCCTATGCCCGCGATCTGGCTGACGCCGAGGACGGCGCGGGGGGGCTGATGACCGCCGATTCGCGGGCCGTCGAGACCTGGTTCGCCGATCTGTCGCGGCGCGGCCTGTCGGCGGCCACGGCGGCGCGCAGGCGCTCGGCCGTGCGTCAATTCTATCGCTTCGCCCTGGCCGAGGGCTGGCGCGCCGACGACCCCTCGCGACGGCTGGACGCGCCGAAACAGGGCCGCCCCCTGCCCAAGACCCTGACGCGCGAGGAGATCGAGCGGCTGATCGCCGCCGCGGCCGCGCGCGAAGGGGCGGCGGGACCGCGCCTGCTGGCCCTGATCGAACTGTCCTACGCCTCGGGGCTGCGGGTTTCGGAACTGCTGGCGTTGAAGGCCGAAGCGGTCAGGCGCGACCCGACCCACCTGATCGTGCGCGGCAAGGGCGGCAAGGAGCGGCTGGCGCCCCTGAACGCGGCGGCGCGCACGGCCGTCCGCGCCTGGCTGACCGCGCGCGACGCCGCCCGCAAGCCCCAGACGCCCGACGGCCCCTGGCTGTTTCCCTCGTCCGGCGCCTCGGGCCATCTGACGCCGCGCCGGTTCGCCCAGATGCTGGACCAGGCCGCCATCGACGCCGGAATCGACCCGTCGCGGATCAGCCCCCACGTGCTGCGCCACGCCTTCGCCACCCATCTGCTGGAGGGGGGCGCCGACCTGCGCGTCGTCCAGACCCTGCTGGGCCACGCCGACATCGCCACCACCCAGATCTACACCCACGTCGCCACCGACCGGCTGAGCGCGGTGGTGCGGGACAAGCATCCCTTGGCGCGCGACGACTGAGGGCGCATATTCGGGCGATGACCCAGCCCTTTTACGTCAAAGCCATCTGGGACGCCGAAGCCAGCGTCTGGTGCAGCGAATCCAATATTCCGGGACTGGTCCTCCAAGCCGACACGCTCGAGGAATTTCAGGATCTGATCCGACATTTCGGGCCTGACCTGCTGGCGGAAAACCTCGGCATTACCGAACCGACGACCATTCGGTTCGAAGCGATCCGTCACCTGACCCAGGCCGCTTAGTGGTCTCGGACTACTACCGTGACCTCACCCGAAGGCTCGCGGATATAGGCTATGTCCGTGTCGGCGGCGGAAAGGGCAGCCATGAAAGATGGAAATGCGAGGGTCGCCCCACCGTCACCATCCCCGGCAAGCCTCTTCGTCATATGGCCAACGAAATCCTCAAACAGGCGGGTCTGCCCAAGGCCTTCTGAACCCCGCTTGCCCCACGGCGTTCGGGACACTAGGTTCCGCCGCCTTCCGTTGGGCCGCCTGGCCCGTTGACCGGACGCCTTCATGGCCACGCACTACCTCGAGTTTGAAAAGCCGATCGCCGATCTGGAAGCCAAGATCGAGGAGCTGAATCTGCTGTCCTCGACGGCCGGATCGTTCGATTCGGAGATCGAGGGCCTGCGCAAGAAGGCCGAGCAGCTTCGCAAGAAGACCTACGCCCACCTCGATCCGTGGATGAAGACCCAGGTCGCGCGCCATCCGCAGCGGCCCCATTTCGTCGACTATGTCGACGGCCTGTTCACCGACTTCACCGAACTGCACGGCGACCGTCAGTTCGGCGACGACCAGGCCATCCTGGGCGGCCTGGCCCGTTTCCGGGGGCGCCCGGTCATGGTCATGGGCCATGAAAAGGGCCACGACACGGCCACCCGCCTGACCCATAATTTCGGCATGGCCCGGCCCGAGGGCTATCGCAAGGCGGTGCGTCTGATGGACATGGCCGATCAGTACGGCCTGCCGGTCCTGACCTTCGTCGACACCGCCGGGGCCTATCCGGGCCTGGGCGCCGAAGAGCGCGGCCAGGCCGAGGCCATCGCCCGCTCGACCGAGCGCGGCCTGACCCTGGGCGTGCCCTCCATCGCCACCATCACCGGCGAAGGCGGATCGGGCGGGGCCATCGCCATCGCCGCGGCCAGCCGCGTGCTGATGCTGGAGCATTCGATCTATTCGGTGATCTCGCCGGAAGGCGCGGCCGGCATCCTGTGGCGCGACGGCGCGCGGGCCAAGGACGCCGCCATGGCCATGAAGATCACCGGTCCCGACCTGATGGAGCTGAAGATCGTCGATCGCCTGATCGAAGAGCCGATCGGCGGCGCCCACGCCGACCGCGAGGCCGCCATCGCCAACGTCGGCGACGTTCTGGCCGAAGAGCTGGAGGCCCTGTCCGGCCTGACGCCCGACCAGCAGCGCCGGGTCCGCGCCGACCGCTTCTACGCCATCGGCCGCCTGGACTAGGCGTTAACTTCGCGTCCACGTTGATTGGGCACGGTCGCACCATGTCGCGTCCGCGCCGAGTTTCCGCATGTTGACCCCCCTGCTGGAAGGCCTGCGCGACAGCGCCGTGGTCAATCTGGGCAGCGCCGTCACCATGGTGGTGGACGATTCGCCCTTCTCGCTCGAACTGACGATGCAGTCGTTGCTGGGTTTCGGCATCCAGACGCGTTGGCCGTGCCACAGCGCGCCCGAGGCGATGGAGATCCTGAAAGAGCACACCATCGACCTGTTGATCATCGACGTAGAGATGCCCGGCGTCGACGGCGTGGAGCTGGTGCACTGGCTGCGCCGGTCGGGGCTGGACCCGAACGCCTTCGTCCCGGTCATCATGACCGGCGCCCATGTGCGCAAGGACAAGGTCGCCAAGGTGCGCGACAGCGGCGCCAACTTCCTGCTGACCAAGCCGTTCAGCGCCACATCCTTGCTGGAACGCATCGTCTGGGCCGCGCGCGACAGCCGGCCGTTCCTGGAGGTCGGCGACTATTTCGGCCCGGATCGCCGCTTCAGAAACGGCAAGTCGCCGGACGGAACCGAACGCCGCGCCGACAAGATCAAGCTGGCCCAGATGGAGGCCGAACGCGCGGCCCAAGCGCCTGAAGCCGGAGACCCCTCATGAGCGTGGTTCGGACCATTCCCCGCAAATCGCGCCTCTCGACCCTGGTCGATCAGGCCGGAGGCTTGAGCATCGGCATGGCCAAGCGCCGCGCCCAGGCCAATCTCGACGTCATGAAGCCCAGGGCGCTGGAGATCATCGGCGCGCGGGTCGAGGCGCTGGCGAACCTGGCCGAACCGGTCACGCCTGAAGCGGTCCTGCCCGCGCGCATCGACGCCTATCGTCTGTCCAGCGAGATCATCGACGCTGCCGGAATGTTCGAGATGCGCGATCTGTGCGCCGCGGCCAAGGGGCTGTGCGACATCCTGGACGCCACGGGCCAGGACGGCGCGCTGGACTGGCGCATCGTCACCGTCCACGCCCAGTCCATGCGGCTGTTGATGAGCCTGGCCGACGACGCCGCGGCCGAACGCGCGGCCGTGACCGATCATCTGCGCAAAGTTGTGGCCCACAGGCTGGGCGTCTAACTCGCCGGTTCCGGCGTCAGGCCGCGGGCGCCGCGCGTCTGTTTCTTCCACAGGGCCGCGTATTCGCCGCCGACACGGGCCACCAGTTCATGGTGTGCGCCGCGCTCGATGACCCGTCCGTCCTTCAGCACCAGGATCTGATCGGCGTCGGCCACTGTCGACAGGCGGTGGGCGACGACCAGGGTGGTGCGGCCCGCCCGGGCCTTGCGCAGCGTCTTCTGGATGGCGGCCTCGGTGCGGCTGTCCAGGGCGCTGGTCGCCTCGTCCAGGATCAGGACGCAGGGGTCGGCCAACAGGGCGCGGGCGATGCCGACCCTCTGGCGTTCGCCGCCCGACAGTTTCAGGCCGCGTTCGCCGACGCGGGTCTCCATCCCCTCGGGCAGGGCGCGGATGAAGGTCGCCAGTTCAGCCGCCTCGGCCGCCGCCCAGATCGCCGTTTCGTCGGCGTCGGGCCGGGCGAAGGCGATGTTGGCGCGGATGCTGTCGTTGAACAGCGCCACGTCCTGGGGCACCAGGGCGATCGACTGGCGCAGCGAGACCTGGGTGACGGCGCGCAGATCCAGGCCGTCGATCAGCACCCGCCCCTGCTGCGGGTCGATCAGGCGCATGGCCAGTTTGACGATGGTCGACTTGCCCGCCCCCGACGGCCCGACCAGGGCCGTGGTCGTGCCCGGCGCGGCATGGAAGCTGACGTCGTCCAGCCCGGCCGAACGCGCGTCGTGACGGAAGCCGACGTGTTCAAAACTCAGCGCCGCGCCGCGCGCGTCGACCGCGTGCGGCAGGGGGACGGCGTCGGCCGCGTCGGCCACTTGCGGCGCCTGACGCGTCACCTTCAGCATTTCCTCCATGTCGATGAAGGATTGTCGGATTTCCCGATAGGCGAAGCCCAGGATGTTCAGCGGGGCGTACAGGGACATCATGATCAGCACCGCCGCCATGACGTCGCCCGGTCCCATCCGCCCGGCCATGGCCTCATAGCCCGCCATCACCGCCATGACGCCCAGGCCGATGTTCATCACCGCCGCCTGCATGACGTTCAGCAGGGCCAGAGAGGCGTTGGCCTTCAGCGCCGCCTCGCCATAGACGCCCAGGGCGCGGTCATAGCCCGCCGCCGCCCGTGTTTCGGCCCCGAACGCCTTGACCGTCTCATAGTTCAGCAGGGCGTCGACCGCTTGGCCGGCGGCCTCGCTGTCGGCGGCGTTCATGACGCGGCGATGCTCCAGCCGCCAGTTGGACAGGGCGAAGGTCGAGGCGGCGTAGATCGCCACCACGGCCACCGCCACGGCCCCGAAACGCCAGTCGTACTTGCCCGCCAGCACCCCGGCCGCCAACACCAGCTCCAGCCCGGTCGGGATCAGGTTGAAGGCCAGGACCCGCAACAGAAAGTCCACGGCGCGCGAGCCGCGCTCGACGGTGCGCGACAGGCTGCCGGAGCGTTTGGTCTGATGAAAATCCAGCGACAGGTTCAGCGCGTGGCCGAAGGTCTCGGCGCCCGCGCGGCGCATGGCCGCCTGCCGCACCGGGGCGAAGACCACGTCCGACACCTGCGGCGCCGCCGACGACAGGAACCGCACCAAGGCCCAACCGGCCGCGAAGGCGGCGAAACCGGCAGTCAGACTTACGGCCGCCCCCTGCCCCGCCGCCAGCCTGTTGACCGCCGCGCCCAGCACCAGCGGCGCCAGCACGCCCAGTCCCTTGCCCGCCAGGGTCAACAGGACGGCGCCCGTCACTCGCCACGGCAGTTGCGGCGCGCCCGAGCGCCCGACGATCCCCGCCAGATCGGCCAGCGCGCGCCAGCCGCCGGACATCCCGGTCATCGTCTCATCGGTCTTGCCGCGAGCCGCGGGCGCCGTCGTGTCGCCGTGCCGCCTAGCGGATCGTTCGCCTCTCATCGCCATGCGTCGCATATGGCGGCGCGGACGACGCGGCGAAAGGCCTCATCCCAGGCCGGCGATCACCGCGACGATCTCATCCACAACCTCTTCGGTCGTGGCCCAAGAGCAGACGAAACGCACCGAGCCGTCATCGAAACGGTAACAGGCCCAGCCCGCCGCGCTCAGCCGCGCATGGGCCTTTTCCGGCATCCGCACGAAAACGGCGTTGGCCTCGACCGGGTGGGCCAGGACATAGGGCGAGCGGGTGGCGATCCCTTCAGCCAGGCGTAGGGCCATGCGGTTGGCGTGGGCGGCGCCGGTCTCCCAGCTCTCGCTCTCCAACAGGCCCAGCATCGGCCCGGCCAGGAAGCGGCCCTTGGACGCCGTCTGGCCCGCCTGTTTCAGCCGGTTGTCGATGCGCCGGGCCAGGCTCTTGTCGAACATGACCAGGGCCTCGACGCAGTTGGCGCCCGCCTTGGCCCCGCCGAACACCAGCAGGTCGACGCCCAGCCGGGCGATCTGCGTCAGGTCGAATCCCGCCGCCGCCGCATTGGCCAGGCGCGCGCCGTCCATGTGCACGCCCATGCCGCGCGCCTTCACCGGCTCGATCAGATGGCGCAGTTCGTCGACCGTATAGACCGTGCCGTATTCGGTGCACTGGGTCAGGCTGAGCGCCGCCGGCGGCTGGCGATGGGCGATGTCCGGCTCCGCCAGCGCGGCGTTCAGCGCCCTGGGGTCGATCTTGCCCGAAAAGCCCGGCAGGCCGATCAACCCCACGCCCTGGCCGAAGAAACCGGGCGCGCCGCACTCGTCGGTGCAGACATGGGCCGCGTGATGGGCCAGCACCGCCTCGAACGGCCAGGCCAGCATCGACAGGGCGATGGCGTTGCCCGCCGTGCCTGAGAACACGAACCGCACCTCGACATCGGCGTCCAGGCGACGGCGGATCTGGTCCGCCGCGCGTTCGGTGATCTCATCCCTGCCATAGGCCGCGACGGCGCCGCTGTTGGCCGCGATCAGGCCCTGCACGGCCACGGGCGCCATGCCCGTGGTGTTGTCGGAGCTGAAGTCGTAACGCACGATCAGTTCCCCCCGGCCTTGGGCTGAACGCCGCCGAAGGGCACCTCGACCTGATGCGGGAAGGGAATCTCGATCCCGGCGGCGTCCAGCGCCTCCTTGCCGGACTGCATCAGGTCGGCCTGGGTCTGCCACCAATCCTCGGCCTTGACCCAGGCGTGCAGGGTGATCCGCACCGCGCTGTCCAACAGGCCGGTGACGCCGGTCCACGGCGTCGGATCGTCCAGCACCTTGTCATGCGCTTGGGCCACATGCGCCAGGACGGCCCGCGCCTGGTTCAGATCGACGCCGTAGCCGACGGTGAAATTGATCTCGATCCGCCGCGTCTTCTGGCCCGTCAGATTGATGATGACGTCGCTCAACACCTTGGAGTTCGGCACGGTGATCTTGTGGTTGTTGGCGTTCGACAGGGTGGTGGTGAACAGGTCCAGCCGCTGCACCGTGCCCGAGGCGCCGTTCAGGTCGATCACCTCGCCGACGCGATAGGGGCGCAGCACCAGCAGCATCACCCCCGCCGCCACGTTCGACAGCGTGCCCTGCAACGCCAGGCCGACCGCCAGAGAGGCCGCGCCCAGCACGGCGATGATCGAGGTGGTCTGCACCCCCAGCCGTTGCAGCACGGCGATCAGGCCGATGACCAGGACCACGACGCGCACCACCTGGGCGGCGAAGCTGAGCACGGTCGGGTCCTGGCGGAAGCCGCGCATACGGCCCAACGCCCGACGCGTCGCGCCCGACGCCCAGCGCGAGGCGACGACGGTGACGACCAGGATGATCAGCGCGATCGACAGGTTGATCGCGAAATCGCCCGCCATGTCGATCAGCTTGGGGATCATGGCGGCGTCGATGGTCACGGCCTTTTCTCCGGCCGCGAGCGCCGTGGTCAGTGAGTTCGGCAGTTCGGTCATGAGGCGGGTCTAACGCTTCGGGCCTGGATTGGAACCCCGGCGCGCTGAATTCACATCGAATTCAGATGGTCTCGCGGCCACATCCGGTCCCATTCGTCCAGGTCCCGCCTATCCGGCCGATCGCGAACGAAAAGCGCCCCGAAGGTCGGCCTTCGGGGCGCCCGCCGATGTTCGGTCAGAGATCGGAATGGGCCGGGGTCCGCACGCCGCTGGCTACGACGACGCACGTTCCCCGGCCGCTGACCGAACGATCCGCCCGGTCAGATTGGAGTATGGGATGTGACACGCGCCTGAACGGCGCGGTTCGGGTCAGGTTCAGGCCGCCACCGCATTCTGGCCTTGTTCCGCCGCCGTCCGCAGGGCCTCGCGCCCGCCGCCGACCCGCCCCATCAGCCCAGCCAGGGCGGCGAAGTCGATCGGTTTGTTCAGATAGGCGTCTGCGCCCGCGTCCAGCCCCGCCTGGTGGTCCTCGCTGCGGGCCGAGGCCGACAACACGACGACCGGCGTGCCCTGGTTCGGGCCGTCCGCGTCACGGATCATCCGCGTGGCGGTCAGGCCGTCCATCACCGGCATGTTCACGTCCATGATGATCAGGTCGAACCGCTGGGTCGCGGCGGCTTCGACGGCCAGCAGACCGTTTTCGGCCGCGGTGATCGAATGGCCAGCCGAACCCATCCAGGCCTCCAGGATCATGCGGTTCACCGGATGGTCCTCGACCACCAACACATTCAGCCGCTCGCCGCCCTCGACCACGGCGTCGATGACCTCGGCGGCCTGGACCGGCGCCCACTCCACCACCTCGGCCTCAAGCGTCAGGGTGAAGACCGAGCCTTCTCCCAGGGTCGACTGCACGGTGATGTCGCCGCCCATGATGTTGGCCATGCGCCGGGCGATGGTCAGACCCAGGCCCGTGCCGCCGAACCGCCGCGTCGAAGAGGCGTCGACCTGGGTGAAGGGCTGGAACAGGCGCTCCAGATCCCGAGGCGCGATGCCCGAGCCGCTGTCGGTGACGCGGAAGTCGAAACAGGCGCGCGTGTCGCTGATGCGCCGGGCGGCCACATCGTAACGCACCTGGCCCGCGTCGGTGAATTTGACGGCGTTGGACAGCAGATTGTGCAGCACCTGACAGACACGCAGCGGATCGCCGCGCACCACGGCCGGGATTTCGCCCTGGAACTCGGAGACGAAGGTCAGGCCCTTGGATTCGGCCTGGGCCTCGAACGGGCCGGTCACACGACGGTTCAACTCATCGACGTTCACGTCGACGACCTCGAAGGTCATCTTGCCGGCCTCGATCTTGGTCATGTCGAGGATGTCGTTCAGCAGGCTGAGCAGATTGTCGCCCGAGTTGCGGATGATCGACAGATATTCGCGTTGCGTCGCCTCCAGCCGGGTCGCGCTCATCAACTGGGCCGCGCCCAGGACGCCGTTCATCGGCGTGCGCAGCTCGTGCGAGATGACGCCCAGGAAGCTGGACTTGGCCTCCGAGGCCGCATTGGCCTTGTCGCGGGCGCTCTCCAGCTCCTCGATCAGATGGGCCTGGTGCTCCTGAAAGGCGCGGATGCGTTGCTCGCGCAGCATGGTCATCATGACCAGGACGAACAGGCCGGCGGCCGTGAACGGCACTAGGGCGATAAAGGGCCAGAACAGCGGCCCGCCCCACAGGCTGGCCAGGATGATCACCGCCGCCAGGCTATAGGGCGAAGAGATCACCATGGCCTGGCGCGGCGAACTGCGCAGTTGGGTGAAGACCAGCACATGGCCCGAGATCAACAGGGCCACCGCCAGCTCCTGGCCGAACGGATGGCCCGAGAACCAGGAGATCAAGGGCGCGGCGGCCCAGACGGCGGTGGTGACCGTGGCGACCGCCGGGAAGACCAGCCCCCAGCCGGCGCCCACGCGGCCGCTCAGACGACGCTCGAAGGCGCCGCGCAACGCGCCCGCGCTCAGCGTCGCCACGAACCAGGTCAGGGCGGTGTTCCAGCCGACCACGGCGAACAGGCCGATCGACCAGGTGAAGATGATGATGTAGCGCAGATACTGGGTTTGCAGGATGGCGGTCAGAGCCTGAGCGGCCTCGCCCGGACGCTGTCCGATGGCCAGCCCCTTGTCGACCCCGTCAGAACCGACCATGCCCCCCGCCCCGCGATCCATTACAACCAGGGCTTACGTTAGGGGCAACCTTCTAAGACGAGGTGAATGGCGACCGTCGCGGCGGACGCCTCTAGACGTCCTCATCCGGCGTCAGGGCGCGGATCGACAAGGCGTGGACCGGCCCGGCCAGTTCGGCCTTCAAAGCCGCGGTCACCGCCCTTTGACGAGCCACGCGGTTCAGCCCCTGGAAGGCTCCCGACACGATTGTCAGATTGATGTGGCTCTCTCCGCCCGGCCGCCCGTCGATCCCGCCTTCGTGGTGGTGTCCGGCGTGGCGGGCGCTGTCATCCTCGATCTCCAGACGCGTGGGAGCGAAGCTTTCCGACAACTTTCTGCGGATTTCCCGCGCGACAGGACCTTCAGACACGTTCGCTTCCTTGATGGTGACCAATTCGACCCTACACTTGGGGTGATGTCGGCGTCATTCCAGTACAAACCGCGCTTCAAGGACATGCGCATCCGCCCGCCCGGCGAGGAGCAGGCCGAGGACGTCCTGCGTCTGAAGCCCGGCGAGGTCCCGTGCCAGTGGCCGGACTGCTCGCGCGCCGCCACCGCTCGCGCGCCCAAGTCCCGCGAACGGCTGAACGACTTCTACGACTTCTGTCAGGGCCATGCGGCCGAGTACAACAAGGGCTGGAACTTCTATTCCGGCATGAGCGAGGGCGAGATCCGCGCCATGCAGGAGAACGAGGCCATGACCGGCGGCCGCCCGACCTGGGAGATGAAGGCCGGGAAATTCACGCGCGAGGCCGCCGCCTTCGCCGCCAAATTCGGCACGGCCGCCAATTCGGGAACCGGGTCGTGGCGCGACAGCTTCGGTCTGTTCGGCCGTCGCGGCGAGGCCCAGGCCAAGGGCGCGGCCGACGCCGGCCCGCGCGTCGGCAAGCTGGAACGCACGGCCCTGGCCGATCTGGATCTGGAGCCGGGCGCGACCAAGGCGGACATCAAGGCCCGCTATCACGACCTGCTGAAACGCTGTCACCCCGACACCAACGGCGGCGACCGCGGCGCCGAGGCCAAGCTTCAGCGCGTGATCAAGGCTTGGAAGACGCTGAAGAAGTCGGGAATGGCCTGAAGCCTCAGGGCTGGCCGCTGGTCATGTTCGCCGCCGAGGCCATCTGCAAGCCTTCGCCCGGCTGGGTGAAATAGCGGTCGATGCCTTCGGCCACGGCCCGCATCATGCGACGACGCGCGCGTTCATCGTTCAGATCCCGCTCGTCTTCGGGATTGGTGATGAAGCCCATCTCCAACAGCACCGCCGGCACGTCGGGGGCCAACAGGACGGCCAGACCCGCGTCGCGATGGCTGCGACGCAGCAACACCCGCTCGGCGGCCTCCAGATGGGTCAAAAGCGTGCGCGCGAACTGGGCTGAGCGGTTCTGAGTGACGCGCTGGGTCATGTCCAACAGGATGCGGTCCACCGACGGATCACGTCCCGGCAGGTTCAATGCGCGGTGCCAGTTGTCGCCCCGGGTGAACTCGCGCACCGCCCGACCGGCGCCCTGTTCCGACAGGGTGTAGACGCTGGCCCCGCGCGTGGCCGGATCGGCCCCGGCGTCGGCGTGAAGCGAGATGAACAGGTCGGCCTCGGCGTCCCGGGCGATCTGCACCCGGCGATACAGGCCGACATAGACATTGCTGTCGCGCGTCATCCGCACGCGATAGCGGCCCGTGCGCTCCAGCTCGGATTTCAACTGCATGGCGGCGGCCAGGGTCACGGCGCTTTCGCGCGAATGGACCCCGCTGGCGCCCGGATCATGGCCGCCGTGCCCGGCGTCGATGACGATCAGGGGCCGGTCGGCCCGGCGCGGCGCGCGGCGCGGCGCAGGCATGGAGGCGCCCGCACGCGGTGCGACGGCGGCGGTCCCGGACTTGGCTTTCAGGTCGATGACGTAACGATAGTGGCGCACGCCGTCGCCGGGCGGCAGCAGGAAACGACGTTCGATCTCGGCGGTCTTGGCCAGCTCCAACTGCACGCGTGAGGCGCCTGACCCCGCCGCCACACGATAGCCGCTGACCAGGCCCGAACCGTCGCCGTTCAGGCCCCGGCCCGACGCCACGCCCGCCAGGGCCAACGTCACCCGGCCTTCGGCTCCGTCCTCGATCACCGAGCCGCGCGCCGAGCGCTCCAGATCGACCACCACCCGGGTCCGGTCGCCGTCGCCGCCGAAGCGCACGGCCAGCACCTCGCCCGAGGCGCCCGAGGCCAGGCCGCGCCCAGCCGTCATCAGCACAGCGCAAATCACGACGAAGGCCATCGCCGTCATCGTCCACTCGCGCACGCCCCACTTTCGGAGGCTGGAAACCCAGTGACCGTACATTCTTACGGCGCCCACCATCACACTATGAGCGGGCATGCTGGCAGATCAGTCCTTGCATTGGGTTAAGACCGGAACGCTTTCAATTTGGCGACGCGATCCCTATGCTTTGTCCGCACGCGAAATGATCGCGTCCCCCGTTCATGGGTTCGGACGCGCCCTCCTCGTGGAGCAGACGTATTCACCTATCCGAGAATCGACCGGGTCCGCCCGGCGGTTCAACGACCGGCCCGACCGTCGCGAACGTTCGCGTCCGAGGCCAAGATCGAACGAAACCCATGGGCCTGATCGCCTGCGCTCCCACCCCGCTCAATCGAGCCGCTTCCGCCATCGGCGGAGGGATGACGCGCGTCACGGTCCCCAATCCCATTCGGCGAGCCGCCCCCGTCCAGAGGATGCATCCCTGGTCTTCGGCCCTGGCGCGCCAGAGAGAGACCCTTGATGTCCAAGACCATGCTTATCGATGCGGCGCACGCGGAAGAAACCCGCGTCGCCATCGTGGACGGCCGCCAGCTTGAGGAATTCGACTTCGAATCCAAGGCGCGGCGCCAGCTTCGCGGCAACATCTACCTCGCCAAGGTCACCCGCGTAGAACCCAGCCTGCAAGCCGCCTTCGTCGAATACGGCGGCAACCGCCACGGCTTCCTGGCCTTCAACGAAATCCACCCCGACTATTATCAGATCCCGGTCGCCGACCGCGAAGCCATCATGGCCGAGGCGGACAGCGACGAGGATCACGAGGATGATCTGGGCCGCGAGTCCTCGGACGACGAGGGCGATTCCGAAGGCAAGCTGGCGGACGAAGAGCGGCTGAAGCGCCGCCTGATGCGTCGCTACAAGATCCAGGACGTCATCAAACGCCGTCAGATCCTGCTGGTGCAGGTCGTCAAGGACGAGCGCGGCGGCAAGGGCGCGGCCCTGACCACCTGGCTGTCGCTGGCCGGCCGCTACTGCGTGCTGATGCCCAACACCGGCAAGGGCGGCGGCATTTCGCGCAAGATCACCAGCGCCACCGACCGCAAGCGCCTGAAGGCGGCGGCGGCGGCCCTGAAGGTGCCCAAGGGCATGGGCCTGATCATCCGCACGGCGGGCGCCAAGCGCACCAAGGCCGAGATCAAGCGCGACTACGAATATCTGCTGCGCCTGTGGGAGACGATCCGCGAGACCACCCTGCGCTCGCACGCCCCCTCGATGATCTACGAGGAGGAGAACCTGGTCCGCCGCGCCGTGCGCGACATGTACGACAAGGAGTTCGACGGCATCCAGGTCGAGGGCGTCGAAGGCTTCAAACAGGCCCGCGACTTCATGCGCGTGCTGATGCCCTCGCAGGCCAAGAAGATTCATCTGTACCAGGGGTCGCGTCCCCTCTTCGCGGCCAACGGCCTGGAAGAGATGCTGGGCCAGATTCACCAGCCAGTCGTGCCGCTGAAGTCGGGCGGCTATCTGGTCATCAACCAGACCGAGGCCTTGGTGGCCATCGACGTCAACTCGGGCCGCGCCACCAAGGAGCGGAACGTCGAGCAGACGGCCTATAAGACGAACATGGAGGCCGCCGTCGAGGCGGCGCGCCAGTTGCGCCTGCGCGACCTGGCTGGCCTGATCGTCATCGACTTCATCGACATGGAGGAGTCCAAGAACAATCGCGCCGTCGAAAAGGTGCTGAAGGACGCCCTGGCCCGCGACCGCGCGCGCATCCAGATGGGCAAGATCTCCGGCTTCGGCCTGATGGAGATCAGCCGTCAGCGCCGCCGCCTGGGCGTGATCGAGGGCGCCACCGAGGTCTGTCCGCACTGCCAGGGCGCCGGACGCATCCGTTCGGCCGAGAGCGCCGCGCTGATGACCCTGCGCGCCGTCGATATCGAAGCGGGCAAGAACGGGGCTGGTTCGGTGACCCTGCGCCTGCCCACGGCGGTGGCTCTCTACATCCTGAACCACAAGCGCGACTATCTTCAGCGGCTGCTGGAGCGCCGGGGCCTGAACGTCGTCATCCAGATCGACGACACCCTGGCCCAGGGCGAACACGCCCTGGAGCGCACCGAGACCAACGAAGACTTCACCCCGCCCGAAACGGCCGCCGATCCGACCGACATCGACGACGGCTATGACGACGCCGCCTGGTCCGACGAAGACGACGCCGATGAAGACGACGACGACATCCTCGACGACGAGGATGAAGCCGAACTCGACGGCGAGGACGACGACGACGACATCGGACGAGCGCGTCTGGAACAGGCCGAAGGCGACGGTCGCGGCCGCAGGCGTCGGCGCCGTCGCGGCGGACGGCCCGATGAAGGCGACGAGGCTCCGATCGTCCAAGCCGAAGACGACGACGATGATTCCGATGGCGGCCGTCGCCGCCGTCGCGGCCGTCGCGGCGGTCGTCGCGTCCGCGAGGACGGCGATCGCGACGTCTATGGCTGGGTCCGCGCCCGCACGCCGTCTCTGGAAGACCCCTATGTCTGGTTCGACCCGCTGAACCCGGAACGCCCCGCGCGCGGCGAGGCCCCGGCCCGCGACGCCGAGGAATCCCTGGGCGAGCGCCCCGAAGGCGAGATCGGCGCGGAACGCGAAGGCGGCCGTCGGCGTCGGCGTCGCGGCCGGGGCCGCGGCGGCCTGGGCCATGAGGTCAAGGTCGAGGCCCGCGCCACCAATGAGGGCATGCCGCCGGACGGCTCGCCCGACACGCCCCCCGCGGTGACGATCCCCGACGAGACGGCCGAAACGCCCGCCGTCCCGGCCGAACCCAAGCGCCGCCGCGTGCGCCGCAAGGCGTCGGCCTCGGCCACCGAGGCCTCGGACGCACCCGCGACCGTCGAGCCGAACGAGGTCGAGACCCAGGGCGAGCCGGTGGTTCTGGACGTCGCTCCCGAACCCGAGCCTGAGCCGGAACCGGAACCCGTCGTCCTGGCGGAGCCGACGCCCGCGCCCGAGCCGGAAGCCGACCTGGCCGCGATCATCGCCAATGATCCGACCCAGATCGCCGCGCCTCCGGTCAAGCCCAAGCGCGGCTGGTGGGGCCGCAAATAGTGGCGACGGCCATTAAGAGGCCTTAGGTTCGCGCCTAGCCTGATCGGCATCGGTGAAAACGCTTTCGCGTTTCCGCCGATGTCGTGAATCAGGCTCCAGGGCTTATGCTGGACCGAAATCTGAACTGGATTGGACGACGTCCGGCTCAACCGATTTCGGTCTTGCCTAGGCGGGGGCAGTCGCAAAGGAGTTCGCCATGTCCTGGCTGTCCCGCGTCCGCTCCCGCTGGCTCGCGCCGCTGGCGGGCGTGGCCGCCGCCCTGGCCTTCGCCGCGCCCGCCTCGGCCCAGAGCATCATCCGGGACACCGAGATCGAGGGCATCATCCGCGACTGGTCGGACCCGGTGTTCGTCGCCATGGGGCTGAACCCCCAGGACGTCGAGCTGTTGCTGATCAACGATTCAGACCTGAACGCCTTCGCCACGCGCGGGCGGATCATGGGGGTCAACACGGGCCTGATCCTGCGCACCACGACGCCGAACCAGCTTCTGGGCGTCATCGCCCACGAGGCTGGGCACGTGAAGAACCGCCACCCGATGCGCGACGGCGCCCAGGCGGCGGCGGCCCAGCCCTTCTGGATGACCATGGCCCTGGGCGCCCTGGCCGTAGCCGCCGGGGCGCCGGACGCGGGCGCCCTGCTGATCGGCTCCAGCCAGATGTTCGGGACCATCAGCGCGCTCAAATACATGCAGGGCCAGGAAGGCGAAGCCGACATCACCGCCCTGCGCGGCATGGACGCCGCCGGGGAATCCGGGCGCGGCCTGGTCGAATTCTTCGAGAATTTCCGCTCTCAGGAAGTCTTCTCGGACGCCCGCCGCTATCCCTATTTCCGCAGCCATCCCCTGTCGTCGCAACGCATCGAGGCGCTGCGCCGTCCGGCCGAGGCGGCGGCCAACTACAATCACGTCGACAGCCCCGAACGCATGGCCCAGCACGCCCTGATCCTGGCCAAGATCCACGGCTTCATGGACCATCCGAACGCCACTCTGCGCGAATACCCCGAGACGGACGTCAGCCTTCCGGCCCGCTACGCCCGCGCCATCGCCTGGTATCGCGACGGCCAGACCGACAAGGCCCTGGCCGCCGTCGACGCCCTGATGCAGGGGGACCCTGAAAACCCCTACTTCTGGGAGTTGAAGGGCCAGATCCTGTTCGAGGAGGGCCGCCCGGCCGAGGCCATCGGCGCCCATCAGCGGTCGGTGGAGTTGAAGCCAGACGCCCCCCTGTTGCGGATCAACCTGGCCCACGCCCTGCTGGAAAGCGGCGATCCCGCCAACCTGGACGCCGCCGTCGATCAGTTGAAACGCGCCACGGCCCTGGAGCACGACAACACCATGGCCTGGCGCCTGCTGGGCCAGGCCTATGACCGCCAGGGCAAGGAGGGCGAGGCGCGCCTGGCCTCGGCCGAAATGTACTACGCCGTCGGCGACACCCGTCAGGCGACCCAGTTCGCCCTGCGCGCGCGCGACATGCTGACCCAGAACACGCCCGAGTATCGCCGGGCGATGGACATCGTCTTTGCCTCCGGCGCCACCCAGGACGACCTGGACGACCTAGAGCGCCGCCAGCGCCGTCAGTCCGACGGCGACTTCCAACCCGTTCCCTGACCCACGGATCGAATGACCGACGACACCACGCCCCCCTCGCCCCCCCGTTCGCACGGCTGGATGTCCGACCCCAGGGTCGGCGTCGCCGCCCTGGCCCTGTCCGTCGCCGCCCTGGGGCTGGCGGCCGCGCCCTGGTTCGGCGCCATGGACGGGCGGGTGCGCGCCTATCTGCTGTCGCACCCGGAACTGCTGGAAGAGATGGTCCAGGCCCGCCAGGCGCGCGAAGACAATCAGCGCGTCGAGGCGATCAACGCCGCCGTCGCCGCCAATCCGGGCCTGTTGGCGCCCGATCCGCGCGACCCGGCCTTCGGTCCCGCCGACGCCAAGGTGACGGTGATCGAGTTCTTCGACTTCCGTTGTCCGGGGTGCAAGGCGGTGACGCCCGACTTCCTGCGCCTGATGCGCGCCCACCCTGAGGTGCGTTTCGTCTTCAAGGACTGGCCGATCCTGGACCGCCAGGGCGAGCCGATCTCGCAACTGGCCGCCCGCGCCGCCCTGGCCGCGCATCAGCAGGGCAAATATCTGGCGGTCTATGAGGCCCTGTTGCGCGAACCGGCCCTGGACGAGACGGCCATCCAGCGCATTCTGGCCGCCAACGGCGTCGATCTGGCCCGGGCCGAGGCGGTGATCAACGCGCCCGAGACCACGCGCCACCTGACCGACATCCACACCACCGCCGGCGCCCTGCATCTGGTCGGCACCCCGACCTTCTTCATCAACGGCAAGACCACGACGTCGATCGACCCGGCCGAGGTCGGCCGCATGATCGAGGCGGCGAAATCCACGCCCGCCGAGGCGCCGCACAGAACGACGGCCCCGGCGGCCTGATATCCGTCAGGCCAGTTTCAGGTCCATCGCCCCGCCGACCCATTCGACCTGGGCCTTGCGGCGGGCGTCGGCGGCGGCTTCGGCATTGCCCAACGCCGCCTCGGCCTCGGCCAAGACAAACAGGCTGTAGGGATCGCTGGGCCAGTCCTTCAGCAGCTCCTGCACCTTGGCGCGAGCGCCCGCCGCGTCACCGCCCATCAGCATGGCGGCGGCCAGACTGCGCCGCATCGGATACCAGATGGCGGGCGGATCGCCGCCCTCCTGGCCGTCGTCTCCGGCCTGGATCTGGGCCGCGCGGGTGAAGGCGGCGACGGCGGCCTGGGCGTTGCCTTCCAGCATGGCCGCACGGCCTTCCAGCACGCGCTGGGCCAGTTCGGTGAAGCCGGCCTGCATCTGGCCCATGCGGCCCGGCGGCGGCGTCATGCCCTCGCGCAGGGTCTTGATCCCCTCGGCCTCGGCCCGCACGGCCGCCGCGTCGCCGCGCCGCGCCGCCGCCTCGCCGCGCGCATAGCGCCACGAGATCCGCATCATCGGCCGGGCGGCGTCCGGCTCGACCAGGCTGTCGATCTTGGCCTGGTCGGCGAAGCGGCCGTAGATGGCGTAGGCGTTGTGGGCCTGGGCCTGACGCCAGATGTTCTGGGCCGGAATGTCGGCATAGGTCTCCAGGAACCAGTCGGCCAGCTTGATCCCCTGCTCGGACCCGCCGGCCATCAGGGCGCCGCCCATGCCGAAATGGATGTTGTGCGGATGCAGCGGCATGCCGCGCACGCCGCCCTGGGGCCGCGCCAACTGGTCATAGCGCCGGTCCAGGGCCACGGCGTTGACGTTGGACATCATGGCGTCCTTGTACCGGCCGACCCGATAGAAGGTGTGCGACGGCATGTGCACCAGGTGGCTGGCCCCCGGCGCCAGGGCCGCCAGCCGCTCGCCATAGGGAATGGCCTTGTGCGGATCGTCCGACCATTCGGTCAGGTGGATGTACAGGTGGATGGCGCCCGGATCGTTCGGGTTCACCGACAGGGCGTGCTCCAACAGGCCCATGGCGCGGGTGATGCCGGGATCGGCCGCCTCGCCCTCGGGCGTCCACCAGTCGTCGGCTTCCAGCATCCAGGCGTCAGAGGTGATGGCCGCCACCGTCACGTCATCGGGATGACGCGTGGCGATCCGGTCCATGGCGCGGGCGAAACGGGTGGCTCGGCTCGCCTCCTTGCCCGAGTAACGCTGGATCAGGGCGTCGATCATCTGCCGTTGCATCGGCGTGGCGTGGCGGGCCAGGCGGCGCGCCTTCTTAGCCTGGGTCAGGGCCGTGGCCAGGGACTGGGCGTCATTGCCGCCGCCGTTCAGGTTCGGCCCGATGGCCCAGGCCTCGCCCCAGACGCACATCGAACAGTTGGGATCGAGCAACTGAGCCTTGCGGAAGGCGCGCACCGATTCCGAATGCTCGAACGCCCAGCGCAGCCGCACACCATGGTTGAACCAGGCCTGGGCCTCGGGATTGGCCGTGTCGATCGGAAAGCCGCCGGTTCCGAAGCCGTCGACCATCACCATCGAGGCCACGGGGTCCACGGGATCGGCCGCCCCCGCCTCGCCGCAGATGGGCGGGTTCTGGAGCAAGGCCAGCATGGCCGCGTCCAGGGTCGCGTCGGCCACGGCCGCCGGGCCGATCAGGCTCAGCGTCAGGGCGCTGGCCGCAAGCAGGGTGTTGCGCATGATGATGAAGCCTCCCGCAGGCACCATCGCCCACGGAGCACCGTTCGCCAACCCCGCCGCGACGCCGCGACGCCGCGCCGGAATCGTAATGCGTCGTCAGATCAATCCGCTGAGCGGCGACGAGGCGCTGGCGTACAGGCGTTTGGGCATCCGGCCCGCCAGATAGGCCTCGCGTCCCGCGATCACTGCGTGCTTCATGGCGCGGGCCATGCCGATGGGGTCCTTGGCCGCCGCGATGGCGGTGTTGGCGATCACGGCGTCGCAGCCCAGCTCCATGGCGACCGTCGCGTCCGAGGCCGTGCCCACCCCGGCGTCGACCAGGACCGGCACCTTGGCCTGTTCGACGATCAGCCGGATGTTGACCCGGTTCTGAATGCCCAGGCCCGAGCCGATCGGGCTGGCGGCGGGCATGATGGCGGCGGCGCCCGCCTCTTCCAGCCGCTTGGCCATGACCACGTCGTCGGTGCAATAGACCATGACGTCGAAGCCGTCCTTGACCAGCATGTCCAGCGCCCGCAGCGTCTCGATCATGTCGGGATACAGGTGCGGCGTGTCCGACAGCACCTCCAGCTTGACCAGGCTCCAACCGCCCGCCTCGCGCGCCAGGCGCAAGGTCCGCACCGCGTCCTCGCCGGTGAAGCAACCGGCGGTGTTGGGTAGGAAGGTGAACCGATCCGGCTTCACATGGTCCACCAGCATGGGCTGGGTCGGGTCGCTCAGATTCACCCGGCGCAGGGCCACGGTGACGATTTCGGCCCCGGCGGCCTCGGCCGCGGCGGCGTTCTGGGCGTAGTCGGCGTATTTTCCGGTGCCCACGATCAGGCGCGAGCCGAAGGTCCGACCGGCGACGGTCCAGGTGTCGATGGTGCTCATGCGACAGGGGTTTAGGCCCAGGCCGGGCCGGGCGAAAGCCCTGTACGGCGCCGTCGTTCCAACGACCGACGTTCCTTGCATTCCCGCAAGGGTGGAGTAGCGTATCGGTAAAGCTGGAGGGTTCGTCGTCATGCGTCTGATCACCGTCTTCTCTGCGGCCGCTTTGCTGATCGCGCCCATCGCCTCGGCCCAGACGCCGGGCAATCCGTCGCCGCCGCGCGTGCCCCAGGTCAACAACAGCCTGCGCCTCGGCGGTTCGGCCGGAGACTATCAGCGCCGCCTGGCGACCAACGCCCTTGAGCGTGATCAAAATCAGGAGCCGACGCCGCAGGAGCTGCTGATCGAGCGCATCGCGCCGCTGGTGGCCCAGGGGCGCTGCAACGAGGCGCGTCAACTGGCCCGCCAGGAAGGCGACCGCGCCGTCTCGCGCCGCATCGGCGAAGTCTGCGTCGAAGGCCGCCCCACCCCCATCCCGGCCCCGTCCTGAACCGAGGAGAGTCGAACATGCGTCGAACTGCTTCGTTGATCATGATCGTCGGCCTGACCGCCGCGTCGATGCCCGCCGTCGCCCAGACGCCCGGACCCAATCTCAACCGGCCGATACCGCGCTACGACACGAATCTGGCGCAGGGCGGCACGTCCACGGACTTCCACAACCGCCTCATCAATGAGGTGATCGAGGGCCAACGCGAAACCTACGGCCGGGCGACCTCCCGCGAGGCGCTGATCGACAGGCTGGCGCCGCTGGTGGCCGAAGGCCGTTGCGGAGAGGCCCGACACATCGCCCGACAAGAAGGCGACCGCGCCGTCTCGCGCCGCATCGGCGAGGTCTGCGTCGAGGGCCGCGTCACGCCCATGCCCGCCGCCTCGGCGCGCTAAACCGTCCGCATCGGACAGTTCCGCGACAGTCGATCCGTCAAACGACCGATCTGCGCAAAAGCGACGCCGAACTGACGCGCAAGCTTGTCCGCGCCTAAACGGCGGCGACAC
>NZ_DAINBO010000028.1:0-26620 GCF_036732845.1 Brevundimonas sp. | reverse complement strand
CCGGCGACGCCGAGGGCAAGGGCGGCATCTACAACTTCGTCACCAAGCGCGCCGACTGCCGCGGCGACCGCTCGAAGGTGAGCTGGACCCAGGTCGAGACCGGCTCGGCTGTCACCTGGAAATACCCGTCCTGCATTCTCAAGGGCGAGGAAAGCTCGGGCGAATTCTATTCCATCGCCATCACCAACGGCCATCAACAGGCCGACACGGGCACCAAGATGGTGCACCTGGGCAAGAATTCGAAGTCGCGGATCATCGCCAAGGCGGTGTCGGCCGGGAAATCGGATTCGACCTATCGCGGCCTGGTCTCGGTGCACCCCAAGGCCACGGGCGTGCGCAACTTCACCCAGTGCGACAGCCTGTTGATCGGCAAGGAGTGCGGGTCGCACACCGTGCCCTATATCGAGGCCCGCAACGGCTCGGCCCAGTTGGAGCACGAGGCGACGACGACGCGCCTGAGCGAGGACCAGTTGTTCTACGCCCAGCAGCGCGGCCTGTCGCAGGAAGAGGCCGTGGCCCTGCTGGTCAACGGCTTCGTGCGCGACGTGCTGCAGGAACTGCCGATGGAATTCGCTGTCGAGGCCCAGAAACTGGTGGCGATCAGCCTGGAAGGGAGTGTGGGGTGATGCCTCCCTTCACGCGTCACCCTCGGGCTTGTCCCGAGGGCCTATGGTTCACCAAGCTCGAACAGAGTCAGCTTGGCGTTGTCGTGTCCGCGCGCTCGATTATGGTCGAATCCTCGGAACAGTGGCCCCTCGGGACAAGCCCGAGGATGACGGAGAACAAAGGTGCGCGAACGCCCGCTGATCGCGGTCTATATCGTGACCAATGCAGCCTACGGAGTGCTGTACGTCGGCGTGACAAGCGACCTGTATCAGCGGATACGACAGCATCGCGAGGGGACGTTCGACGGCTTCACCAAGGAGCACGGCTTAGCCAAGCTTGTCTGGTTCGAACCTCTGGAAAACATGACCGTCGCCATACAGCGCGAGAAGTCGCTCAAACGATACCTGCGCGACTGGAAGATCAATCTGATCGAGCGGGACAATCCGGGCTGGCTGGATCTGTCGCAAGATTGGGATCGCCCGCCCGTATGGCGGCATGGCCCGACCGACGAATAGCGCCCATTTCCTCATCACCTGCGGGCTTGTCCCGAGGGCCTATCGATCCGTCCGGCTCGACCGTGATTGTCGCGATCCGCCCGTATCAGCGTCTTCGTCCGAACCTGAACCCGCCATGGCCCCTCGGGACAAGCCCGAGGGTGACGGAGTTTGAGGTGGCGATCAGCCTGGAAGGGAGCGTGGGGTGAGCAATCGGGGTCACTATCTTGGCGGCCATAGCTTGACCTTCGGTTCAGGCCATAAGGACGAGTCTGAGGAATACTGGACCGGGGCGAAGGCTCGAGTGGATGCCGTATATGAGCGCGCCCAGTCTCTGAGCGCAGATATCCGCGAAAGGTTAAACGTTCTTGACGCCCAACGGATGGCGCTTCGCATCGGTTTGCGAGACGGAACGATATCGTTGGCTAGCGGTGAAATTAGACTTGGTCGATTGGTCGCCGAACTCGAAGCTCTCAAAGCCAGGGCGAAAGACGCGGGTATCAAGTTTACCCCAGACGATGGGATCGGCCGTGCACTGATTTTGGCTAACGACCTACTCGCTTACGTTGAGATGCTTGGTTCTTGGTCCGACGGCGAAGATCTCGACGTTATCCAGACATATATCGATTGAAAACAATATGCTCTCCATCTCCAACCTCCACGTCTCCGTCGGCGACAAGCCGATCCTGAAGGGCCTGACGCTCGATGTGCCGGCGGGCCAGGTGCACGCTGTCATGGGTCCTAATGGGGCGGGCAAGTCGACCCTGGGGTACGCCCTGACCGGGCGGCCCGGTTATGAGGCGACCGACGGCGCCGCGACCTGGCGCGGGGATGACCTGCTGGCGCTCGATCCGGCCGAACGGGCGGCCAGGGGCGTGTTCCTGTCGTTCCAGTATCCGATGGAGATACCGGGCGTGCCGGCCCTGACCTTCATCCGCACGGCGCTGAACGCCCAGAAGCGCGCGCGCGGCGAAGAGGAGGTCTCGGCCCCCGCCTTTCTGAAGCAGGTGCGGGCGGCGGCCCAGGCGCTGCGCATGGATTTCGACATGCTGAAACGGCCGCTGAACGTCGGCTTCTCGGGCGGCGAGAAGAAGCGGATGGAGATCCTGCAGATGGCCCTGTTGGAGCCGTCGCTGTTGATCCTGGACGAGACGGATTCGGGCCTGGACATCGACGCCCTGCGCATCGTGTCCGAGGGGGTGAACGCCCTGCGGTCGCCGGACCGGTCGATGCTGGTGATCACCCACTATCAGCGCCTGCTGGACTATATCAAACCGGACCGGGTGCACGTGCTGGCCGCAGGACGGATCGTGGCGTCCGGCGGGCCGGAACTGGCGCTGGAGCTGGAGGCGGAAGGGTATGACAAATACCTTCCGGCGGCGGCGTGACGCTGGTCGATCTGAAGGACCCGTCCAGCTTCCCGACCCGTCGGGTCGAGGCGTGGAAATACACGGATCTGAAGCGCTGGCTGCGTGAGACGCCGCCGACGTCGGGCGAGGCGAGCATCGCGCCCGGCGGGCCGTTCGCGGCCTTGGGCGGCGAGGAGTTGACGGTGGTCAACGGCGTCATACCCGGCGGCGACTTCGTCATGCATCTCGCATGGGGCGACGAGCTTTTGCGACTTCGCTTTGTATCCGTATCGAACGATACCGGCCACCAAGCCAAGGCGATAATTCATGCGAATGAAGACAGCCGCTTAGTGGTTCTCGAATCGTACGAAGGCATGGGTGAGCGCTACGTTTCGAATGTTTCACTGACTTACGAGGTTGAGCAGGGAGCGCATATCACCCGCATTGTGCTGGCCGACGATGTCGAAACGGCCATCTCCATTTCGACGGCGCAAGTCACTGTGCAACCCGGTGCCAGTTTTGAGCAGGTCGTCGTCACCACGGGGGCCAAGCTTCAGCGGCTAGAAACGCGAATCAAACACAAGGGGTGCGGCGCATCCGTCCAAATGGACGGACTTTATGCGCTATCGGGGGATCGCCACGCTGATTTAACTAGCGTCGTCACTCACACAGACCGCGACGGCGTGACCAGCCAACTGGCCAAGGGCGTGGTGCGCGACACGGCGCGCGGCGTGTTCCAGGGCAAGATCGTGGTCGAGCGCGGGGCCGACGGCACCGACGCCCGCATGGGCCATCACGCCCTGATCCTGTCGGAACGCGGCGAGGTGGACGCCAAGCCGGAACTGGTCATCTACGCCGACGAGGTGTCGTGCGCGCACGGCAATACGGTCGGCGCGCTGGACGAGAGGGCGCTGTTCTACATGCAGCAGCGGGGCATTTCGGCCGATGAGGCGCGCGCCCTGTTGACCCAGGCCTTCCTGATCGAGGTGGTGGACCGGATCGGCCACGAAGGTGCGCGAGAGACGGTGCGGGAATGGCTGACGGCGCGACTGTGAACACCTTTGACCCCCATGCTGTTCGTGCGCAGTTCCCGATCCTGTCGCGGCAGGTGAACGGGCGGCCGCTGGTCTATCTGGACAACGCCGCCTCTGCGCAGAAGCCGCGGGCGGTGATCGACACCCTGACGGCGGCGATGCAGGGGTCCTACGCCAACGTCCATCGCGGGCTGCACACGCTGGCGAACGAGACGACCGAGGCCTATGAGGCCGCGCGCGAGACCGTGGCGCGGTTCCTGAACGCCGAACGCGCCGACGACATCGTCTGGACCAAGGGCGGGACCGAGGCCATCAATCTGGTGGCGGCCGGGATCGGCCAGACCATCCAGCCGGGCGATGAGATCATCGTCACTGAGATGGAGCACCACTCCAACATCGTGCCCTGGCACCTGCTGCGCGAACGCAAGGGCGCGGTGCTGAAATGGGCGCCGGTGCGGGACGACGGCTCGCTGGACCTTGAGGCCCTGGCGGGCCTGCTGACCCCGCGCACGCGGGTGGTGGCGGTCAGCCATATGTCGAACGTGCTGGGCACGATCAATCCGGTGGCCGAGATCGTGCGCATGGGCCATGCGGCCGGGGCGCGGGTGCTGATCGACGGGTGCCAGGGGGCGGTGCACGCCGCGCCCGACGTGCGGGCCATCGGGGCCGACTGGTATGCGCTGACGGGCCACAAGCTGTTCGGGCCGACCGGAATCGGCGTGCTGCACGGCACGGCCGAGGCGCTGGAGATGCTGCCGCCGTATCAAGGCGGGGGCGAGATGATCGAGACGGTGACCAAGGACCGCGTCACCTACGCCAAACCGCCGCACCGGTTCGAGGCGGGAACGCCGCCGATCCTGGAGGCCATCGGCCTGGGCGCGGCGCTGGAATGGCTGATGCGGTTCGACCGCGAGGCCGTGGCCGCACATGAGCGGCGGCTGTACGACCATGCGCGCGGGCGGCTGGCCGAGGTCAACGGTCTGAGGGTGCTGGGCGAGGCGCCGGGCAAGGGCGCCATCCTGACCTTCACGCTTGAAGGCGTGCACGCCCACGACCTGGCCCAGGTGATGGACCGTTACGGCGTGGCCGTGCGCGCCGGACTGCACTGCTGCGAACCCCTGGCGCAACGCTTTGGCGTGACCTCGAGCACGCGGGCCAGCTTCGCCCTATATAACACCCTGGAAGACGCCGACGCCTTCGTGGACGCGTTGGTCAAGGCGCGCGAGTTCTTCATATGACGGATATGGACGGAAAGACGATCAGCGACAGCGAGGCCTTCGCGGCGTCCTGGGACGAACCGAAGAAGAGCGCCCTGAGCCAGGCCGAGCTGGATCGGCTGACCGACGACCTGATCGCGGCGCTGAAGACGGTGTTCGACCCGGAGATCCCGGTCGACATCTATGAGCTGGGCCTGATCTACAAGGTCGACGTCAACGACGAGCGCGACGTGGTGGTCGAAATGACCCTGACCGCGCCCGGATGTCCGGTGGCGGGCGAAATGCCGGGCTGGGTCGAGGCGGCGGTGATGACGGTCGAGGGGGTGAAGTCGGCGCACGCCAACCTGGTGTTCGACCCGCCGTGGGACCCCTCGAAGATGAGCGACGAGGCCAAGCTGGCCTTGAACATGTTCTGATGATCCTCCCCAGCGAAGCGGGGGAGGGGGACCGCCGTAGGCGGTGGAGGGGGCGAGTTCACGTGCGGTGTTTGGGGCTTGCCCCCTCCACCACTTCGTGGTCCCCCTCCCCCGTCAAGAACGGGGGAGGATTTAAGAGAGCGGAATGAGCGAACTCACCACCACCTCCCGTCCGCGCCGTCCGCGCCCGCAGGCCCTGACCCTGACCGAGGCGGCGGCCGCGCGCGTGCGCGAATTGACCGAGGCGAACGGCCACAAGGGCCTGCGCGTCGGCATCAAGAACGGCGGCTGCGCGGGCCAGGAATACACCTTCGCCTTCGCCGACGAGATCGGGCCGCTGGACGAGGTGGTGACCGACAAGGGCGCGACCGTGGTGGTCGATCCCAAGGCGATCCTGTTCCTGATCGGCGCTGAAATCGACTTCGAGACCACCAAGCTGGCTTCGAAATTCGTGTTCCGAAATCCGAACCAGACCGACGCCTGCGGCTGCGGCGAGAGCGTGACCCTCACCCCGGTGAAGGAAGCCTGAGCCGTGGCCTATGAGGCCGCGTTCGGTGAATGGGTGCACGAGCACCTCGCCGGCCTGGGACCTGTGACCATCAAACGGATGTTCGGCGGGGCCGCGCTCTATGCCGACGGCCTGATCATCGCCCTGCTGGATGACGGCGTGGTGTGGCTGAAGGCCGACGAACAGAACGAACCGGCCCTGCGCGAGGCCGGGGCGCGTCAGTTCACCTATCCGATGAAGGACGGGCGGATGATGACGATGGCCTATTGGAGCCTGCCGGACCCGGCGGTCGACGATCCCGATGAGGCGGTGCGCTGGGCGCGACTGTCGCTGGAGGCGGCGCTCAGGAAGGCGGCGGCCAAGACGGTGCGCAAGAAGAAGGCGCGCGAGACCTGACTTCAAACACCGTCACCCTCGGGCTTGTCCCGAGGGCCTATCAATCCACGCGCTCGACGAATGATGCTCGGTGCAGTCGGGACGACGGCTTCGGTCGAGCAAGCGGCCGCCCTGGCCCTTCGGGACAAGCCCGAGGGTGACGGAGTGTGATTATGATCTAGCCGCCGCCCGCCGCACCTCGTCCGGCGCCAATACGCGGACGGCGGGGGTGATGGGCTGGCCGGTCGCCTCGGCCACCAGTTCGGCGGTCTTGTCCTCGACGGCGGCTTCCAGCCGGGCCAGGAATTCGTCCTTGGGCAGGCCGACGGGGATGGGGTCCAGGAACGCCAGGGTGGCCGTGCCCGGGTGTTTGCGGAACTCCTCGCCGGGCCAGAACAGGCCCAGATTGGTGGCCAGCGGCACGACCGGCATGTCGAAGTCGCGATACATGTGCCAGACGCCGGAGCGATAGCGGAACTTTTCACCCACTTTCGCGAGATTGCCCTCGGGATAGATCAGGATGCGGCGGCCCTGGGCGTGGGCGTCGGCGGCGCGGGTCTTCAGCGCCTCGCGGGCTTCGCGCCCGCCGCAGTTGTTGACGACGATGGCCCCCAGCTTGGTCAGCACCGTCGACAGCAGCGGAAACTTCTCCAGATGGTCGCCGGTGACGAAGGCCAGGTCCTGAAACCGGTCATAGACCGAAAAGCCGTCGCCCCAGCTCTGATGCTTGGCGGCGATGATGAAGGCGCCGTCGGGCAGGCGGTCCTCGCCCTGGTACTGAATGTGGATGCCCGCCAGCAGGCGCATCGCCTGGACCATGCGCTTCACATATCGGCGGATGATCCAGCCGGTGGCGCGGCGGCCGGGCGCCAGGGCCGCGATCACGGCGGCCAGGGTGTAGGCGATGGACAGCGCCCAATAGGCGACGGCGAACAGCAGGCTGCGGATCATGCCGTCTTATCGCACGGCTGGAACGCCTGACCAGTCGTCAGGCGGCCTTGGAGATGACGTCGGCGTCCGTGACGCGGTTCCGCCCGCCGCGTTTGGAGGCGTACAGGGCCTCGTCGGCGCGCTCCAGCAGGGCCGAGGGCGTTTCGCCGGTGCGGTGCTGGGCGAAACCGGCCGAAATGGTCACGGCGCCCAGTTCGTCATTGGTCGAGCGGCGGCGCAGGGCGCGGCTGCCGATTTCCTGACGCATCTGGTTCAGGGCCTTTTCGACGTCATTGGAGAACTCCCCGGGGAAGATCAGGGCGAACTCCTCGCCGCCGTAGCGGGCGGCGATGCGCGGGTGTTTCGAGACCCGGGCCAGGACGCTGGCGACATAACGCAGCACCTGATCGCCGGTCTGATGGCCCCAGGTGTCGTTGAAGCGCTTGAAGTGGTCGATGTCGAGCACGGCCAGGGCCAGGGGCCGTCCGTCGGCGTCCGCCTCGGCGCACAGTCGGGCCAGGTGTTCGTCAAAGGCCTTGCGGTTGGCCAGGTTGGTCAGGGCGTCGGTCATGGCGTCGCGGCGCACCTGCTCCAGGTGTTCGCGCAGACGGGCGACCTCGCGGGTCGAGGCCTCCAGCTTCTTCTCCAGCGTGGCGTTCTCGCGCTGGACCTTGCGGGTGGCGGTCGACAGGGTCGAGACGACCTTCTTCAAGGCCGCGCCGCCGTCCACATTCTCCATGCTGGCCGAGGCGTCGGCCAGGGTGGCGCCATAGGCGGCCTGGCTCTTGTGCGCGGTGGCGATGGCGTCGGCGACGCTGGTCAGTTCGCGATTCAGCACGGCGCCGGCGTCGCGAATCTCTTCCGACAGCTTGGCGCGAGGCAGATATTCGGCGGCCAGCATTTCCGAAGTGGCCTCGGTGAAGGCCTCCTTGGAGGCGATCAACCGCTTGATCTCGCGGCCCAGCGGGCCTTCGGGATCGCCGAGATAGTGCAGCCAGAGTTCAAAATTCAGCGGGGTCGGCCAGATGGCGGCGGCCTGCATCTCATCGATGACGCGGTGCGCGAGGCCATAGGCGTCCGGGCTTCGGAGCGTGGTCTCAACCTGCGTCATACGATCTTCCCCCTTGGCGGCGTTCTGTCGCCTTGGGAAAGCAGGCTAGGCCGTCGAACGTAAAGACGGGCTAAATTTCCAACTCAAAAAACGCCGGTGTTCGTTCAAAAAGCCGAGCGTCTCATGAATGCGGGGATCGAGTCGCCGAAACCGGCGCCGGCGCGCGGTTCGCTGCGTTCGCCGCCGTCACGGTCGGATTGGCGCAGACGCGGTTCAGGCGTCGGACGGGCGGTCGGCTCGGCTTTCGCGACGGGGGCGACGGGCGTCGTGGGCGCGGTTTCGGCGCGGGTCCGGCGTCCGCGACGGGGCTTCGGCTCGACCGCGACCTCGATGGGCGTCTCGACGGGCGCGGGCGCGGTCTCGGCGGCCGGTTCGACGGGCGTGGCCGTCTCGGCGACGGTCTCGCGTCGGCCGCGCGCGGGACGCTCGGTGCGTCCGCGGCCGCGCGAACGGTCGCCGTCGCGACGCGGCTGGTCCTTGATCGCGGCGAAGTCGATGCCGTCCAGCGGCAGTTCGACCGGCTCTTTCTTGATCAGCTTCAGCACCTTGTCCAACGACTTGTCGTCGGCCGGGGTGACGATCATGAAGGCCTCGCCCAGGCGGCCGGCGCGACCGGTGCGGCCGATGCGGTGCACATAGTCGTCGGCGTGGTGCGGCACGTCATAGTTGAAGACGTGGCTGACGGCCGGGATGTCCAGGCCGCGCGCGGCGACATCGGAGGCCACCAACAGCTTCAGCGCGCCCGCGCGGAAGTCGGACAGGGTCTTCATGCGCAGCGACTGATCCAGGTCGCCATGGATCGGGGCGGCGTCGAAACCATGCGTCTTCAGCGACTTGGCGACGATATCGACTTCCGACTTCCTGTTGCAGAAGACGATGCCGTTCTGGACGTCGCCGCGCTCGATCAGGGCGCGCAGGGCGGTGCGCTTGGCCTTGGGGTCCGAGGTCGGCAGGCGGGTGATGTGCTGGGTGATGGTGTCGGCGGTAGTGGCCGGACGGGCGACCTCGATGCGGGTCGGGTCCTTCAGGAACTGGGTCGTCAGCCGGGTGATCTCGGGCGGCATGGTGGCCGAGAAGAACAGAGTCTGGCGGCGCGGCGGCGTCAGTTTGAAGATGCGCTCGATGTCGGGAATGAAGCCCATGTCCAGCATGCGGTCGGCTTCGTCGACGACCATGATCTCGACGCCGGTCAACAGCATCTTGCCGCGGTCGAACAGATCCAGCAGGCGGCCCGGCGTGGCGATCAGGACGTCGACGCCCTTGTTCAGCATGGCGACCTGATCGCCCATCGACACGCCGCCGATCAGCAACACCCAGTTCAGGCGGGTGCCCTTGGCGTATTTGGCGAAGCTCTCGGCCACCTGGTCGGCCAGTTCGCGGGTCGGGGCCAGAACCAGGGCGCGCGGCATGCGGGCGCGGGCGCGGCCCGAGGCCAGGCGATCGACCATGGGCAGTGTGAAGGCGGCGGTCTTGCCCGTGCCGGTCTGTGCGATGCCCAGCACGTCGCGCCCGGCCAGGGCCACGGGAATGGCCTGCTCTTGAATGGGGGTCGCGGTCGTATAGCCGGTGTCGGCGACCGCTTGCAGGGTCGTGGGCGAAAGGCCCAGTTGGGTGAATTCGGTCATGAGTCCTTGGGACGTTAGCGTTCGTGCGATCCGATGATCGCGGGGCGCCTTAGCGGAACCGCCCATGTTCGGGGCGTACGGGCGGCGCGCATCGCAGACCTGTCCCTAGGCTGCGGCGGATATAGAAGCCCCCACGTCAGAGTCAAGTATTGGTGAGACGTTCCCTCGGCGGGTGGTGCGGGATTGCAAATCCTTACGAGATGTTAATAGTGCGCGCCGGGGAAGGTCTGTGCGAGGTTCGCTTATGCGTATCGGGGGGGCGGCGCTGATCGCGCTGATCGCGGCATCGGCGGTTCCGGCGAAAGCCGACATGTCCGGCGCCTTCGGCAATACGGTGCTGTCACGCTATGCCGACGGGGGCTGGGTCAAACACTGGTTCGAGCGCGACGGCAGCTATCGCGCCGAATTCTCCAGCGGCCGCACCATCTCCGCCCGGTGGCGAATCGAGGGCGACAAGATCTGCCTGAACGGCATCCGCCCGGCCATCATGATGATCAGCCGCTTCTGCTCGCCGCTGGTCGAGGCCCGCGTCGGCGAAACCTGGCCCAGCCGCGACCCGTTGGGACGGCGGGTGACGAACGAACTGCTGCGCGGGCGATAGGTCAGCGGCCCAGGGCGCTCAACACCGCGCGATCGACCTGTTCCAGAATGTCCGAAGGCAGGGCGCCGATCCTGTCTATGCGCGTCGCATCCACGGTGGCGATCTTGACCGGCCGAACGACGGACGGTGCAGGCAATCCGCAGTCCCTGTAACGGTCGCCCAGAGGCACATCCTCGGCCCAGGCTCTGTTTTCGGCGCTGGTCACCATGACGATCCAGACCTGACCCTGACCGATCACCCCCTCTGACACCACGACGGCGGGGCGATGTTGGCGTGTGTCGCGATCCGTGTAGGGAAAGGGCGCGCGAACGACGTCGCCGCGTTCAAAGGTCGGCATAGGCCTTCAGATCCGCATCGCCGGCCCATTCCTCGAAGGCGGCGAACGGATCATCCTGTGCGGGCGGCCGGGCCTTCGTCAGAACGACCTGTCCGTCACGGATTTCATAGGCCAGATCATCGCCGGCCTTGAGACCCAGCGCCTTGCGGACGGCCTGGGGCACCGTCGTCTGGGCCTTGCTGGTGATGCGGCTGATGATCATGGAGGTAAGGATCATCCTTACCGGATCAGACGTCAAGCTCCGCCACGGCGAACCGCGCGTTGTCCTGGATGAACTGGAAGCGGGCCTCGGCGCGCTTGCCCATCAGGCGTTCGACCAGATCTTCGATCTCGGTCTCGGCGTCGGGAACCGTGACGCGGGCCAGGGTGCGTTTCTTGGGGTCCATGGTGGTCTCCTTGAGCTGGGAGGCCATCATTTCGCCCAGGCCCTTGAAGCGGCCGATCTCGGTCTTCTTGCCCTTGAAGGTCGTCGCCAGCAGTTCGTCGCGGTGGGCGTCGTCGCGGGCGTATTCCGACAGCGGCCCGGCCGAGATTCGGTACAGCGGCGGCAGGGCCATGAACAGCCGACCCTGGCGGATCACCTCGGGCATGGCGCGATAGAAGAAGGTGATCAAAAGCGCGGCGATGTGGGCGCCGTCGACGTCGGCGTCGGTCATGATGACGATCCGCTCATAGCGCAGATCGTCGATGTTGAAGCGGTTTCCCTGTTGCACGCCCAGGGCCAGGGTCAGGTCCGACAGCTCGACATTGGCGCGCAGCTTGTCCGCCGTGGCCGAGGCGACGTTCAGGATCTTGCCGCGCAGGGGCAGGATGGCCTGGGTGACGCGGTCGCGCGCCTGTTTGGCCGAACCGCCGGCCGAATCGCCCTCGACGATGAACAGTTCGGTGCCCTCGGCGGCCTGACGCGAACAGTCCGACAGCTTGCCGGGCAGACGCAGTTTCCGCGTGGCGGCGGCGCGCTGGACCTCCTTGTCCTTGCGGCGGCGCAGACGGTCCTCGGCGCGGTCGATGACGAAGCCCAGCAGGGTGTTGGCCTGTTTCGGGCTTTCGGTCAGCCAGTGGTCCAGCGGATCGCGCAGCAACTGTTCGACCAGGCGCGCACCCTCGGGCGAGGACAGGCGGTCCTTGGTCTGGCCCTGGAACTCGGGATTGCGGATGAAGACGCTGATCAGGGCGCCGGCGTTGGCGATGACGTCCTCGGCCGTGATGACGCCCGCGCGCTTTTCGCCCGCCAGTTCGCCATAGGCCTTCAGCCCCTTGACCAGGGCGGCGCGGAAACCGGCCTCGTGCGTGCCGCCGTCGGGCGTGGAGACGGTGTTGCAATAGGATTGGACGAAGCCGTCGGCCTCTCCAAAGCCGATGGGCGACCAGGTGACGGCCCATTCGACGGCGCCCGCCTCGCCCTTCTTCTCGACGCGCCCGGCGAAGGTGGGGGTGACGGTCTCCATCGATCCGATGCGCTCGGCCAGGGCGTCGGCCAGGCCGTTGGGGAAGTGGAAGACGGCCTCGGTCGGGGTGTGGTCGGTGATGCGTTCCGATGCGCAGGTCCAGCGGATCTCGACGCCCCGGAACAGATAGGCCTTGGACCGCGCCATGCGGAACAGGCGGGCGGGCTTGAAGGCCGCGCCGTGGCCGAAGATCTCTTCGTCGGGACGGAAGCGGATCAGGGTGCCGCGCTTCTTGGATGGGCCGATCTGCTGGATCGGACCCAGCACCTGGCCGCGACTGAAGGACTGCCTCCATTCATGGCCGTCGCGCCAGACCGTGACGTCCAGCCGCTCGGCCAGGGCGTTGACGACCGAGACGCCGACGCCGTGCAGGCCGCCCGAGGTCTCATAGGCCTTGCCTGAGAATTTGCCGCCCGAGTGCAGCACGGTCATGACGACTTCCAGCGCCGACTTGCCCGGATGTTTGGGGTGTGGATCGACGGGGATGCCCCGGCCGTCGTCGCGAACCGACAGGAAGCCCTCGGCGCACAGATCGACGGTGATCAGTTTGGCGTGGCGGGCGACCGCCTCGTCCATGGCGTTGTCCAGCACCTCGGCGAACAGGTGGTGCAGGGCGCGCTCGTCGGTGCCGCCGATGTACATGCCGGGGCGTTTGCGGACGGGTTCGAGACCTTCCAGCACCTCGATGGAGCTGGCCGAATAGCCGCCGGACGGCGCCGGGACCGAGGCGGGCGCCGGTTCAGGCCGGGGCGCGGGCGCGGGGGCGGGCGCCGCAGCGGCTATGGGCGCGGACGCGGGCTGGGCGGGATCTTCCGGCAGGTCATCGAACAGGGAAGGGGCGGCGGACTGGGCCATGGGCGTACTGTGCGGCGATTCGGGAGCCGGTCAGGTAGGCCCCTGTGGGCCGTGGGGCAAGCGTCGCGCGAACCGGCGACGGGTTCGGCATGACCGCGCGCGTCAGCATGGCCAGGAACAGCACCCAGGGCAGGTTCTGATGGCTCAGCAGGATGCTCTCGGACAGGCTGAGCAGGAAGAAGGCGGCGAAATAGCCCAGCGCCCAATAGCCTTCACGCACACCCGCGCCGCCGACCCGCAACAGGGTGATCAGAACGGTCAGGGCCGTCAGGGTTCCGACCAGGATCGCGCCGGGCCAGCCCAGTTGCACCAGCACATCGATCCAGCCGTTGTGGGCCGAGGGCACGGTCCAGCCGGTCTCTTGCCGCACGAAGGCGGCGGGCACGGACTCGCGGCCCCAGAAGGCGTTGTAGCCGTAACCGGTCCACGGCCGTTCGGCGACGCGGCGCATCAGGCTGGCCCAGATCTCGGTGCGGCCGGTCAGGGACGGGTCCTTGCCCAGGGCCTCCAGGATCTCGACCGAATGGGCGGACCAGGCCCAGGCCGCGAAGGCCGCCACGACCACGCCCAGCCAGACCATGACCACGGCGAAGGCCGCGCCGCCCTTCTTGAGGGTCCACAGCCCTCCGACGACGCCGACGCCCAGCATCAGGCACAGCAGCGAGGTCTTGGACTGGGTCGCCAGCACCAGCAGGGTCGTCAGGGCCAGGGTCAGGAACGGAACCAGGCGACGCGGATCACCCGAGGCCAGGGTCGCGGCCGCCGCGATGGAACCGGCCACCATGACGATGCCCATCTGGTTCTTCTCGTACCACAGGCCGCGCCACAGGCCGGCGTTGACGTCGTGATGCACGCCGATGGCCGGAAAGGCGAAGACCATGATCAGACTGCCGATCGCCATCAGCAGCGCCGCATGGGTCAGCAGACGGGGCAGGGCGGCGCCCCGGAACCGGGACCCCAGATAGACGGCGAACGATCCGGTGATGGCCATGGCCACGACCCGCCGTCCGGTCGTCGCCGGGTCGATCGACCAGTATTTCGACGCATAGGCCAGGGCGACCAGCGTCAACAGGGCGATCCAGGCCGGCCAGGCCCGCGCAGCCTTGTCGAACCGCAAGGTGATCAGCCCGGCGATCAGGCCGTAGATCGGCAGCCAGACCAGCCGCAGGGCCGGCGTCTCCTCCTGCGAGGGCGCGAACACCGGCCCGATCAGGGCGCCGGTCAGCATGATGATCACGACCATGGCCGCCGCCCGCTCCCACAGGGGCGGATCGGGTTCGATCAGATCAGGCTCTGGACGAGACTCGCGCACCGTCGCAGGGTCGGCGGGCAACCTTAACGAAGGGTTGGGGGATCAAGAGGCGCGCATGACCGGAAACCTGCTGAGGAAACGTGACGGCGGACACGCGCGCGTCGGCTTCGTCGAACTGTTCTTCGACCTCGTTTTCGTCTTCGCCATCACCCAGATCAGCCATGGCTTGCTGGGGGACCTGACGTGGATGGGCGCCTTGCAGTCGGCCATGTTGCTGATGGCGGTCTGGTGGGCGTGGGTGTTCACCAGTTGGGTCACCAACTGGCTGGATCCCGAGCGCGGCGCCGTTCAGGTGATGCTGTTCGTCCTGATGGGCGTCGGTCTGGTGATGTCGGCGGCCCTGCCGCAAGCGTTCGGCGACAAGGGACTGGCCTTCGGCGTCGCCTTCGCCGTCATCCAGGTGGGCCGGACGCTGTTCACCCTGTGGGCGGTCAGGGGCCAGCCGTCGCTGAAGCGCAATTTCCAGCGGATTCTGATCTGGCTGTCGTTGTCGGCGGCGCTGTGGATCGCGGGCGGCATGGCCCCGCCGGAGCACAGGCTGTGGTTCTGGATCGCGGCGCTGGCGGTCGAATATGTCTCGCCGGTGATCTATTTCTGGGTTCCGGGCCTGGGGCGCTCGACCACCGCCGACTGGAACGTCGAGGGCGGCCACATGGCCGAGCGGGTCGGTTTGTTCATGATCATCTGCCTGGGCGAGACCCTCCTGGTGTCCGGCGCGACCTTCGGCGGCTTGGACTGGACGTCACCGGCCGTCTGGGCCGCCTTCGCCTCGGCGGTGCTGTCGACCATCGCCATGTGGTGCCTGTATTTCCGCTATGCCCATGAGGCGGCCAGCGACGTCTTCCACCATTCCGACGACCCCGGCCGGCTGGCGCGCCGGGCCTATACCTATGCGCCGCTGCTGCTGATCGCGGGGGTGATCGTCATCGCGGTCAGCGACGAACTGGTTCTGGCCCATCCGCTCGGGCCGGTGTCGACGGTCACCGCCCTGACCCTGATCGTCGGCCCGATCCTGTTCCTGTTCGGCAGCGTCCTGGCGGTGCTGGCGATCTGGGGGCGGATCGCCTGGACCCGGTTGGCGGCGTGCGGCCTGCTGGCGGCGCTGTGGCTGGCCCTGCCGTGGCTGAACCCGCTGACGCTCAGCGTGATGACGACCGGGATCATGCTGGGCGTCGGCCTGTTGGAGATGATGGCCGCCAAGCGGGCGGCGCCGTCTCACGCCTGAGCCAGGCGTCCCGTCTCGAAGAAGGCGTCCAGCCGCGCTTCCCACGGCGCGGTGTCCAGGGCGTGGGCGGTCAGCCAGGCGTCGTCGAAATAGCTGGAGCGATAGCGGTCGCCGTGATCGCACAGGATCGAGACGATGGAGCCGCGCTCATCGGCCTGGGCCATCTCGCTGGCGATCAGGGCGCAGGCCCACAGATTGGTCCCGGTCGATCCGCCGCAGAGCCGCCCCAGGCGTCGGCTGAGCACCCGGGCGGCGGCGATGGAGGCCACGTCCGGCACCGCGATCATGCGGTCCACGACCGAGGGAACGAAGGACGGCTCCACCCGCGGCCGACCGATGCCCTCCACGCGCGAGGGGGCGTCCTCGCTGAGGATCACGCTTGGATCGGCCCAGTGCCGATGAAACACCGAGGCCTCCGGGTCCGGCACGCAGACGCGCGTGTCGTGGCGATTGAAGCGGACGAACCGCCCGATGGTGGCCGAGGTGCCGCCGGTGCCCGCGCCACAGACGATCCAGCGCGGAATGGGGCAGGGTTCGCGCTGCATCTGGGCGAAGATGGATTCGGCGATATTGTTGTTGCCGCGCCAGTCGGTCGCCCGCTCGGCATAGGTGAACTGGTCCATGTAATGGCCGCCCAGTTCGTCCGCGAGCGCCTGGGCCGCGCCATAGACCTCGCCCGGCTTGTCGACCAGGTGACAGCGCCCGCCCTGAAACTCGATGGCGGCGATCTTCTCCGGGGCGGTGCGGCGCGGCATGACGGCCACGAACGGCAGCCGCAGCATGCGTGCGAAATAGGCCTCTGACACCGCCGTCGAACCGCTCGAAGCCTCGACGATGGTCATGCCATCGCCGATCCAACCGTTGGACAGGCCATACAGGAACAGCGACCGCGCCAGCCGGTGCTTCAGACTGCCGGTCGGATGGCTGGACTCGTCCTTGAAATAGAGCGCGATGTCGGCCAGCGCGGGCATGTCCACCGGGATCAGATGGGTGTCGGCCGAGCGGGTGTAGTCGGCCTCGATCCGCCTCATCGCCCAGTTCAGCCAGGTGCGGTCGTCGGAAGCGGGAGAGCGAGAGGACATGCGGGGGGTCTAGCGCGGGAAAGGGCGCGCAGGAAAGGTGTCAGCGGTCCTGGCTGCCGTGGAAGATACGCAGAACCGTGACGGTCAAAACGTCGATCCGTAGCGGATGACAAAGCCGTCTCGTCCGAACTGCACCTGCTTCTCACGCAAGCCGGTTCCGACTTCGATGCCCAGCTCGGGAAAATCGGCAAGCAGGTCGAGGGCATGTACAATCTGTTCTGACGCTTTGCGGCCTGCTCGAGGGGAATGCTCGTGCAGCCATCGAACCTGAGCGCCGAAGTCGCGCTCGGCCTGCGGCGTGACAGTGATCTTCACCCGTCCTTGCCGAAGGTCTTGTCGATCAAGGCCACAAACTCCGTCCTGACCTCGCTCCAGGGGCGGCCTTCTTCCTTCAGATCGTGGTTGGAGGCGTGGTCATCGCGCGGGTCACCATTGATCCAGGTGAAGTCGTCGTAGTCGAAGAACTGTTGACCAAGCATCGTCTCCAGGATCGTCTCGGGAGAAAGCCCTGTAGCCGCAGACTTTTCCGCGAGCTTTCGCGCAGCATAGGCGTCGAGTTTGATGGTCAAGGCACCGTCGGTCATGACGGAATGATTACCTCATTCCGGCCAATCCATCCATCCGCGCCTGTGCGAGTGGGATCTTTCAAATGAGACATTGGTTTGGGCTGCGCAGAAGGCGTCAAGCCGCCCCGATTGTCGTCGTCACGCCTTCTCCACGAACGTGTCGATGACCTTCTTCTCGCCCGCCTTGTCGAAGGCGACGACCAGTTTGTTGCCCTCGACCCCGCGCACGGCGCCATAGCCGAACTTCTGGTGGAACACCCGGTCGCCACGCTTCCAGCCCGAGCCGGCGCCGGGGTCGGCGGTGGCGATCAGGCGGCCCTCGCCCTCGATGACGGCGGTGCGGGCCAGGCGGTCGCGCGGGGTCTGGGCGGCGGCGCGGACATGATCCTGGGCGCGTTTCCAGCCGGGGCTGGAATAGCCGGCGCCGAAGCTGGGCGCCTCGTCCCAGCGGCTCTTGGCCTCTTTCAGGCCCGTCGAGGCGCCGTAATAGCCGGTGTCGGACTGGGCCTCGACATTGGCCAGCGGCAGTTCGTCGACGAAGCGGCTGGGCAGTTGCGCGGTCCAGCGGCCGTAAACCAGGCGGTTGGCGGCGAAGCTGATGCGGGCGTCGGCGCGGGCGCGGGTGACGCCGACGTAGGCCAGGCGGCGCTCCTCCTCCAGGCCCTTTTCGCCCTTCTCGTCGATGCTGCGCTGGCTGGGGAAGACGCCTTCCTCCCAGCCCGGCAGGAAGACCAGCGGGAACTCCAGCCCCTTGGCGCCGTGCAGGGTCATGATCTGCACCGAGTCCGCGCCCGCCTCGCCGCGATCCAGGTCCATGACCAGGGAGACGTGCTCCAGATAGGCCTGCAGCGTCTCGAACTGCTGCATCGACTGGACCAGCTCCTTCAGGTTGTCGAGCCGGGTCTGGCCGCTGGTCCGGTCGGCCTTCTGCATGTCGGTGTAGCCGCTCTCTTCCAGCACCGTCTCGACCAGGGTCCAGTGGCGCGTGTCGGCGGCCAGAGCGCGCCAGCGGTCCAGATCGCGCACGAAGTTCGACAGGGCCGTGCGGGTGCGGGCCTGAAGCTCGTCCGAACCCAGCAGGTCACGCACCGCCGTCATGGCCGAGACGCCCTGGGCGCGGGCGATTTGCAGGATCTTCTGCACGCTGGTGTCGCCGATGCCGCGTTTGGGCACATTGACGATGCGCTCGAAGGCCAGGTCGTCGTCTTCCGACTGGATCAGCCGCAGATAGGCGTGGGCGTCGCGGATCTCGGCCCGCTCGAAGAAGCGCGGGCCGCCGATGACCGTATAGGGCACGGCCAGCATCAGGAACCGTTCCTCGAACGCCCGCATCTGAAACGACGCGCGAACAAGCACAGCCATGTCCTTGTAGTTCATGCCGGATCGGCGCGCGGTCTCGATCTCGTCGCCGATCAGCCGGGCCTCGGCCTCGCCGTCCCAGACGCCGCGCACGCGCACCTTTTCACCGCCCGTCGCCTCGGTCCACAACGTCTTGCCCAGCCGCCCGCGATTGGCGCTGATCAGGCCCGAGGCGGCGGCCAGTATGTGTTCGGTCGAGCGATAGTTGCGCTCCAGCCGGATGACCTTGGCGCCGGGAAAGTCGCGCTCGAACCGCAGGATGTTGTCCACCTCGGCCCCACGCCAGCCATAGATCGACTGATCGTCGTCGCCGACGCAGCAGACGTTGCCGGTCGATGAGGTCAGCAGGCGCAGCCACAGATACTGGGCCACGTTGGTGTCCTGATATTCGTCGACCAGGATGTAGCGAAAGCGGCGGCGGTATTCCTCGGCCAGGTCGGCGTGCTGGGACAATATGGTCAGGTTGTGCAGCAGCAGGTCGCCGAAGTCGCAGGCGTTCAGGGCGCGCAGACGCGCCTGATAGGCGGCGTACAGGGTCTGACCCTTGCCGTTGGCGAAGTCTTCGCCGGGCGGCAGCTTCTCGGGCGTCCAGCCGCGGTTCTTCCAGTGATCGACCAGGCCCGCCAGCGAGCGCGGGGTCCAGCGCTTGGTGTCGATGTTGGCCGCTTCCAGAAGCTGTTTCAGCAGCCGCTCCTGATCGTCGGTGTCCAGGATGGTGAAGCTGGATTTCAGCCCCACCAGTTCGGCGTGACGGCGCAGGATCTGGGCGGCGATCGAATGGAAGGTGCCCAGCCAGCGCAGCCCCTCGGCCGAGGGACCGATCAGATGGGTGATCCGCTCGCGCATCTCGCGCGCGGCCTTGTTGGTGAAGGTGACGGCCAGCAGCTCCCAAGGCTTGGCGCGGCCGGTCGCCAGGATGTGGGCCAGGCGGGTGGTCAGGACGCGGGTCTTGCCCGTGCCGGCCCCGGCCAGGACCAGCACCGGTCCCTCGGTCGTCTCGACCGCCTGACGCTGCTCGGGGTTCAGTCCGGCCATGTAGTCGGGACCGGGCGGACGGGCGCGGGCGAGGTCGGACAGGCGCGGGGCGGGCAGGTCGGTCACGGGGTCTTTGTTCTCCTGCCGTTCTTATGCGGCGCTTCGGCCGTCGTCGCCACAACGGCTTTGTGAAAACGTCGTTCTTTACAACCTGCGCGGCTCCGGCCAGCGTGACTCGCGGGCGATCCGCCCGTAAGCGCCGGGGAGGGCGACAATGACGATGCAGAACACCAATGGCGGTGCGGCCAACGGTTTCCAGGATCTGGTGAAACGGTTCTGGGGTTTCGACCACATGATCGGCAGCGCACTGATCAAGATCATCTATTACATCGGCTTGTTCGCCATTCTGATCTTCACCGTCCTGGCCATGTTCGGCGGCGGCCTGATGGGGGCGATGATGGGCGGTTCCGGTGGCGGCGGGGGGGCGTTGATGTTCATCCTCGCGCCGATCATCGGGGTGATCTACCTCGTCTTCTGGCGGTTCATCTGCGAGATGTGGCTGCTGATGTTCCTGATGTACGCCCGCATGGGCGAGATCCGCGACCGTCTGCCCCCGCCGTCCTGAGATCACACGGCGCCGTTCGGCGCGCGCGGCGGATCGCCCCGGCTATTTGAGCCGATAGGTGATGGTGGCGACGACGCGGACCTTCTTGTCGATGGAGGCCGCTTCGTCGCCCGCCCCGTCGCGCGGCAGGATCTCGAACGACCCTTGCGTCGCCTGACGGATCGGTCCCAGCGGATTGCCGGAATCCTTGGCGAACTGTTCGGCGCCGGTGCGGGCCGCGGCCGTGGCCTCGGCGATCATGGCCGGGCGGACGTCGTTCAGCTTGGTGAAGATGTAGGACGGTCCCTGAAAGTCTTGCAGCACCACGCCCTGGCGCACCAGATCGTTCAGGGCGCGGGTCGAGGCCTGGACGCGGGCGACGTCGGTCGTGCGCACGATCACCGTCTGGGCCAGGATGAAGCGCGGTCCCTGCTGGTTGCCGTATTCACGGCTGCGCGTATCGGCGACCTCCAGCCGCCCCAGATCGACGGCCGACGCCGGATAGCCCTGGGCCGTCAGAAAGGCGCGCACGGTGGCCAGGTCGGCGTCGATGCGCGCCTGAACGTCGGACAGCACCTCGCCCGAGGCGGTGAACCGCAGCGGCAGAACGGCCAGGTCGGCCTTCACTTCCCGCTCTGACAGGCCGCGCACGGTGACGGTGCGGTCGCCGGCGCGGGCGTTGACCACGCCCTGGCCGATCAGGCCGCCGCCGCCGATCAGGCCGACGGCCAACAGGCCGCCGAAGGCCAATGCGGGGATCAGACGATTGTCGCTCATGGCGCGCTCCACGGAACCGTGGAGACCAGCAAGCGCCTGTTTCGCCCTGTCGTCAATCACGCCGCGCGGCGCTCCATTCCAGCGCCAGCAGGCGACAGGCCGAGGCCAGGGGGCGACGCCCGCGTTCGGCGTCGACGGCCTGCAACAGACCGGCCTTGCTCAGGCCGCGCGCCTCGGCGATCCGGTCCAGCACGACCCAGAATTCCGGCTCCAGCGCCACCGAGGTGGCGTGACCGGTCAGCAGGACCGAGCGTTTGGTCAGCCCGCCCACGCCTCAGCGCACCCCGATCATCACGATGTCCGCCGACGCAGGGGCGCCCTGGGTCAGAACCGCATGGCGCGTGTCGGTGGTGAAACGCAGACGTCCGGCCGCGTCGCGGATCTCGGCCCGCACCGCATAGGTGTTGTTCGCGACGATTTGCGACCGGGGAATGCTCAGGGTCGCCTGATAGGGCGGCGCGCGCCCGTCCAGGGCCGTGCTGTATTCGACCATCACGCGCGATGGCGCGTCCATCAGGCTCACGTCTTCGACCCGCACGGTCAACACATGGCCCGGCGGCAGCAGGATGCGTTCGCGATAGGTGGCGGTGACGTTCACCACGGCCACGTCGCGCCCGGCGCCTGGCGTCGCGGAAGGGCCGACGGGCGCGCAGGCCGCCAGGGTCAGGGCGAGGGGCAGGGCGATCGGGGCGATCCGCATGTTCGTCTCCAGTCTGTTCATGGGCACCCTAGCAGATCATCGCCGGGGCACGGTGTATGATCGCCGTTCACTGTCGATGGGTTCCGCGCTATCGTTCCGCGTTGATCAGGGATCGTCCATGACCGCCGCCGCCGACTTCGATGCGCCCGATCGCATGACGCCGCAGCGTCTTGAGCCGCTGAAGGCCTTGCGCGCCTTTCGCCGCCTGGCGCGGAACAAGGAGGACACGACCCAGGTCTTCGAGATCATGCGGGCGCTGAGCGGACGGTCGGCGTCGCGCGGCTACGACCGTATGCTGGGGACCTGGGAAGGCGGGCGGCAAGCCTTCCTGCGCGAGGAATTGGCGCACAAGCTCGACGATCCGGCCTGGCTGGCCCAGTTCGGGCCGGGCACGGTGGGCGCGGCCTATCGCGCCTTTCGCGAAACCAGAGGCTTCACCGCCGAGGGTCTGGCCGATGAGGCGCGCAAGGTCGCGCCGATGGTCGACGCCCCGCATCCGGTCATCTGGTTCAGCCGCCGCATCCGCGACGTTCACGACATCTGGCACGTGCTGACCGGCTATGAGACCGATGCCTTGGGCGAGGCCTGCGTCGTCGCCTTCTCCCACGCCCAGACGGGCAATCTGGGGTTCGCCTTCATCGGCCTGGGCGCGGCCGCCGAGATCCGGCGTGAAGATCGCGGCGTTCCCGCCCGCCGCGCCGTGTTGCAGGCCTGGCGGATCGGACGGCGCGCGCGCTGGCTGCCGGGTCTGGATTACGAGGCCCTGTTCGCCCAACCGCTGGAGACGGCGCGGGCGCGGCTCGGAATTACGCCTCCGACCGTCTATGAGGCGGTGCCCGCCGAAACCCGTCGTGGGTTGAAACTGCGCGCCTGAGACCCGTCCCAATGACCTTTTCCCGCCCGTCCGCCGGGGCGCTGGCCGTGCTCGGCGTCGGCGTCTGCGCCCTGATCTGGGGCACGACCTGGTATGGCATCACCCTGCAACTGGGCAGGGTGGACCCCGTCGCCTCCATCGTCTGGCGGTTCGGCCTGGCGGCCTTGGCCCTGTTCGGCGTCTGCGCCGTGATGCGCCTGCCGTTGCGGCTGACGCGCGATCAGCATCTGGCGGCCCTGGGGCAGGGGGCCTTCGCCTTTTCGATCAGCTACAGCTTCACCTATGCGGCCGAAGGGCATGTGGCCTCGGCCATCGTGGCGGTGGTGTTCGCCTCCCTGACCTTTCTGAACCTGGTGCTGTTCCGGGTGAAGGAGGGCCAGCGGGCCTCGCCTGCGGCCTGGGGCGCGGCGGTCCTGGGCGTCGCCGGGGTGGCGGTGCTGTCCAGCGGCGAGGTGCTGGGCGCGGGCCTGGATCGCCAGGCCGCGCTGGGGATCGGCCTGGCCATGGTCGCCACCCTGGCCTCGGCCTGCGGCAACTATTTCGCCTGGCGGGGCCAACGGGCCGGTTCGGCGGTTCTGCCCTCGACGGCCTGGGCCATGGCCTATGGCGCGGGGCTGTTGGCGGCGTACGGCCTGGCGACGGGGGTTCAGTTCACCATCGAGCCGACCGCGCGCTATCTGGGTTCGCTGATCTATCTGGCGTTGTTCGGTTCGGTGATCGCGTTCGGGATCTATTTCACCATCGCCCGGTCCATCGGCTACGCCATGGCCAGCTATGTCTCGGCCCTGACCCCGCCGATCGCCATGCTGGTGTCGGTGGTGCTGGAAGGGGCCAGGTTCGGCTGGGCGGCGGTCGCGGGACTGGCGCTGGTGCTGGCGGGGCAGGCCCTGCTGATCCGGGCGCCGAAGCCCAAGACCGCCTAGCGGAACCAGCCCGAGCGTTTGGTCTGTTTCTCGGCCGCGGCGGCGGCCTCGCGTTCCTCGGGTGTGCGGGCCTTGGCGGCCAGGGCGCGGCGGGCCTTCTCGGCCTTGACGCGGCGCGCGGCCAGCAGGGCGATCAGCCCGTGCCGGGCCTGGGGTGTATAGCCGCCCATCAGTCCTCGCCCTTGTCGCGTCGATGTCCGTCCAGCGTCGTCGCGGCGCGGTCGCGGTCTCGATCCGCATTCACGCGCTCGGCCTTGGTGCGGCCGTGCGCGGTGCGGTTGACGGCGGCCTGGACCTTTCGCGCGGCCTTGTCGCGGTCCTTGCGCGCCCGGTTCAGATTGATGACGTCAGCCATGGTCCCGAAAGCCTCTCATGAAACCGACAGGCTCGCCAAGGCGTCCCGGACGCACGGCTAGTTTCCGGCCCTGCGCGACCTGGGCCGCAGGATGTCTGGAAGGTCCTGGTCCGGCACGACATAGGTTTCCGGCAAACCGGCCTGGCTGGACGCCGACACCTGGGTCCAGGCCTGGCCGGACACGGCCCGCGCCCGCCCGACATTGAACAGGGCCGTCATCTCGGCCTGGCCGAAATTCAGGCTGGAGACATTGGCGTTGTCGGGGATCGAGGTGACCCGCAGACCCATGCCGTTGCGCAAGGCGAAGGCGCTGTTGGCCACGAGGGCCTGACGGGCCGTGGCCTTGCTCATGCTGTCGTAGGCGCGGGCCAGAATGCCCGCCAGGCGGCCGGGCGTGACGCCGGTGTTGGCGCCCAGTTGCCCGTTGACGATCACATAGATGGCGGCCTGATCCTGCCGGACCTCGGGCGCGGTCCACAGCAGCGCCCCTTCCGGGACGGCCAGGAAGGGCGTGTTGACCCCGCCGTCGGCGTGCATTTCCAGAACCACCTCGCCGTCGGAATTGAGACCGGCGATCAACTGCGGCGTGAAGATGCCGGGAATGCTGGCCGAGGCCACCAGCACCTGTTTGAACAGATCCACGGCCTGGGGACCCTGGGACGCCAGCAGGCCCATGTCCCAGATCACCGTCTCCTCGGTGTCGAGATTGGTCGTGACCACCAGAAGCTGGCGGCCCTTGGCGTATTCCGCGGCGACCGCGGCCAGCAGCGTGGGCGTGACGTTGCGGTCCACCAGTTGGCGCAGACCGTCAGAGCTGAACAGGCTGGGCGCGGCCAGGATCGACAGCACGCGCGGGTTCAGAAGATTGGACGCCTGGCCGTCGGTATAGGCGGCGGTCAGTTCGTCGTCCCAGTCGGGACCCAGAAAGGCGAAGGGCGCGATCAGGGCGCCGGTCGAGACGCCGGTGACGACATCGAACTCGGGACGATCTCCATGCTGGGTCCAGCCCACCAGGACGCCCGCGCCATAGGCGCCGCCGGCGCCGCCGCCCGACAGCGACAACACGTCATGATGATCCCCCCGCGCCATCCGCTCGGTGAAGGTGTCGGCCATGGCCCGAATCTTGGCGGTGTCGGTGGAGCGGATGCGCGGATCGGCCACCGGCATGATCTGGTGCGGCGCGATCCTGAGCGGTCCCTCGGGGCGGGGCAGAGAGCCGCAGGCGGCGAGCAGCGCCGTCACCACGGCCAAGCCCATCAGGCGTTTGAACCCGAACACGTCTCGCCCCCTCGTCGTCATCCCCAGACCGAGGATCAGCCCGGCGAGATCATCTTCTCAGGCCGGACCCATTCGTCAAACTCTTCGTCGGTCAGATAACCGCCGCCGACGGTTTCCTGGCGCAGGGTGGTGCCGTTCTTGTGCGCCGTCTTGGCGATCTTGGCGCAGATGTCATAGCCCAGCCGGCCGTTCAGGGCGGTGACCAGCATCAGCGAGTTGTCCAGGCCGTGCTGGATGTTGTCGCGACGCGGTTCGATGCCGACCACGCAGTTGTCGGTGAAGCTGATCGCCGCGTCGGCCATCAGCCGCACCGACTGCAGGAAGTTGTAGGCCATCACCGGGTTGAAGACGTTCAACTCGAAATGCCCCTGCGATCCGGCGAAGGTCACGGCGGCGTGGTTGCCGAACACCTGGACGCAGACCTGGGTCAGGGCCTCGCACTGGGTCGGATTGACCTTGCCCGGCATGATGCTGCTGCCCGGCTCGTTCTCGGGCAGGGCCAGTTCGCCCAGGCCCGCGCGCGGCCCGGACCCCAGGAAGCGGATGTCGTTGGCGATCTTGAACAGCGACGCGGCGACCGTGTTGATGGCGCCGTGGCTGAACACCATGGCGTCGTGGGCGGCCAGGGCCTCGAACTTGTTCGGCGCCGTGGTGAAGGGCAGGCCGGTGATGGCGGCGATCCGCTCGGCCACCTGTTCGGCGAAACCGACGGGCGCGTTCAGGCCGGTGCCGACGGCGGTGCCGCCCTGGGCCAGCTCCATCAGCTTGGGCAGGGTCTGTTCGATGCGCGCGATGCCGTTGGCGACCTGTTGCGCATAGCCGCCGAACTCCTGGCCCAGCGTCAGGGGCGTGGCGTCCTGGGTGTGGGTGCGGCCGATCTTGATGATGTCCTTCCACGCCTGGGACTTGTCGTTCAGGGCGTTGTGCAGCTTTTGCAGCGCCGGCAGCAGGCGGTGGACGATCTCTTCGGCGCAGGCGACGTGCATGGCCGTGGGATAGGTGTCGTTGGACGACTGGCTCATATTGACGTGGTCGTTGGGATGGACCGGCTTCTTGGTCCCCATCTCGCCGCCCAGCATCTGGATGGCGCGGTTGCTGATCACCTCATTGGCGTTCATGTTCGACTGGGTGCCCGAACCGGTCTGCCAGACCACCAGCGGAAAGTGGTCGTTCAGCCGGCCCTCGATCACCTCGTCGGCGGCGCGCACGATGGTTTCGCCGATGGCCGGGTCCAGCTTGCCCAGCGCCATATTGGTCTCGGCCGCCGCGCGTTTGACGATGCCCAGCGCCCGCACGATCGGCAGGGGCTGTTTCTCCCAGCCGATCTTGAAATTGCCCAGCGAGCGCTGCGCCTGGGCGCCCCAATAGCGGTCGGCGGCGACCTCGATGGGTCCGAAGGTGTCGGTCTCGGTGCGGTGCGCGGTCATGGGCGAGGAGGCTCTTGGGGCGTGGCGGAGGATTGCGCGGCGGTGTAGCACGGGCAGGCGAGGGAACAAGGCGGAGGGGCCGACATGCGTATTCTGGGCACGATGGCGGTCGGGGCGGCCGTGGCCTGCGGGGCGTGCGGAACCCTGCCGGAACCGGCGCCGTCGCCGGTGGTGATGATCCAGACCGACATGGGAGCCATGAGCGTGGCCCTGGCGCTGGACCATGCGCCGCTGACGGTGTGCAACTTCCTGCGCTA